>CALSYL010000001.1:0-182500 GCA_943841495.1 uncultured bacterium
ATTGGATGAAAGAAAATGACCTTATTTAAATTATCTTTCTTGATTCCAAATAACACTTTTTACATCCTCTACCGTTAGGTGTGCTCTTTTTAGGTTTCGATTGTTGGGAGAGGCTTTCCAAGTATGACCTTTCGCACATTGCCAGTAATACTCTTTGTTTGAGCCGGAACTAACTTTGTTTGGTGTCATTGGAAGGTTTTTAGTTGGATGCCACTCTTTTGCTATTGAAGGATATGCAAATGCAATAGAATTACATTCTCTACAGAGTATTTCAGATTTATTTTTTTGCTTTTGTTGACATCTGATAAATTTTTTTAGTAAAAATATGATTATTTTTACAAATCCATTTAGCTTCATCATGTGAAAATGCTGTTACCTGTGATGGTGTAGAATTATTATCATTGTGCCACATATCTGCTAATTCAGGATACATTTTTGCAAGATTATTTTCCGAAGTTAATTTACCTGTCTCGCTCACAAGAAGTCTCTTGTATTCTCTGTCGTTTTGAATTGAATTTGTTTTTTAAATATTTGTTTATCTTTTTAATACTTTTTGAATCAACAAATTGATGAGTTTTAAGATTATTTAAAAAGCAAATGAAATTATCAAAATATTTCTTACTTGGATTGATTACTAAATCAAATTCAGTGATTTTTTTTTAGTGGATTTTCTCTAATATTTATTGAACGATATCCATTATTTACTAACATTTCTTTCTTTAAGGCATCTTTTCTAAAACTTTTATGCCAAAAAGAACCATCATATTCAATACATAAATTCAAATCTTTAATAAAGATATCAACTTCATAGTTAAAATTTTTTTTCTGTGAATTGTATTATTAAAAATAAACTTTAGCTCTGAATAAAAAAATAATTCTGGTCTGGATGTTTGATTTGAACAGTCAGGGCAACCACTACCATTAGTTCTATTTGCTATTGCTGCACTCCAAACATGATTTCTGCACATAACCAATAAATTTTCTGTTGTGATCCTTTTGAGAAATCTTCAGGTTTTAAAATACCATTTTTTGTTGGATGCCACTCTTTAACTAATTCAGGAAAAAGAGTGTATAAATCATTTTTTCCTTTACAACTTTTTTTCCTGCACAAACTGGGCATCCGCGAGGTTTTTTCCTGTCCGTAGTTGTCCTTTTGTTTGGTGACATCTCATAACTCTCATCGCACTTTAAGCATTGCCACCATCTTTTAATACCAGAACCTGGCATTACATCTTCAGGAAATAATTTACCATTTTTTGTTGGATGCCATTCTTTTGCTGTTTCTGGAAATTTTGTTTTTAGATCATTCCCAAATCCAACCTTTTGTCCAGAACAATATGGACATCCAGAACCTCCTGCTCTCGAATAAATAAATGCTTGCCATTCATGATTATATTTACAAATCCACCAAGCTTTTAAATGTTTATGAGGAGTTACTTGATATGGTTTTAAGTGGCCATTTTTGATGGATGCCATTCTTTAGCTATTTCTGGAAAACATATGGCTAGATTATTATCTTCTGACAGTTTTTTTCTCATTAAATGAATTTTTTTATTTGTTTTGCAATTTTTTGACTTACTCCAAGTTTGTAAGCTAATGCTTTATCTGATAAATCTTTCATGTCGCTGGTAGTATTTTGAAATCGCTTATATATTTTCTCGACGGTTTTCTTTCCCAACGCCAGGAATATCTTCAAATTTTGACTTAGCGATACCTTTGGTTCTTTTTTGTCTTTGAAATGTAATTGCAAACCTGTGCGCCTCATCTCTTAACTGCTTTAAAACATTTAAGGCAGGTGAATTTTTGGCAATTCGCAGGGAGTCTTTTTGTTCTGGCAAAAATAATTCTTCTAAGCGCTTAGCTAGTGCTACTATCGGCAAATCAAGTTTTAATTCTTTTAGTGATTCTAATGCAGCAGATAACTGCCCTTTTCCACCATCAATCAATACAAGATCAGGTAACGTATTTTTTTCTGTTAATTGACGTTTATATCGCCTAAAAACAACCTCTCTCATTGATTCAAAATCATCTACTTTATTTACATTGATATTATATTTTCTATAAGCACTCTTAAATGGTCTTCCATCTTTGAATACCACCATAGAAGCTACTGTATTACGTTCCTCCTAAATGGGATATATCGAACGCTTCAATGAGTCTTGGTGGTTTTGTAAGATTTAAGATATCTTTTAATTCATTTAATAATTTTGGAATATAATCTTTGCGCTTTTCAATATTTAATAACCATTCATTCAATAATAATTTTGCATTTCGATTTGCAAGTTTTAATTCTTGTAATTTTACCGCTCTTTGTGGAACATGAAATGTAACCTTTCTTCCTGCTTTAGTTGACAGCCAAGATTCTAACTCTTTTGTCTCTTCCGGGAACTCAGGAAAATAAATCTTATTAGGTATGTATGCAGCATTCATATAAAAATTGATTACAATGGTTCTTAATATCTTATCAAGCGACTCATCTGAGTCCAATGAAATCTTTTCTCTGCTTAATATTCTACCTTCTCTTATTCGCAATATCACAACTACGAAATGCTTGTCTTTATTTTGAAAGCCAATTACATCACGATTAGAAAAATCTGCTTCTAATTTTCGTTGTCCAATTTTAAAAGAATTAATTGCTTTTAGTTGATCTCTTATTCTAGCAGAATCTTCATACATCAATTCTGAAGAATAATAATTCATTTGAGAAGACAATTTTTTTTCTACCGCTTTTGTTTCGCCCTTTAAAAAAGCTATCATATCGACAACCATCTCTTGATATTCATCTTCCGTGATTGTTCGAATTCCTAAACCATTTTTTAACACCATCGGCTGATTAGTTATTTCGTCAATCTCATTAAGTTGTATATAGCAATTTCTTATTGGAAAAGCTCTATACAATACATCAAGTAATCGTCGCATAGATTTTACATCAGTATATGGGCCAAAATACTTAGCTTTGTCATTATAAATCTTTCTAGTTATAAAAACTTTTGGAAATTGTTCTTTGGTAATTTTTAAATATGGAAATGATTTATCATCTTTTAGTTGAACATTATACTTTGGTTTAAATTTTTTAATGAGCGTTGCTTCTGTGATAAATGCATCAGCCTCGTCTTGACAAACAATCCATTCAAAATCTTCAATCTTTTTTAATAATGATTGTTCTTTAGGGGTTCGATATGATTTTTTTACAAAGTATGATTTAACTCTATTTTTTAAGTTTTTAGCCTTTCCAATGTAAATGATTTTACCGTTTATATCTTTAAACTGATAAATACCTGGCTGCTTAGGAAGCCCTAAAATCTTGGACTGTATGCTAATATTATGATCTCCAAAATGTTTTGGTAAATAAGACTAATACAGCAAATATCTCTAAACGTCCTAAAATCATACCAAACATCATTAAATACTTTCCAACAGCATGCATGTCGCTATAATTATTCATAGCTCCATATTCACCTATTGAAGGTCCAATATTCCCCATTGCAGATGCCGCAGCGCCTATAGATGACTCCAAATTATCCCCAAGCATTACAAAAACAATAGATGCTAGGAAAAAGAATAACACGTAAAAAAGAAAAAATGCCAAAGTTTTTCTTATCAATTCATCAGATAAAACCTGCCTACCAATCCTCACTGGAATAATTGCTTTTTCATGCAATGCTCTCTTCAACTCTACTCTTACGTATTTAAAAAGAGCAACAATCCTAATTAGTTTGATTCCTCCGCTGGTTGATCCACCCATTGCTCCAGCAAACATTAAAATAAACAATAAGTATTGGGATATAAACGGAGTCCAATTGCTATAATTGGTTGATGTATATCCAGTAGTAGTTATTATTGAAACAGTTTGGAATGCAATATCTAAAGGAGAATTTTCTTCGCTATTAAAATACCCAAGTGAGAAAATAAGCCCTGAAAAAAATATGCAAACCAAAATATAATATTGAAACTCTCTATCTCGTTGATATGATTTTAATCCCAAATTAACAGCTCTGAAATGAAGTGCAAAATTAGTTCCCGTAATAAGCATAAATAATAAAATAATAGATTTTATATAATCAGATTGTCCATTGATACTATCATTAAAAGTTGAAAATCCACCGGATGGCATAGTTGTCATTGCATGACAAATAGCATCAAAAAATGACATATTGTATGATAATAGAAAAAACAATGTAACAGTAAAGCCAACATAAAATTTGATTAACAATCTTGCTGTATCTTTTATTCTTGGAGTAATTTTTTCTGAAGATGGTCCAGGATATTCGAGATTAAAAATTTTCTCCCCTGAAACTCCAAGTAAAGGCAATAAAGCGATAGTAAAAATTACAATACCAAGTCCGCCAAACCATTGAAGAAAAGATCTCCAAAAAAGAATACTTTTGGGCATACTTTCAATATCTACTAAAATAGTTGCTCCTGTTGTAGTTACACCAGAAACAGCTTCAAAAAGAGCATTAGAATATCCATCAAAACTTCCAGAAAGAAAGAATGGTATTGAACCAAAAAATGAAGCGGCAATCCAACATAATACAATTACTAAAAAAACATCCTTATTAGAAAATGATTGTGCTTTTCTTGAAAAATACCAGACGGGAATTGAGCACAAAATAGATATTACAGAAACTTGGAATAAGTATAAATTTTTTGTTTCAAAATACTCTATTGTTGCAGGAATTAGTAAGAAAATTGATAGTAGTGCTATTAGAATTGATAATAGCCTAAATGTTGGTTTTAGACTCATTATTCGTTGCTAAAAATTTTACTAACTTCCCTAATTTTTGAATTAATACAAAAAATCAATACTGTATCATTCTCACATATTTGAAAGTCCCCTGCAGGAATTTTTATGTGACCATTATGATTCACTAATGCAACTAAACACCCATGGGGCAAATTAAGATTAGATACAGGCAATCTAGCAGCCTTAGAATCTTTTTCAGCTACTAACTCAATGGCTTCCATGTCTAAGGAGCTAAAAAGTTGTATAACATGCTCTTTTTGGTCAATTCTTATGGATTTGATAACAGCATTAACGCTAACAGTATTTTTACTGACAATTGAACCAATGCCTAAATCTGACATATTTCTCACATAGTCTGGATTTGTAACATGGATAATTGAATGTTTGGCTTTCAATTGTTTAGATAAAATTCCTGCTAATAAATTTAGCTGCTGATCTTCTGTAACTGCAATAAAGGAGTCAACCTCAGAAATATTTTCACCTTTTAAAAATTCTACATCCGTTGCATCTGAATTTAAAACAATTGTTTTATCAAGGTTATTAGCAATTTGGGTAGCTTTTTCTTTTGATTTTTCAATCAACCTTACAGACATTTCATCTTCCAATAAGGATGCAATTCTTCTTCCAATTTTACTTGCTCCTGCAATCATTATTCTTTTGGATTGGGAATTTTCAATACCCAGTCCTTCAAGTAGTTGGTTTAAATTTTTAGACCTTACAAAAAAGAATATGTAATCTTCTGGTTCAAATTTAAATGTTGTGGTTGGGATTGTCATTTTTTCACCACGAATCACAGCAACTATTAAGCTTTTAAACTCAATATTCATTTTATGGAACTCATCTACAGTCATTCCGGATAATTTTGAGCGATGATTAATTTTTTTAGAGAATAAAACTGCTTTTCCACCTTCAAATTCATAAAACTTATCAGCATAAGGATGTCTTACTAGCGTAATTATTTCTTTGGCAACTTCATCTTCTGGATGAATAACAATATCTACGCCAAATTTTTCAGGTGGTAGCGCATTTCCATTTCTTGAATAATCTAAATCTCTTAAACGAGCAATAATTTTCTTTGCACCTAGATTATGACATTGTAACGAAGAAATTAGATTTGTTTCATCTGAATCTGTCAAACAGAAAACGTAGTCAGCTTCAGCTATATTTATATCTTTTAAAATTTGTTCGTCAGAACCATTTCCCTGAGTTACAATTACGTCTAAATGTTCATTTGCTCTAGCACATTTAGCATGGTCTATATCAATTATAGATATATCATAATCTAGCTCACCAAGGGACTTGGCTACATGAAAGCCTACCTCTCCAGCACCTATAATAACAATTTTCATGTCTGGCCATAAATCTATAAAGAATTATATCAAAATCAATAACAATTCGGTTATTTTCTTCTAATAATTTCAGCGCCTAGAATAGATAATTTTTCCTCGATTTTATCATAACCTCTATCAATATGATATATTCTACTTATTGTTGTTTTACCTTTTGCGCATAATGCAGCTATGATTAAGGCTGCGGACGCTCTAATGTCTGTTGACATTACATCCGCTCCAACTAGGTTTTGATTTCCTTGAATTCTCGCGATAGAATTTTCAAGCTTTATATCACAATTAAGCCTATTTAATTCCATAATATGGGTGAATCTATCATAATATATATTTTCTTTTATAGTTGAAACTCCCTTAGCTAAACACATTAACATCATCCACTGTGCTTGAAGATCGGTTGGAAATCCAGGATATTCATTTGTTTCCATGTCTGTTGGAGCAATATTACTTCCATCTGATTCAATAATAATAAAATCTGCACCTATATCTACTTGAACTTGAGCTTTCTTTAAACAATTGCTAACAGAATCCAAATGTTCTGGAATAATATTTTTAATTTTAACTTTTCCGCCAACTGCAGCAGTTGCAATCATAAACGTACCGGCTTCTATTCTATCTGGAATAACTGAAATGCTATCAATTGAGTTTAATGACTGAACTCCTGTAATTGTAAGAGTATTTGATCCTATGCCATCAATTTTAGCTCCCATGCTATTTAACATATTGCAAAGCTGTTGAATTTCAGGTTCTGCAGCAGCATTGGTAAGCGTTGTAACACCTTTAGCAAAAATAGCTGTCATCACAACATTGCCTGTTGCACCAACCGATATTTTAGGAAAGTGTATTGTATTACCAGTTATTTTTTTAGCAGTAGCAATCACATAACCATTTTCGATTTTAATATCAACTCCTAGAGCTTTTAAGGCTTCCAAATGAAAGTCTACCGGCCTAGGACCCCATGCACAACCTCCAGGCAAAGAAACTTTAGCATATCCAAATTTTGCTATTAAAGGCCCTAAAACATAAAATGATGCTCTCATTGTTTTTACTAAATCATAAGAAGCAAAAGGATTGTCTAAGCTTGAGGAGTCTACCGTAATTGAATTATTTGGATCAAAGTGAACCTTTGCTCCCATACTTTCTAAAAGCTTGGCCATAGTTGCAGAATCTGATAAAAAAGGGACATTTAAAATTTGCAATTTTTTATTGTTAAGGATTGCTGCGGCCATCAGAGGTAAAACAGCATTTTTAGCTCCACTTATTTTGACTTCCCCATGAAGAGATTTTCTTCCATTTATTTCAAAATAATCCATTAGCTTCTAATGCAAAAAGCAATTGCATAGTTCCCATCATGTGAAATGGATAACTCAATATTTTGGCAATTTGGAGCTTTAACACCTGGCTTTCCACTCTCATAATTAAATATTTCAATTGATTTAAAATTATTTGAAGAAATTAAGCTTTTGGTTGAACTTGCTTTCTTAACTGCTTCTTTGGCGGCAAATCTGCCAGCAAAAAATTGGGCTTCATCATTTTTTGATAATGCATCCTTTATTTCACTGGATGAAAATATTTTTGATAAAAATCTATCTCTTTTTGATGATGTAATTATATCTCTAATTCTTTTGATAGATACAATGTCTACTCCAACAGAAAGCTTATTTTCCATTTTCATTTTCAACTATTTGAATAATTTCAGAAATATCATCGATATCCCAATTTGCACCAGAATTTTTAACTCCAAAAGTATCACCATAGCGAGCAAAAATTGTTTTTATTCCTAGGCTATTTGCTCCTACTACATCTCTTTCAGGCCAATCTCCAATCATAACTACTTCCTCTTTAGATAAAGCTAATTTTTTTAAGACTAGATTAAAAGGCTTAGGAGAAGGTTTTCTCTCTTTTGAATCATCAAATGTGACAACCGCATCAAACATATGGTGAAGATTTAAATAATAAATTCTCATCCATGCCTCTCTACTTGGTGCATCAGAAACAATTGCAAGTCTTATACCATTTTTCATTAAATGATTAAGTGTTCTATGCACATTTGGATAAGCTTTTAAATTAGCTTCTTTTCCTCTTCTGTAAGCAACAATTGCTGCGGCAAGATATTTGTTATCTACATAACCAATTTTATCATTTAAAAACTTATTAAATACTAGTTGGTGTTCCCAACCTTCCGATTCATAAATAGACATAACTTCATTATATGATTGCTCTAAATCAAGCTCTAAGCCGGCTTCTTTCATAGAAAGCAGTGCATTTTGTACTGCCTCCCTTTTCATTTTGATAAAATCTAAAAGTGTATTATCTAAATCAAAAATTACAGCTTTGATCATTGCTCGTATTTTTCTGGATTTCTAACACGATCAATTTCATACTCAGCCATTTTTCTCCATTCACGATCATTCCTTGCTTTTTCAAAATGATTTATAGATGTGTTTTTATTACCTTTTCCATTGCAGTACTCAGCAATCCCTAACTCAAACCATCCGCCTCCAAAGTTCTTTTTTAAATCAATCGATTCAAGGGCTGCATTTTTGGCAGCTTCACAATCGTTTAATTTATTATACGCTTCAGCTAAATGAAACCATGATAGGAATTCCTTTGGAGATAATTCAACAGCCTCTGATAACGATTCGGCTGATTTTTCGTAATTTCCAACCTTTGCATAAGTTATACCCAAACCATGGTAAGCAGCAGAATAATTTGACTTTACTTCAATAGCTTTTTTAAAACTTGTAATCGCACTATCAAAATCTTCAAGATCAATAAATAAATCTCCAAGACTTTTATGAGCTTTATAATACTTCTTGTTTAGCCTAACAGTTTCTTCAAAAGAATTTTTTGCATTTTCGATATCACCATTATCTTTATAAGCTAATCCTAAATTATACCATCCCTTATCAAATGTTTTTTTGATATTTAGAGCTTTTAAATAATTATCTATTGATAAGGTTAAATTTCCCATTTTTTTCTGCAGCACACCCATTTGAAAGTACGCTTGGTACAGTCTTGAATTAATAATTAGTACCTGTTCATACTTGGTTAAAGCCATTTCTAAATTTCCATTTTTATAGTCTTGATTTGCACTATTGTATAATTTTTTGGCAACATTAGAAATTGATTGTTTCGATTTTGTATAATTTGAATCAATAGCTAATGATTTCTTATAGAAATCAACTGAAGTTAAATACTCTTTTTTTCCTTCATATGCTTTACCGGTTCCATACATAGCTTCTGCAGAATTTGGAACACTGCTTAACACGTCTGTAGAACCCCTGAATAGCATCATCGAATCTTCCATCTTTAACTGATCGATTTGCATTAATCATTTTATTTCTAAGGCCATTCAACCTATCAAATTCTTTTCTGAATGAATCGTTGGATTTATCTGCTTCAATAGCTGCTCTAATTTTTTCTCCAGCAAGCTCAATATCTCCAGATGAAAGTGCTTTTTGAGACTCTTCATACAAGTCAATAGCCGACGTCTGAGCGTAAATTGAAGTTAAAGTTATAAGTACTAAAAAAAAGTTTTTCATTTTCTCACCTTATGTTTATTAAGTAATACCTAATCTATTAATCTTTTAAAAATAATGTTAAATAAATATTTTGTGCCGAAGGCGGGACTTGAACCCACACAGAGTTTCCTCCACTAGCCCCTCAAGCTAGCGTGTCTACCAATTCCACCACTTCGGCGAAAATTAATTCGTAGAAGACTCTTGTGGAATCAACTCATCTGCTGAAGGAAGAGAAAATTCTTGTGGTACTACCTCATCAATTTGTCTTGATTCTGCATCTTTTTGTAAAATTGAATCAGTAGTAGCATTAGACTCTCCGCTCAAAGCACCAATAAGCATTGCTAACCCAATGAAAGCAATTCCTAGTCCTGTAGTTAATTTTGTAATGAAATCATTAGCTCCTGTTGAACCCATCATTGAGTTGGCTGTACCGCTCATCATAGAGTTTAAGCCACCTTGACCTGATTGCATAAGTACAACTACTATCAACAAAATACTAATTATGGTATGTATTGTTATTAAAAACTGAATCATATTACCTCATTTTCTTTAAAATATTTTCAAATTTTTTAAAATCTGCGCTAGCACTACCAATCAAAAAACCGTCTAATAAAGGTATGGTAGATAAACTCTCAACAGAGCTTTCGTCTACTGAGCCTCCATAAAATAAATTTATCTCACTCAATACTTCATCGGAATATAAACTTTTTATAGCATTATTTATATAGGAAAGAACTTCTGCTATATAATCATTAGAAGCCACCAATCCAGTTCCAATAGCCCAAACTGGTTCATATGCAATAATAAGCTTTTTTCCATTTAAAGCGCTTGGTAGGATTGATAGTTGCTTATCAACAACCTCAAAAGTTTTATCTTGATTTTTTTCATCCAAAGTTTCTCCTATACAAAGGATTGTAGTTTCAACAGCCTGCAAAGAATTTTCTAATTTTTTCTTAACAACCTTTTCATCTTCTTTGAAAATAATCCTTCTTTCAGAATGACCAACAATACAAGAATCGACAGGTATTGAACTAATTGAATTAGAGCCAGTAACCGCACCGCTCAATTTCATATCACAGTCTTGCATTCCTACTTTAATATTAGGCATAATTTGTAAAGCGTTTTTTACTGAACTTAAAGCAGTATGACTTGGAAAAATCATCACTTTTTTATCTGCAAATAGATCTTTATTTGAAGACATCTTTGATATAAAATCAATCGATTCTTCTTCGTTTAAATACATCTTCCAATTTGCTGCAAAAATTTTACTCATTATTTTTTTAACATCTCCAATGCAGGAAGCTTACTTCCTGATAACATTTCCAAACAAGAACCTCCTCCTGTTGAAACATGTGAAAATTGATCAATAAATTCTTCATTATAATTCCTAATTGCGGCTACAGTATCTCCGCCTCCAACAATTGAAGTTAATTCGTTTTCCATGATAGCATCAACTATTCTATTTGTTCCTGTCGCAAAATTAGGATTTTCAGCTACTCCAACAGTACCATTCCAAAGAACGGTTTCTGACTCTGATATTATTTTGCTAAAAAGGTCAATTGATTTTACTCCTATGTCTTCACAAATCATTTTACTTGGGATGTTACTAGCATCAGCAGTACAAATATCTCCCGAACCAAATTTTCTTAATTCTCCAGTAAAATCGACAGGCAGGACAATCTTAGTTTTTTTTCTATTAGCTTTATTAATTAACATTGAGGCAGTATCAATTTTATCCTCTTCCATCAAAGAAAGACCTATCTCTCTGCCCATACTTGCCATAAATGTATTTGCCATTGCTCCACCAATAATAATATTATCAGCTAATCCTAAAAAATTTTCTATTACTCCAATCTTTGTATCAATTTTTGCTCCGCCAATAATCAAAGTTAAAGGTTTGGTTGGGTTTGATAAATTTTCTGATAAAAATTTTACTTCTTTTTCTACTAAAAATCCCATTCCCTTTGTAGCAAAATGCTTTGTGATATTTGCATTTGACGCATGTTCTCGGTGTGCAGTTCCAAATGCATCATTTATATATATTGATCCATGCTTTGCTAATTGAGCAGCAAAAAATTGATCGTTTAAGGTTTCTTCATTGTAAAATCTTAGATTTTCTAATAAATGTATTTCTCCATCTTTTAAATTTTTAGATACATCAATTGCATCCTCTGAAATACAATCATCTGAAAATTTAATTGGCATCTCTAGCAATTCTGCGAGCTTTTCTCCAGCAGGCATCAAAGAAAACATTTTATTCTTTCTACCTTTAGGTCTACCCATATGTGACATTAAAACAACTTTAGATCCCTGCTCTAAGCAGTATTGAATTGTAGGAAGAGATTTTAAGATTCTAAAGTCGTCAACAACAAGATCATTCACCACTGGTACGTTATAATCAACTCTAATAAGCACTGTTTTACCAGAAGTTGTATTTGATGACTTAAAGTCAATTGATGATATCTTACGCATCATAACGGCATAAGATACTAATTAATCTAAACAATTCCTTGGTCAATCATCGAATCGGCAACTCTTACAAATCCACCAATATTAGCACCATCAACATAGTTAATGAAATCTTCTTTAGTACCATATGTAACACAAGTGCTATGGATTCGCTCCATAATACCTTTAAGCAAGTTGTCTACTTCTTCACTTTTTAGAGGCATTCTGGTGCTATTTTGACTCATTTCTAAGCCAGAAACTGCAACACCACCTGCATTAGCTGCTTTACCAGGACCAAATAAGATTTTTTCATTAATAAAATGATGAACTGCATCGGTAGTTGATGGCATATTTGCTCCCTCAGCAACGACAAAACATCCATTTTTGGTAAGCAATTTAGCATCATCAACATTTAGCTCATTTTGAGTTGCGCAAGGAAGTGCGATATCACACACAACTTCCCAAGGTGTTTTTCCTTCAATAAATTCTACGTTGAATTTTTTAGCATACTCTGAAATTCGAGCGGATCTTTTTTCTTTTAACTCTTTGACAAATTCTAATTTCTCTAAAGTAATTCCATTGGAATCATATATATAACCAGATGAATCGGATAATGTAACTGGCTTAGCTCCAAGTTGAATTAGTTTTTCGCAAGCAAATTGAGCAACATTTCCAGAACCTGAGATAGTTACTACTTTTCCAGATAAATTATCTTTCCTTGTTTTTAACATTTCATCTACAAAATATACTGTTCCATACCCTGTTGCTTCTGGACGAATTAAACTTCCGCCCCAATCAGTCTTTTTCCCTGTCAAAACTCCAGTGAACTCATTTCTCAATCTTTTGTATTGTCCGAACATATAACCAATTTCTCTTCCTCCCACACCAATATCTCCAGCAGGAACATCTGTGTTATGTCCAATGTGTTTAGATAGTTCGGTCATGAAAGACTGGCAGAATTTCATAATTTCATTATCAGACTTTCCTTTTGGATCAAAGTCTGAACCACCTTTACCTCCACCCATGCTAAGACCCGTAAGACTATTTTTAAAAATTTGTTCAAAAGCTAAAAATTTTAAAATTCCTAAGTTAACACTGGGATGAAACCTCAATCCGCCTTTATAAGGACCAATAGCTGAGTTAAACTGAATTCTATATCCAAGGTTAACATGTACTTTTTTGTTATCATCAACCCAAGGAACTCTAAAAATTATTGCTCTTTCTGGAACAACAATACGATCTAATATATTATTATTTAAGTAATTCTCATCACCTTGAACTGTATCCCATATAGAGTTAATAACTTCTTCAACAGCTTGGTGAAATTCATTTTCATTAGGAAATTTTAATTTTACGTTTGTTAAAAAATCATCTTTTGATTTATAATTCATTGAGCTAGTTATCTCCACTTTGTTTCATCAATGAATGAGATTACCAAAACATAAAAAAAAAGCAAAGTACTTTTTAAAAAACTTTATTCTAAAAATTAAAATAATTTAGACATTTAAAACATTGTGATATAACTTTAGCCGTTTATGGCGGAGTAGCTCAGTTGGTTAGAGCAGCGGAATCATAATCCGAAGGTCGGGAGTTCAAATCTCTCCTCCGCTACAAAAATTACTTATTGTTTCAATTTCATAGCTTGTTAAAATTTCAGAAAAATACTTATTAGAATATTTTTTATTATAATCTAAATCGTGTTGAATATTATCTTTTGGAAAGCTCTTCCTTGATTGCCTTCCTTTTCTTAATGATTCAATAGTTTTTACAATATTTTCTGAAAATTCTAGTTCTAGCCATTCAAAAAGATATCTTATTTCGCCTACTGGATCTTCTACTAACTTATTTTGTGAAAAAAAATATATATTATTAGAATTAATTTCAGATTTATAGATACTAACCAACTCATAGAATTGAATAGCTCCTACAACTTCAGAAGATAATTTTTTGGAAGGTTTAAGATCTCTAGCTCTTAATTCATTATCAGAAAATAATTTTGATAATTTACTATATTCCGAAAAATTCCATTTCATCCTCTTAAAACTTGCAGCTAAAGGTTTTAACGGCCTTTCGCAAAAAATTACTTTATATTTTTTACATATTTCCTTTGATGAAAAAATTAAAAAAGGATCTTTTATAATTAGACGCTGGTTACTTGATGATAATCTGGCTTTATAAAATGAAATTGAAGATTCGTTTCCAATAAAATATTTAAATATTTTTTTTGAAATTGAATCAGAGGATGAGATACCAATTTTAAATTTAGATTTTAAATTTATTAAATCTTCTAAAATTTTATTAAAACGAATCTCAGATATATTTTTACCAGGATAGGGATAATTAAATTCAATACCTGTAATGCCCTGTTTCGCATTAAATGGCTCATATATCATCGATAGGCCTTCTACGCTGGAAAGTATTCGACCTAATGGCGTTGTTCCAGTTCTTGGCATACCAGAAATGATTATTGGTTCTTTAAAATTTTTCATACTTTTTAGTCATTATGCAATCAATAAAAAATAAAGAAGAAATTTATACAAAATGCATTAAAAGTATTAATAATATATCTTCGAAAGATAAGTTAAAAACAATAAGTAGCTTGCTTTTTGATTCTTTTGAAAACTGGATATTTTGTGGATTTTATTTTAAAAAGGATAATCAACTTGTTATTGGAGACTATAAATCACTTAAAATACCATGCAGTCCAATCGATATGAATGGTGTATGTGGAACAGCAATGCTAAAAAATGAAATTCTAAATATCCCTAATGTTAATAAATTTCCAGGACATATAGTATGTGACTCGAACAGTAAATCTGAATTATGCATTCCATTCAATATTCAATCCACTAATTTTGTATTGGATATAGACTCAAATAAGTTGGATGATTTTGATGAACTAGACTGCAAGTTCTTGACTGAAATTATCAAAAATCTCTAAAACTATTCTTTGGCTTCTTCGACGACTTCAACTTCTTCAGTTTTGTCGACAATGTCATCATTTTCAAAGTTGAACTTATCTACAAACTCAATAAGAGAAACTTTGGCTGAATCATTTGGCCTAGAACCAAGTTTAATTATACGAGTATAACCGCCAGGTCTATCAGTATAGCTAGGAGCAATAACATCAAAAAGTGCTTTAACAGCTGCGTCATTATGAATTTTCTTCAAAACTTCCCTTCTATTATGCACAGTATGATTCTTTGCTTTAGTAATCATTGGCTCAATAAATTTTCTGAGCTCTAAAGCTTTCTCATGAGTAGTCTTTATTCTCTTGTGTTCAATTAATGAACTTGCCAAGTTTGACATCAACGCTTTTCTATGCGCCGCTGATCTACCAAATTTACGTGCTGATATTCTTTTTCTCATTATGCTTCATCTTCAGTATAAGGGCTTGTATCCATACCAAATTTTAAGCCCATAGTTTCTAGTTTTTCTATAAGCTCATTTAAAGATTTTCTACCAAAATTTTTATACTCTAACATTTCAGCTTCATCTTTATCTACAAGCTCTCCAATCAATGTAATTCCTGCTGCTTCTAAGCAATTATGACTTCTTACAGAAAGTTCCATTTCATCGATTGATGATTCTAAGAGTTTACGTATCTGAAGAATTTCCTCACTTACTGGTTTATCAATCTCTAGAATTGAAGGATTACTGATTGAATTAATAATATTATAATGCTCTGAAAGCACAGATGAACAGTAACTTACTGCATCTATTGGAGAAATAGATCCATCCGTAGCAACATTCAGTGATAGCATTTCAGTATCTTCTTTAGCACCTGGCAACGGAGATACGTTGAAAGAAACTTTAGTAACAGGATTGAAAATACTATCAATTGGAATCATTCCAACTGGAGAATTATTTAACTTGTTCTCTTCACTAGATTTGTAACCCTTTCCTATTCCAAGTCTCAATTCAACTTCTAAGGTTGTTCCTTTAGCGATATCTGTTATATGATGCTCAGGATTTAAGATTGTAAAATCATCACTTGCTGCTTGAATATCTGCAGCAGTAAAAGCTTTAGGCCCTTTAACCTTAAGAAAAATTGGCTCTACAGAGCTTTCAAATAAATGAAATCTGACACCCTTAAGGTTCATGATTACATCTGCAACATCTTCTGTTACGCCTTCAATTGTAGAAAACTCATGATGAGCACCTTCTATTTTTACATTTGTTATCGCAGCTCCAGGCACAGCAGTAAGAAGAGCTCTTCTTAAAGAATTACCAAGAGTAATACCGTATCCTCTGTCTAGCGGTTTGATGGTAAAGTTGCTAGTATTTTCATCTGTAACTTTGTGCGAAATTTTAAATTTTAAATCATTGCTCATGTTTCTTCCTTTATCTTGAGTAGTATTCTACAACTAATTGTTCGTTCATGGTTAAGTCAATTTCATCTCTTTCTGGAAGACTAATAAATGTACCTTCCATTTTAGCCTTATCAACTGATAACCAAGAAATATTTAAATCACCCTTCACCATTTTGATAGAGTTTAAAATAAGATCAAGTTTTTTACTTTTATCTCTTACTGTTATTAAATCTCCAGGTTTCAATCTGTATGAAGCAATATTAACCTTGCGGTTATTAACCAAAAAGTGTCCATGGCTTACTAGCTGTCTAGCAGATGGTCTTGTTGGAGCAAAACCAAGCTTGTAGACAACATTGTCTAGCCTTGATTCCAGCATTACTAATAAGTTTAATCCAGTTTCACCTTTCATTTGAGAAGCTTTTTTAAAATAATTTCTAAATTGTTTTTCTAGCATTCCGTAGGTGAATTTAATTTTTTGTTTTTCATTCAACTGTACTGAGTAAGTCGAAAATCTTTTTCCAGCCTTACCATGCTGACCTGGTCTATAACCTTTTTTTGATAATAGTCTATCAAATTTTGGATTACCGAAAATATTAACTCCAAGCTTTCTAACTAACTTACCTTTTGGTGTACTTAATTTTGCCATATTTTATACTCTTCTTTGTTTTTTAGGTCTGCATCCATTATGAGGTAATGGCGTTACATCAGAAATTGATGTAACCTGTAAGCCAGCGGTTGAAAGCGCTCTGATTGCAGATTCTCTTCCTGCTCCAGGACCTTTAACTTTTACAGCTACAGTTGTCATTCCCATACTAACTACTTCACTAGCAACTTTTTCTGATGCCACTGTTGCAGCATAAGCAGTATTCTTTCGTGAACCTTTAAATCCTGCTTTTCCAGCAGTTGCCCATGCAACAACATTACCAAATTCATCCGAAACAGTAATGTTTGTGTTGTTAAATGTTGCTTTAATATGAACAATCCCATTAGGATTGATTTTTTTCTTTTTCTTATTAGATCTTGTCTGAGTTGCCATATTATACTGCCTTCTTACCTAGTGAAATTGAAATTCTTTTCTTGCCTCTTCTAGTTCTAGAGTTAGTTTTAGTTCTTTGACCTCTTGATGGTAAAGATTTTCTATGTCTAACACCTCTATAACTACCTATATCTTGTAATCTTTTAACATTTTTTAAATTTTCACTTCTTAACTCACCCTCGATAAGAAGTTTAAGCTCTACGATAACTTTTCTTATTTCATCTTCTTGTTTAGATGTTAAATCTGTAACGCGAACATCAGGATCAACTTTTGCTTGTTCACATATACTTAAAGCAGTTTTTAATCCTATTCCGTGAACATATCTTAATGAATATGCTACTTTTTTATCTTTTGGTATATCAACACCTGCTATTCTAGCCATTATCCTTGCCTCTGTTTATGTCTAGGGTTTTTCTTATTGATAACATAAATACGACCTTTTCTTCGTACAATAATGCAATCTCTAGTTCTTTTTTTTACTGAAGCTTTTACTTTCATAATTATTGCCTAAATGTTATTCTTCCTCTGCTTAAATCATATGGAGAAAGTTGTAAATCAACCTTATCTCCTGGAAGCATTTTTATAAAATGCATTCTCATTTTACCACTTACATGAGCTAATACTTCATGCTCTTTTCCGCCAAGATTAATCATAACTCTAAATCTAGCTCCTGGTAAAGCTTCCTTTATAACTCCTTCTACTTCTATTGATTCTTGTTTTGCCATAATCTAATTACGTTAAAATTCTGGGTTGCAACTTAGTAATAAGAATTGAATGTTCAAAGTGCGCACTTACAGACCCATCTTTAGTTCTAATTGTCCATCCGTCACTATCTGTTTTTATGTGCCTAGAACCCATATTAACCATAGGCTCTATAGCTAAACACATTCCTTCTTTTAATTCTATATTAAGATCTGTTGTCGTTGGTTCTGAAAAATTAGGAATTTGAGGGTGAATATGAAGCTGTTTGCCTATTCCATGCCCAACAAGTTCTCTAACTACAGAATATCCTTCTGATTCAACATATTTTTGAATTGAATCACTAATATCAAAGACTTTATTTCCAACTACTGCATTGTCAATACCAATTTGAAGCGCTTTCTTTGTTACCTCTAGCAACTTAACCTTATCGCTAGAGATTTTTCCAACAGCAATTGTTCTTGCAGAATCGCTATAAAATTCGTTTTTAATAACTCCACAATCAATACTAACGATCTGACCTTCTTTCAATAAAACATCTTTTGGTATACCATGAACTATTTCATCATCTATTGATACAGTTAACGTAGCTGGAAAACCATTATATCCTTTGAATGCAGGTTTTGCATTACATGAAAGAATATATTGTTCGGCAATACTGTCTAATTCTAAAACTGATTGACCTGGCATAATATTTTTTTCTACTAAATCTAATGTATCAGAAAGGATTTGACAGCTTTCTGATATGGCAGATACTTCAATATGATTATTTAAATCAACCATTATCTTCTACTTCTCACTTTACCTTTAGTTAAAAAACCATCATAATGTCTTGATAAAAGATGGGATTCAATCTGGCTTAATGTATCGAGCCCTACCCCAACAACAATCAATAAACTTGTACCTCCAAAAAAAGATGCATATGCGTAGTCTAAACCAGCAAACTGCTGCAAGAAGTATGGCATAAGTGCTATAAACCCGAGAAAGCATGCTCCAGGTAAAGTAACTCGAGTTAAAATATTTTCAATAAACTCTGCAGTTTTCTTTCCAGGCTTTACTCCAGGAATAAATCCACCCTGTTGTTTTAGAGTAGATGATACTTGATTAGGATCAAATTGAAGTGCAGTGTAAAAGAAAGTGAAGAATATGATTAACAAAGCAAATAGAGTATTTGAAAACCAATGATCCATGGCAAATAAAGATATAAAACCAGATTGGGTAGCATCCTGACCAAAAAAGGTTGCAATTGTACCAGGAATTAAAATTATCGATTGAGCAAAAATAATAGGAATAACTCCTGCTGTATTAATTTTAAGCGGTAGAAATGTATTCTGGCCACCATAAACTTTTCTACCTACAATTCTTCTAGCATATTGAACAGGAACTTTTCTTACTCCTTGTTGAATAAGAATAATCATCATCACTAAAAAGAAAAATAAAAGCATCAAAAATAATTCGGATAGAATACCTCTTACTCCCTGTTGGAAATATGAAATTTCAGATATTACAACATTTGGAAATCCAGCAATAATACCTACCATAATTATCAATGATATTCCATTTCCAATTCCATGTTCTGTAATTTTTTCTCCTAGCCAAAGCAATAGCATTGTTCCAGTTGTTATACTAACAACAGCAGTAAATCTAAATAAGAAGCCAGGATCTAGCACAATTCCGTAACTCTCAAGGAGAAGCGAAATAAAGATAGACTGAACAAAGGCTAAAATAACCGTACCATATCTTGTTATTTGAGTAATCTTAGCTCTCCCACTTTCACCTTCCATAGCTAACCTTTGAAAGTATGGGAGTGTAGTTTGAAGTATTTGAATAACAATTGAAACAGAAATGTAAGGCATTATACCTAAACCAAAAATAGCAGCTTGACCAAAAGCTCCACCTGTGAAAAGATTAAAAAGACCAAAAAATGTATCATTTAAAGATTCCATAGTTTGACGAAGTGCATCTGGATTTATACCAGGAATAGGCACTTGAGAACCTAATCTAACAATAACTAAAATTCCAAGTGTGAATAAGATTTTCCTTCTTAATTCAGGAATTGCAAAAATATTTCTTATTTTATCAATCACTGAATGGTAGCCTTTCCTCCAGACTCTTCAATTTTTTTAATAGCTGAATCACTAAATGATGATGCAGTTATATTCATTGCTTTGTCAAGAGTGCCGTTTCCTAAAATCTTAACAGGAACAAGACTTGATGAAATTAAACCATTTTTTGACATCACTTCTGCGTCGATATTTTTAGCTTTTAATTTGGCAATCTGAGAAAGGTTTACAATCTCAAATGACTTTGCAAAATTAAAATTATTAAATCCTCTGGTAGGAACTCTTCTATGTAATGGCATTTGACCACCCTCAAACCAATGACGATGTTTATGACCACTTCTTTGTCCAGCTCCTTTGTGACCTCTACCAGCAGTAGTACCTAGTCCAGAACCATGCCCTCTACCTACTCTTTTAGATTTTTTCAAAGCTTTTATTGGTTTTACTAATTTCATACTTCTTCTACCTTAACTAAATAATCAATTTTTTTAATCATGCCTACAATTGCGTCGTTTGCATCTAAAACAACTGACTTATTCATTTTTCTTAATCCTAGCGCGTCTAGAGTTGCTTTAGCTTTTCTAGAGTAGCCAATTCTGCTTTTAACTTGTGTAATTTTTAGTTGTTTTTTTGCCATAATATTAAATCTCGAATAATGTTTTTGGAGTTTTACCTCTTTTCTTAGCAACCACTCTAACATCTTGCAGGCTAGTTAAAGCATTCATAACAGCTTTTGCAACATTCATAGAATTATTTGATCCTAAGACTTTAGAATAGATATTATTGATTCCTACTTGTTCCATAATCAAACGAACAGCTGAACCAGCAATGATACCTGTACCGTAAGGGGCAGGCTTAAGCAACACTCTGCTAGCACCATACTTCCCAATAATTTCATGAGGAATGGTATAATTATGCACTGGAATCTTAACAAGATTCTGTCTAGCATCTTCTTTGGCTTTAGTTATTGAAACAATAACCTCGTTTGCCTTGCCTGAACCAATACCTACATATTGTTTTCCGTCTCCAATAACAACCAAAGTAGCAAAACTAAATCTTTTACCTCTAGAATTTACTTTCGCGACACGGTTGATTCGAATAACTGATTCTTCTTTCAAATCAAGTTCGGAATAATTTATCATACTCATTTAAACTCCACTTATTAAAATTTTAAGCCACCCTCTCTAGCTGCATCAGCTAAAGATTTAACTCTTCCATGATATCTAAAACCATTTCTATCGAAATAAATTTTCTCAATTTTTTTACCTTTAACTCTCTTGGATAAAGATTTACCAACTTCAGCTGCGACTTCAACTTTATTCAGTTTTTTCTTTGAAAATTCTTTCTCTTTTGAAGAAGCTGAGAAAACTGTTTTTTGATTAAAATCATCAATTATTTGTGCTTCTATATGACTAGTACTTTTAAAGATACAAAGTCTCATTTCTCCTTTAACTGGAAATGCTTTTTTGGATCTTTTTCTTCTTCTAGAATACTGTTCTCTTTTAAGTTTTAAAGCTCTCATCTAATCTCCACCCCCAACTGTTTTACCTTGTTTTGAACGGACATACTCATCTTTATATCTAATACCTTTTCCTTTGTAAGGTTCAGGCTTTCTAAGCGATCTAATTTTAGCAGCAACTTGACCAACAAGTTGTTTATCAGCGCCTTTAATTTCCAACGAATTTTTCTGAGCAACTGCCTCAATTCCTTCTGGTAGATCAAATACAATATCATGAGAAAAGCCAAGCTGAAAGACAAGTCTATTGCCTTGAGGCTTAACATTGTAACCCACTCCAATTATTTCTAAATGTTTTGAAAACCCGCTTGTAACACCTTCGATAGCATTTGAAACTAACTGTCTAGTAGTTCCATGCATAGACCTTGAAACTTTGTCATTAGACTTCCTAGTCAAATTAATTGTGTTATCTTCAATTTTTAAAGAAACTTCATCGCAAATATTTACAACCAAGTTTCCGTTTGGTCCTTTGACCATTAAATGGCTTTCTTTGTTATCAAAAGAAACTCCATCTGGTATGCTAATTATTTTATTTCCTACTCTTGACATACTACCAAACGTTGCAAAGCAACTCTCCTCCAACTTTTAATTCTCTAGCAACTTTATTACTTAACACTCCTTTTGGAGTTGAAATTACACTAATTCCTAAACCATTCAATACTCTTGGGATATCTGAACAAGCAACATAAACTCTTTTTCCAGGTTTACTAATTTTTTCAATAGTTGTTATAGCAGGTGAATTATCATGATATCTTAAATAAACTCTGATATCTTCTTTACTTTCTTCCTTATCTACAAAAACAAAATTATCAATGAAACCTTCTTCTTTTAGTACTAATGATAATCTTTTCTTTAAATTAGAAGATGGCACATCAACCCATCTTTTTTTAGCAGCGTATCCGTTTCTAATTCTTGTACAAAAATCTGCTATTGGATCTGTCATTGACATAAAATTACTCCTACCAACTTGCCTTAGTCACACCAGGTAGCTCACCCTTAAGTGCTAATTCTCTAAATGTTATTCTTGATAAACCAAATTTTCTCATATATCCTTTAGGTCTTCCTGATACAGCACAACGATTAGTAAGCCTTGAAGCGCTTGAAGATCTTGGCAATTTTTGTAGTTTCATAATTGCTTTATCTTTTTCTTCATCAGAAATATTAGGATTTTTAATAATTGCTCTTAACTCTTTTCTTAAAGCGTAATCTTTTTGCACTTTCTTTTGCAAATGGAACTCTCTAACTATTTTTGATTTTTTAGCCATTTTCTTCCTCAGTTTTGTTAGCTGCTCTTTTTTCTCTAATAGGTAAGCCCATAGCCCTTAAAAGCTCATAACACTCATCATCATTTGAAGCAGAAGTGGTAATTATTACATCCATACCTCTTAATGAATCAACTTTATCATAATCAATTTCAGCAAATACAATTTGTTCTTTAATACCAAAACTGTAATTACCCATGCCATCAAAGGACTTAAATGAAAGACCGCGAAAATCTCTTGTTCTCGGAAGCGCAACTGCGCACAATCTTTCTAAAAATTCGTACATAAAATCTTTACGTAAAGTAACTTTACAGCCAACGGGAAATCCTTTTCTAATCTTAAAATTAGAAACATCTTTTTTAGCTTTAGTAATTACAGGTTTTTGACCAGTAATTAACATCAATTCATCTAAAGCAGACTGCAGTGCTTTCTTATTATTTTTTGCATCACCTAATCCGATATTTAAAGTAATTTTTTCAACTTTAGGTACTTGCATTATGCTTGTAAAGTCAAACTTCTTCATTAAATGAGGTCTAACTTCATCTAAATATTTTTTCTTATAGTTTGGAGCGTTCATAAAAATTATCCTAATTCCTTACCAGTTCTTTTTGAAACTCTAACTTTAGACTTATCATCTAAAATTTTATAGCCAATTCTAGAAGCTTCATCTCCTTCTAAAACCATTAAATTTGACACATGCAATGATCTTTCTCTTTCTGAAAATCCTCCTTGCGGATTTTCTTGCGTTGGACGTACTGCTCTTTTTGTAAGCGCAACACCTTCAACGATTGCACGTTGAGAAATAGGTATCACTTTTAATACCTTGCCAGTCATCCCTTTAAAGTTTCCAGAAACAACTTTGACTATCATATCTTTTTTAATTTTCATTATAATACCTCTGGCGCCATTGAAATAATCTTCATATATCCGCCTTCTCTTAACTCTCTAGCAACAGGTCCAAAAATTCTTGTACCTTTTGGCTCATTTTGAGCATTTAATATTACAGCAGCATTATCGTCAAATCTTATATAAGAACCATCTCGTCTTCTAATTTCTTTTTTAACTCTAACAACAACTGCTCTAGCAACTTCACCCTTCTTAATCATTCCTCCTGGAGAAGAAGACTTAACTGAAACAACAATAACATCTCCAATACTTGCATATCTTTTTTTGGATCCACCCAAAACCTTGAAACACTGAACGATTTTTGCTCCAGAGTTATCAGCTACTTTTAATCTTGTCTCTTGCTGTATCACTATTTTTTTACGCCACTAAGTAACTTAGAAGCTCTCCATCTTTTAGTTTTACTCATAGGTCTTGTTGCTTTCAATTCAACTGTATCGCCTACATTAAAAGTATTTTTTTCGTCATGAGCATAATATTTTTTAGATCTTTTCATATATTTTTTGTAAAGCTTATGTTTTACCAATCTTTCAACGCTCACTACTACAGTCTTATCCATAGCATTAGATACTACCTTACCTACAAGTGTTTGAACATTTCTATCCATCAATATTTTCCTCATTTAACGACATTTCTCTTAAAATCGTATTAATCTTTGCATTTTCTTTTTTCATTTCAACGATTAGTTTATAATCTTCAAGCTGTTGAATAGATTTTTGAAAACGATATTTTTGTAAGTTTTCAGAATTATCAACTAATCTTGATTTTAAATCATTTTCAGACATCTTTCTAAGATCTTCAATCTTCATTTAAACCTCTTTTAGAAACTAATTTTGTTTTAATCGCCAATTTATTACCAGCAATTCTAAATGCTTCTTGCGCTAATTCTTTAGATATACCTTCAACTTCAAATAAAATACGACCAGGTCTAACATTTGCAACCCAAAACTCTGGTGAACCTTTTCCTTTACCCATTCTTGTTTCTAAAGGTTTCTTAGTAATAGGCTTGTCTGGAAATATTCTAATCCACATCTTTCCAACTTTTCTAACTCTTCTAGAAATAGAAATTCTAGTAGCTTCTATTTGCCTAGCTGTGATCCATCCAGGTTCCATTGCCTTCATACCATAGCTACCAAAATTAACTTCAGTACCGCCTTTAGCCATACCTTTACGATGACCTCTGTGTACTTTTCTGTATTTAATTTTTTTCGGTTCTAACATTATTTTTTTGCCTTAGTAAACCCGTTACAAATCCAAACTTTTATACCAATAACACCGTAAGTTGTAGGAGCCTCTACTAATGCATAGTCGATATCGGCTCTCAGTGTATGTAATGGCACTCTACCTTCCATAAATCTTTCTGATCGTGCAATTTCAACTCCACCCAATCTTCCAGCTACGTTAATTCTGATACCTTCGGCACCCATTCTCATTGTAGACTGCATAGTTTTATTTAAAACTCTTCTATATGGCATTTTTTTAATAAGCTGTTGGGCAATATTTTGACCAACTAATTCTGCGTTTAATTCCGGTCTTTTGACCTCATTAATATTAAGATGAATATCATCGGTGTTACATAACTTTGAAACTTCTTTTTTTAATCTAGAAACTTCTTCACCACCTCTTCCAATAACAATTCCAGGTCTAGCTGTATGAATACTGACTGTAATAGCTTGAGAAGTTCTTTCAATATCTATAGATGATACAGAAGCATCTTGTAATCTTTTCTTAAGATATTTTCTTAATTTTATATCTTGAGCTAAATCAGCAGCATACTCATTTTTCTTTGGAAACCAATTTGATGTCCAATTTTTATTTACTTCTAATCTAAGTCCTTTTGGATGTGATTTTTGTCCCATTAATATTTATCCTATAATAATTTTTAAGTGACTAGTTCTTTTTTTAATTCTATTTGCTCTACCTTGAGCTCTTGCTCTAAATCTTTTTAGTGCAGGACCTTCATCAACAGTTATTGTTTTTACACTTACTGTATTCATATCTGTGTTAAAATCTTCATTATTATCAGCGTTAGCAATTGCAGAGGAAAGAGTCTTCATTACAATCTGTGCTCCTTTTTCGTCCATATGACTTAATGAACTAAGCGCCTTATTAACATTAAGACCTCTAACCAAATTAGCAATTTTTCTAAGCTTTTTTGGAGAAATTCTTACACTGTTTGCTTTTGATACAATATCCATTATTTCTTTCTATCTCCGGAATGCATTCTAAAAGTTCTTGACGGAGAAAATTCTCCCAACTTATGTCCAACCATATTTTCAGTAACAAAAACTGGGATGAACTTATTGCCGTTATGAACTGCAAAAGTATGTCCTACAAAATCAGGTATGATAATTGAATTTCTAGCCCAAGTCTTTATAACTTTCTTGCTTGAAGCTTCATCCATTTTATGAACTTTTTTTAATAACTTCATATCAATATGAGGACCTTTTCTAACAGATCTAGCCATTAATCATTTCTCCTTTTAACAATCAAAGCATTTGATTTTTTATTCTTTTTACGAGTCTTGTAACCTTTAGTAGGTTTACCCCATGGAGTTACCGGATGTCTTCCTCCAGAGCTTTTACCTTCACCTCCACCCATTGGATGGTCTACTGGATTCATTGCTACACCTCTAACTTTAGGTCTTTTACCTAACCATCTTGAACGACCAGCTTTTCCTGAACGAACTAGTTCATGTTGCTTATTTCCAACAACACCAATTGTGGCTAAACATTTTTCAGGAACCATTCTAACTTCACCTGAAGGCAACTTTAATGTGACATAGTTATTGTCGCGTGCCATAACTTGTACATATGCACCAGCACTTCTTGCCATTTGAGCTCCTTTGCCAGGAATCATCTCAATATTATGAACAAATTGTCCAGATGGAATATTTTTAAGCTGCATCGCATTACCCGTTTTCAATTCTACTTTTTCTCCAGAAATAATCTTATCTCCAACCTTTAACCCATTAGGTTGAATAATATATCTTTTTTCACCATCCACATAGTGAATAAGTGCAATAAAAGCACTTCTATTTGGATCGTATTCAATAGTTGCTACATTACCCTCGATATCAAACTTATTTCTTTTGAAATCAATGATTCTGTAGTTTCTTTTGTGTCCACCACCTCTTCTTCTTGAGGTAATTCGCCCTTTATTATTCCTACCACCAGTTTTTTTAAGTTTTCTAACTAAAGATTTTTCTGGTCTATCTGTAGTAATTTCTGAAAAGTCAGGTCTAGAAGTGAATCTAGATGCTGGTGTTACTGGTTTTAATTGTCTAATTGCCATAATTTTCTCTATATACTAAATAAATCTATATTATAACCATCAATTAAAGTTACAATAGCTCTTTTTTTACTCTTTGCAAATCCATCAGTTCTTATAGTTCGACCATTGCTTTTAACTGTCATTTGCTTTGCTTTTCCTTTTCTGTTAGAAATAGCAACTTTAGATACTTTTACATTAAATTTTTCTTCAACAGCTTTTTTAATATCAATCTTATTGATATTGACTGGCACCTCGAAAGCGTATTTATTTTCTGCTTCTTGCAACGCAGTCATTTTTTCGGTAACAACAGGTCTAATTAAAATTTTAGAAAAGTGGCTCATTAGTTTTTATCTCCAAATCTACTTGAAAGAATCTCAAGTCCACTGACATCAATAATAATAACATCATTATCATATAGGTCTCTAACTGAACAAGAGCTAGCTTTTACCAACGAAACATAAGGAACGTTTCTAGATGATAAAGCTAATTTTTCATCAATTACGGAAGAGACAATTGTTACTTTCATCCCGCTTAGGCCATTCTTATTTAAGAATGATACAAAATCTTTGGTTTTTTGTACTGAAGGAAGCGATTCAATTACTTTAAAGGCTTCATTTTTAACCTTATCAGATAAGATGCATTTAAAAGCTAGTTGTTTTGTTTTAGCATTAACTTTTTTAAAGTAATACTTTGGACTTGGGCCGAATATTGAACCTCCACCTCTATTAAGAGGTGATCTACTTGTTCCTTGCCTAGCATTACCAGTTCCTTTTTGCCTAAATGGTTTTTTACCACCACCTGAAACAAGCGATCTATTCTTAGAAGAGCTTGTACCTTGTCTCGCATTATTCATTTCAGCAACAACAGACTGATAAACTGCTTGAGAATTCATAGCAACCTTAAAAACTGCATCATTAAGCTTAAAATCTTTGCTTGTATCTATTGATTTAATCTTCATTTCTTTAGTAAAAATACTGGTGCATTGTTTGCGCCAGGTATTGCTCCTTTAATAAATAATAAATTATTTTCTTTATCTATATCAACAATTTCTAAGTTTTGTACAGTGACATTATCTGAACCTTTTCTTCCAGCCATTTTCATACCTTTAAATACTCTTGAAGGCCATGAAGCTTGTCCAATAGAACCAGGGGCTCTTTCTGTATGTTTATTACCATGAGTGGCATCCTGCCTTGCAAAATTATGTCTCTTAATGGTTCCAGCAAATCCTTTTCCTTTTGATTTTGCTCTAACATCAATTACTTCACCGATATTAAAAATAGAAGAGTCAAACTTTTGACCCAGTTTATACTCAAAGTCTTCAATAGATTTGAATTCAGCTATAACTCTAGCAGTTTCCAATCCAGATTTAGATAAATGACCATTCATCGGTTTGTTAGTTTTTCTCTTAGATTTCTGACCATATGCTAATTGTACGGCATTATATCCAGCATTATTCTCATCTTTAATCTGAGAAACAACACATGGTCCCGCTTCAACCATTGTAACTGGCACAACATGACCATCATCATTAAAGATTTGTGTCATTTTTACTTTTTTACCAATTAAGCCATACATTTGACTATCCTCTAATCTCAATATCTACACCTGAAGGCAAATCAAGCTTCATTAGAGACTCTACAGTCTTTGGTGTTGAGTTTACAATATCTACTACTCTTTTGTGGATTTTAGTCTGAAATTGCTCTCTAGACTTTTTATTAACAAAAGGTGATCTTAAAACAGTATAAACAGTTCTTTTTGTAGGCATAGGAATTGGACCGGAAATAATTGCTCCAGTTGATTTTGCCGTACGAATAATTTTTTCAGCTGACTTATCAAGCAGCTTATGATCATAAGCTTTAAGTGCAATTCTAATTAAATCTTTAGCCATAACTTATGCTTCTCCGTCTTTTGATTGTGATTTCATTAGTTTTTCTTCAATAGAAGCTGGCACTTTTGCATATTCTTGAAAGTCCATATGAAAGTTTGCTCTTCCTTGCGAAAGGGACCTTAAATCCGTTGCATAACCAAACATTTCGCTTAAGGGTACTGCAGCTTTAATTTGCTGGTTATTCCCTTGTTGCTCCATTGTTTCTACCTTACCTCTTCTTGAATTAATATCTCCAATAACATCTCCAAGATAATCATCTGGAGTAGTTGCCTCTACGCTCATAATTGGTTCCATTAAAACTGGACTAGCTGCCTTGCAAGCTTTTGCAATCGCCCTAGAGCCTGCGACTTTAAATGCAATTTCTGACGAATCGACATCATGATAAGAACCAAAAACTAGTTCTACTTCAACATCCGGAATAGGATATCCATGAAGGACGCCATTTTTTAATTGTTCTTGAATTCCGGCATCTACAGCAGGAATATATTCTCGGGGAATTACACCACCGACAATCTTGTTAATAAATTTATAGCCTTCACCTTGAGCAGTTGGCTTAACATTTATTACAACGTGACCATATTGTCCACGACCACCAGATTGTCTAACAAATTTTTCATCAACTTTTTCAACAGTTTTTTGAATTGCTTCTCTAAATGACACCTGAGGTTTACCAACATTAGCGTTAACATTAAACTCTCGTTTTAGTCTATCAATAATAATTTCGAGATGAACTTCTCCCATTCCAGAAATAACAGTCTGACCTGTTTCACTATCAACCTTCACTTTAAAAGTAGGGTCTTCTTCGCTTAGCTTATTCATACCTTTAGCTAATTGATCTTGATCGCCCTTAGATACAGGCTCAATAGAAACAGAAACTACAGGATCTGGAAACTCCATCGATTCTAAAGTTACATCGCCTTTCTCTGAAAGGGTATGACCGGTTCTTACATCTTTTAAACCTATAACAGCAACAATTTCTCCAGCTTTTGCTTCATCTAATTCTTCTCTTTTATTTGCATGCATCTGCAATATTCTTGAAACTCTTTGCTTATCTCCTGTATTAGAATCAATACAGAATGAACCTTTTTTGAGCACACCAGAGTATACTCTGATATATGTCAATTTTCCAACAAATGGATCTGTTGCAATTTTAAAAGCTAATGCAGCAAATGAACCATCTACAGAGTTCTGGATTTTTACAGTCTCTTCAGGATTATCAACTGATTTTCCTTCAATACTACCAACATCAGTTGGAGAAGGTAAAAAATCAATGACTGCATCTAAAACTCTTTGAACGCCTTTATTTTTAAAAGCAGATCCACAAAGAGTGGGTACAAAAGCATTTTCAAAACATCCTCTCTTCAAAGCTCCCTTTATTTCATCAGGAGTAATATCCTCTTCCGATAAGTATTTTTCCATTAATGCGTCATCAAAACTTGCAACTTCTTCAATAAGAAAATTTCTCCATTTATCAGCATCTACCTTGAGATCGTCCGGAATTTCAATGTATTCAAACTCAGCTCCTTGAGAACTTTCATTATATTCAATAGCTTTCATATTGGTTAAATCAATAATACCTCTAAAATCTTCACCAGCTCCAATAGGCAGAGCTATTGGAAGTGGTCTTGCACCTAATCTTTTTTTCATTGTATCGATCGCATTGTAAAAATCTGCACCGACTCTGTCCATTTTATTAATAAAAGCAATTCGAGGAACGTTATATTTTGTAGCTTGTCTCCATACCGTTTCACTTTGAGGCTCAACACCAGCTACAGCACAAAAGACAGCTACTGCACCATCTAAGACCCTTAGAGATCTTTCTACTTCCATAGTAAAGTCTACGTGACCCGGAGTATCAATTAAATTTACTCTATTCTTGTTCCAATAAAAAGTGGTTGCAGCAGAAGTAATAGTTATACCTCTTTCTTGCTCTTGCTCCATCCAATCCATGGTAGCTGCACCATCATGCACTTCACCAATTTTATGTGTTTTACCAGCATAGTATAACATTCTTTCAGTCAAAGTTGTTTTACCGGCATCAACATGGGCCATAATTCCAATATTTCTTACTATTCTTAAATCAGATGACATTATTATCTTCCTCTTCCAAAATGAGCAAATGCTTTATTAGCTTCAGCCATTCGATGAGTATCTTCTTTCTTTTTAATTGCAGAGCCTTCATTATTTGAAGCAGAAAGAATTTCACCTGCCAGCCTATTCGACATAGCACTACCAGATCTCTTTTTTGCGCTTTCGATTATCCACTGGGATGCGAGATAAAATTGTCGTCTTGAAGGAACTTCTATCGGTACTTGGTATGTAGCACCACCAATTCTTTTTGATTTTACTTCAACATGCGGAGCAGCATTGTTTAAAGCTTTCTTAAAAATATCAACAGGATCTTTTTTGCTTTTGTCTTTTACTATATCAAATGCATCATATAAAATTTTTTCAGCAATACCTTTTTTACCATCAGTCAGCAAATAATTCATAAACTTAGATATCTGAAGATCGTTAAACTTAGGATCTGGATTAATAGTTCTTTTTTCTGGTCTTCTTCTTCTCATAATTTATTATTTTGGTTTTTTTGCTCCATAGCGAGATCTGCTTGTTTTTCTGTCATTCACACCTGCTGTATCTAATGAACCACGAACAATATGAAATCTAACCCCTGGAAGATCTTTTACTCTTCCTCCTTCAATTAAAACAATTGAATGCTCTTGAAGATTATGTCCTTCTCCAGGAATATATGCATTAACCTCTATACCATTTGTTAATCTAACTCTGGCAACTTTTCTTAAAGCAGAATTAGGCTTTTTAGGAGTAGTAGTATATACACGAGTACATACACCTCTTTTTTGAGGGCTTTTTTCAAGCGCTCTACTAGCAGATTTATTAACTATTTTTTTTCTACTCTTTCTTATTAACTGGTTTACAGTTGGCATATATCTTTCCTATAATATTTAAAAGTACCGGCGAATATATCGTTATAACACGGAAGAATCAAACTTTTTCTTGAACGCGTAGGAATATTCATTTTTGACAATAAGTTATCATTAATCTTACTAAGGCTAACTTTGATCTTCCGAGCTATCTAAATTTGCATCATCTCTTAAGCGAACTTTGTTTAATTCAGGAAAACCAGTACCTGCAGGAATTAACCTTCCAAGAGCTACATTTTCTTTTAATCCTAGCAAATGATCTGTCTTGGACGCCGTAGCAGCATCAGTTAAAACTCTAGTTGTTTCCTGGAACGAAGCAGCTGAAATAAAGCTATTAGTATTCAAAGAAGATTGGGTAATACCCATCAAAATTGGTTCAAATGTTGCCTGTCTAGCTTTGTGAAACTTAATTATATTTTGATCCTTCGATTTGAATTCTTTATTCATTTCTTTTACTTCATTTTGCGATATCATAGTTCCAACATCAAGATTTGAATCTCCAGACTCGTCCACAACAACCATACCTTTCATGCTGTCATTTTCAGCAAAAAGATCCTGTTTATCTAAGCGCTCACCAGGTAAATATATTGTATCGCCTGGGTCATTGATAACAACTTTTTTCATCATCTGATTAACAATTACTTCGATATGTTTATCATTAATTCCAACACCTTGAAGTCTATAAACTTCTTGAATTTCATCTACTAAATACTCTCTAACAGCATTAGGTCCTAAAATAGTAAGAATATCTGCTGGAGAAATTGCACCTTCACAGAGTGGAGTTCCTGCAGATATAAAATCACCCTCATGGACAACAACATGCTTACCATAAGGTATTTTATAAACAACAGATTTACCATTAGAAGGAATTACTGAAACTTTACGAACACCTCTTTTAATTTCACCAAACTCAACTCTTCCATTAATTTCGCTTACAACTGCTGGATTAGCTGGTTTTCTAGCTTCAAACAGCTCTGCTACTCTAGGTAAACCTCCAGTAATATCTCTAGATTTTCCAACATCTTTTTGAATCTTGACTAACGTTTGACCTTTAGTAACTTCTTGGCCATCATTTACAATAAGAGTTGCTTTGACAGGCAAAATTGTTCCACCTGATAAGATGTCTCCTTTTTTGCTGTAAATCTCAATCTGAGGACTTAGTCTTCTATCCTTAGACTCAGTAACAACTTTCTGTTTTTTTCCACCGTCTACAGCTTCTTCTTGGTAAGTATCACCTTCAATAAAATCTTTCATTTTGATTACACCAGATTGTCTAGCAAGAATTAAGTCTGTATAAGGATCCCATGAAAATAGAGTTGTTCCCTTTTTAATTTTATCTCCTTCAGATACATTTACATTTGCACCGTAAGGAACATTAAAATCTTCTAAAACGTTATCTTTAGCATCAACTATTGATAGCTTTCCACTTCTAGACAAACATCTTACAACTTTAAAGCCATCTTCATCGATAGTATCAGCTAATTCGTATTCAGAACTAAATTTGACTAAACCACCATTTCTAGATTTTTTATCAGATTCCTCAGCAATACGAGTAGCTGTACCTCCAATGTGGAACGTTCTCAATGTTAACTGAGTTCCAGGTTCTCCAATACTTTGAGCAGCTATTATACCAACAGCTGTACCTTTTGTAACAAGCTGTCTTCTAGTTAAATCCCAACCATAACATTTAGCACATACTCCTCTTCTAGATTCACAAGTAAGAATTGACTTTATTTTGATACTATTAAAATTATTTTCGACTACTAATTCAGCAAGTTTTTCATCAAAAACATCTCCTGCTTTTACAATGGTTTCACCGTCAACAACAATTTTTTCAGATGATGTTCTTCCTAAAATTCGTTCAGCTAAAGATTCAACAACTTCTTCTCCCTCTTTTAAATCTGAAACAGTAATTCCATTAATTGTCTTACAGTCATGTTCGTATATTGTAACATCCTGTGCTACGTCTACCAATCTTCTAGTTAGATATCCTGCATCAGCCGTTTTAAGCGCAGTATCAGCAAGACCTTTTCTAGCACCGTGAGTAGAAATAAAATATTCCATTACTGATAAGCCTTCCTTAAAATTGGATTGAATTGGGCTTTCAATAATTTCTCCACCACCAATCATAGATTTTCTAGGTTTTGCCATCAAACCTCTCATACCTGCCAACTGTTTAATCTGGTCACCACTACCTCTGGCTCCAGAGTCGGATGATATATAAAGTGCGTTAAAACCTTCATCATCGGATCTTATACCATCCATCATAACATCGGCAACATCGCTTGTTGCTTTTGTCCAAACGTCGATAACTTTATTATAACGCTCTCCCTCTGTTAAAACATGACGATCAAATCGTTGTTGAATCTTATCAACTTCGTTTTCTGCTTTTTCAATGATTTCGTTTTTCTTTTCAGGGATAATAATGTCACTGATAGATATTGAAACACCACTTTTTGTTGCAGTTTTGAATCCGATATCTTTTAGATCATCTAGAAGGTTAACAGTTTTTTGATTTCCTGCTTTTACAAATGATTCTCCTATGATAAAACTTAATCTTTTTTTCGAAATAACTTCATCATAATAGCCAAGTTCTTCAGGTATTATAGAATTAAAAATAGCTCTACCAGCAGTAGTATTTTTATGCCATACTCCATTATGTCTTACATTAACAATAGCATGCATTCCAACCCTATCATTATCATATGCTATTTTAACCTCGTCTATAGAACCAAAAGTCATTCCTTCTCCAGTCTGACCTTTTTTCTGACTTGTAAGATAGTAACAACCTAAAATCATATCTTGAGACGGAAGAGTAATTGGTTTTCCGCTAGCAGGATGTAATACATTCTGACTAGCCATCATTAGAACTCTTGCTTCTAATTGAGATGGAATTGACAGAGGTACGTGAACAGCCATTTGGTCACCATCAAAGTCAGCATTAAATGCAGAACAAACTAATGGATGGACTCTTATAGCCTTACCATCAATTAAAATAGGTTGAAAAGCAATAATACCGAGCCTGTGAAGTGTAGGAGCACGATTAAGCAATACTGGGTGATCTTTAACTACGCTTTCTAAAATTTCATAAACAAATGATTCTTTATTTTCAATCATCAATTTTGCGCTTCTAGGCGTTGCTGCTAAATCTCTTCTAATAAGCTCTCTAATTAGATGAGGTTTGAATAATTCTAATGCCATATTTTTAGGAATACCACATTCAGTCATTTTTAATTCTGGACCAACAACAATAACTGATCTTCCTGAATAATCAACTCTTTTACCTAGCAAATTCTGTCTAAATCTTCCTTGCTTACCTCTAAGCATATCTGAAATAGATTTTAACGGCCTCTTGGAGCCACTTCTTATTGCAGTTTTACGTTTTGTATTATCAAACAGAGCATCAACAGATTCTTGCAACATTCTTTTTTCATTCCTAAGAATTACTTCAGGAGCCTGAATATCCATCAATTGTTTAAGTCTATTATTTCTAATAATAATTCTTCTATATAAATCATTTAAATCACTAGCTGCAAACCTACCTCCCTCAAGTGGAACTAGAGGCCTTAATTCTGGGGGCATAACTGGAAGAATTGAAACAATCATCCACTCAGGCTTATTATTTCTATCTCTAGCAAAATCTTTAACAACCTTTAATCTTTTAAGCGCATCTTCTCTTTTTTGTTTTGATTTAGTAGTTGTACTAATTAATTCTAGCTCTTGCTTTAATTCAAGTAAATCCATTTCTGATAGAGCGTCTTTTATAGCTTCTCCACCCATTGCAGCATAGAAATATGACTCCTCTTCTCTTTCTTCCTGCGAAACAGCATCAAATCCAAATTCTTGATCAAGCTCTAAAAAAGCTTCTTCATCAATAAGCTCAAATCTTTTATATCCACTTTTTCCAGGATTGATTACGAGATAGTTTTCATAATATATAACACTCTCAAGCTGTTTAGCACTCTTTCCGAGAATGTAGCTAAGCTTACTTGGAATAGATTTTAAGAACCAAATGTGAACAACTGGCACTGCTAAGGTTATATGCCCCATGCGATTTCTTCTTACTTTTTTTGTTGTAACTTCAACTCCACATCTATCGCAAATAATACCTCTGTAACGGATACCTTTATATTTTCCGCAGTGACATTCAAAATCTTTAACAGGTCCGAAGATTTTTTCACAGAACAATCCATCTTTTTCAGGCTTGTATGATCTATAATTAATTGTCTCTGGCTTTAATACTTCTCCAAAAGATCCTTCAAGAATCTTTTCCGGAGAAGCTAGCTTAATTGAAATACTATTTTTTGCTTTATACATCTATAATTTCCTTTAGTCTAAAGTTATATCAAGACCAAGACCTTGAATTTCTTTCATGAATACATTAAATGCCTCTGGTGTAGTTGGGTCTGGCAAATCCTCCCCCTTAACAAGAGCGCTATACACTTTTGATCTTCCTTCAATATCGTCTGATTTAATTGTAAGAATCTCTCTTAAAATATGTGCTGCTCCATAAGCTTGAAGTGCCCAAACTTCCATCTCACCAAATCTCTGTCCCCCAAATTGCGCTTTACCACCTAATGGTTGTTGCGTAACTAGAGAGTATGGACCAGTAGAACGTGCGTGCATCTTATCATCAACCATATGATAAAGTTTCATCATGTACTGATAGCCAACAAGAACAGGATTATCAATTTTTTCACCAGTTAATCCATCATAAAGAGTTACTTTACCAGATTCTGGCAGACCTGCTTCTTTCATTTTTGCAGCGACTTCATCTGGTGTAGCGCCATTAAAAACTGGAGTTTCATATCTTTCGTCAAGAATTTTTCCTGCCCAGCCCAACATAGTTTCATATAGCTGCCCAAGATTCATTCTTGAAGGAACACCCATTGGATTTAAACAAATATCTACAGGAGTACCATCTTCTAAGAATGGCATATTTTCTTCAGGAACAATAGTTGCAATGACACCTTTATTTCCATGTCTTCCAGCCATTTTGTCACCAATAGAAACTTTTCTCTTATTGGCTACATATACTTTAGCAAGTTTTAAAATGCCAGGCTGCAATTGATCACCTTCTTTTAATTTAAAAATATCAGTTTCAAGCTTGCTTTCAAGTTCAGTTAAATGCCTGATAAATGATTCAAATATCAAACCAATCTTCTCCCATGATTTAGGACCTGATATCCAAGGATCTTCAAGTGAAAATTGTTCAAAATTTAATGAATCAAGCTTTTTCAAGGTAAGCTTTGTGCCTTTTTTAACGAGCACCTTATCACTTTTATCTTTAATACCTAAACTCGACTTATCTTTAAGTAAACTTTTAATAAGCTTATCTCTTGATGCGCGTAATTCTCTTTCGTCATTACGTTTTGCTTTCTGAAGCTCTTTGATTTGTTTATTCACTTCAGCTCTAGACTGTTTTGATGTTTTTTCATACAAATCAGTCTTAATGACAACGCCTTTAACGCCAGGCTCAGCTTTCTTTGATGCATCTTTTACATCACCGGCCTTCTCACCGAAAATAGCTCTCAAAAGTTTTTCTTCTGGAGATGGATCAGTTTCGCCTTTTGGAGTCACTTTACCAATCAAAATATCGTCTTCGTTAACTATAGCACCTACACGAATTAGACCATTTTCATCTAATTGAGCTGTTGCCTCTTCACTGACATTAGGGATCTCAGGAGTTAGTTCTTCTTCGCCTCTTTTAGTATCTCTAACTTCAAGTTCAATTTCATTAACGTGAATAGATGTAAATACATCATCTCTTACAAGTCTTTCATTGATTACAATAGCATCTTCAAAGTTGTACCCATTCCATGGCATAAAAGCAATTAATGCATTTTTACCTAATGCAAGTTCTCCACCTTGTGTCGATGCTCCATCTGCAATGACATCACCTTTTTTAACTTTATCACCAACTCCAACTAAAACTTTTTGGTTATAGCATGTGTTTTGATTTGATCTTGAGTATTTGATTAGCTCAATAGTTCGTAGATCTTCGTCTTGCTTCAATAATGAACCATGCTTGTAATCGCTATCCTTAATAATAATTTTTTTAGCATCTACATGTACAACTTTTCCACTAACTGGAGATAGCAGTACGGATTTAGAGTCTCTCGCTACCACTCTTTCCATTCCAGTAGCAACAATAGGTGCATCCGTTTTTAATAGCGGAACAGATTGACGTTGCATATTAGATCCCATAAGTGCCCTATTAGCATCATCATGCTCAACAAACGGTATTAAAGCTGCTGCAACACTTAATATTTGATTTGGAACAATATCAGAATAATGGACTTGATCGGAATCTACAATAGGAAAATCTCCTTTAGAACGTACTCTTATTTTAGATTCAGAAATAATACCTTTGCTATCAGCTTGTAACCCAGATTGTGCAATATTTGACCTATCTTCATCGTCTGCGGATAAATACTGGACACTACTTGTAAGCATTTTGTCGTCAATTTTTCTGTAAGGAGCTTCTATAAAACCATGTTTATTAATTCTAGCCATTAAAGCTAAAGAAGAAATCAAACCAATGTTTGGTCCCTCTGGAGTTTCAATTGGACATAGTCTACCATAGTGAGTATAATGGACATCTCTTACCTCAAAGCCAGCTCTTTCTCTTGATAATCCTCCAGGACCTAATGAAGAAATTCTTCTTTTATGAGTAATTTCTGCCAATGGGTTTGTTTGATCTCCAAATTGTGACAATTGACTAGTACCAAAGAAAGTATTAATTACTGTAGTTACAAGTCTTGAGTTAATTAAATCCTGAGGAGTAATAGTTTCAGACTCCCTCAAATTCATTCTCTCATAAACTGTTCTAACCATCCTTGCAAGCGCTGAGTTAAATTGAACCTTAAGCTGCTCACCAACAGTTCTAACTCTTCTATTTCCTAAATGATCAATATCATCAGGCGCCCTTAATCCTTTTCTCATCTGAATCAAAAACTTTAATGTAATCAAAAAGTCATCATGAGTTAAAACAGCATCTTTATCTGTATTATCTAAATTAAACTGTTTATCAAGCCTATATCTTCCAACCTGACCTAAATCATATTTCTTAGGGAAAAAGAACATTCTATGAATGAATTTTTCAGCAGATTCAGGGCTAGGAGCTTCACTTCCTCTAAGAAGATAATAAACTCGCACTAAAGCCTCTTCAGTTGACTTTGTTGGGTCTTTTTGAATAGTATTATGCAGCATCATGCTGTCGATATTATTTCTTACATCAACAACTTTTATAGATTTTGCTTTATTTTTAATTAAGGTTTTAATAATTGATTCATTCAATTCTTTACCACTCTCAACAAAAAGCTCTCCAGTTTCATGGTCAATAATATCTTCAATTACAACATAATGACTCAACTTGTCTTCATCAATTTTTGAAGGATTGAGATCTAAAATTAAATCAAAAGCATTATAAATATCCTCATCTGAACTAAATCCTAAAGATCGTAATAGTAAAGTTGCAGGAAATTTTCTTTTTCTATCAATGATAGTAAACAATACATCATTAATATCAGTAGTAAAATCTATCCAGGAACCTCTTATAGGAATAATTCGAGCATTATATAATTTTGCTCCATTTGGATGAAATTTCTGATCAAAGAATGCTCCAGGAGATCTTTGTAATTGCGTTACAACTGTTCTTTCAGCACCATTAATAATAAATGTACCTTTATCAGTCATATATGGCATATTACCAAAATACACATCCTGATCAATTACTTGAGAAAATTTCTTTTTATCCTTTTCATCAGTAATTTTTAATCTTAACTGTACAGTTAAAGGAACATTGTATGTTATACCTCTATCTGAGCATTCACTAGGAGAATATCTCGGTTTTCCTATAGTATAGCTTTTGTATTCGAGAATATAATTTTCATGATTATCCTGTAAGGGAAAAATCGATGCAAAAGCTTCATGCAATCCAAACATTTCTCTTTCTTTAGGTTTTACATTTTCCTGTAAAAAATCATGGAATGAGCCGACTTGCAGATCTAAAAGATCTGGAAATTCGGTGGTAGTTTTTATTTTCTCAAAATTATGTCTAATATTTATCTTATCTAGTTTCAAGATAGCAGTACCTCCAAAAAATTGGTTAATTAATTATACTTATTTGTATTATTACTGTAATTCTACTGTAGCTCCGGCCTCTTCAAGTTGAGACTTTAATGATTCAGCCTCATCTTTATCGACACCTTCTTTAATAGCCTTGGGAGCAGAATCAACCAATTCTTTAGCTTCTTTTAATCCTAGACTTGTAATCTCTCTTACAACTTTAATAACAGAGATTTTAGATTGTCCAGCCGCAGACAGGACAACATTAAAACTGCTTTGCTCTGCACTTTCAGCAGCTCCATCAGCAGCTCCTCCAGCAGCAGCAGCTGCAACAGGTACAGCAGCAGTTACACCAAACTTATCTTCTATGTCTTTTACAAGCTCAGATATTTCAATCATATTAGCTTCTTCAAGATATTTTAATACATCTTCTCTTTTAACGCTCATTTTAACTACCTTTCTTTGAGTTTAATTGTTCAAGTGCTCCTAATAAGCCAGAAATAGGACTTCCCAATGTACTGCTTAGTTTTGACATTGGGGAATTTAGCATTCCAACTAATTTGGACAATAATTGTTCTTTCGAAGGAAGATTTGCAATCTTTTCAAATTCTTCTCCTTGAAAAACTTGTCCATCTAGTATCATACCTTTAACAGCAGGCTTATCAAAATCTTTTAAAAAATTCTTTATTACTTTAGCAGGATCAGTTGGCTCATCATAACTTAATGCCATAGCAGTTGGACCATTTAAAAAATCATCCAAACCATCCATCCCTATATCTTTTGCGGCCAGTTTTATTAATGTATTTTTTGCAATTGTAAATTCTACATCTTTAGCAACAAATTCTTTTCTAAGTTTTGTAATACTTACTACATCTAGGCCGATATAGTCAGTAAAATATATAGCTTTTGCTTTATCAAGCTTTTCAGTTAAATTTTTTACAGCTTCAATATTTTTATTACTTGGCATAATTATTCTGTTCCTATCTTTATTCCAGGACCTAAAGTTGATGATATGCTAATAGACTTTAGATATTTCCCTTTAAATGAATTTGGTTTTGCTGACATTATAGCTGACTGCATTGACTCAAAATTTTCTTTAATTTGTTCTTCTGAAAAAGAAGTCTTGCCAATTGAAGAATGTAAAATTCCATTCTTTTCAACTCTTGCATCTAGTTTACCAGCTTTTAATTCTTTAATAGCTTGAGCAACGTCATTTGTTACAGTTCCAGATTTTGGATTAGGCATCAACCCTTTTGGACCCAAAACCTTACCCAACTTACCAAGCTCTGCCATTAAATCAGGTGTTACAACAATTTTATCAACATCTGTCCATCCACCTTTTATTTTCTCTAAATATTCATCTTTTCCTACAAAATCAGCTCCAGCTTCTTTTGCTTCAGCTTCTTTGTCTACATTGACAATCGCTAACACTGATACATCTTTTCCAATACCGTGCGGTAAACTTATGCTCAAACGAATATTTTCTTCTGCATGACGAGGATCAACACCTAAGTTGAAGGCAACATCTACAGATTCACTAAACGATTCTCTTTTGAAATTCATTAATAAACTAACAGCTTCGTCAATATTATAAAATTTTGAAGAGTCAATTTTTTCATTCACAGATTTTGAAAATTTGGTTATTTTCATTTTTCTACCTCAATTCCCATGCTAACCGCTGTTCCTGCAATCATTTCAGCTGCCTGCTCTAAAGTATGCGAGTTTAAATCTTTCATTTTTATTTCTGCAATTTTTTTGCATTGAGACATCGTAATTTTTCCAACTTTGTCTTTATTTGGTTCTTGTGAACCTTTTTTCATTTTTAATTCTTTCATGATTAACGTTGAAGCTGGTGGAGACTTTGTTTCAAAGGTAAATGATCTATCTTTGTAAACTGTAATAATTACTGGAGTCAACATACCTTGCAACTCTTTTGTTTTCTCGTTAAACGCATTACAAAAGTCCATAATATTTACACCATGCTGTCCTAATGCTGGACCAACAGGTGGTGCAGGATTTGCTTGACCTGCTGCAATTTGTAACTTAATTAAACCAGTTTTTTCTTTTTCAGCCATCTTTAACTTTCAATTAATATCTGGTGCATACTCAATTCTATAGGAGTAGGTCTACCAAAAATATTTACATTAACTTTAATTCTATTTGAATCATTAATTTCTTGAACCAAACCATTAAACTCTTTAAACGGTCCATCAATAACTTTAACAGAGTCTCCAACTTTGAATGGAATCTCTTCAATGTCATTAGCAGATTCATCGTCGCTATCTGAACTACTACCAACAATTCTTTTAATTTCAGCCTCATTTAATGCTTGAGGATTTCCTTTAGGACCAACAAAACTCATTACACCATCCATGCTTTCAATAAAAAACTTTGTCTCATTATTCATATTCATTTTCACTAGGACATAACCAGGAAAGAAAACTTTTTTCTTTAATTGTTTCTTTCCATTTTTGATATCTACAACATTCTCAGTTGGAATTAAAATCTCTTCAACATTAGATCTTAACTCTTTTTCATAGTCAAGTTCACGAAAGATAGTATCTCTAACTTTCTCTTCTCTACCTGACATCACTCTTAAACTATACCAATTCATATTAACACTCTCATAAGACGTTGTATCATCCAATCAATTCCAAAAAGAAAAACGACAAATAAAAGAAAGAAAACTATAATTAAATAGGTAGATCCTCTAAGCTCATTGTATGAGGGCCATGAGACTTTGTTCATCTCTAAATACACCTGATTTAAAAAATCTTTTACTCTTTTAAACATTCTTTTTTCCTTTTTTCGCAGGTGAGGCAGGAATTGAACCCGCAACCCCCGGTTTTGGAGACCGATGCTCTACCTAATTGAGCTACTCACCTATATGCTATTTAATTTCTTTAAAAAGAACATGCTTGCGAGCTACAGGGTCAAACTTTTTATATTCAAGTTTATCAGGATGCTTACTCTTATTCTTAGTAACAGTATAGCGGTAACCTGTCCCTGCAGTACTCTCAAGTCTTACAATTGCTCTTTTACTATTTCCAGCCATTAGTCAAGTACGGTAGTAACTACTCCAGCTCCTACAGTGTGTCCACCTTCTCTAATAGCGAATCTTAACTCTTGATTCATAGCAATCGGTGTAATTAATTCAACATTCATCTCTATATTGTCACCTGGCATAACCATTTCAGTACCTTCTGGTAGTGTAACTACGCCAGTTACATCAGTAGTTCTAAAGTAAAACTGAGGTCTATAGTTATTAAAGAATGGAGTGTGTCTTCCACCTTCTTCTTTTTTCAAAACATAAACATTAGCTTTGAACTTGGTGTGAGGAGTAATTGATCCTTTAGCAGCAAGAACAACACCTCTTTTTAGATCTTCTTTTTCAACACCTCTTAAAAGCAAACCTGCATTATCTCCAGCTTCACCTTCATCAAGTGTTTTTTGAAACATCTCAACACCAGTAACAATAGTTGTACCAATCTTATTTTCAAGACCAACAACTTCTACTTCTTCACCAACTTTAACTTTACCTGATTCGATTCTACCAGTACCAACAGTACCTCTACCGGTAATACTAAATACGTCTTCAACAGGCATTAAGAACGGTTGATCGATAGCACGCTCAGGCTGTGGAATAAATGAATCACAAGCTTCCATAAGCTCGCCAATGCATTTAACAGCTTCAGCATCATCTGGATTTTCAAGAGCTTTTAAAGCGCTACCTTTTACGATAGGAGTATTATCTCCATCGAATTTGTACTCAGTTAAAAGGTCTCTTAATTCCATTTCTACCAACTCTAACAATTCAGGATCGTCAACTTGGTCAACTTTATTCATAAACACTACAATACTAGGAACATTTACCTGACGAGCAAGCAAAACGTGTTCTCTAGTTTGAGGCATAGGACCATCAGCTGCACTAACAACAAGAATAGCTCCATCCATTTGAGCTGCACCTGTAATCATGTTTTTGATATAGTCGGCGTGACCTGGACAGTCAACATGTGCGTAGTGACGGTTAGCTGTCTCATATTCAACGTGTGAAGTTGAAATTGTAATACCTCTTTCTTTTTCCTCAGGTGCATTATCAATAGTATCAAAATCACGTTTAGCTGCTAAACCCAGATTGGACTGTGTTTGTGTAATTGCAGCGGTCAAAGTAGTCTTACCATGGTCAACGTGACCGATAGTACCGATATTACAGTGAGGCTTATTTCTAACAAATGTTTCTTTAGCCATTATGTTATCTCCTTGTTTTTATACAATTTTTAATTTCTTTTTTTTTGAGCCTACGACCGGGATTGAACCGGTGACCTCTTCGTTACCAACGAAGTGCTCTACCTACTGAGCTACGCAGGCAATTATTGAGCGAGTGACGCGATTCGAACGCGCGACCCTCAGCTTGGAAGGCTGATGCTCTACCAACTGAGCTACACTCGCAAATCCTGTGGGCAAAGAAGGATTCGAACCTCCGTAGACTTACGTCGGCAGATTTACAGTCTGCTGCCTTTAACCACTCGGCCATTTGCCCGAAATCCTATACTCAATCCTGATAGTAAGATCAAAAAAAATTTTCAAATATCTTGCTTATGCCTCTAAAAACTGAGCCGGCGAGAGGATTTGAACCCCCGACCCGCTGATTACAAATCAGCTGCTCTACCAACTGAGCTACACCGGCAATGTATATGTACACGCACGCGTAGGCAAAAGCGACGAAATATAAGAAGAATTAGCAGGAAAACAAATTATTTCTTTTTGAGCAGTTTTTGACCAGAAGCAGTATCTTCAACATACCAACCTAAAGACTCAATTTTATCTCTAATTGAATCAGACAATTTCCAGTCTTGTTTTTCTCTAGACTCTTGACGAGAAACTAGTAAATCTTGTACTTCTTTTGGAATTTTATGATTGTGTAAATTTCCAAAATCTAAAATATCAAAAATTGAATTAAATAATTTTAAAAAAACCAAAGATTTTTCTTTATCTGAATCATTTATTGAATTTTTTGCAATTTTTTTATTCATTTCAGATATAAAACTAAAGAAAATTCCGATAGCCTCAGGAGTGTTCAAATCATCGTTTAGAGCATCAATAAATAAGTCGTGCTCATTTGAAAATTTCAAATCAATACTTTTAATGTCAGAAGTAAAATTTTTTGCAAATCTATTAATTTTTTCAGTCATTTTTTTACATTCTTCTAATTTTTTTTGACTGAAAGAAACTTTTGTTCTATAATGTGCGGATAATAGGAACAACCTAACTACATCATATCCATAATCCTCAATAAGAGAGCTAACATTTATAACATTTCCTAATGATTTACTCATTTTTATATCATCCATAGTTAAATGCTCTGCATGTAACCAATAATTAGATAAAAAGTTTTTGCAAAGAACTTCGACTTGAGCACATTCATTTTCATGATGAGGAAACTTTAAATCTACACCTCCACAATGAATATCAATTTGACCGTTAAATAAATCTTTAATCATTACTGCACATTCAGTATGCCATGCTGGCCTTCCTTTTCCCCAAGGACTATCCCAAAAGATATTTCCATCTTTTTCTGTCCATGATTTCCATAAAACAAAGTCTCCAATAAACTTTTTATCTGGGTTCACATCAGAAAAATCCATATCGTCTTTTTTAAGATTTACAAATCGTTCGTAGCTTTGATCTTTATCAACACTAAAATAAACACTTTCATTTGAAACGTAAGCAAAGTCTTCATTCAAAAGATCTTGTATATGCGATATCATCAATTCAACATAGTCTGTTGCTTTGGGATTGTAACTATTCGGTAAAATTTTCAAAGATTCAGATAGTTCTATAAATGATGATTCATATTTTGAAGTTATTTCTTTTAATGACAATTTTTCATGATTAACTCTATCAATTATTTTATCGTCAATATCAGTTATATTAACAGCAGTTTCAGTTTCATAACCATTCATTTGAAGAACTCTATTCAATAAGTCGTAAAATACAAAGGTTCTATAATTTCCTATATGAAGGTGATTATAAACAGTTGGACCACAGCCATAAGTTTTAACTCTTTTATCTGAAATTGATTTGAAAATTTCTTTCTTGCTTGAAAGTGAATTATATAATTTTAAGCTCATTTTTGTAAAGACAATTTAATAATTTTATTGATTAAATTTTTAAAAGAAAATCCGTGTCTTTTAGCAGACATTGGAAATAGACTAGTTTCAGTCATTCCAGGAAGAGTGTTTATTTCTAAAAAATAAAAATTATTTTTAAAAAATTTAAAATCAACTCTTGAATAAACATCACACTTAAGCATGCTATGAATACTTAATGCACAATCTTGAACAAATTGATATTTATCTGAATCTAAATTAGCTGGACAAATATATTTTGATTCACCAGCTGTATATTTTGATTTGTAGTCATATATACCAGATTTTGGCTCTATTTCAATAACTGGCAACGGTTTATCTCCTAAAATTGGAACAGTAATTTCTCTACCATCAATAAATTCCTCAATTAAAACAGAACTATCAAAATCAAGTGCAATATCAATGGCATCATTTAATTGTTCAAATCTATTAACAATATTAAATCCAACGGAACTTCCTTGTGAATTTGGTTTAACAATGTATTTTTCAGAATTAAAATCTATATGATCATTACATATATTTGAAGAAGTTTTATAGTACTTTGGAGATAGGATTCCTTGCTTCATAACTATTTCTTTTGCCACCGACTTAGAAAAGCAATTTTGGGATGAATCTTGATCAGAACCATTAAACGGAATATTATTTTTTGACAAAATTGACTGAATAGCTCCGTCCTCTCCAAAAGAACCGTGCAATGCAATAAAAACAAAATCATTCATTTTTAAATCTTTTAAGATTAAATCGATTGAATTTTTATCAAGAATAAACTTTGAAGCATTGTGACCTAATTCATCACAAGCATCAGAAATAGCTTCTCCGGTTCTGATTGAAACCAATCGTTCCTCTGAATTTCCCCCTGATATTATTGCAATATTAATTTTATATCCTTTGCTGCTTCAAGTAGATTATTAGATACTAAATTAACATCACATGAAGATCTAACATCATCTATATAATCATTGCCCATTCCAGTTAATAAAAATATAGTTTTCATTTTTAACCTATCTCCAACCTGCATGTCAACAATTGAATCGCCGATCATTAAACAGTTTTCTAATTCTAGATTGAATTCTTTTGATGCTTTTTGAAACATTCCTATGCCTGGTTTCCTCATTGAGAAATAATCTTCATCATAGTTATCAGAAAAATATATATTTTTTAGCGGTAGCTTTCTTTTTTCAAACTCATTACTAATAAAACTATGAATGTTTTCTAAATTATTAATATCAATTTTACCTGTTGAAATACCTGATTGATTTGTTACAATAAAAAATTTATCAGTATATCTATGCAAAAGTCTTAAAGCTTTAAAAGTATAGTCAAAAAAGTGATAATCTGAAAGATTGTTAATATAGCCATAAGGATCATGGCTTATTGTTCCATCTCTATCTAAAAAAATTGCATCAAACATTGTATCTATCTCCAATCAATTACTTGCCAAGTATCATCGACTTTCAAGTTCGTCAAGGGGTCTTGAAAGCTTTCTACGCTTCCAACAAAACAATCAAAAACAATTTTATCAAATTGAGTAAGTGAAATTGAATAAACTTGTTTTTTTGTATCATCAAATTTAATTAAAAGTTTATTGTTCAAATAATTATAATGATATGATGAATAATTATTAATAGTATTAATTGTAATTAACTTAGCATTTTCAAAATTTTCAAAATCAAAAAATTCTAAGAAATTTTTTTCTGCATTTTCTAAAATTATAATTTTTTCGTTTAAATCGTATGAAGAAATTAAGCTGTCTTTGAAAACAGAAACTGTGCCATCAAACATAGCTGTATCAAAAGAAATTTGATTAGAATTGATTGATAATTTTGCATTATAGCTAACAGATTGTTGATTGATTTCAAGAATAACTGTTTTATTATACAAATTTTTAAAAAAATCTTTGATTTCTATATCTTCGTTTCCACTACCATATAAAAAACAGGAAGATAAAAAAACAACTATTAAACTATTCTTCATTAATTGTTTCAAGATAAGATTCATCGACTAAAACTTCTCTAGCTTTACTTCCCGTAAAAGGACCTACAATTTTTAGTCTTTCCATCTCATCAATTAATCTAGCTGCTCTAGAATATCCAACAGATAATCTTCTTTGAAGCAATGAAATAGATCCCTGCTTACTCATAACGATAATTTCAATTGCTTTAAAAAGAAGGTCATCATTAATACCTTCTTCACCATCAATCATTGAACTGGACTCTTCTTTGTAGGTTTCAATAATAACTTCATTTGGCTTAGGCTGTGAACTAATATGTTGAACCAAATCTTCAATTTCCTTTAATGTTATAAATGCGCCATGCATTCTTACTGGCGCAGGAGATCCAGGCTTTTGATATAACATATCACCTTTTCCAATTAATTTATCAGCTCCATTCTCATCTAATATTGTTCTGGAATCAATTTTGGTTGCCACTTGAAATGCAATTCTAGCAGGAAAATTTGCCTTTATAACACCTGTTATAACATCCACTGATGGTCTTTGAGTTGCAACAATTAAATGAATACCGACGGCTCTTGCAAGCTGTGCTAATCTTGCTATTGGAGCCTCAACATCTCTTGGGCTATACATCATAAGATCTGCTAATTCATCAATCATTAATACGATATAAGGCATTAAATCTTTCTTAGATTTTTTCATCATTTCATTGTATTCAGAAATATTTCTTTTTCCAGCTTCTGCTAACAAATCATATCTAGAGTCCATTTCTCTTTCTAGCGATCTTAATGCAAGAATAGCATTGTCTTTTTTGGTTATAATAGATTCATCAATACCATTAAATTTTAACAAATAATGATTTTCTAATCCTCTATATAATGACATTTCAACTTTTTTAGGATCAATTATCACAAACTTAACTTCTTCGGGTTTTAATTGATAAAGCAAACTAACAATAATAGTATTAAGAGATACGGATTTTCCAGAACCTGTTGTTCCAGCTATTAGAAGATGAGGCATATCAACTAAATCTAAAATGGAAATATCTCCTAAAGTTCCTTTTCCAATTGCGAGTTTTAGTTTCGCTTTAGACTTTAGATATTTTTCTGAGTTAATAACATTTTTTAGAAATATTGTTTGTGGATTTTTGTTAGGAATTTCTACGCCAACATGATTTGAACCTGGAATAGGAGCTAAAACTCTTACGCTTTGAGCTTCCATGACTCTAGCTATGTCATCTGAGAGTTGAACAAATTTGTTAACTCTCACTCCTTCTGCGGGTAAAATTTCAAACAATGTAATAATAGGTCCAGTTTTTATGGCTCCAGAACTGCCTTCAACCCCAAAATTTGAAAGTGAATTTTTTAATAATTCAGATCTTTCTCTTATGTCATCTTCATTAACCTCGCTTGATTCATCTAATGAATGAAGGATATCGGTTGATGGAAATTTCCATTCTTTCTTTAAAATAGATTTATTTCTTTGACTATCTATCTCAATCTCTTTCTCAATGACTGCCTTTTCTATTGAAATGTTTGTAAGGTTATCTTCCAAATCTTCATCATTAACATCATTATTTACAAAACCTTCATTTTGATTTTCTTTTTTAACCTCTTCAATAAAGTCTGGCTCACCTAAAATCTCTTCTTTTTCTTCTATGTTGATATTTTCGATAAATGATTCATCTTCAATAATTCTATTTTTCTTATGAGGATCTTCTTGCTTTTTAGCAATCGGTAAAAAACTTTTTAAATCAAAATTAAAACCAGAAATTATTTTTTTAAAATAACTTGGAATCATTTTTAAATAGAGTAGCGAATCGATTTTGAAAAATGATATTATCAAAATCATTATTGATGAGAAAATAATTAAAATAGAACCAAATAAGCCTGTCCAATCAAAAATTAGTCCAAGAGCAAGCCCGCCTAATAGACCAGAATAATTATAGTTACTAACTTCTTGTAAAATTACTATTGAATCAAAATTTTCAACAAAACCTAAAGATATAGAAGTGAGCAATAATGATATTATCTGGTATTTGACTATCTTGAAAACATTTATTGAAAAATTTGTGATTAGGTAATAGGCTATTGTTGCAAAAGCAAGAGGAATAAATAATGCAGCATACCCAAAACCCAATTTCATTAAATAAAATCCAATATACACTCCGACTATATTAAAAGGATTATTAATATTTTGGGCTACTAAAGAAGGTTCTTCAGATAAATCGTAGCCTATCATTGATCCAAAAAAAAGCAATGATATAACTAGGATTAACCAACCTATAATTTGAATTTTAATCTTATTTGTCATTTTAAATATGTACCTTGTTTATAAAATGGGAGCTTAGTTTTCTCAAAGGTAAAAAAATTGTCTCTAATTCCAACCAAAAATTCATTTTCATTTTTAAAATCTATATCAACGTATGCCAAAGCAATGCCTTTTTTTAGGCATGGAGACATACCTCCACTAGAAATTGTACCAATTTCTTTTTTTTGCTTAGAGAATAATTTGTAGCCAGACCTGGGAATTGCTCTTTCCTCTGATGAAATTGCAATTAGTTTTTTAGATATATTTTTTTTAATTGAATTAGCTCCAATAAAATCTGTATCAAATTTAGTAATCCAGGAAAGACCAGCTTCAACTGTATTAGTTTCTTCATTTAATTCATTACCGTAAAGACAATAACCCATCTCAAGTCTTAATGAATCTCTACAACCAAGACCAACTGGTTGAATATCGTTTGAAATTGAAAGTATATCATTCCAAATTTGAGTAATTTTTGAATTAGGGGCATAAATCTCAAACCCTAACTCACCAGAATAACCAGTCCTTGCAACTACAACTTTTTCAGAATCAGGTAATAAAGTTTCATAGTATTTCAAATCTGAAATATTTGGATACAATTTTTTTAAGAAATTTTGAGAACTTGGTCCCTGCAAAGCTAGTAATGAAATCTGATCTGAATTATTTTCAAGAAAAACATTTTCAATTAAATTAGATTTTAGCCATCTAAAGTTTTTCTCAATATTTGACGCATTAACTACAAGCATATAATAATCACCCAAATTATAGACAAGCAAATCATCAATTACGCCACCATTATGATTACAGAATGCACTATATTGAACTTTTCCAGGGGTTAATTTAGAAATATCATTCGTAGTTACTCGTTGAATAAATTTCTCAGAATTTTCTCCATAAATTATAAATTCTCCCATATGGCTAACATCAAATAGTCCAGAAAAATTTCTTACATGATTATGCTCTTTTACAATACTCGAATACTGTAATGGCATCCAAAATCCTGCGAAAGGAACAAGTTTAGCCTTAAGGTTTTTATGAATGCTATATAATTTTGTTTTTCGGTAATCGCTCATCGAATAATTGCCAAAATTCTTTTAATGACATTTTCTATATCTCCAGAATAAGAGCCTTCTTCATTCAACTTTTTAATAGATTTATCTATTTGAGATTTTTTATAGCCTAAAGATGATAATGCAGTGTAAATATCTTCATATGAAAAATCTAGTTTTGAATTATCGATATCGTTTTGAGATACAGTATGAGAAGATAGTTTTTCTTTGATATCTAAAATAATTCTTTTTGCGGTCTTGGGTCCAATTCCAGGTATAAGACTTAAGGACTTTACATCTTCTGAAATTATATTATCCTTAAAGCTTGAAACTGATGCATTAGATAACAAATTAATGGCAGTTCTTGGGCCTATTCCTGAAACATCTATCAGATTTGAAAAAAGAGACCTTCGTTCTAAGTCCATAAATCCATAAAGCTCCATTAAATTTTCTTTAACATTTAAATAAGTATAAATGAAAATATCTTCACCAACTGATGGCAACTTTTCATAATCTCTTAAACATATAGATAAATTGAAGACCAAACCCCCATTATCTACATATACAGATGTTGGCTCTTTTTTAAAAATTTTTCCTGAAATTGAGTCTATCATTTATATCCTATTTAATCCACACCATGCAACTGCTATTGCATCTGAGATATCATTTTTTTTAAAAACTTCGTCATCTAATTTAAATATTTTTTTAACCATAAATGCAACCTGTTCTTTTGAAGCTGAACCGTTGCCAACAATTGACTGTTTTATTTCTCTAGGGCTAAAATCAGATGATACAATTTTATTATGTTCAGCTGCCAACATAACTGCCGATTTAGCTTGACCTAATTTAATAGCAGACTGAATATTTTTACCAAAAAAAACATTTTCAACAGAAACATGTTCAGGTTTAAACTTCTTCTAATAATTTGTTTGATTCAAAAAATATAGTATATAATCTTTCTGAAATAATTTTACTCTTCTTGGGAGATATTAAACCGCATTCAAGCAGTTCTATTTCATTATTTTTTTTTGATAAGACTGCATATCCAGTATTTGTAAGCCCTGGATCAAAACCAATGATTATCATCAAGATTCTCCGGAACTATGGTTTGAAAAAACGTTTTGAACGTCTTCCAAGTCTTCAAGAAAATCTATGAATTTTTCAAAATTAGTATTTTCTTCTAATGAAAGATTGATTAAGTCTTTTGGTATAAATGCTAAATAAGATGAATCTATTTGAACATTCATTTGTTCGAGTTTATCGATTTTGTTGTATAAATCTTGAGAATTAAAATATAATCTATAAAATTCCTCATCAATAAAAAATTCCCTGCAATCATTTTCAACAGAAAATTCAAATATTTTATCTTCAGGAATTTGCTTCTTATCAATTAAAATAATTCCGTTTCTTTCAAAATTCCATGATACGCTTCCTGACTGACCCAGTGATCCTCCATATTTGGATAATGCATGGCGCACATCCGCAACAGTCCTATTTTTATTATCCGTTATGGCCTCTATTAAAACTGCGACTCCATAAGGACCATAACCCTCATATGAAACTTCTTCAATTATTACATTATCCAGTTCTCCAACGCCCTTCTTAATTGCTTTATCAATATTAGAATTTGGCATATTTAATGATTTAGCTTTCTTTATAGCTTGTCTAAGCCTAGGATTAGAATCAATATCTTTTCCACCAAGTCTTGCTGAAACAGTTATTTCTTTACTGATTGTTGAAAAAATTTTGCCTCTTTTTTGATCTAAGGCTCCTTTTTTTCTTTTTATAGTAGACCACTTACTATGACCAGCCATCAATTTTCCATCTCAATCATGGTGGGTACTACCCAAGCGGTACGATATCCAAGTCTTAAAATTTGCTTTTGGATATTTTCAGCTTCTTTTCTATTAATAAAATTACCAATTCTTAGCTTATAATTTGGTAGTTCAAAAATGATATATATTTTATGATTAATAGACTGCTCAAGATTGTTTTTGAGGGTAATTAATTCATTTTCGTCTTGTGAAATCATAACTTGAATTCTATATCCCCTAGTAAAAATATTAAGCGCTTCAGTGCTATCTGAACTCACAGAATCATAGCTTGAAAAAGAAGGCATAACAACTTTAGGAAATTTAGGTGGATTATCCTCAAAATCGCTCGGCTTAATAAAATCAGACTGGCACATTCCAATATTAATAAATAGAATTAGAAGAAAATATCTCATATCAATACAAATATCTTATATCTTGAGCTCTAATCCAACCTTTTCTTCCATCAAATGAAGATATTTCAATCCATGAATCAGTTGATTGCAAAACTTTAACCTTATTACCATTATAAAATATAGAAACCTCAATTGATTTATTTTTGAAAGGCGCTGAATAAAGAATCGATTCATTTTCAACAATTATTCCAAATTTATTATTTATGTCCCACATATTCTTTGTAAAAACAAGCAAAAGAAATACGGATGAAAAAATTGAAGAGTAAATAAATATTTTTTTCAATTTTTTTGATTCAAACATCTTGTACATGAAAAATAATATGGATGTTATTAATACTAATATTGAATTAATTAATATGAATTGATTTACTGATAATGATTGGAAAAATATATTTACATTGTCTAGGATAGAATTTTTCGGAACTTCAATATAGTTTTCTATAAAAGACTTATTAACATTATTATTGTTGATTAAATCTTCGTTAAATGGATTCAACTTAAGACCCATTTCATAGGACCACCTTGCATTGCCGAAATCTTCAACTTCAAAATATGCATTTCCTAAATTTAAATACAGGTCTTGCGAAAAAAATCCACCATCAAGTATTTTATTATAATTTTCTATTGCTTTATTAAATGAATTTTTATTATAAAAATTATTACCGTCATTAAAAAGTTGGTCTAAAGATTGTGTAAAAACCACTGAAAAAAACAAAACTAATATAAAGATCCACCTAAGCATATGTATCAATTTTTGTTAAAACTTTAATTAACTTAATAATAGTTTTTTCATTGTTTTTCTTATCATCTAACTGCGAATAAGATTTTCTTTGGCAATCATCGAGGAAATTAGACAGAAATTCAAAATCTTCTTTTTTTGTTCTTCGTTTTAAGTCATTTTTTAAAGTTGAAATATCCAAATTTATTGTTTTTATTATTTTTTTCTTATAAAAAAACATAGCAATAATTCTTGGTCCATCAGTGGATATAGAATTTGTATTTTTCAAACTATTTATTGCATTATTTAAAGCTGATTTGAAAGAAATAAAACTTTTAATCTTAAGTTTTAAAATTGCAAAAGAATTATTAAAAAAAGGCAGTATAAAAAGCAATAGTGAAATAGCCAATATATAAACTATTTCTTTTTCAACTAAAAGAGTTGAATCAGATATCCATCTTTGAGCTCCAAATTTGTTATATACTATAATCTTTGAATTCTGAGTTAGTATATCCTTATCACTTTTATCAAAAATAGTGCTTTTATTTACATTTAATTTTATATCACTAGATAAAGCGCTTGACCAAGATTTAGTCGTAGAGTTATAAAAAGGAATCCTTATTGCATCAATTTGATATAATCCATTTCTTCTTGGAATTAAATTATAATCCCAAGTTATAGAACCTGATAGATTACTTGAAATGCCTTTATCAATTGTGGTTTCTCCTTCAAAAACATCAATATCAGTTGGAAAATTTATTTTTGGACGTCCTATATTTCCTAAGTTTCCTTCTCCGGTAAGCGTCACACGCAAGACTGTAGGAGAACCTTCATCTATAATTGATTCTGAAAGCTTAGAAGTCAAATCAAACTTACCGACTGCACCAGTGAATCCATCTGGGACATCATTTAAAGAAGAAACTTTAATTGATACAGGATCAGAAACCAAAATTTTAGCCTTTGTTCGTTGAGAAAATGTATCAAAGAAAGGATCTTCCCAAAAAAGTCTATTAAATGAAGAGTCTTTATTTTTTGTTTCAACCTTCATAATCATTGATTCTAGATTAAATTCACCTTCCTCTAGTGGAAATATGGCAACTTCAAAAATTTTTAAAGATTTGTAATTAAAACCCTCTATTTCAATATCCTGCCAACTTTCTGGAGTAAATTGCATACCTGCAGGATCAAATAATTTTTCAACCCAAAAATCATTGTATTCAGGAAACTCTGTTGAAAGAACTTTTGATGCTACTCTAGTATAAAAAGTATATGATAGGATGACTTGCTCTCCAACAACAACATTATTTTTACTAACTTTTAATTCTAAAAATAAATCCATTGCGGCTTCGTTAATAGTTTGCTTTGACACTTTAATTTCATGCGATTTAGTTGAAAAGATTTTATCAGATACTCTTACCTGAAAAGATGGGATTTCTAATATTCCATCTTTTAACGGTATTAAAGTCCATGAAATTGATCGAGATGATGACCTTTTGCCATTTACAAACCTATATTCACTTCCAATATTTGGACCAGCAATAATTGAAAAGTTGTTTTCTAATGAAAGAACATTTACAGATGGATTTTCATCAATATCTGAAATTTTAATAGTATAAATAACAGATTCTGTTAAATTAATATTTTTGCTACTTACAAATGATGTTAATTGTTGAGAATAAACCAAAGAGCTTAAAAACAAATATATAATTAATATTCTTACCATTCTTTACCGCTTTGATTAGAATAATTTTTTTGTTTTCTTTTCTTATTTACTTTTTCATTTTCTTTCATGGCATTCAAAATATTTTCAAAACTTTGATCTACGCTAACTTCTCTTTCTTGATTATTTTCTTGTTGCTGAGAATCAGATGATTTCTGATTTGTTGGCCCTTCATTATTGTTATTTTTTTCAGGATTATTTTCTGAATCATTGGACTTGTCATCTTTATTTTTATTACTCTGATTCTGATCTTCATTATCATTATTATCATTATTTTCAGAGTCATCGCTATCATCATTCTGATCCTGATTTTTCTGTTCTTCTTGTTTATTTTTTTCAATTTCGTTTTTTATAAACTCGTAATTCTTTCTTGCATCGTTGTCATTTGGATTTTTTATCAAAGCCTCTCTAAAAGCAGTTAAGCTACCTTCAAGATCCTTAGATTTGTACAGCATATTACCATAATTATATCTCAATTCAGCAGATGGATTGAGAGAATCTTGCTCTGCTAAGCTAAAATACTCTTTTGCCTTTTCTAAACTATCTAAAGAGGAATAAATAGATGCTAAATTATATATTATGTCATCTTTAGAAATTTTCTTATTCTCCAAAAGTCTTTCATAGTATAAAATAGCGGAATCAGAATCTCCATTATCAAACATTCTTTGTCCAATGTCTTGAGCAAAAATTTGGTTTAAGGCTAAAACTATTATTAAATACTTCACTTTAATTTTCTTCCAGTTGGAATTACATATGATATTATTAATAATAATAAAGAAATTGCTAATGGATATTGATATTTATGTTCATAATCAGAAAATTCAAATGAGCTTATTAAGGTGTCTTCTCCTGAATTTATAATATCTATTATATTTCTACTTACAGATTCACTCTTTGATATCCTAAAAAGATTTCCTTCATTTATTGATGACAGATTTTTTAAAAAGTCTATATTTATCTTTGATAGCACTAATTTTCCTTCACTATCCTTAATAAATACATTTTCTTTATTTACAATAGGCACTAAAGAACCTTTTGAAGTTCCCACGCCTATAACATGTAAACCAATCTTATCTTTAATTAATGCAGAAATAACTTCAATTGAATTTTCGCTATGATCTTCACCGTCTGAAAATAAAAAAATTATTTTCTGTTGTTCATTATCCCCTTTAAATGCATCGACAGAAGTTTTTATTGCACTTGGAATGTCTGTTCCTCTTGATGATATCATTTCAGTATCAATACTTCTTATAAAAAGCTTAGAAGCATCGTAATCCATAGTTAAAGGTAGATATAAAAAATTTGATCCAGAAAATACTACAATTCCTAACCTATCACCTTTAAGACTATCTACAACTTTAGACATTTCAAACTTTACCTTATCTATTCTTGATGGCTTAATATCTTGAGAGTCCATACTTAAAGAAACATCAATGCAAAAAATTATATCAACCCCTTTTCTTTCAATAGGTTTTACAGTAACGCCAGTTTTAATACCTGACATTGATACAATTAAACTCAATATTCCTAAATATCTTAAAATAGTTTTGATTCTAATAACTGATATATTTCCATGATATAATTTGCTCATTGAATTTCTTGAAAAATTCTTATCATCAAACAACTTTAAAAATCTTGATCGAAACAGATAAATAATCAAATTAATTATGAACAATACTAGACATAATAGTGCAATATTTAGATATTCAAAGATCATATTATTTTCCTTAAATAAAATGTTCTTAAAGTTTCACTTACCATAATTAAGATAAAACCAGCTACAATAAACCAAATATAAATTTCTTTATAGCTAGAAAAATAATTTACGGTAATTTCCGATCTTTCAAGCTTATCTATTTCAGAATATATACTGGAAAGACTATTTTTATCTATTGCTCTAAAATATTTAGCATTTGTTTCCTGCGCAATACCCTCTAGCGTTTCTTCATCAATTTCATTTCTAACAAACCCTCTACCTGGAATTTGTGTAATTGACTGTTTAGTTCCAGCGCCGATTGTATAAACTCTTATTCCATATTCCTTAGCAATTTTTGCAGCAGAAATAGGATCAATAGAACCAGCATTATTACTACCATCCGACAATAAAATTATTACCTTACTCTTTGAATCGCTATTTCTTAATCTATTGACAGCGCTTGCTATTGCAACACCTATTGCAGTACCATCATACTTAGGTTCCATAACAGTCACTTCTGTAAGCAAGTTGCTAAGGACTGCATAATCTATTGTTAAAGGACATTGAATAAATGTTTCCTTACCAAAGACTAGCAATCCAATTCTATCACCTTTTCTGTTTGAAATAAATTCGTTTGCAGCATTTTTAACAGCTTCCAACCTATTAGGTTTAAAATCTTCAGCTAACATACTGCTACTAGTATCTAAAACTAAAATTATATCAATTACCTCAACTTTTATATCTTCATCAACAGATAAAATCCTTGGCCTTGAAATACCGACTATCAAAGAGATAATTGAAAAAACAAAAAGTGATCTTATAATGAATATTTTTAGCTTTCCTTGATATCCAAAATAATTCTTAAGATTACTATAGCTAGAAACTTGTATGGATGATGACTTTTTAAGAAAAAAAATCTTAAATAATATTATTAAAATAAATAAAGGTATCGCATATAAAAATTTTGGGTATAAAAATTCCATTAAATTTTGTCAAAAATTTCCTCTTTTTCTAATATATGAGCAAAACTAAATAAAGTTTCCTCTTTAAATGAATTTCCTACTATTTGAAAACCTATTGGTAAACTTTTAGATGAAAATCCAGCTGGAATACTTAATGAGGGAATTCCAGCTAAATTGATTGGAACTGTAAACATGTCAGCTAAATACATTTTTAAGGGATCTTTCATTCTATTTTTTAGCTTAAAAGGAAGATCTGGCGTTGATGGCAACAGAAGGTTATCGCAATTCTTTAATAAGCTAGTATACCCTTCTTTGATTAATCTTCTAACTTTTAATGCCTTAGAATAATACGCATCGTAATAACCCGAAGATAAGACATATGTTCCAGTCATAATTCTTCTTTTAACTTCATCAGAAAAACCTTCAGTTCTACTTTTAAAATATAATTCAGATAAATTTTCACAATCAGCTCTGTTTCCATACCTAACTCCATCAAATCTAGAAAGATTAGAAGATGCTTCTGCCATAGTCAAAACATAATAAGTAGGAATACAATATTTAAAAAAAGGTAAATCAATTTCATTAATTTTTACATTATTTTCCTTAAGATAGCTAACAAGATATTGATATCTTTCAGCTATTTCTGGATTCAATTCATTTAGAACTTCTTGCTTAATTATTCCAATTGATTTTGGTAAATCAACGTTATTAAGCGGTTTATAATCATCGACTTTTCTATCAACAGTTGTAGCATCTTTTCTATCTTTACCTGAAATAACACTTAAAGTTTTACGAATATTCTCAATTTTCTTCGACATTATTCCTATTGTATCAAAAGAAGAAGCATGTGCTACTAATCCATATCTAGATATTCTTCCATATGTAGGCTTCAAACCATAGATACCGCAAAAAGCAGCAGGTTGTCTAACTGAACCTCCAGTATCTGAACCAAGAGCTATATCAGCTAAATTTTCAGCTATAGCTGCAGCTGAACCACCACTTGAACCTCCTGCAACAAGATTTAAATTATAGGGATTTTTTACTGAACCATAAATACTATACTCTGAAGAAGAACCCATGGCAAATTCATCACAATTTGTTTGTCCAGTAATTATACCTCCCGCATTTTGAATTCTTTCAATTGCTGTAGCATTAAAAGGAGAAACATATGATTTTAAAATATTTGAAGCGCAGGATAATGGTTGATTTTTAATTGCAATATTATCTTTAACTAGAAATGATTTATTACTTAATAGACCAATTTTATCTGCTTCATCAACCGCTTTATCAAAGCGAGTTCTTATTACAGAATTTGTTCTACTCTTTGAAATCTTTTCTTTTTCAATTAATAGCTTCTGTCTAAAAGAAGTAGATGGATTCATCTAATTTAATTTTCAGATTTATCAGATTTTTTAATTTCTTCTTTAGTATCGTCTAAAGCTCCCCTGAACTCTCTCAAAGAATTTGCAAAGCCTCTAGCAATTCCTGGAAGTCTTTTTCCACCGAAAAGAAGTAAAAGTATTAAAAAAATTAAGACTAATTCGCCTGTACCTAAATTGAACATATAAAACCTCTTGTTATTATCTAAAGTATTTTAACAAATAATAAGCAATACCGAAACCAATAATACTACATACATTAAATTTTAAAATAAATCCAAAATCTAAAATAATTACTCCCAAGTCTATCAAATGTGGGCCATCGATCGAACCAAAAGTAAAATCATATGAGATTAAAAAAAATTGCTTTACAGCACTTCCATCGGGGAGGATAAATGCTAACATATTTCCAATGAGGGTTCCAATCAACGCTCCTGCAGATAATCCAAAAAAAATTAATTTAATACTTCTATTTTTCATACTGATCCTAATGTTAATCCTACAACTTCTAAATCATTCTCCCTTAATACAGTAATTTTTATATCATCACCGGCTCTTAAATCTAATTTAATCAATACTGATTTAATTTGTTCAAAAGATTCCACTTTATATCCTTCGACTGCAATAATAATATCTCCTCTGAATAATTCTTCATTTCTAGCAGAATCATTATAATCAACAGTATTGATAAATAAACCAATCTGATCTCTATTTTGTCCGTACAAATAAGTAGTAGCATTTATGCCAAAAGAAATTCTTCTGTCAATACTACCTTTCAATCTGAGCTCATTAGCAATTTTCTTTGCAAAATTTATTGGAATTGCAAATCCTAAATTTTCAGAATCAGATTTTGTGAAAGTATTGATTCCAATTACATCACCATTTGCATCTAGTAAAGGTCCGCCGCTATTACCAGGATTCAAAGAAGCATCAGTTTGAATCATATTGTCTAATAGCTTTACATCTCCTAGTATTTGCCCGGAACTATCTAGAAGCTTTCCCGATCTTGAATCGATATTAAAATCTGCATTAACAGCACTTATAATTCCAGCAGATGCAATAGGCTGGTATTGCGCATTTTGAATTAAATTTTTAGGGTTTCCTAAAGCAATAGCCCATTGACCAACTTTGATATCATCTGAGTCACCAAGACTACATGATTTAAAATTTTCACCTTCAATTTTTAAAAGTGCAATATCTGTAACTGTATCTATGCCAACAATTGATGCATCAAATGATTCACCCCCTGGAATAACTACTGTGATTTTAATATCCGTAGTAACAAATGAAGGTCGTAAATCATCTCTAATATTATGAGCATTTGTTAAAATATATCCGTCATCACTAATTATAAAACCTGAACCATTAGAAGAAATTGGTTTTAGATTTCTATATCCTCTCCAAGTCCTCAAGACAACTTCTTGATCTCTGTAAATTCCAACAACACCAGGACTAGCTTTTTGGACCGCTTTTGATATTGCAGTATCTTTTGAATACTGGATTTGAGGCTGATTATCTATATCACTTTCACATCCAATAAATAAAAACGTTAATAAAATTAATATCCTAGTTTTCATAAAAAATTTCCTTCAAAATTAAGCCTTTAGCAGGAGATTTGTAAATTTTTGCATCTTTTTTTGGATCAATAACTAATCTTTCAAATTCTTTTTCTGTCATTTTATTTTGCGCCGTAGCGATCATAGTTCCTACTAAATATCTTACCATATGATGCAAAAATCTATTACCACGAATAATATATAATAATTTTTGATTACTTTTATCTAAAATCCACTCCGATGTAAATATTACACATCTGTTATTTTTTTTATTAGAAAATTTGGAAAAAGATAAAAAATCATGTTCACCAATAATTAATTTTGAGACACTATTTAAAATGTCAATGTTTACATTTTTTACAAAAAAATGATTGTTTACAGATAAAGGGTTTTCATCTAATGTGCAATGATAATTATACTCCTTACCTTTTGCATCAAATCTACTATGAAAATCCTTATCAACTATTTTGATATCTGAAATTCTAATTTCTTTTTCAAGTCTAGCATTGATCGCTTTCCTTAAATCATTTTCTGACAAACTTGTATTTAAATCAAAGTGAGCAACTTGTCCTAATGCATGAACACCAGAATCTGTTCTACTTGCACCATATAGTTTTACAAAATTTTCATTATTTAAAATTGCAATTGATGATTCAATTTTATTTTGAATACCAGACTTATCTTTTTGAGATTGAAAGCCAGAAAAATTACTTCCATCGTATTGAATTTTAATTTTATATCTATTCATTTTATTTTAACTAATGCGTCAAAAGTACTTCTTTGATCGATGTCAGATTTTATTAGAACTTCTCCAGATGGAAGAATGACTCCTGAAATACCATTATTTGCACTCTGAACAACAGGAACTCCAAGCTCAATAGCTCTAAGTTTGGCATGTTGAAAATGCTGATAAGGCATTGCCTTTCCAACATATGAATCATTTGTTATAACAAAAATAATTTCAGCTCCATTATCTACCATCTTTTTAGCAAGATTGTAGCTACTTGAATCGTAACAAATCAATATTGACATTTCCACATCATTAACCTTAAAGGTCTTATAGCTATCGCCTGGAGAAAAACTGCCCATTTCATCATATTGATTAATTTTTGAGAACCATTTTTTAAAAAAAGGTACGTACTCAGCAAACGGAACTAAAAAAATCTTTTGATAAGTATCATAAAAACCATCACCTTTTATAAAAATGGCACTATTATATATTTTCAATTCTGTGTTATCATATACTCTCTGAGGAATACCTGCTATAATAGATGATTCCTTTAGCTTTGCTTGAATTTTTTTTCTTTCATTAGAAGCAGGAGCAGCTAAGAAAGATGTAAGAGCGGCTTCTGGCCATACTATTATGTCAGGATTTTTTGATAATGATTCTTCAAAAAGTTCATTCATAATTTGTTTGTTTCTATCTTTTAGCATTGGATTCCATTTTTCCTCTGGATAGATAACTGGTTGAGCAATAGATATTTTGATATCTTTGCTAAAAACTAAATTATTATATTTTAAAATTATTAACTGACCAATGATTATTGAGCTGATTAAAATTGAGAGAAAATAAACTAAGTATTTTTTTCTTCTATAAGCAATGAAGTTGAATAACATGAAGTTAAAAATAATTACAACAAATGCTGATAAATGTTCATTAATACTAATTAATTGTATTAATCTATCATAATTTGATTGAGATAAAGAAAGATTTAGCCATGGTGCAGCCATCGGACCTATAGACCTTATCATTTCAATAACAATCCACATTGCTGGCCAAAGTAAAAATTCAATTTTATCAAAAGAAATAACTTTTCTTGCTAAGTGAAAAAGTATTAGATAAAGAACCCAATAAAATGAATAAAAAGTACATAATGCAAGATAAGAAAATATTGCAACCTGTATAGAAGTTCCAGAGTTCAACGCTACCCAATGTGTTATCAGAGCATGACTAACAAATGAAGCTATATAGAATGATAAGAATTTTTCTCTAAAATCAACTTCTGAATAGTAAATATGTAAAAGTGGTATTAAAAAAATCCAAGCAAGAAAACCAAGATTAAATGGAGGAAATGATAAGCCAAACAATATTCCACTAGAAATAGATAGAACTAAGTTTTTTTTACCTATCACAATCAACCCTTATCTAAAAATGCTTGTAAAATTATAGTTGAAGCAATTAGATCGATTTTTTCTTTATTATTACCTGTTTTAATATTTTGTTCATGCATAATCTTTTTAGCAGATTCACTTGATAATCTTTCATCTTGCAAAAAAACTTTAAAACCTAATGCGGTTAACTCATCTTTGAATTTATCTACAAGCAAAGTCATATCATTTTTTTTATTATTCATATTTAATGGATAGCCAACAACAAAAGTGTCTACATTATTTTCTAAAGCAACAGCCTGTAATTTTTCAATAAGATTTTTAGAATTTTTATACCTCAAAACTTTTAATGGCATCGATATTATTTTTAATGGATCTGAGATTGCCAATCCTACTTTCGACAAACCAAAATCTATTCCAATATATCTATTCATGTACTCTCTCAACAGAATCAACGTGCTTGATATTTTGAATTGCTTTAATAACTGTGTCTAATTTTTTTCTGCTTTCTACCTTGCAAATTATCCAAATGTTGGCCATTCCACCTTCTGTAACATCAGTAGATACATCTAGTATATTAACCTTGTTTTTAGATATGACATCAGCAATTTCATTAAGCATTCCAGCAGTATCATTGCATGTAATATGAATTTTTGATCTAAAAGATAGATTTTGTTTAGCATTCCAATTAACTGAAACAAGCCTTTCTTCTTTTGAAGATAGCGATGAAAGATTTGAGCAAGAATGCATATGAACAATAAGACCTCTTCCTCTTGATATATATCCAATTACCTCGTCTCCAGGAATTGGGTTGCAACACTTTGCATATTCAACAACTAAGTTTTTAACACCATCTAGATCAATTCCATCAACATCAGATCTTGCAGCATCGATAAACTCAATATCTTCAATATCTTTATTCTTATTAGTTTTTAAATCAGGAAATACCTTAGGAAGAATATCTTTTACAGTAGATCCTCCTCTTCCAATATCTGATATCATATTATCTAGTGTTTTATAGCCAGCCTTAGAATAGTTTTTCTTGAACTCTAATAACCTATCTAATATTTTTAATTTCCTAAAATTTTTTCCAATAAGTTCGCTACCAATTTTGAGACTTTCTTCAAGTTCAATTTTTCGCAGATATTTTGAAATTTCATGTTTAGCTCTTGAAGTTTTCACAAATTTCAACCATCCACTATTAGGAGTTTGATTTTTATTTGTCTCAATTTCGACAATATCTCCACTCTGAAGATTATAGCTTAATGGAACTAGCTTTTTATTAACCTTAGACCTGACAGTTGTAAACCCTAACCCTCCATGAATTGCAAATGCAAAATCAAGAGGAGTAGAATTAATTGGAAGTTTCATTAAATCTCCTGCTGGAGTAAAAACAAATATTTCATCTTCAAACATATCAATTTTTAATAAATCCATTAACTCTTCAGGTTCAGCACTATCGCTACTAAGAATTGATAGCAAATCTCTCAACCAAGATACCTGTGAATCAAATTCGCCTATCTCATCATTACCTTTATAAAGCCAATGAGCTGCAACTCCGACCTCAGCTGTATAATCCATATCTTTTGTTCTAATTTGAACTTCTGTTAATCGATTATCTTTTGTTAAGACAGTGGTGTGAATAGATTGATATCCATTTGTTTTTGGTGTTGCAATAAAATCTTTAAATCTATCCTGAATCGGAGGATAGGTGTTATGAATTACGCCTAACGCCAAATAACATTCCTCAACTTTATTAACAACAATTCTTATTGCATATAAATCATATATTTCTTCAAATTTTTTACCACTATTATTAATCTTTCTATGGATTGAAGAAATTGACTTATATCTTCCAAAAATACTTGATTCTATATTATACGAATCCAGTTCTGATTTAATTGGTTTTATTGCACTAGATAATATATCTTCATTTAATTTAGAAGAAGTTTCAATTTTCTTTTTTATACTATTATATGCCCTCAAATCTAAACACTTAAGAGATAAGTCTTCTAATTCCCATTTAACCTTCGCCATTCCCAGTCTATGGGCTAACGGTACAAAAATCTCTTTGGTTTCCAGAGCAATTTCTTTTCTTTTTTCTGGAGATAAAAATTGAATTGTTTCCATATTATTTAATCGATCAGCAAATTTTATAATAATCACTCTAAGATCATTAGCTAGAGATAAAAATAGTTTAGTAAAATTTTCTGCTTGCTTATGCTCTATTGATCGAAATGCAATATTTTCCACTTTTGTAACACCGTCAACAAGAGTAGCAACATCTGAACCAAATTCTTTTTTGATATCTTTGAGGGTTACTTCAGTATCTTCAACAACATCATGTAATAGCGCACTTATAATTGTTGTTTGATCCATCTTCCAGTCCAACAATTTATTTGCTACATCAATACAATGACTAACAAAAGGAAGTCCAGATTTTCTTATTTGCCCATGATGCATTCTTATTGAAAATTCTAATGCATTTTCTAATTCTTTTTTATTTTTCTTAGATGAAATTCTTTGAAGTAAAAAATTGCTTTTATCAGCTATTACATCTGAATCTTTATTTTTAACAACTTTATCGCTCATAAATTAAAATTCAGTATAGTTGTCAAATCTTGCGTAAGTATCAATGAATGTAGCTGTAACCCTACCAGTTGGACCATTTCTTTGTTTAGCAACAATTAAATAAGCTAAACCTTTCAGATCTTGATCTTCTTTATCATAAACAGAAGGTCTGTAAAGAAATATAACAACATCTGCATCTTGCTCAATTGCTCCACTTTCTCTCAAATCTGATAGCATTGGCTCTTTTTTAGTTCTTTGCTCTACAGCTCTTGAAAGCTGAGATAAGGCAATGACTGGAATATTTAGTTCTTTGGCGAGAGCTTTTAATGATTGAGTGATTTGAGAAATTTCATTTTGCCTATTTTCAGAATTTTTTGGTCCTTGCATTAACTGTAAATAATCCACAATTATTAATTCAATATTTCTTTCTCTTTTTAGTCTTCTTGCTCTTGAACGTAAATCTAAAATAGACAAAGCTGGGGTATCATCTATATATAAAGGAGCTTGGGCAAGCTTGCCTGAAGCTATATTAATATTTTTCCACTTACCTGATGGTAAACTACCTCTTCTAACGTGAGAATTATCTACTCTAGCTTCAGAAGTTAGAAGTCTTTGGCCAAGTTGATCGCTAGACATTTCAAGACTAAAAATAGCTGTTGGAGACTTACTTTCAATGGCTGCATTTCTAGCCACTGTAAGAGCTAAAGCGGTTTTACCCATTGATGGTCTTCCAGCTATAATTACTAAGTCACCTTTTTGAAACCCTGCAGTCAATTTATCTAAATCAATAATTCCAGAGGGAACACCAATAGTAGACCCTGGATTCGCAGCTATTTCTTCAATTCTTTTAACAGTGCTAGATAAAATTGGTTCAATATGTTGATAAATTTTAGAATCTTTTTGTTCCGTTAAATTAAAAATTGATTGTTCTGCTTGATCGAGAATTGAACCAACTGAATCTCCAGCATCTAAAGCTTTTTTTGAAATCTCATGAGAAGTTGTTATCAAATCTCTCAACATTCCTTTTTCTTTAACAATTTCAGCATATGTTTCTACTCTAGCTGATGTTGGAACCTTATCTACAAGACCAGTCAAATAATAAATACCACCAATTGATTTTAGACTCTTGACTTTCTTAAGCTCATCTGACACTGAAACCGTATCGATAGGATTACTATTATTCATTAATTCCAGCATAGCATCAAATATTTTTCTGTGTGAATCTTTATAGAAATAATGACTTGATCCTAAGATACTAATTGCTTTATTAGCAGCATCTTCATCTATCATCATTGACCCAAGAACAGCTTCTTCTGCCTCAAGTGCTTGCGGTTGCAAGTTTAAACCTTCATTTTTTTTCATTTCAGCCATTTATATTTATCCACACTCTTTCAACAATTTTAAAATTCTATTTTTATAGATTAGCAATGTTTTAATTACATGACAAGATAATCCTGCTGAGCTTAGTAATTTATTTGATTAGCCAATTGATTGGTTTTCTGCCATTTTCTTTCAAATAATTATTGGCAGTTGAAAATGGTTTTGAACCAAAAAATCCTCTATGTGCGGATAAGGGAGAAGGATGAACAGATGTCAAAATAAGATGTTTTTTATTATCAATATTTTTAGATAAGGCTTGTGCTTGCTTTCCCCATAAGATAAAAACAACATTATCAAGCTTAGATGAAATTAATTCAATACATCTTTCTGTAAAAAATTCCCAACCTATATCTTTATGGGAATTTGGCTTATCTTTTTCTACAGTTAAAACTGAATTAAGCATCAAAACTCCTTGATCTGCCCATGCTTGTAAATTGCCAGATTTAGCTACAGGTATGTTTAAATCTTCTTGAAGTTCTTTATAAATATTAAGCAATGATGGAGGAATTTTTATTCCGCTGTTTACGCTAAAAGACAAACCATTAGCCTGCCCTTCTCCATGATATGGATCCTGACCAATAATTACAATCTTAATTTTTTCAAAAGGGGTAGAATTAAATGCATTAAATAATAAAGCAGGTTTAGGAAATATTGTTTTACTACGATAATTCTTTCTTATCAAATCTGATAATTTTATCCAGTAATCTTTGTCAAATTCTTTTTTGAGCTGCAAATACCAACTATCTTCAATTTTTACTTTTTTTTTAACTAGTTTGGGGGGAGTCAAGGAATGTAGATACATTTCTTTTCCAAATAACTGCCTATTTTGATGAATATATTTTTTTTTGAAAGACTTATTAATCAAGAGATTCTTCAGATTTATCCCAATCTACATCACCTTCAAGAAACTCATCTAAAGCAATTGAAGTAACTTTTTCTTCTTTATCGAAATCAATATATTCTCTTACTACAGGCTCAGTAAGAATACCTTCGTCATTCATTTCTTCATTATCATCAATCATCTGCTTTACAATTCTATCTTGTAAAATTTGTTTAGCTCTTTTCGATGAGACTACGACAGCCTCATAGATATCGTCTGTTTTTTTCAATAATTTATTAAATGATATTGGTTCAACAGCCATTTTTAGTCCTCTTTTTTATTTCTATTTATAATTTCTTTAATATTCTCAAATGTGGTTTCGAAGTTATCATTTATAAGATTATAGTCAAATTCTTTTTTTAAACTATCTTCTTCTTCAAACCTGCTCAACCTCTTATTGATTTCTTGATCTGTTTCAGTAGATCTAAGCTCCAATCTCTTTCTTAGCTCATCTAAATTTGGTGGTGATAAAAAAATTGAAACTGTATTATTTGGGTAATACTTCATTAAGCTTACCGCTCCATTGACATCTAGCTCTAAAAAAAGCTGTTTATTATTATCTACATACTCTGATAAACTACTAAGCGCTGTTCCATATAAATCGCCATGTACATTTTCAAATTCAAGAAATAATTTTTTATCAATCATTTCTTTAAACTTTTCTTCACTGATAAAATTATAATGTACTCCGTCAATTTCATATTTTCTCTTTTTTCGAGTAGTATAAGAAACAGATATTTCTATGCTTAAATCCCTTGAAAGTAATTCAAGTAGTGTAGTTTTTCCCGATCCTGAAGAGCCAGAAATTATATAAAAATTTTTCATAAAATGTTTCCTACTTGTTCTCTCAATTTCTCTGCTTGCATTTTTAAGCTAATGGCATGCTTAGAAACTCTTGTATCTAAAAATTTTGATAAAATTGTATTTGATTCTCTATTAATTTCTTGCAAAATAAAATTTATTTTTTTACCAGATAAGCTTGGAGATTTAATAGATTGTGAAATCTGCTTAAGATGACTATTTACTCTATCAATTTCTTCTGAAATATCTATTTTTTCAATTTCTTCAATGTTGTCAATATTTGATTTTGAATTAACTTTCATTGTATGAACTTTATGTTGAATATGTTCTATTTTAACTAAATCTTTTCTAGCAACATCTAAATATTTGTGAAATTCTTTTTCTATCTGCATTCCCTCTTTTTTTCTCATTTCGATCAATTCGTTGGCAGCCTCTTTTACAGCTTTAAAAATTTTCTTCTGTCCTGAAGTGGATAATGGAACATAGCTTAAAATATCATTGTTACGAAGTAATTGGCTATAATTAAGATTGAGATCATATTTATTTTCTATAGCTTTATATGCTTTTAGCACACTTTCAGTTTTGTACTGATTAAACTTAAAATAATCTTTACTATCTACTCTAATCATCAATGTAACAGAACCTCTTGATAATTTTTTCTTTAAATATTCTCTAATTTTATACTCAAAAGTACCTGACAAATCAAAAGATTTTGTATTCAATTCAAAGTATCTTGAGTTAAACGATTTTAACTCAACATTAATAGAAAGCTTTGCGTCTTCAAAGTTTGAAGATCCAAAACCTGTCATACTAACTAACATTAAACTCTAACCTTTCTTTTTTCATTTAAAAAATATAACAACAAGATTCCAATTGGAAATAACAATGCAAATATAGGAAAAATTAATTTAAAACTATAGTTATCTGCTATTAAACCTCCAAGATATGCTGCAAGGCCGGACAAACCAAACATTAAGAAAAAATTAAGTCCAAATACTACTGACCTAATTTTTACTGTAGTTATATCCTTAATTATCGAATTAATTAGTGGTTGAATTGAATACATAATCATTGCTAATAACACTGAAATAATAATTAATAAATTTTTTCCTACAAACATGATTGAGATAAACAAAGGAAGCAATAAAACGAATACGAATGATAATAATTTGATTCTATCAAATCTATCACCAAGATATCCAGATAATACCTGCCCAAATAGTCCTGTCAGCATTATAGCTGAAACTATTGAATTAGAATTTTCTCCAAAGTCTATGCTAAAAACTGAAGGTATAAATGTGTTAAATATTGTAAAGGATAAACCAACAACAAATGATATCATGAAAAAAATCTTTAGTATTGAATTTTGATACCCATCTTTAAAATCTTTTAGCTTTAATATGTCTATTTTTTCAGTGTTTGGTATAACCTTTAAAGTTAAAGGTATTAGCAAAACATTAAAAAAAGCTGTAAATATAAAAGCATGATTCCAACTGTAATGAATCAATGCATAGTAAGAAATTAACGGACCCAATGAAACTCCTATAGATCCAAAAACACCATGAAAAGCATTAGCTTTTGATATATTTTTTTCGAATACCTCAGATATTAAGGTTAAAGAAACTGGATGATGAATACTTGCAAATAGTCCTAAAAAAATATTACTAATTGAGAACATTATAATATTATCTGAAAATCCAACTAATAGAGCTGATATAAATATACCAATTTGTGAGAAAGCAATTAAAATTTTTGGACCATACCTATTATACAAAAAAGACATTGGAAGGGAGCCGATTCCAAAACAAAAACTTGCCACACTAAAAACGAGTCCAACTTTAGAGGCGTTCAGTGAAAAGAAATCAATTAAATGAATGTACATACTTGGTATCAACATCATTATGATGTGAACGGACATATGTGATAGGCTTAAAACAAAAAGAATAATTCTAGAAGACAATTTTATTTCTTCTCAGCAAGCCTTGCAGCTTTACCTGATAAACCCCTAAGATAATATAATTTTGCTCTTCTAGCTTTATTGATTCTATCAACTTTCATTGATGCAATAGATGGTGAATGTAGAGGAAATATTCTTTCAACTCCTACACCATTTGAAATTTTTCGCACAGTAATTGTTTCAGCAATACCTGAACCTTTCCTAGCTATGACAGTGCCTTTAAAAAGCTGTTGTCTAACTTTTTGTCCCTCTCTAACATTTACATAAATTGATAGAGTGTCACCTGATTTAAAGTTGGGTATGTCTTCTCTTAATGTGTTACTCATTTGTATTCTCTATTTCTCTTTTAAAAGATCAGGTCTTCTGTCTTTTGTAATTTCAATTTTTTTATCATTTCGCCATTTTTTAATAGCATCATGATTGCCAGATAATAATACTTCTGGAACCTTAAGTCCATCAATTTCATTAGGCCGCGTAAAATAAGGAGCATCTAGTAAATCGTCAACAAAAGAATCTGTCATAGCAGAATTAATATCATTCAAAACTCCAGGAACTAATCTAGCAATAGAATCAAAAATTATCATTGATGACAGCTCTCCATTTGAAACAATATAATCACCAATCGAAATCTCTAAATCAACATATTTTTCTATAACTCTTTCATCTATACCTTTGTAATGACCGCAAATAAAAATTAAAGACTTTTCTTTGCTTAATTTACTACTAATATCATGATTTAATTTTTCTCCTCTTGGAGAAGGGAATATAATTTGAGGTCTACCATCACAAAGAGCTATACAATGATCTATTGCGTCAAATAATGGCTGGCACATCATTACCATTCCACTTCCACCTCCATATGGCTCATCATCAATTTTTTTATAATTGTCTTTAGCAAAATTTCTCAAATTGATAATATTTACATTTAGTAGATTTTTTTTAATCCCTTGATTTGCAATATTATTCTCAATAAGAATATTTATTGTTTCAGGGAATGGAGATATGATAAAAATTTTCATTTTTACAACTTCTTAAGGAAACTTTACTGAAAAGTTTACTATTTATCTTCTTTGGGCTCTTCTTCAGCTGGTACTTCTTCTACAGGAGCTTCTTCAGCATCGAGCTTCTTCAGCTGGTGCTTCTTCTACAGGAGCTTCTTCAGCATGGCTGCTTCTTCTACAGGAGCTTCTTCAGCTGGTGCTTCTTCTACAGGAGCTTCTTCAGCTGGAGCTTCTTCAGCATCTGCAGCTTTTTCAGCTGGTGCTTCTTCTACAGGAGCTTCTTCAGCTTGCTTCTTCAGCTGGTGCTTCTTCTACAGGAGCTTCTTCAGCAACTTTCTCTGCAGCTTTTTCAGCTGGTGCTTCTTCTACAGGAGCTTCTTCAGCTGGTGCTTCTTCTACAGGAGCTTCTTCAGCTGGAGCTTCTTCAGCAACTTTCTCTGCAGCTTTTTCAGCTGGTGCTTCTTCTACAGGAGCTTCTTCAGCTGGTGCTTCTTCTACAGGAGCTTCTTCAGCAACTTTCTCTGCAGCTTTTTCAGCTGGTGCTTCTTCTACAGGAGCTTCTTCAGCTGGAGCTTCTTCACCTTCTCTGCAGCTTTTTCAGCTGGTGCTTCTTCTACAGGAGCTTCTTCAGCTGGAGCTTCTTCAGCAACTTTCTCTGCAGCTTTTTCAGCTTGTGCTTTTTCTTTTTTGACTTGAATTGCCTTAATTCTGTCTTGGATTACTTTATCTCTATCTTTTTTCCAATCGGCAACAGCTTTTTCAATATCTTTATCTGACATTCCTTGACCCATTAAATGCCATTTAAGAGCAAGTCCAGATCTTTTCATTAATTTATTTACAGGGTCAGTAACTTGAGCACCTAATTTCAGCCACTCAATTATTCTATCTTCCTTAAGGTTATAATTCGATTCTTTATTTTTTTCAAGAGGATTATACCAACCTACTTGTTCAATAGCAGATCCGTCTCTTCTTTTCCTAGAATCAATAATAATTATTCTATAAAAAGGTCTATTTCTACGACCTATTCTTTTAAGTCTTATTTTTGTTGCCATAAAGTTTATTTCTCTTTTTTTATTATGTTATTAAAACAGGCGTAATTTGTTTAAAACTATTGAATACTACAAATGATTTATTTTATGAAAAATCAATAGACATCAACTTAGAAATACCTCTTTTTTCAGCAGTCACACCATAAATACAATCTGCTGACTCCATAGTAAGCTTATTATGAGTAACCATTATAAACTGCGTTGATTTGCTATAATCTCTAATAACCTCAGTAAATTTTCTAATATTAATATCGTCAAGGGGTGCATCAATTTCGTCTAGTATGCAAAATGGACTTGGTTTATATTGATAAATTGAAAAAAGCAATGCAATTGCTGTCAATGACTTCTCACCAGCAGAAAGCATTTTGAGAGATTTATTTCTTTTACCTGGAGGTTGAGCAAAAATATTTATTTCAGAATTTAAAGGGTCATCTGTGTTAGATAATTCAATGCTACCATTTCCACCATTAAAGAAAACAGTAAACATTTTTTCAAAATTTTCTTTTACCTTGCTAAATGTTTCAAAAAATTGCTCCTGTGCAACTTTATCAATTTTCTTGATAGCTTCTTTAAGATTGCTTTCAGCTTCAACTAGATCTGCTTTTTGCTCTAACAAAACATTTAACCTGCTACTCTTTTCTTCATATTCATCTTTAACAGCCCAATTAATAGGTCCAATAGATTCAATACTTCTTTTAATCTTATCTACCTTATAAATCATATCAGAAATATTATAATTTTTGGGAGTTGACAGCTTTACTTCCTTGCCAAATTTCTCAATTAAATTTTGTTCAATTTGAGCTTTCTTTATTTTAGATTCTGCTATCTTCATTTCAGCATCTTTTATTTCGTAAAAAAGGTCGTCTTTGCTAAACTTGTCAGAATCTAATTTTGCTCGAATAGACTCCATTTTAATGAATGCTTTATTTACAGCATTTTCTTTTTTCTCAAGCTCTAAATTATTTATGTTAATTTTTTTCTGAATACTTTTAATTGATTCATCCATTTTTGAAAAATCAACCTCTTTTTCTTTTTTATAGATGTCAATCTTGTCTTTATAGTCTTGTATGCTTGCTTTGAGCTTTTCATATTTTTTATCAGTTTGAATAACATTCTTTCCACATTCATCACACTCAGAAACAATTTTGATATAATCCTTATCAAATTGATTAAGCTGGTTAATTTTTAATTGCAATTCATCCTCAAGTAAGCCTACTCCTTTTGAAGACTCTTTATTTTTAAGCTGAATTTCAGCTAATAATTCTTCTGTCAACTTATCTACTTTACTTTTCATTTTAGAAAGTGAATCTTTTTCATTTAAATAATTTTCTCTTGCATTATCAAATTCAATACTTTCAACTTTTTTCTTGGATGTATTTTTTTTCAAAAGTTTATTTTTTTCTTTAAGCATTTCTTCAAGCGGGACAATAATTTCTTTTAGCTCTACAATTCTTGCAGAAGATAAATTGATTTCAAGATTTTTTAATTCATCAGTTAGCTTTTCATGTCTTTTAAATCTTTTTAACTGAAGCTCTAAAGCTTTAACTTGAAATTGAATTTCTACAACAATATCATCAATTCTTTCTAAATCTCTTGAATTGAGGTCAAATTTTTTCAATGCTGATTTTCTCTTAGCTTTGTATTTATTTACTCCAGCTGCCTCTTCAAACATTTGTCTTCTACTATCATCTTTATCTGACAAAATTTGTTCAATCATGTTTAACTCAATAACAGAATAGGCATCTGATGTTAAGCCAGTATCGACAAATAGATTTGAAATATCTTTTAATCGACAATTGTTTCTATTAATAAAATATTCGCTTTCCCCTGATCTATAAAGTCTTCTACCAATTTCAACCTCTTCATACTCGACAGGAAGCAGGCCTTTATTATTTTCAATTGTTAGAAATACTTCGCACAGACCAAGCGGTTTTACATTTGAGGCTCCATTAAAAATAACATCTTCCATTTTTGAACTTCTTAACCTAGATGTTTTTTGTTCTCCTAAAACCCATCGGATTGCATCTACTATATTGGTTTTACCGCAACCATTTGGTCCAACTATTCCAGTGATGCCACTGTCAAATAAAACTGTTTCTTTTTTTGCAAAAGATTTGAAACCAAATAATTCTAATTTAGAAATATGCATAATTTATCCTGGAGGCCAATTTAATAATCTTCCACCAATTAAATGCAAATGAATATGATAAACAGTTTGCCCTCCATCATTATTGCAATTGAAAATTGTTCTATAGCCTGATTCGTCAATATTTAATTTTTTTGCCATTTCCTTAGCAACTTGAAATAATTTTCCTATTAAATTAGTATCATCATCAGTTAAATCATTTAATGTTTCAATTCTTTTTTTTGGAATGATAAGTAGATGAATAGGGGCAGTTGGATTTATATCGTCTATAACAATTACATCCTGATCTTCAAAATGAATATTAGCAGGAATTTCTCTTAAAATAATTTTTTCAAAAATAGTTTTATTCATTATTGGCAATTAACTCATTCACGATTGCTATTAAAGAAACTATAGCAGTTTCAGTCCTTAATATAGTTCTACCTAAATTAACTTGAATAAAGTTTTTTTCATTTAGAAAAATTTTTTCAATATCAGTAAAATCTCCTTCTGGCCCAATAATTAAATTAATTTTAGTAGAATTATTATTTAATCTAAAAATTGAATTTTTTTGCTCTGTTAATGTTTTTTTAGCATCAATAATACATGCAATATTTATAGCAGAATCATCATACCACTGATACAAGTCTTTAATATTATTTAATTTTGGAAATATTGGTCTCATACTTTGTTTGCATGAAGTTTGAATTAAATATTCAATTTTTTTAGTATTTATTGAAGCTTTTACCGATCTATCAAATTTTATTGGTGTTATTTCATCTACCCCCAACTCTACAGATTTTTCAATAGCAATTTTAAGTTTATTATTTTTTATTAGCGGTAAACCAAGGTGAACATGATAATGTTTATTTTTTGAGAATTTCTCAATTGAAAGTATTTTTCCTTTGACAGATTTTTTACCAACAATCTCAATTAAACCATAATATATATTACCTCTTCCATCAGTTAAGGTAATATTAGAGCCTTCTCTAAGCCTAAGAACAGAAATTATATGATGAGACTCTTTTTCATCTAAAATAAATGAAGAGTCTTTGATATTTCTTGAATCAATAAATGAAAAATTACTCACGATTAATCTGATATTTAAGGTATAAAAACCCTCCACCAAAATCTTTCTTGGAATGAATTTCTTTTTCTACTGTCAAATGATCGTATCCAAATCCTAAAGAAAGATTATTTCCAGAGGATTGAGAAAAGCTTACTCCAAAACCGAATGAACCGCCCAGATTAGTTTGAGATTCAGTACTTCTCCATTTTTTTGAAAAACTTGAAATTGTTTCATCTCCATCAACAGCAATAAAAGGGCCAATTGAAAATGTTAAAAAAGGACGAAAATTATTAGCAATTCTACCCTCGAATAAATAGTAATTTGTTCGAAAAAACAAAGGGAACATTAAGATGTCTTTCTCTCCAGCAACTGTAAACTGATTAAAGTAAGGGTCATAAATTGGAAATTCATCGTTTCTGATATCATACCACCTTAAGTCGGCACCAATAGAAAGATTTGACCGAATAAATGATTCATATTCATAGCCAAAACCATAACCATTGTTTGCAAAAATAAAATTTAGATTTTGAATTTTATTCTGAGCATTTAAGGAACAGGCAAGACATAGGGTAAAAATAATATAATAAATCTTATTCATTATCTTCAAACTCTGCATCTTTCACTTTTTTAAAGTCAATTTTGGTATCTTTTTTCATAATTACTCTATCATTTTTTTTTGAAGAAAACCTATAAATCAACCATACTATTACCAGTGCTATTATTATTTTTATCATACTTATGATGGATTAAAATACTTTATTCCCTGATGAGATTGATGTATTTCATTTAATAAATTGTCAAAATCTTCTGAATTTTCAACAAAATCAATATTGTTTGTATTAATAATAAGCAGCGGTCCTTCTTCATAGTTAACAAAAAATTCTTGGTATCGCTCATTAACTTGGTTTATGTAATCTTGTGTTACATGTTTCTCAAAATCTCTTCCTCTTTTTTTTATATTTTGCATTAAACGAGGAGTATCTGCTTGCAAATAAACAACTAAATCAGGCTTCACTATATCTTTTTCAAGAATATCGGCTACATGTGAATATAATTTAAATTCAGCTTCAGAATTAAGAGTAAAATCGGCAAATAATCTATCTTTTTCAAACATGTAGTCTGTAACAACTCCTTTTTGAAGTAGATTTAATTGCCTAATATCCTTTTGTTGCTGTTGATATCTTTGTAATAAAAAAAATACTTGAGTTTGGAAAGCATTAGACTCTGGATCATCGTAAAAATCTTTTAAAAAAGGATTATCTTCAAATTTTTCAAATACTTTTCGAGCGTTTAATTTATCAGCTATTCTTTCAGCTAAGCTTGTCTTTCCAACCCCTATAGGACCTTCAATTGCAATATATGTATCTAATTCTTTCACGCTTTTTTATCAATCATGTATTTTTCAACTACTGAAGTATCAGGACACTTTTCAAGTAAATCAACAATTTTAATATTTGTTTTTGGAAAAATTTCATTAGGAATTAACTCTGCCAAAGGTATCAAAACAAATTTTCTGTATAATGATCCTGGATGAGGAATTTGTAGTTCGCTTGTTTCAATAAAGCTATTCTTAAAAATTATAATATCTATGTCAATTGTTCTTGGTTGATTTTTTTCTCTTATTTCTTCTCTACCAAGCATTTTTTCAATCTCTTTAATTTTATCTAATAATTGAAATGGTGAAAAAGTTGTCTCATGCTCTAAGACTATATTTAAAAAAGATGGTTGATTTTGATTAAATAAAGGTTCAGTTAAATAAAAAGATGATGTTTTAATATTTGTTATTTCAACATAAGATCCAAGCATCGCAATACATGAAGCTATATTTGATTCTTTATCGCCCAGATTTGAACCAATAGATAAGTAAACTTTATTCATATAAGTATTTTACAAACAAAAAACCCTCAATATAGAGGGTTTTTTGTATTTATTTTAGACATACTGACTGTCTTTGCTTTTACATCATGCCGCCCATGCCGCCCATGCCGCCCATGCCCATGTCTGGTGCACCTCCTGGCATTGGTGAATGATTATGTTCTTCAGGCTTTTCAGTAATTGCTGCTTCTGTAGTTAACAACAGCCCTGAGATGGATGCAGCATTTTCTACTGCAACTCTAGCAACTTTAGCAGGATCAATTATTCCAGCTTTGAACATATTCACATATTCATCATTCCTTGCATCATATCCAAAGTCGTTTTTACCTTCAAGAACTTTTTGAACTACAATTGATGCTTCAACTCCAGCATTAGAACAAATTTGTCTAATTGGGCCTTCTAAAGCTCTTTTCATAATATCTACTCCAACTTGCTCAGCAGGAGTAGCTTTTACTTTTGATAATTCGAGGCTTGCTCTAAGAAGTGCCACTCCACCGCCAGGAACAATACCTTCTTCAACTGCTGCTCTAGTAGCATGTAATGCATCATCAACTCTTGCTTTCTTTTCTTTCATTTCAACTTCTGTTGCAGCTCCGACATTTAGTACAGCAACACCACCAGAAAGCTTAGCTAATCTTTCTTGCATCTTTTCTTTGTCATAATCTGAAGAAGATTTTTCAATTTGAACTTTAATTTCATTTACTCTAGCATCAATTGCAGATTTATCTCCACTTCCATCAACTATAGTAGTATTATCTTTATCACTTACAACTTTTTTACATGTTCCAAGGTAATCAAGGGTTGCACTTTCAAGCTTATAGCCCTGCTCTTCTGAAATAACAGTTGCACCAGTTAGGATAGCAATATCTTCTAACATAGCTTTTCTTCTATCTCCAAAGCCCGGAGCTTTTACAGCAAGTACTTTAAAAGTACCCCTTAATTTATTTACAACTAGAGTTGCTAAAGCTTCACCTTCAATGTCTTCTGCGATAATCAAGATTGGTTTTCCAGCTTGAACAACTTTCTCTAAAAGTGGAAGAAGATCTTTCATATTACTTATTTTTTTATCATGGACTAATACAAAAGGGTCATCCAAATCAGCTTCCATTGAATCTGAATTAGTAACAAAATAAGGAGATAAGTATCCTCTATCAAATTGCATACCTTCAACAAATTCAAGATAAGTTTCCGCTGTTTTTGACTCTTCAACTGTAATTACTCCATCTTTACCAACTTTATCCATCGCTTCAGCTATTTTTGATCCAATTTCATTATCATCATTTGCCGAAATAGTTGCTACTTGAGCAATTTGCTTTGAATCCGGTATATCTTTAGAAAGTTTTGCTATTGATTTAACTACGCTATCTTTTGCTAAATCTATACCTTTTTTAATTTCCATTGGATTAGCGCCTGCAGTAACATTTTTTAAACCTTCAGCTATGATTGATTGAGCTAAAACAGTAGCTGTTGTAGTACCATCGCCAGCAACATCTGATGTTTTTGAGGCCACCTCTCTAACCATTTGAGCACCAACATTTTCTAACTGATTTTCTAAATCAATTTCTTTAGCAACTGAAACACCATCTTTTGTTACTAATGGCGATCCAAACTTTCTTTCTATAACAACATTTCTTCCTTTAGGTCCTAGCGTAACTCTAACAGCGTTTGCGAGCTTATCTACACCTTTCTTAAGCGAACTTCTTGCTTCTGTATCATATGCGATATCTTTAGCCATTTTTTCCTCCTTATAAAATTGCCAGAATATCAGTTTCTCTCATGATAAGCAAATCTTTGCCCTCATAAGTGATTTCTGTGCCTGAATATTTACTATATAGTACAACATCACCTTTTTTTACATTCATTGGCATTGATGTGCAACCATCTTTTGAACAATCAATTTTTCCTGGTCCAACTACAAGTACTGTACCTTGTTGCGGTTTTTCTTGAGCAGTATCAGGTAAAATTATTCCGCTAGCTGTTTTTTCATCAGCAGCCATTGCTTCGACAACAACTCTATCTTCGAGTGGTTTAATTTTTAAAGACATAATTATATCCTTTTTTTTTGTTAATTAACTTCCAATTTAATTAATGCAAAAAATATGCCAATTATAAAAAAATAAGATGTATGACATACTTTTATGCAAAAATGGCATTTTAGCTCATTTTTAGTACGACAATTTTATAGTTTAGTGACAATAATATCAATTGAAATATAAATTATCTTCCGGTACTTCCAAATCCGCCCTCACCTCGACTGGAGTCCGATAAAATATCTACTAATTCAAATTCAATCGGAGAGCTATCTACAGCAACTAATTGGAAATATCGCTCTCCTCTTTTTATTTGATAATCTTCATCATAGATATTATCGACCATTCCAATAAGCTCTCCTCTATAACCGCCATCGATTAGTCCAATTGAATTTGCTAATCTCAATGGAGTTTTAGATATGCTTGATCTAGGAAATAAGTAATATGCTTTGTTATCTAAATTTTCACAAGCAATTTGCAATGGAATAGGATGAGTACTTCTGGCAGGAATGGTTTGATCCTCAACAACAAATAAATCTAATCCTGCATCGCCAGCATGAAAATGAGAATGATTTTCGTATAATTCTTTAGCTCTGTCGTTGAAAGCTTTAATTCTTAACTTCATTTTTATGAATTAAAGTTCTTATTGGATACGGAATATCTATTTTTTCTTCCTTAAATTTTTTATGAAGTTTTTTGATATAACTATTAAGTATAGTGTTATGGTCTCCAAAATTTTTACCTTGAAAATATATAAAGAAATTTATACTTGAGTCTGCAAACTCTCTAAATCTAATTACAGGCTTGTAGGATTTACTTATACAATCAAGATTATCATATAAATCATTCGCCACCTCTAATGCAACTTTTTCAACATGATCAAGATCGCTATCATATGAAACTCCAATTTGAATAGGCACCCTGAACGAAGCATCCATAGATGAAAAATTCTTAGAAATCGAACCAGATAGTACAGAATTTGGAATAGAAATAATATTATTTGCTCTTTCTCGAATAGTTGTATATCTCCAACCTACATTTTCAACATATCCTTGATAGCCATTATCAAGCTGCACATAATCGCCCTCTTGCATTGTTTTACTCAATAATATGTTAATTCCTCCGAATAAATCAGATAAGGTGTCTTTTAGTGCCAAAGAGACGGCTAAACCACCAACACCTAAAGCTGTAATCAAAGGAGTAATTGAAATTCCAAAGGATTGAAGAATAAATAAAATACCCAAAGAAAAAATAGCAAAATTGGTTAATCCTTTAAAAATACCAGTCGAAGGTAGAGATTTATTAGTTTTTGACCAAACATCTAGCAGACCAAGCACAATATTGGACGCAGTAAAGCTGATTGAAATAATTAAAAAAGCAGAAATAATTTTTTGGTATAAATCTTCAGGACCAGGTAAGCTAGCATTGCCGATTGCAATAGTAGAAAAAGCTAGAAAAAACCAAAAAACTACAACAGAATCAATAGCATTTATTATAACATCATCACTCTCCCAATCATTTTGCATAGAAAGAGATTTTAATTTAGATACTAAAAATTTTTTAAAAATTTTTCCAAGGATGAGACCTAAAGCAATTGTAGTCAATGGTTCAATCCAAATTAACATCTGTTGTGGTATATAGTTTTCTAACCCCATGAAAGGACTTTACACATAAAAGTTTAATTGGTCAAGCAATGTAAGTTAATTTTTTGGGTCAATCCAATCGTCATTATCTTTAATTAAATGAATAAGTTCATTCACAGCGTTTTTGCTAGAAATGTTTCTTTTGACTAATTCTTTACCCTTATATAAAGAAATAACACCATCTCCAGATCCTACATAACCATAGTCAGCGTCGGCCATTTCGCCAGGCCCATTGACAATACAGCCCATTACAGAAATTTTTAATCCTTTTAAGTGATTAGTATATTTTTTAACCAAAGCAGTGGTCTTCTGAAGATCAAATTTTGTTCTTCCACATGAAGGGCAAGATATGTAATCCGTTTTAAAAATTCTTGTTCTAGTATTTTGTAAGATAAGGAAAGATAGTTCATTAATTTTATCATCAAATTTTTCAGATTGAATCCAAATACCATTTCCCATTCCTTCTAAAAAAATGGAGCCTAAATCTATTGAGGCATCTATTGCAATTTGTTCAAAATCTGAGCTATCATAATTTCCTTTTAAAATAATTGGTACTTTAATCTCTTTTTCTTCTAAAAAAGTAAATGCATTTAAAAAATCATGTCTACTGCATTCATTTATATTAAACACTAAAACTATATTGCTTGAAATAGTCTGAATAATAGTATTAGTTATTTTTTTTATGTCTACTTCAATAAAATTTAAGACACCAGATGTGTTTTTAGATTTTCTAAAATCTTTAAGTGAGGAATAATATGGAAAGACATTTTTAAGCTGTTTTTTATTCCAATCTTTATTGTTTGTAATATATTTTTTTGATTTATCTAGATTTTTTAAATCTTTAATAAATATGAAATCAGGATAGTTGCCTTCAAAAGCTTTTGAATTTGATGAAATAACTAACGGTGGATTTTTTCCTCCAAAATTACCTACTAAAAGTGTTTCTCTTTTAGAGAAAGAAAAAGCTCTTTTATTATTATTTTGAACTCTAACCTTTTCAGGAATGGTATTAATTTTTTTGATAATCTTTTCAGCTGCAGGTATTTCAAATTCAGGGTCCTCCGTTAATGAAACTCTGATTGTATCACCAATACCTTCTGAAAGCAAAGTTCCTATACCCAAAGCAGATTTTATTCTTCCATCTAAACCATCCCCTGCTTCTGTAACACCTAAGTGCAAAGGATAGTGCATATTTTCATTTTCCATTGATTTAACTAATAATCTATAAGCATGTATCATAACAATCGGATTGCTTGATTTCATAGAAAGCACAATTTGATTATAGTCATTATCCTTACTAATTCTTAAAAACTCCATTGCTGATTCAACCATACCTAATGGAGTGTCTCCAAATCTATTCATAATTCTATCCGATAAAGAACCGTGATTAGTACCAATTCTCATAGCAACATTATTATCTTTACAAGAATTAATTAAAGGAATAAACTTTTCTTTTATTTTTTCTATCTCATCGCTATAAGATTTATCGTCATACTCTTTTACTTCAAATTTTTTCTTGTCAACATAATTTCCAGGATTTATTCTAACTTTTTCAACAATAGTTGAAGCCTCTAATGCAGCATTTGGAGTAAAATGAATGTCAGCAACTAAAGGTGTATCATATCCTTTTTCTTCTAAGGTATTTTTAATATTTAATAAGTTTTTTGCTTCGTTGATATTTGGAGCAGTAAATCTTACTAATTGACCGCCTGCTTTAATTATTCTAATTGCTTCTTCAACGCTTTTATCTGTATCCATTGTAGAAACAGTAGTCATAGATTGGGTTTTAATGCTATGATCGCTTCCAATTAGAACATTGCCGATTTTAACACTTAAGGTTTTTCTTCTCATATTATCTAACTTTGAAAGTAGTCAAAGACATTAGAGCGAATAATATTCCAATTATCCAAAATCGTGTAACAACTCTGGATTCTGGCCAACCTTTTAATTCAAAATGATGATGAATTGGTGCCATAAGAAAGAATTTTTTTCCTTCTCCGTATTTCTTTTTAGTGAACCTAAAATAAAGTACCTGAATTATTACTGACAAAGTCTCAATAACAAAAACTCCTCCAACAATTAATAATAATACTTCTTTCTTCAGAAGTATTGCTAAAGTACCTAAAGCGGCACCAGTTGATAGTGATCCAACATCGCCCATGAAGATTTCTGCTGGCTTAGCATTAAACCATAAAAAGCCTAAACACCCGCCAAAAAATGCTGTAGCAAAAATTGTTAGTTCGCTAGCTAGTGGCAAATAGGCAATATAAAGATAGTCGGTAAAATCAACTCTACCAGAAATATATGCAATAACTCCAAAAACGCTTACAGAAATTGCCAGCAGACCAGAAGCTAAGCCATCTAGACCATCAGTAAGGTTGACTGCATTAGAAGTTGCTGCAACAACTAAAATAACAAATAATGCATAAATGATTGGATAGAAAAAGTTTATTGAAACATTTTTTAAAAATGGTACAAATGTTGAAAGCGTGTAATCTCCATAAATATTTGAACTAATTAATAAATATGAGATAAAAATTCCTAAAATAGTTTGAGCTAGAAGCTTATATCTCCCGCTTAATCCATCTTTTCTCTTTTTTACAACTTTTAAATAATCATCATAGAATCCAACAATACCCATCCAAACCATTGAAAGACAAACTATTTGAATAAACATATTATCTAAGTCTGCTAAAAGAATAGTTGGTATAATTGTTGAGAGAATTATAAGCACCCCTCCCATGGTAGGTGTTCCTTGTTTTTCTTTGTGAGAATCTGGACCATGATCTCTTATCGATTCACCAATTTGTAGATTAATTAATTTTCTGACAATAAAAGGTCCAAAAATAAAGCTGATTAATAGAGCTAAGATTGCACTTGCACCAGCTCTAAAGGTGATATATTCAAATAAATTTAGAAAACCAAAATAATCTCTAAGTGGTATTAATAATTCATTTAACATTTTTTAACTCATTTATTATTAGATCAAGATTCATACTTCTAGAGCCTTTGACTAGAATCATATCATTATCTACTAAAAGCTTTTTCAATTTTTTAATTAAAGAAAAAATATCATTGAAATGTAAGCTTAAAGAAAAGTTATTACTATTAGAATGTGCATTTTTGGATAATGTGCCAACCGTAAGAAGGATGTTGGTCTTACCAATAGCATATTTTCCAATTTCAGTATGAAAATATTCTTTATTTTCTCCAAGCTCTTTCATGTCTCCAAATACGAAAATTTTTCTTCGACCTTTAAAAGTACATAAATAATCTAATGCAGCTTTTACAGATTCAGGATTAGCATTGTAAGAGTCATCTACAATCTGAATATTCCTTTCAAGAGCTATAATTTCTCCTCTTCCTGAAGGCATTTTAAAGCCTTTCAAAGTGTCATCTGATAAATCCATTTTAGTGTCACTTTGGTTTAAATCCTTAAAAATTTTACTAACTACATGAAAAGAAATTTCTAAATTTTTAATATAAACCTTACTTTTATTTTTTTTAAAACTATCGTTAATAGCATTAGGTTTATTTTCTTTGAAATTAAATTTCTCTTTAGAGTATAAAAAAATAGATTTTTTTTCTTTTTCAATATTTTTATATGACCCAAATCCTTTAAGATGGGCTTCGGAAATACTTGTAATAATCCCATAGTCCGGTTTTACCATTGAAGATAAGTACTCTATATCTCCAACTTTATTAGCGCCTAATTCAAGTACATAGATATCTGAATCCAATGAAAATGAAAAAATTGAAAGCGGTACACTAATAGATGTATTATAATTTCCAAGTGTTTTTTCAACTTTAAGCTTAGATTGAAGTATATGGAAAACTAGATCTTTTGTTGTAGTCTTTCCATTAGAACCTGTTATACCAACAATTTTACCATTAAAACCCTTAAGCCAATGAATACAAAGATTTTTTATAAATAATTGAATATCATTAATAAAAATATGATTGGATTTATCACTTGCAATCGATGTTAATGCATAGCTTGCGCCATTATTGAATGCATCATTAATAAAGTCGTTACCATCAACATTTTCACCATTCAATGCAATGAAAATGTCATTTTTTTTAATATTTCTACTATCTATAGAAATTCCACCTATAGGTAAATCAAAAGATCGATTTAAACAATCCTCAAGGACTTCTAAGAAGTGTTTTTTTTCTTTAATTTCAATGCGCATAGAATTTTTTTATAATTTTTTTATCTGAGTAAAAATATTTAACACCTTCTATTTCTTGATATTCTTCATTTCCTTTACCAAAAATGATCAATATTTCATTAGTTAGTAAATTAGATAAAGCAAACTTTAGTGCTTTTTCTCTATCATCAAAGCAATGATAGTTATTATTTGAAAAACCCTTTATTACATCTGCATTAATTGCATCAATACTTTCATATCTAGGATTATCAGGTGCTAGATAACATTCTAAAGAATATTTTTCAACCACTTCCGCCATTTTTGATCTCTTAGAATGATCTCTTCCGCCACCTGCTCCAAATAACACTTTAATTGGAAGCTTATATTTTTCTTTAACTGCTTCAAGTGCTTTAAAATAAGCATCAGGAGTATGTCCATAATCTAATAAAATTTTATAATCTCCTAAATTTTCTACTATATGCATTCTACCATCTATTGAAGAACAATTTTTAATACCTTTTTCAATGCTTTTTTCTGGAATATTCAATTCAAACGAAATTGCAGCTGCAAGAACGATATTCTCAAGATTAAATCTTCCCATCAGCTTTGATTGTATATCAATTTTTTTACTTTTGCAGGTCATTATACCTTTAATTTCTTCATTACCTAACTCAACATTCCTGCAAAAATATTTTACATTTTTATTTTTAAAAGAAACTTGATTTATTGATGGCTTTAGGTACGAAATTTTTTGACCGTATTCACTATCAACTAAAACAACTGAAGATCCATTCTTTTTATTCATACTAAAAAGTTTCAACTTTTCTTTAAAGTAATTATCAATTGTTTGATGATAATCTAAGTGATCTAAACTTAAATTTGTAAAAGCTGTGACATCAAATTTTAAACCAAAAATTCTTTTTTGAGCTAAAGCATGAGATGAAACCTCTAGGATGGCATATTCAAATTTATTTTCTATCGCACAATGCAAAATTTTAAATAATTCAAAGATATTAGGAGTAGTCAAATTTGTGCTTAATTCCTTTATTTTTGGATTTACACCAATAGTTCCAATTTGAATAGCTTTTTTATTAGCTGCCTCTAAAATGCTTTTTAAAATAAGAGTGGTAGATGTTTTTCCATTTGTTCCCGTAACACCTATAAGCTTAATTTTTTTTTGAGGAAAATTGTAAAAATTTGAACATGCTTTTGCTGCAGCATCGTTTAAATCTTCAACTTTAATTATATTTTGACTGATATCTATTTTTTTTGAATCTGTAATTGCTAATATTGCACCGTTTTTAAATGCTTCATTGATAAAATTATTTCCATCAAATTTATCACCTTGAAATGCAAAAAAAATAAAACCCTCTTTCACTTCACATGAATTATTAGTAATTCCTTTTACGATATGCTTGCTCATTGAGGAGCCTATCGATGATATTCCTTCTAAAACTTTATCTATTGCGATCATAAATTGTATTTATCTCAGAATGTTTTAGTGTTGGAGGAGTGTGAAGATACCTGATGTAATCATCAACGCCTCTTTGATTCCATGGATCTTTAAAGTAATTATCGGTGTCTAAAAAAGTTTTTCTAGTATTATAATATGAAAATTTTTCAATTGAAGAATTAAAGAATCCTGTTGAATACATACTGTTATTATTTGAAATATACTTACTAGCTTCCATCCAACCTTCAATTCCCGCATCAAGATAGATTGACGAAGAGGTATTTAATGGTACTAATATTCCTAAATTATTCTTTTTAGCAAACCTGTCATAAACAGGAGCATTTAACTGAAACGACTCGTTGATTATACTCAATTCAAAAAATTTCTTTAATGTAGAATTAGTATTTATATCAGCAATTAGCATAAGTTCTAAATCTGATAATTCTTCAACCGTCAAAGGCTCAATATTAGATGAAAAAACATTATCTTTTTCTTGAGAAAAAAGATTACTCATAATCATAAAAATTATAAAAAATTTAGTCATCTAAGCTTACTTTCATTCTACTTTTCTTTATTTGTGCTCTTTTTTTCTTCACTTCTACTCTTTTAACCTTAGAATTTCTTGAAGGTTTCGTAGGAATTCTTTTTGCATGTATTTTAATATCACTAAAAAGTTTTTCTAATCTATTTACAGCATCATCCTTATTTTTCTTCTGCGATTTAAATGATTGTGCTATTATAGTCAAGAACCCATTTTTTGAAATCCTTTTATTATAGTTATCTATAAATCTTTGTTTTATATCTTCAGGAATATCTGAGTTCGTGACGTTATACTTTAACTGAACAGCAGTTGAAACCTTATTAACATGTTGCCCGCCCGGACCGCTTGATCTTACGTAAGAAAAATGTAGCTCTGATTCTTTAATTTTTATCATTAAAATCTTTTATAAAATTTAGTGAATTTTTTATGAATAACTTTACAAAACATCGTATTGAAGTATTTGGCATAAATGGATGCCATGATGCAATTAAGTCATCATTGGTACATGTGAATCAAATAATCATAGAAAAAAATTCTCCTGCTGATAAAAATATTAAAATGAATGAAGCTATTGATTTACTTTCTTCAAATCTAATTCAGAAAGTTGATTCAGAAAGTTTTAAAAAATATATAGATAATAATAGATCGCAAGGAATATTTATTAAGGCGCAGGTCAAAACATTTACAGAGCTTCCATTAATTGAAAAAGAAACAGCATGCTATGTTATTCTAGATCAGGTTCAAGACCCGCACAATTTAGGACAAATTTTAAGGATTTGTGCTGGAGGAAATATTGATGGTGTAGTTATTACTGATAGGAATAGCGTATCTATGACTAGCGCAGTAGCTCAGGTTAGTCAAGGCGGATTTTCAAAAGTTCCTTTATTTGCAGTTACAAATATTAATAGAGCAATAAATCATTTTAAAGGTAATGATTTTTGGATTACGAGTTTTGAAAATAAGATTGAAGCTAAAAATTGGTACTCTATTGACTTAAGAGGAAGGTCTGTATTGATTTTTGGAGGTGAAGGAAGCGGTGTAAGCAGTCAAGTATTAAAAAATTCTGACTTCTTAGCTACCATACCTATGTCTCACGATATGAATTCCTTAAATGTTGCTACAGCAGTGAGCGCAATAGTGTTTGAAAGATTAAGACAAGTTCTCAGTTAAACTGAGCAACCTTCCATAGTACATTCATTTTTTGGTATACCGCAATCACAAATTCATTTTTGCAAAATCTTCTGTGGCTTTCCATACTCTCCAAATATTTTTATAGCAAATTTTTTCAATATCCTCCTCTGAATATCCTCTTTTAAGAAGATGATAAATTAAATTTGGAAAAGTTGAAGCATCTTTCAATCCATATGGAAGCGTATCTCCTACTCCATCATAATCTGAACCAAAAGCGACATGATCAATACCAACTAAATTAACTACATGATCAAAATGATCAGCAACATCTGTAACATCACAAAAAACAGGATTATTTAAAGCAACTTGCTTAGCATACTCTTTAACCTTAGAATCATCGCTTTCTAAATTATTCTCTTTAGCAAATGCTGCTACGACTTCTGCATTTTTTGATCTTTTATCTTGTGATTCTTTAGTAACAAAACTTGAGCCGAAATTAATTTGAATCACACCGCCATTTTCAGCCAATCTTTTAATCATTTCATCGCTCATATTTCTTTCAAAACCTGGAGTAAAATGTCTTGCAGAAGAGTGAGAAGCAATAGCTGGTACTTTAGTAACATCCATCACTTGATAAAATGCTTCATCCGATACATGAGAAATATCCACCATAACACCTACTCTATTCATTTCTAAAACTACTTCTTTTCCAAAATTGCTAAGACCTTTATGTGTTCTTTCGCCTAAATTATATGAAGAGTCGCAAATATCATTATCTTCCGAATGAGTCAATGTTATATATCTTATCCCTTCATCAAAAAAGAATTGAATATTATTTAGGTCGCCTTCAATTGGTGCTCCATTTTCCATACCCATTGGTAAAGCAATTTTACCTTCATTGAAAATTCTCTCAACATCTGATATACTATAAGCCATTTCAAACTTATCGGGATGATCAGTAGTAATTCTTTTTACAGAATTCATTAACTCAAGAGCCATTTCCTTTGCACCGCCGGTTACTTGATATGTTGCAGGTACATAAATTGACATAAAAGGAGCATCTAAACCTCCTTGCTTAGCTCTTATATAATCAAAATCTCCTCCAGGAGTTCTAACAGAAACATCTTCATAACCATTTTTATGAAGCCTCCAAGGAAGATCAATATGTCCATCTGTAATAATAAATTTTTGAGATAGTTCTTCAGCTTTTTTCATTAACTGTTCATCATTATTTGTATTACAATTCACGATTAAAAGAGTTAAAAAAATGACTAAAAAAGACTTGTGTAGTTTCATTACTGTTATCCTTTTTCATTTGGAGGTTAGTAGCGGGAGTAGGATTTGAACCTACGACCTCCGGGTTATGAGCCCGACGAGCTACCAAGCTGCTCCATCCCGCGATCTACTTGAATAATAAGTATAAAAAGAAAAAGGCGGAACCTTTTTTTGAAAAAGTCATTAGTATTATGAGGAGTAAATTAAAGTTTAAAATTACCTCTTAATTCCTTTCTCTTACCCTTGGTTAGGTTTTAGTTTGCTCCTCAGCTTTTTTTAGGAAGAGTTTTCATATACTTTGAAATAATTTGTAACATCACTTCATCAGAACCGCCCCCAATAGAATGCAATCTACCATCTCTAAATTGCTGAGATACTGGATTTTCCATTGTATAGCCCATACCACCCCAAAATTGTAGACAGGAATCTGATACTTCTCTAATTAACCTTCCGCTTTTTAATTTTGCCATAGATGCAAGCATTGTGACATCTTTACCATCAACAAACCTATCACAAGCTTTATAGACCAATGCCCTTAAAGATTCAAGCTCTGTCTGATGTTCTGCTAGCTTAAAGTGAATTACCTGGTTATCTAAAAGGGGTTTACCAAAAGCTTTTCTTTCTTTACAGTATTCAATAGTGTCAGTAATACAATTTTCAGTTGCAATTAATGTTGAAGCAGCAATGAATAATCTTTCTTCCTGAAACTGTTGCATCTGCATGGTAAATCCAGCCCCTTCATCACCAATTCTAAACGATTGAGGTACCCTGACATTGTCAAAATAAACAGGAGCTGTATCAGAGGTTCTCATTCCAATCTTATCAATTTTTTCTCCAACACTTACACCTGGAGTGTTTGAAGGTATTATAATTAATGATTTATTTTTATGAGATTGATCATTGCTAGTATTTACCAATGTACAGAAATAGTCAGCTTGTGTAGAATTTGTAATCCACATCTTTTGTCCATTAATTACGTAGTCATCTCCATCTTTTTTTGCAGAAGTTTTAATCGATGCTACATCCGAGCCGCTATTTGGTTCGCTAACAGCAACCGATGCAACATATTCTCCTGAAATTGATGGTGCTAAAAATTCTTTTTTAATTAAATCTGAACCATATCTATCTATTGCTGGAGTTGCCATATCAGTTTGAACTCCAATACCCATAACAACAGATGCATTGCATGAATGCCCTAATGCTTCAGCAAATACTATTGAATAAGAATAATCTAATCCCATTCCTCCGTAATTAGGATCTTTTGTAATACCCAATAAATTTAAATCTGCCATTTTTTTAAAAAGTTCTTTACCAGGATAAATACCAGCTTTTTCCCATTCTTCATTGAATGGTTTAATTTCTTTTTCACCAAACTCTTTAACTGTTTTGTAAAGCGCGTGGTGCTCATCAGTAAATTTCATTTTATCTCCTTAATTAATTTTACTTTTTCCAATTAGGCTCTCTTTTTTCAACAAAAGATAATATTCCTTCTCTTCCTTCGCCGTCAACAATCTGATCAACAAAGTTTTTACTAGCGTAATCGATAAAATCTTGATTAATCCCTTCAAATGCTAGATCAAGAATTTTTTTTGTTTCGATGATTGCTCTTGGAGCGCACTGAAGGATTTGTTTTTTCAATTTTTCTTCAATTTCATTTAACTCTTCCATTGAATTAAATAAATAGTCAGCAAGCTTGTACTCTTTTGCCTCATCTCCTGCAAATATCTCAGCGGTTATCATCAATTTTTTTGCATTAGCAAAACCTGCTTTTTTAATAACATAAGGGGATATTTGTGCTGGTGTTAAACCTATCATAGTTTCTGTTAAAGAAAATTTAGCTTTAGAATGAACAATTGAAATATCTCCTGCGCACATAATTCCAAAACCACCAGCCATAGCTGCGCCTTCAACAATCATTATTGTTACCTGTGGTAGTGACTGAATTCTTTTTAAAAGCTTTCCAATACTTGTTGAAATATCATAGGCTTTAACTTTAGGGTCGTTTGCTTCAAAGATTTCATTAATCTCTTTTAAGTTTGCCCCTGAACAAAACATTCCATTTGACCCTTTAAAAGAAATGCCTCTTATTTTATCATTACATTCTACTTGGTCAAGAAAATTATTTAATTCATTTATCATATTTTCTGATAATGCATTTTTGGAAGAAGGGTCATCAAATTCGACATTCACCCAAGATTCATTAAAATTAAAAATACTTATATTATTAAATTTTTTATCTACTTTCATTTTACATTCTCGCAATACCAAATGTATTAGACTTTAATTTTCTAGCTTTTGACTCCTTACAAGTTTGAAGTAAAAAAGCCAAAATCTTTCTAGTATTTCTTGGATCAATTATTCCCATATCAAGCAATCTTCCTGAAGTGTAGAATGCGCTAGATTGATTATCAAAATGTTCTGAAATTTCTTTTTGTTTTTGATCAATTTGTTCTTGATCAAAATCATCACCACGCTTTTTAGCAGCTGCTACCATAACTTGCGCCATCGTTGATGAAGCCTGCTGGCCTCCCATTACCCCCGTGACGGCATTTGGCCATGATAATAAAAAATCTGGATTGTAAGCATAACCACACATTCCATAATTACCTGCACCAAAACTAGCACCAACATAAAGCGAAATCTTAGGTACGGTAATATTTGTAACAGCTTGTATCATTTTTGAACCATGTTTGATCATACCTGCTTGCTCATATTTCTTTCCTACCATAAAACCTGTAACATTATTCAAAAAAATTATTGGTATATCTGATTTGTCGCACAACTGAAAAAATTGCGCTGATTTAGTTGCACCATCGGTATCAATAGGTCCATTATTGGCAATGATTCCACAAGAATTTCCATTTATATGTGCCTGAAAACAAAGAGTTGTAATACCATATCTAGGTTTAAATTCTAAAAAGCTTGAGTTGTCAACCAACCTTAAGACTATTTCTCTTGCATCATATGGTTTTTTATAATCTAAATTTACTATACCAGCTATTTCATCGATGTCATACTTAGGATCTTTAAAATCATTATTTTCGATTATTGAAAAGCCGGAATTCCAATCTAAAGAATTAACAACATCTCTTGCGATTTCAATAGCATCAGAATCATCTTCTGCAAGATATTCAACCAATCCAGATACTGTAGCATGCATTTCAGATCCACCCAACTCGTCATTGGATGCAATTTCATTTGTTGCAGCTTTTAGTAAAGCTGGACCAGCTAAGGCTGCCATTCCATTTTTCTTAACACCAATTACATAGTCGCTCATGCCAACATTATAAGCTCCACCTGCAGTTGAAAGACCATGTAAAACAGTTATAGTGGGAACTCCAGCTGCACTTAGCTTAGCTAAACCTGCAAACATTCCTCCTGCTTTAGCCCAAATTTCAACCTTATAATTCATAAGATTAATACCTGCGCTTTCTACTAAATGAACAAATGGTAATTTCTTTTCAAGTGAAATTTCTAAACACCCAACACATTTATCTACCGTAGTACTAGTCGCAGCGCCTGCATTGATTCCACTGTCATCAACCATAATCATACATCGAACACCCTTGATAAATCCTATCCCTGCAATGACGCTTGCTCCAGGAATACTGGTCTCAGGATTGTTATCTTCGACTAAAAAACCAGCCATATTATATAGTTCTATAAATTCCGAATCAGGGTCAATAAGAGCATTTAATCTTTCTCTTGGAGTAAGCTGATTTCTGTCTTCAAATTTTTTTCTTTTACTTTCAGACGCATTGAAGCTTCTTTTTTCTAAATCATGCATTTCTTTAATTTTTTCAAGCATCTCAGCACGATTCTTTAAAAAGCTTTCTGATTGAACATCAATTTTAGATTTGAATTCTTTTGACATATTATCCCTTTTTTAATAATTCATTATATATTTCTTCTGGAATTGGAACCATAATATCAAGAAGCTGTTGAGCATAGGCCTTTCCTTGTGGATCAATATTAAGGCTAGCCATACCTCCTCCACCCAATGAATGCTTCAATAAGAAATTAAGTCCACAGATACCTGGAACTTCCCAGCACTGAACATCGCCTTTTGCAACATGAGAAAAATAGTTTTTAACTACTTGATGAGTTAAATGATTTTTTATAAATGAGAAATACTCTGGCTTCCTTGAAATAACTCCAATATTGCTATGATCACCTTTGTCTCCGCTTCTAGCAAAAGCAAGCTCATATAAAGGCACCTCTTTTGTAAAAGTTGTATTGTTTAATGGGCTATGAACAATCTCATTTGTATGTTGAAAATTATCACTGCCATTATCATCTATAAGTACTTCTATATTTTTATTATCAATTTCAATTGACATCTTTACATCTTTTTTTAATGTAAGAAATGAAAATAGCTTTATTGATGGAGAAACTGAAGGTCTACCTCCAAGCATATTTGCAAATCCTGGGGTCATTCCAGTTGAACCCTGCGCAATTTCTCTAGACAGTAAGACTAAAGCTTCTTTTTGTGGATGAGTTGCAATTATTCTTAATAAAATCTCCCTTGGACTTAATTCTTGAGAATTATCTCCATACATTGCTTCAGTACCAATAATTGATACTTTTTTATCTGAAAGATCTTGCATACCTCTATCTTTTAACATTCTTGAAGTTTTTTTAAGAATTGCATCTGCAGTTATTTTTGCTTTTTGAGGTGCATTGATTCCGCCTATGATAACAGATGCTTGAGTTCTATACCCATTAAGATACGTTGCTGAGACTTTATATGTTTTTGTTGGTGGCTTGCCTTTGGCTCCACTAACTAAAACTTTATCTTTCTCAATTTCTTTAATTGTTACATTTCTAAAGTCACAAACAACATCAGGTAAAATGTATGATCCTGGATCTCCAATTTCATATAAAAACTGTTCTGCTACGGTTCCAAATGAAACAAGGCCGCCAGTGTTTTCAGGCTTAAAAACAGTAAAATCTCCATTTGAAACTACTTCAATTATTGGAAAACCAATATTGTCAAAATCTTGAACTAAATGCCAATCTGTAAAATTGCCTCCATTGCATTGAGCTCCACATTCAATAATATGACCAGCTAAGCTACCAGCAGCAAGCAGGTCATAGTCTGTTGATTTCCATCCAAACTCAAACATTAGTGGACCCAAAGTTACAGCACTATCTACACATCTCCCGGTGATGATAATGTCTGCACCTTCATCAAGAGCTCTCCTTATTGGTTCAGCACCTAAATATGCATTAATACTTGTTACTGATTTTGGCATGTCAACGGCTGTATCTATATCTTGAACTCTATTTTCAAGAAAATTATTTTTTTGATGAAATAAATTGTCTCCTTCTACAATAGCAATTTTAAAGCTTAGCCCTTGTTTATCCGCCTCTCTGATTAAAGCTTCCCTGCAAGCAATTGGATTTATGCCACCAGCATTGCTTATAACTTTTATTCCTTGTTCTTTTATTTCACTTAATAATGGTCCGGTTTGACTAATAAAATCAGTGGCATATCCTAAGTCTGGATTTTTCATTTGAGAAGCAGCTAGAATTGACATTGTAACTTCAGCTAAATAATCAAAAACTAAATAATTAAGCTGTTTACTATTAACGAGTTGCGCAGCTGAATCATTTGTGTCTCCCCAAAATGCTGAGGCACATCCAATTTTAATTTTTTTATTTTCTACCATGCTTAACAACCCTTGATAATTCATTTTTAATCCCTTTTAAATCATTCAACATAATATCAATTTCTTTATATTGTTCTTTAAGAGAATTCATTCTTTTTTCAACAATATCTAATCCATTTTTTGCCTGCTGCTTATGATTAGAATTTACTGCATACAAATCGAGGAAGTCTTTTATTTCCTTAAGTGAAAATCCAACTTTTTTTGATCTCATAATGATTGTTAATCTTGTTCGATCGCCATAAGAAAAAATTCTTGTATTTCCAGCTCGCTTTGGTGAAATAAGACCTTTAGATTCATAGAATCTAATTGCACGTTCAGTTATACCAAGATCTTTGGCTAGCTCAGGAACAGTAAATATTTTTTCTCTATTAATTTTCATTATATTACGTCTTAGTGATACAACTTACGTTAACGTAATATAATTGTGCAAGAATTTTAAGTATTCGATTTTTTGATCTTAATAGATTCGTTTTGGTCTAATTCCAATACCAGTAACAATGACATATGGAGTTGAATCTATTGCTTTAGCAATTTTATTTGTACCAATAGTTCCGTTTGAATTGGATCCAAATATTAAGACTTCATCTCCAATAGAAACATCTGATGATCCTACATCGATCATTAACTGATCCATGCAAACTCTTCCAGTGATTTTAAATTTTTCATTTTTGAATTTTACATATCCTTCAGTATACCATGGTCTTGGAACACCGTCAGCAAATCCCGCTTGAATGACTGCTATTCTTGTGTCATACTCTGTAATATACACTCCTCCATAACTGATTGGAGTACCAGCTTTCACATCTCTAATCTCAACAACCGGAGCTGTAAGTGTCATTACTGGCTTAATTTTTAAATCCTGCGGTACTTCATTTGAAGGGAATGCTCCGTAAAGCAACATGCCTACTCTACATAAGTTAAATCTTGATTCTGGTAAATTCAAAATTGCTCCACTATTACTGCAATGTATTAATGAAGGGTTAATATTTAATTTTTTAGATAATTCAATTACTGAATTAAAACGATTTAATTGTTTTTTAGCATAAGAAAGGTCTCCTTCATCCCCAGTTGCAAAATGAGAGTAGAGGCCTTCAATGATTATACAATCAAGCTTGGTCGCTTCTTTTAAAAATTCTTCAGCTTTTTTATGAGAAACACCCAGGCGAGTCATTCCAGTATCAATTTTTAAATGAATCTTTAGCAACCCATCTTGAAAGTCTTTCAAATGATTTAAATCTTCGAAAGAGGAAATATTTAAGGTTAGATTGTATTTTTTAGCTTCAGATAAAGCCGTATGATTTAATTTTGAATAAATAAAAATGTCCGTTTTTACTCCTGCCTTACGAAGCTCTATTCCCTCTTCTATTGTAAAAACTGCTAAATATCTTACACCCAACCTTTCAAATGTTTTAGATACTTCAACTGCTCCATGTCCATAAGCATTAGCTTTCACAGTGGCCATTATTGGAATATCATGTAAACCTTTTGACAATAAATTGTAATTATTTTCTAAATGATTTAAGTCTATATATACTTTTGGGCCTATGTATTCCATTAGTGAGCCTCGTACCAAGATGGTCCAATACCATAATCAATTTCAATAGGTACATCTAATTTCATTGCGTCTCTCATATATTTAATAACCATTTTTGTAATATAATCAACTTCATCTTTATGCACTTCAAGCAACAATTCATCATGAATTTGCATAATAAGTTTTGACTTTAAATTTTCTGACTTAATCTTGCGATGAATTTTAATCATTGCCAGCTTAATCATTTCTGCAGCTGTTCCTTGAATAGGCATGTTTATGGCCATTCTTTCAGCAGCATCTCTTCTAATCTTATTCTGGCTATCTGAGTCCCAAACAGCTCTTTTTCTTCCAAGCAATGTTTCTACTGACTTGTTATCCTTAATTTGAATTTTAGAATTTTCAATATACTCTTCAATGCCTTTATATTTATCAAAGTATGCATCTTTTATTTTCTTTGCTTCTCCAAAAGGAATATCTAGCTCTTGACTCAGCCTAAAAGGTCCTGCTCCATACATAATACCGAAATTTACAATTTTCGCAATTCTTCGCATTTCAGGAAGCACTTGATCGTCATCATCTACGCTAAATATATTCTTTGCAGTAAACGTATGAATATCTTCACCATTATTTAATGCATTTATTAATGATTCATCTCCGCTTAGGTGAGCCATCACTCTTAACTCTACCTGTGAATAATCAGCAGAAAAAATTTGATAATCATTTGATTGTGCTTTGATTGCCTTTCTGATTTCTTTACCATCCTCTGTTCTAATGGGAATATTTTGAAAGTTTGGGTTGCTTGTAGAAAGTCTACCGGTTGCAGTCATTGTCTGATTAAACGATGAATGAACTCTATCTGTAGTAGGTACGATATTTGATGGCAAAGGATCTAAATATGTATTCTTTAATTTATAAAGCTTTCTATAGTTTAAAATCAACTCAGGAAGAGGATGCTTCTGCTTCAATTCTTTTAATACTGCTTCTGCAGTAGAGCGCTTCTTAACCATCGGTAATTGCAGTTTGTCAAAAAGTATCACTGCAAGCTGTTGAGATGAATTAAGATTAAAGTTTTCACCAGCTAAATCAATAATTTCGATTTGGATTGATTCAATTTTTTTTCCAATCTCTAATGAACGATTTTCTAAATATTCTTTATCAATAAAAATACCATTAAACTGCATATCAATTAGTACTGGTAATAAATCAATTTCAATAGACTTAAAATAATTGAAAAGTTTTTGCTTTTTTAAATCTTTCATAAAAATCTCGGTTAACTCAATTACGACATCTGCATCTTCTGCTGCGTAAAATGAAATATCTTCAAGAGTCACCTGATCCATAGTGATTTGATTTTTACCAGAACCAATCAAATCTTTGATTGGAACCATCTTATAATTTAAGTGTGACAACGAAAGATTATCTAGCTTATAAGATCTCGCATTTGGATTAAGCAAGTGTGCTGCAATCATAGTATCAAATTCAATTCCTTGTAGTTCAATTCCAAAACGCTTTAAAATTAATGCATCGTATTTAATATTTTGACCAGTCTTAGGAATATTTTCATCTTCTAAAAATGGCTTTAATATTCTTATTACTTCTTTAAGATCGTTGTTCCCAAATAAATTTTCTTCCTTATCTTTGAAATCAATAGGTATATAAAATCCTGTGTCTTTTTTTAAAGAAAAACTGAATCCTACAATTTTTGCTAACATAGGATTTATTGAAGTAGTTTCCAAGTCTACAGATAGCCATTTTCCCTGCTCAAGAGATTCGGTAAACTCAATAAGCTGATCCAAATTTAAAATATTTCTATAATCTTTTTTTCTATCAATGGACTTTTGTTCAGGAACTGCTGAAGAGCCTATTTTTTTTAATAAACCTGTAAATTCAAGCTCTTTAAAAATATCCTCCATTTTAGCAAAATTCATATCTTTTATTTTGAAATCTTCTACTGAAGCTTCAATATTTACATCAGTAAGAATTGTTACTAATTGCTTGCTTAAGATTGCATTGTCTTTATCTGATAACAACTTATCTCTCATTTTTTCATTTTTAATCGAATCAATATTTTTATAGATATTTTCGATGGTGCCATACTCTTCTATAAGCTTCATTGCAGTTTTAGGACCAACTCCTTGCACTCCAGGAACGTTATCAGAACTATCACCCATCAAACCTAACAAATCAATGATATTTTTTGGACCAACACCCCATTTTTCAATTACTTTATTAGAATCAAAAATTTCTTTTTCTCTTTTTCTAGCTTGAGGAGCATACAGAAAAGTAGAATCATTGATTAGTTGCATAAAATCTTTATCTCCACTTACAATATTGCATTGAAAGTCTTTATCATTACATTGCTTGGCTACAGTACCGATGATATCATCTGCCTCGACTCCCTGAACTCTTAAAACAGGTATATTCATACCTTCAAGCAAATTCCATAAGTATGGAAGTTGAGTTTGAATTTCATCAGGCATTTCAGATCTGTTTGCTTTATAATCGGAAAATATTTCGTGTCTAAAATTTTTACCTTTTGAATCAAATGCTGCAACTAAATAATCAGGATTTTCCTCTTCAATGAGTTGAAATATTTGATTGGCAAACCCAAAAATAGCACTTGTAGGTGTACCTGCTGTATTTGTTAAAGGATTTCTAATCAATGCGTAGTGCGCTCTGTATAAGGTGGCATAACCATCAATAATAAATAAACGTTTTTGTTTTTCTGGACTCATAATTTAGCGGGTTTTTTTACCCGCTAAATTATGAAAATAAGACATTAGAAACTATATGTTAATGACATTCCAATTTCTCTTGGAGGAGCAAAAGACTTATATAGTTTCTCTTCATACATTGGAGGCTCTAATCCAAAAATAAATCCTCTATCTGCATAACTCTCATCAAGGATATTTTTAGCATAAACTCCCAATTTTACTTTATTAATTGCGTGAGAATAATATGCATTTAATAAATGATATGGGTCAGATTTATACTCCCCATGTGCTGAGTCAAATACAAAACTATCTTTTCCTGCAACCTCAACCATCAAAGAACTATCTTGATTGAAACTATAGTTAAAGGATATACTGTAATTCCAGTTAGGTGAATGCGCTTTAGGTCCATGTAAATGATCTTCATCTCCGTGATCGTCATGATCTTCATCTCCATGGTCGTCATGATCATCATGACCTAATTCAATTTCAGCGCTCAATAGACCTAGTGTAGCATTAATGCTAAATTTATCACTAAATCTAAATTCACCAGAAGATTCTGAACCATACTCATAACCAGAATCAGCGTTAGCTTTAAAAAATGCAAATGCATTTGGATTTTCCGGATCTAATTGCTCGCTTGTTTCATAAATATGTCCGTCATGTTTCAGGTAAAATAATGAACTAGATAATTTAATATTGTTCTTGTACCATCTGATACCAGTTGTGACATCGTAGTATGTTTCTTTTTCGTATGTTCTTTCATCATCGTCAAGATAAGGATTCTGATTAATTCCTCCAGGATGATAGCCTTCTGCATAATATGCAAACCAATGTAGATTTGAAGAAGGATGCATTTCATATGAAATTTTATATGAAACATTATTTTTAGCTCTGATTTCAAAGTCATTACTTTTATCATCATAATCAGTGTAGGACATATTTCTTCTTTCATTTCTTAGAGCAAGAGACAATGAAGAATCATTATCAAAATTAAATGCCAACTCACCATATACAGATGAAGTATTGATATCATAGCCATTAGTAAGCGAAGTTGATGAACCGCCATACAAATATCCTTCTGCATCAGTAGTTTCATCATAGTTGGACTGATAAAGTCCAAATACGTAATCTACTTTATTGCTATTCATTCTGTTTGATCTAAATCTTAAATCATAAGTTCTAGTATCAATCTCTCTATCAAATGAATCGAAAAAGTCATATGCATACCCTTCGTTGGTTGGATTAAAATTATATGGACTATTTGACCAAAATTGATAATTGCCCCAATCTGAATCATAACTATGAAGCATTTCATTGCTTGTAAAGCCAATATTTAAATCTACAATTTGTTCATTTAGGTCATAACTATAGTCTGCAATAAAAACTTGTGATTTTTGAGCATCTTTTCCTGGATTATCTGAATATGTAATATTGTCAGTATTATTATCCGGAGCCCAATTATCATAACCGTTATCATAGTCAGATACAATCATTGTATACTTTTGAGTAATATTATTATCACCCTCTTTCATTAATTTGACTCTAAATGAGGTTTCATCTCTACTTGCTGAAGCATAACCATTTAATGCTACATTTTCTTTAAATCCATCAGAAACATTTGAATGTCCAACTAAACGAAGTTTCCATCCGTTGTCAAATGGCAAATTATAAACTAACCCATTTGTGTAGGTACTATAAGAACCAAATTGAGTCATTGCATACCCTTCTTTTTTATCTGTTGGATCAACGGTTTTAAAATTAATTAAACCGCTTGATGCTGCCGCACCAAATAAGCTAGTTTGCACACCCATTAAAACTTCGACTTGCTCCATATCAAATAATGGTGTAACCATTCCAAGTTCTGATAAGTCTGCTCCATCTAAAACAAGTCCAACATAAGTACTTGGTGGACCTTGATCTGCATATCTACTTACAGAACCTTCACCTCTAATTTGAAAGTATCGAGGTCTTGATGTTCCTCCAGCATAATTAAGATTAGGCACTTTTTGGATTAAATCGCTAAAGTGTTGACCTTGAAACACATCTAACTCATCATTAAAAATAACTGCTGATGCTGCCAGATCTCCTTCATTAACTTGCATTAATGAAGAATATACCTCAACCTCATCTAATGCAATTGGATTCAATGAGTCTGAATCAGCAACTACATTCTGAGCAAATAAGGCACTTGTTATAAATATTAAACTAAATAAATTTTTCATTTTTTCTCCTAAAATGATAATTAAAGATATTTTGATATCAAAAAAATTGATATCAACTTGTAAAACTATTCAACTAAACTGTTGGCGGAGATTTATTCTGAAAACAGAAAATGTTTCGAGTTATATAGCTAGCTAAATAACCTTGATAGCTAACATTTTTAAAATTTATTTCTACAGAATTATCCAGAAACTCTGCGAAAGTTTTATCGCTATTAAACTCACAAAACTCACAAACTTCTTCGCTTATATTTTGAGAAGATGAATGACCCAATATATCTAAGTCATTCTCTAAATGTACATGCAAACTAAAGAGTGAAAAAGAAAGGAGTAATAAATGTAAAATAGTTTTTTTCATTTTTTTTTAAAAATATTAGTAAGTTGATATTATGAAAAATGAGATAACTGTTAAAGCTTTTTTTCTTAGTATCATATTATCTATTGTTTTGTCATCTGCAATGACATATTTAGGTTTATATGCAGGTATGACAATTTCTGCGTCTATTCCTGCGGCTATTATGTCAATGGGTATTTTAAGACTTTTTAAAGATTCAAATATTTTAGAAAATAATATTGTTCAAACTGCTGCTTCAGCAGGAGAATCATTAGCTGCTGGAGTCATTTTCACTTTACCTGCTTTACTTCTTGTAGGCTATTGGGATACCATTAGTTATTGGGAAGTAACAAAAATTGCAATGGTTGGAGGAATTTTAGGCGCCTTATTTACTGTACCATTAAGAAGAGCCTTAATATTAAAAGCGCAACTACGATTTCCAGAAGGAGTGGCAACAGCTGCTGTTTTAAAAACCGGACATGAAACTGATGCAGAGAAATCTCAAGAAAGTTTAAAATTAATTGGTTTATCAGCTCTTGTTGGAGGAGTGGTGAAACTCGGTGAACTTGCATTTAGTATTTGGTCTAGTGCAATTGGCGGAGCAATTGCCTTTAAAGGAGCAATTTTTGGAATGGGTGCCAGCTTATCCCCCTCTTTGTTTAGTGTTGGGTATATAGTTGGAAGAAACATTGGTATATTAGCTTTTACTGGTGGATTAATTTCTTGGGCAGTTGCTATACCAATCTATTCTTACCTTTATGGATTTGAAGGTGATAATTATTTTGAAAGTGCCAATATTATATGGAATGCTAAAATTAGATATTTAGGTGTTGGTGCAATGGTAGTCGGTGGTATTTGGTCAGTTATTCAGCTTGCAAAACCGCTAATTGAAAGTATTCAATTAAGCTTAAAAACATTAGGAGAAAGTTCTGACAATATTTTGCTTGAAGAGAGAGATTTACCTATCAACTATGTATTTATTGCTATCCTTGCAATGTTAATTCCTATTTCATTGACATATTATGGCATTATAGGCTCTTGGGGTTCAGCAATGATTTTATCAATCATTATGGCAATTTTTGGATTCTTATTTTCAGCTGTCGCTGCATATATGGCAGGAGTAGTCGGATCGTCAAATAATCCAATTTCAGGAGTGACTATTGCTACAATTTTATTCAGCTCTCTACTAATCATTACTTTCTTTGATGTTGATTCATCAAAAGGTGCTGCTGCTGCTATTTTAATTGGTGCAGTAGTATGTTGTGCTGCTGCAATTGGTGGCGATAATTTGCAGGATTTAAAAACTGGAAATATTGTTGGTGCAACTCCATGGAAGCAACAGATTATGCAACTTGTTGGAGTTGTTAGCGCTGCACTTACGTTGGGGATTGTTTTAACCTTACTTCACGAAGCTTACGGCATTGGTAGCTCTGATTTACCTGCACCGCAAGCAGTATTAATGACAAATGTTGCTAATGGAGTGTTTTCAGGTAATTTAGAATGGGGAATGATTTATGCCGGAGCAGTACTTGGTGTAATAATTATTCTTATTGATCAATATCAGGCTTATAGAAAAGCTGACTTTAGAGTGCCAATTTTAGCAGTTGCTATAGGTATTTACCTTCCAATCGAATTAACATTACCAATTTTTATCGGCGGAATGATTAATCATTTAGCAAATAGAACAGCATCTGAAAGTGGTAAAAATAATGGTCTTTTAATTGCTTCAGGATTAATAACTGGAGAAGCATTAATGGCTATATTTATAGCAGTTCCTTTATTTTTTGATAAAAATTATTGGCCAACATTATCACTATCTTCACCTTATAATGACATCGTAGCAATAGCAATTATATCAATAATTATTTATAGACTCTATCAAATAGCTAGAAGATAATTCTTGTTAAAATCCAGAAATGGTAAATTGAATATTACCTTTAAGTTTCTTACTTGCCTTAAGTGCCATATCATAGGTTTTAAAGTGAGAACTTCTTACATAATATATCATACTACCGCTATTGAATACTTGGTCAATTTGGATATTTTTAATACGATCTTCGATTAGCGAATCTTTCAAAATTTGAGCATTTTCTTTCGATGAGAAAGCTCCAAATTGAATAAACCATACGCTGTTATTTTTTTGAAAAGATTTTCGTTTTTTTGTTGATGATTTTTTTGAGCTTAAAATACCTTGATAGACCTTCAATGAATCATTTTGGCCTGCAGCATTTAAAGATCGTAAAAAAAGATCTTTAGAAGACGCAGTTTGAAGATGACCAGGTCCAAATAAATTAAACTCTTTCAATATTTTAGATGATGTAATATATGCACCTTGAGCATAGAGCATTTCAGCTTTTTTTAGCTTAGATAGCCATACGTAGTCTGACTGCTTATTTGAATCAATTATTTGCTGATATATCACAAGAGCCTCTTTTGCATCGACTAACTTTGTAGCTCTTTCATACTTTAAAGCTAAGTCTTCACCTTGAGCATAAATCAAGCATGTGCTGATAAAAAAAATTGATATATTAAATAATAATTTCATCTCTAATCATTTCATTGCAAAGAGTTGAAATGGATTTACGTACTTCAAAGTTGTCTATTTCTAATTTTAACTTGTTTAAACGAATTGAATGGCAAGCATGCTCACTTTTCATAAATCTATCTACAAGTTCAGATGCTTCAGATTTTTCATTTTTTTCTAACATAATATCTATTAGCCGATTAAACGCAAATCCATCAAATCCATCATTCAATAATTCTTTGTACAAAATTTCTACATCATCAAAACGTTGATTGTCAAATAGAAGATTTTCAACTTTATTATATGCCATAGTTCTTTTTGATGGCTTATTCTTTGCATAAAGCTTGTAATATGTTATTGCTAAATCAGTGTTGTTAATATTATGATTTGCAAGTTCTAATAATGAATCTGGATGAATTTTTTCACAAGCAGCACTTTTCTCAAGATAGTATGCATAATTTTTAATGTTATCTTTAGATTTATAGTCCATTGCTATATAGTAATTAAGCATAGATTCGTCATTCTTTTTATGATCTGAGTCTATCTTCATTAATTTTTTTTCATAATTTAAAGCATCTTTCCAATTCTTATTTTTTGTGGCTATCTCTTTAAGGTTTAATAATGCCCATTTGTTAGAACTTTCCAATTTAATTATATTATTCAATTCATTCTCCGCTCTAATCAAATTACCTCCAACTAAAAAATCTTTGCTTAAAGCTATATGAGCTTCAATTTTTTTGTCTTTGGCAATCTGCGGTCTCAAAACAACAGTTTGATGAATTTTAATTGCTTGCTGAACATCTTTTTCTCTTACAATATCACCCAACAAAAGGTATGCATCAATATTACTAGAGTCTTTAGCGATAATTTCTCTTAAAAGCATATAGGCTTTATCTTTATTGCCATCTACAAGCGCTTTTAAGGCTAAATTGAATGCTTCAGCATCTGAAGGAATATTTTTTGATCTATTATTTACAAGATAAAATATTAGCAGGGCAAGAAATAATGTTATTATTAAAGTTATTTGAAGATTGCTTAAAGATAAAAATTCCAAAAAGTTACTCCTTGTCGGAAAAACTAAACTCTTCACCTACAGCAACATTTCTTAAACTATCAAGTTCTTCAGAAATTTCTTTATTTGACTTTACAAGCTTTGAAATTTCTCCTCTATATGAAAATACCGATTTTAAAGAGATAATATAGCCAACGATTACACCAATCATTACAAAGCCAATAAACGCAAGATATCCAGGAATTTCATAACCATTATCTCTAAAAAAATAAATAGTGATATTTTCACTATTCTTATCAAATAATAAAAATGTTCCAGCCAGTGCTGCTAATAATATTAATACTCTTAAAACTCTAAACATTATGCTCCTGTAATTTCTTTTCCATGCAATATCACTCCTGTAGCATCAACTATTTCAACAGGAACAATATCTTTAATATTACTATTATTTTTTTCAACTATCACCCATTCATTAGAATCGGTTCTCCCGGCCCAATGTAAATTAGATTTTTTACTTTCTTTTTCAATTAACACCTGCTGAAATGAACCAACCATTTTTTGATTTAGTTCAAGGGTGTGCTTTCTTTGAAGAATTAACATCTCATCCAATCTTTCTTTTTTAAGATTTTCATCAATCTGATCAGAAAATTGCTCTGCTTTTGTATAAGGTCTTGGCGAATACTTAAAAGTAAAAGCTGAATTAAATTTTATTGATTCCATTAAATCTAGAGTCTCTCTAAACTGCTGATCTGTTTCTCCTGGAAATCCAACTATAATATCTGTTGAAAGACCGCAATTTGGCATAATTTCTCTGATTTTCATGGCCATATCAAAGAATCTTTCTCTAGTATAAGTTCTATTCATTCTTTTAAGGACTTCATTTGAACCAGACTGCATAGGAAAATGAACATAATTACAAATATTTGATTTTGATGCCATAACTTCTAATAATTCAACATTAATATCTTGAGGATGAGGTGAAGTGTATCTGATTCTTTTAACACCTTTAATTTCAGAGACTGTTAACAATAAGTCTGCAAAACTTTTTCCATCAAAGTTATATGAATTAACATTTTGGCCTAAAAGAGTAATTTCAACAAATCCTTGGTCTACTGCTTTTTTTACTTCTGTAACAATACTTTTAACATCTCTGCTTCGTTCTCTACCTCTTGTAAATGGAACAATACAAAAAGAACAAAACTTATCGCAACCTCTCATAATTGAGACCCAAGCATTAAAGGTATCACCCCTACTAGGAAATAAATTTTCATAAACCTCAAATCTTGAAAGCTTTGTATCAACAATACTTTTATTATCTGCTATATGTCTATTAATTAAATCAGGTATTTTTCTATATGAATCAGGACCAAGAATAATATCGACATATGGTTTATTTTTTAATAAATCATCTTTAAGATTTTGAGCCATGCAACCAAGCACTCCAATAATAAGATGAGGTTTATTAAGTTTTATTTTATGAAGATTTCCTAATTTAGAATGCACTTTTGTTTCTGCATTTTCTCTAATTGCACATGTGTTTAAAAAAATTGCATCAGCTTCATCGTAATTTGACGTTTTTTCTAAACCAAGATTAGTTAAGATTCCCTCAACTAATTCAGAATCAGCAACGTTCATTTGGCATCCATAAGTCTGAAGCGCAAATTTTTTAATTTGAATATTATTCATTTACTTGATATAACCCGTGAAAAAATATTTTTTAGGATCAACGGTTTTATTATTTTTATGCACTTCATAATGCAAGTGAAAACCTGCTGCTCTTCCGCTATTTCCCGATTTTCCTACTATATCTCCTCGTTTAATTCTTTGTCCCTTTTTCACTTTAATTTTATAAAGATGGGCATATACTGTTTCATAACCATAACCATGATCAATTTTAACATATCTTCCCCATCCGGAGTCGTATTGAGCTTTGGTAACTACTCCATCTCCAGTGGCTAAGACGTCTGAGTTAAGATTAACTGCAAAATCTAAACCAGAATGCATTCTTCTTTTTCCATCAATAGGATCAGTTCTATAACCGTAACCTGAACCAATATACCCTTTAACGGGCGATATGGACGGAATATGAGAATACATTTCTTCATTAGATTTAATTTTATTAAAAATAGTATTATAGCTATCTTTTTGTACATCTACTGCATATGCTAGCGAGTCTACTTTATCCTTAAGCTGCGTCAATAAATTACTATCAGTTTTTTCAATATTAACATCATCAATGATAGCACCTCCTGTACCCTTAGCTTTGACGTCTTTACTTAAAGGAGATAAAGTGGCGTAAGTTCTTAATTCAGCATCTTTTTCTTCTATCAATTTAAGTTCGGCTTCTAAATTGGCTATTTTATCTAATAATTCTTGAGAGATTTCTGAATATTTTTGATCAGTCTCATTTAATTTATCTAGATAATATTCTGCTGAAAATTTTTGAGATAAATAATAATTAAATCCTAAAAAAGATAGAGTAAAAATACCTAAAGCTATCATTACGTTTGAAAAAGAAAAGTTTACTTGGTGCAATCTTTCAGATGACAAAAATTGAAATGAAAAATATTTTTTATTCATTGCTATCTTCTTCCGAAGCTTCGCTTTTATTTTCATGATTGATTTCATTTTTTATGTCGGAAATATTCAATTTAATTAATTCAATACTCTCAATTATAGTTGAATATTTTTTATCACCAACAAAATTCAAAACATTTTTTTCTTTTGTCTTAGAAAAAACGTATAAACCCAACTTTACATACGAACTTGATAATTTTCTTTCTAATTGAAGAATATCAATTCTTAGTTTACTGGCATGAGTGAATTCCTCAGCTTTTTCAGAAGCAACAATTCCCCATTCCGTAATATTTTTTTTTAGATCTTCAAAAAAGTTTGCCATAGTTCAGAATTTAATAGAACAAAGAAAGATAGCAAAGGTTAAAAGATGCCCCCCATTTCATTGAAATGGGGAGCTATCTTTTTTTATGGTAGCCAACCAAAATTATTCAAAGATTCCTTTCCAAATAGATGAAATACTTTTTTTAATACCACCAAGGTCTTTAATTTGAAGGGACGATGATTTATCTTCTACATTGAATATTGGCCAGGCTAATAGGCCTAATAGAGTTACATATTCTCTTTTTTCTTCAAAATCTTCCTTATAAACAACATTTTTCATCTTTATAAAATCAATTGGGGTATCTGAAAAGTGTTTTTTGAATAATAAGTCTATATTTCGGATTTTAGAACCTCCTCCAGATAGCTTAATTCCTGACTTAAAATCTGTATAGACTTTTCCAATATTTTTTATCTGGACATTTATTTCATCAATAATATCCTCAAATCTCAATTCAGCAATTTTTGATATTTCTTTTTCATTTATGATTTTTCTTAAATCGTCATTTGGAATTTCAACTTCAAAAGTATTTGTTTCTTCAGCAAAATCAGAAAAAGCTGAAACATGTTGCAACTTTACCCTTTCAGCTTCTTTTAAAGATGTTTGTAAATAAGCTGCCATATCCTTTGTTACCAATTTTGAACCCAGGGGTATTACTTTTGAATGAATAAGATAATTATTTTTATAAATCATAATATTTGTCTTATCTGAACCTATATCTATAAAAATAACACCTAAATCTTTTTCATCTCTTGTAAGATTGGATGAAGATGCTGCATATCCGTCAAAGACTGGAAATGGCTCTATGCTAAGATCTTCTTTAAAGCAATAATCTAGTTGTGATAGATTGAAATTTCTTACATGAATAACGTGTGTTTTTGCATCTATTGATTTGCCGATCATCCCTATAGGATTTCTGATTAATGGAGAGCTTCCTATAAAGTATCCTTGCTCAATATTATGGAGAACATATCGATCTGATGAAACCTGAACATCTGCACATTGATTTAAAAGTTCTTGCTTAATTTCTTCGCTAATCTCTACGTCAATATTATCCGCAAATCTCTTTCTTGTTGAACTATTAATAGATCTTATTCCTTTTCCAGAAACTGAAACCCATGCATCTTCATCAATATTAATTTTAGCGTCTTTTTCCATCTTTTCTATTAGAATCTCAAGGTGTGTTAGAAGAAGATCTTTATCAACAATGTCTCCAAAATCGATACTATTACTTTCAATTTCAGCAACAGATAAGATTTCAATTTTATTATCTGGAAGAATTCTTCCAACAGCGCTTTTAATACTGTGAGATCCTAAATCGAATGCTATTTGTATTTTATTTCTCATTATGACTCTTTGACTATTACTTGGTTATCAAATCTCAAATCGATATAATTATAATCAGTTAGCTCTTTTTCCCCATTAAATGCCATTTCAAAAGAATTTAAATACTTCATTTTTGTCGATAGGTTATTTATTCCAAGCATAATTCTTGTTTTACCGTTTTTTAGTATAACTTCATATTCACTATCTTCATTAAAAACGAACTCTGAAATCTCATCGTAGATATTTGAGAAATTGTCCTTAGTATATTTCATTAATTGAACTGAAGTCATTACATTGTTTGATGCTGTTTTGAATCCTTTTGGGTATAATTCTGGATTAGTTTTAAAATTAGTGAGAATAGGCAAAGATAGATCGCAATATTCAACAGGCAAACATACTCCTTCGGCATCTAAAATTATTAATTCGTCACTATTAATTAAAGCAATGGGCTCTCTTTCATATATTATAATATTTATAGTTGAAGGAAATTCTCTAGATACTTTACAATCAACTATGTGATCTAACTCTAGAATTTTATTTTTAAAACTTCTTAAGTCACTTCTTAAAATATTGCTGGATATTATTGCCTCATTTTTCTCTTCAATAATTGATCTATCAAAAAAATTTGCTCCTTGAATATTTATTTTTTTCACATTATAAATATTTTTAAAGTCAGCCCATTTAAATGCAGTAAAACAAATAAAGATAATTATTGTAAAAGTTGAAATAACTGAAATCATAGGAATTAATTGATACTTTTTCATAATCCCTCAACTTCGCTTTTATTAAAACCCATCAATTTCACTTCAAGCTCAAGATTTATGTTAAATTTTTCCTTCACTGTTTGATGAGCTTTTTTAATTAATTGCAACATATCCTTAGATGAGGCATTCCCTTCATTTATAAAAAAATTAGCGTGCTTATCAGAAATTTTAGCTTGACCAATACTAAAACCTTTTAGTCCTGCTTCGTCGATAAGTTTTCCTGCAGAATGGCCTTTTGGATTCTTAAACAAACTTCCTGCAGATCTCTTATTCAAAGGCTGTGTTGATTTTCTTCCAGTTTGAGCTTCAACGAAATTTTTATTTATAATTTCCTTATCAGCTTTCTTAAGTAAAAATTCAGCAGATAATAAGATGTCTTTTTTATTAAATGAAGATTGTCTATATGAAAAATTAATTTCATTTTTTTGTAAATATCTCAGTTTTCCATCTTCATCTATAAGCTCAACTTGAACAAGATTTTCTGATATTTCTCCTCCCCATGCTCCAGCATTCATAACTAATGCACCACCTAATGTTCCAGGAACACCGTTTAAATTCTCTAATCCTATCAAATTATGCTTAACTGCTTGCTTAACAATTCTTCCAAGCATTGAACCGCATTCTGCATACAATTTTTGATTTTCAATCTCAATTAATTTCAGAGTATTCTTCAAAGAAATTACAACTCCCTTAATGCCATTATCACTGATTAAGATATTTGAGCCTGATCCTAAAATTGAAACTGGTTGGTTCATCTTTCTTGCAGTTCTGATTATCTGAATTAAATCAGTTTTATTTTCTGGAAAAACCATAATTTCTGCAGGTCCACCAATTCCATATGTAGTATGCTTACTCAATGGCTCGTTAATAGCCACTTCTGCTAATGTATTTTTTTCTATTGTTTCAAATAATGAATTATTCATCAAAATGTTTTCCTAAATCTTCTGAATATCTCCAAATATCTCCAGCACCCAAAGTCAAAATGATATCATCTTTTTTAGCAGTTGATTTTAACTTATCAACCACATCAACCAGTGATAACGATATTACATCTTTATGATTTTTATTAATTAATTCTTCAACAATTTTTTGAGATGTAATCGATTTATCATCTTTTTCTCTTGATGCAAAAATTTCCGTCACAAATATTTTATCTGCATGCATTAATGCATCTGCAAATTCTTTATAAAATTCTTTTGTTCTTGAAAATAAATGAGGTTGAAAAATTACAATCAAATTTCTGTCCCAATTATTTTTTACAGCACTTATTACACTTTTAACCTCAACAGGATGATGTGCATAGTCATCTACTACCATTACATCTTTATCAACTTTAATATCAAATCTTCTTCTTACTCCACTAAATTTTTTTAATGCATAGCTTACATTTTCTATATCTAATCCCATTGTATGAGATACAGCAATCGCTGCTAATGCATTATAAACGTTATATTTTCCTGGAATATTTAGCTTAAATGAATGGACGACATGATTAATCTCTACTTTGAAAGATACACGTCCATTTTTATGTTCTATATCCACTGCTTTGAAGTCAACTTCATCTGAATCGATACCATAAGTAAGTTTTGGCTTATCAATCTTATTTATAATTGAAGCAACATTTTTAGAATCCATGCACAGACAAACAGTTCCATAAAAAGGGATTGAATTTGCAAAATCTATAAATGTATTTTTTAAATCATTTAGATCTTTGTAGCATTCTATATGTTCAAAATCAATATTATTAATCACAGCAATAGTTGGATTTAAGTGTAATAAACTCTTATTATATTCATCCGCTTCCACAACAAATATATCTCCACTTCCTAATACAGAATTTGATTCGATTGATTTAACAACTCCTCCAACAATAATAGTTGGATCTAGATTTAGACTTTTCAAAATGCTGCCAATCATAGAGGTAGTTGTTGTTTTTCCATGTGTTCCAGCAACTCCAACAGTTGAATTATTAAGTTTTGCAATTTCCGATATCATTTTAGCTCTTGAATAAACCAATAAACTCTTAGCCTTAGCAGCATTTAGCTCAATATTATCTTTAGGAATTGCATCTGAATAAATTACAAGCTCAGCATTTGCAATATTTTTATCACTATGTCCAATAAATATTTCAATACCTAAATTTCTCAATCTTTCTACATTTGGAGAATTAGATAAGTCTGATCCTGAAACGATAAAATCTTTATTTGATAGTAATTCTGCAATTCCGCTCATCCCAATTCCACCAATACCAATAAAATGAATTCTTTTAACACTAAATAACATATTTTTCCTCAACAATAAAGTCAGAAATAATATCTAAAGTACTAGGAGTTGAAATTTTTTGAAAATTTTGAATCATTGAATTCAGTATTCTGTCGTTTGAACATATATTTTTTACTTTTTCTAAAAAAATTTTAGAATCAAATGACTCCTCTTCAATTAAGTGAGAACATAAATTGTCTTGAAGATATTTTGCGTTATAATATTGGTGATTTTCAGCTGAAAACTTGAAAGGCACTAAAATTGAAGGTTTTTTAAAATGAACTAATTCTGATATTGTCATAGCGCCAGACCTCGAAATAACTAAGTCAACTTTTTGATACAAAGAAGACATTTTATTACAATAATGCATAATTGAAATATTTTTACCACTTAAATGCTTTAGTGAATCATAATTATTTTTGCCAACTATCCATACTATATTTGCAAAATCAAGCTTATTATTTTCTATCAAAGCTTTAATTTTATCGTTTAAAAATTTAGAACCTTGGCTTCCACCAAAAATTAAAATAGTTCTAATTGAAGGATTAAATTCTAATTGTACATCATCTTTTTCAGTTAATAGAATAGGATTTCCTGAAAATATAGTTTTGGATTTTTGTAAATAATTTTTTGCATTTTCAAACCCTAAAAAAACTACTTTAGCTTTATTGCTAAACATTTTTGTTACAAGACCAGGATATGAATTTTGTTCATGTAAAACATATGGTACTCTTAAAATTTTTGCAATCTGTAATGGCAAAAATGATGAATATCCTCCTGTAGAAATAACAAGATTAGGTTTATGTTTAATGAAAAAAATCATGACAATAAAGAAGCTAAAAAATATTGATATTAGCGTTTTGATATTTTTAAAAATTGCTTCAGGAGATAATGATCTTTGTATTCCTGAAATAGAAACTAACTTAAAGTCTATTTCTTCATTTTGTATTCTAGAGTTTTCAATACCTTTTTTTGCTCCAACATAACAAAAATTATATTTAGACCTAAGCTCAAGATCTTTTTTAATTGCCATTAGAGGATAGTAATGTCCTCCAGTTCCGCCTCCGCATAATAATATATTTGTATTATGCATTTACTCTCAATCTCCATCTTTTAACATTAATTTTACGTTGAGCTTTACTAATATTTAACAAAACAGCAACCATCATTAGATTGATGATTAATGAAGATCCTCCGTAACTAACAAAAGGAAGTGGCACTCCAGTGACTGGAATTATACCAATTACAACTCCTATATTTATAAAAGCATATATTGTTATACTAAGTCCAAAACCAATAGACAATAATATTCCGAAAATGTCATTAGATTTTTTTGAGATTTGAACAGCTCTGTAAAAAATTATATAGTATGCTATCATTAATAAAATTCCTGTAATAAAACCCATTTCTTCTCCAATTATTGCAAAAATAAAATCTGTATGAGTTTCTGGCAGATAAGAATATTTTTGAATGCTCTCTCCAATACCCATTCCTGCTAGTCCACCCTGCTTTAAACCAATCATTGCCTGGCTTGATTGATAGCCTACTGCTACAGAGCTCGATGGATCAATAAAAGATAGAATTCTACCTAACGCATAATTTTTTTCATTTAAAATAAAAATTCCAATTGTACCAACAGAAAGAGCTCCAATTGTTGCTAGCTGCATTATAGAAGCTCCTCCAATGAATAACATCATAAAAGCAATCATTAACATGATTAAGGTTGTTGAATTATCAGGTTGAATAATTATCATTAAGGCAATAGGAGCTATTGCTGTAAGCGGAACAAATATACCTTTTACAAACTGATGCATATATTTGTAATTATTATCAATATAGCTAGCTAAAAATAAAATCATTGAAAAACGTGCTATATCAGATGTTTGAAAAGATATTGGACCTATGGATAGCCATCTACATGAATCTCCAGCACATCCTTGAAACTTTGTATAGACTAGCAATAAGAATGACAAAAAAAGTAAGTAAGGAGATAGAAATTGTAATTTTCTGTAGTTTATTTTTGTCAGAAAAATAAAAATAAAAAAAGCAGGGATAAGCTTCATCATCTGACTTGTTAAGAAATAAGTTCTTGATTCTCCGGCAGTGATTTCTAAAGATTTCACCCAACTTGCACTAAAAAGCATAAATAAGCCAAAAGAAATCATGGCTATAACGGTGAAAAATAAAAATCTATCTTGTTTTTGCTCTTTAATATTCATGCATAAAACCTTTCTACCATATTTTTAAAAACTGTTCCTCTTTCTTCAAAATTTTTGAATTGATCAAAACTTGAACAGGCAGGAGAAAGCAGAATAGTACTTTCTTTGCCTGCATACTTAATTGACATATTAACTGCATCTTTGAAATTCTCAATCATTTTAACATTCATTTGTTTTGACAATGAATCACTTATAGATTGAGATGCTTTTCCATAAGCAATAACAGCTTTAATTTTATTTTTAAACTTTAGAATGCTTGAAAAATCTTCTTCTTTTGGTATACCGCCCATAATTAAAATGATACTATTATCTATTGATTTTATAGCTTTGACTGCTGAATCTATATTAGTTGATTTTGAATCATTTATAAAATCTATGCCATCTTTAGTTAGAAAATGTTCAAACCTGTGAGACAATCCTTTAAAATTCTTAATTATTTTAAATATATTATTATCACGGATTCCAACTTTTTTTGCAATTGTAGCAGCAGCTACAAAATTTGAAATATTATGCACTCCCTTAAGATTGCATTTGTCAATATCTAATGTATAATTTGAATTAACAGATTTTATTTTATTATTATCTAAATAAAAACTTCCATGTCCTTTTTTTAATGAAAATGCATAAACATTGCTATTATTAGAAGTAACACTTTTTTTAATTTTTTCATCATCAAAATTGTAGATACAATAGTTTGAATTTTCAAAAATTTTCATTTTGGTATTAAGATAATGTTCGAAAGAATCATATCTGTCCATATGGTCAACTGAAATATTCAATATTGCTGAAATTTCTTTTTTAAGAAAATTAGAGTGTTCCAATTGAAAACTTGATAATTCGATTATGCAAAAATCAAATTTATTTTCTTTGTACAACATATTTTCAAAAACAACTTTTGAAAATGGAATTCCGATATTGCCTGCTTTTAACACATTTAACTCACTATTTAAAATATCAAATATCAATGATACCGTGGTTGTTTTACCATTGGTTCCAGTTACGCAAATATTTTTAACCTTTGAATGCAATGAAGCAAACTCAATCTCACTAATTATAGGAATATTTAGATTTGAAATCTTATTTATAATATCTATTCTATTTGGAATGCCTGGTGATTTTATTACTAAATCGCAATCTAAAAATCTATCAGAATGTTTACCTAGCTCTACTTCAATATTCAATTGCTTAAGATCATGAACATATGGATGATTAATATCTAAATTTATATCAGATATAAACACGTTACAATTAAGGCTGCTGGCCAATTTTGCAGACCAATATCCACTTTTTCCTAAACCAATAATTCCAATTTTTTTACCATGAAAGTTCATCGGTTTTGTTTTCTTATGTATGCTGGAACTTCTAAATCAGCGCTTTGATCAAAATCATCAAATACTAAAGTTGGGCCATCATTTTCTTCTACGTAATCATCTTCTGAATGAATAGGACTTTGATTCTTTTGATTATATAAGGTGGTATTTCTAGAATCCATCAATTCATTTGTGTCATTATGAAATCTTCTTTTCTCAATTTCTTTTTTAACCTCAATTTCTTCAATAGGTCTTCTGTTAAATCCAGTTGCAATAACTGTTACTTTAAGCTCATCAACCATATTTTCATCAATAACACATCCAAAAATAAGGTGGACATCTTGGCCTGCTTCCTCATAGATTAATTTTGTTGCTGCATCCACTTCTCGCATAGTCATTTTTTTATTTCCTGTAACATTAACGAGTGCTGCTTTTGCGCCTTTTATCGATTGATTATCTAGCAAAGGACTACAAATTGCCTGTTGTGCTGCAAGAACTGCTCTTTCTTCACCTCTAGCAGTTCCTGTTCCCATAACAGCATCTCCCATTCCACTCATAACCGTTTCAACATCGGCGAAATCAATATTTACATTTCCTTGCTTGTTAATTAAATCTGAAATACTCTGTGCAGCTTGCAATAATACCGAATCAGACTCAGAAAAGCCTTCCTCAAGCGTTGTATTGTAATCAATAACTGATAATAGTTTTTCATTAGGTATTACTATTAATGTATCACAAAAGTTCCTCATAGTTGATACGCCTTTTAGTGCTGCAGACATTTTTTTAGGACCTTCAAAATTAAACGGAAGCGTAACAATACATACGGTTAAAATGCCTAATTCTTTGCAAATTTTTGCCACAACAGGCGCTGCTCCTGTTCCAGTTCCTCCTCCCATACCAGCAGTCACAAAAACAAGATCTGATCCAGCAACAATAGATGAAACAGCTTCTTTATCATGCATAATTGCCTTTCTTCCAACTTCTGGTTTAGCACCAGCACCAAGACCTTTTGTCAAATCTTTTCCAATTTGGATTTTAGTTTCTGCTGGATTATTATCAAGATCCTGAGCATCAGTGTTAATAGCTATAAACTCAACTCCATCCATTCCAGATGTAATCATTCTATTGATTGCATTACCTCCGGCGCCACCAACACCTAAAACCTTAATTCTTGCCTTCTGTGCTGCAAATTCGTCAAATTCAAATAACATAATTTCTCCTTATTCTTTTAGCTCTGCTTTTAAAATGCAGATTGATTTTTTTTCTACTTTTTTTCCAGGAGCAATGCTCTGGCTAACAATTAAACCTCTACCGCTAATCTGTGGCTTTATACCAATTTTTTTAAGAGTTGTGAATGCATCTCTTACTGTTTTTCCTAACAAATCTGGCATTTCAACATATTCTATCTTTGTTTGTAAATTTTTCTGAATCAATACAGGCTCATTTTTTTTAGTTTGATATTGTGATCTAGAATTTTTTATAGATTTATCAATGCTAATCACTCTATCCATTACAGATTTAAATACTGGAGCAGCAGACATAGAACCCCAGTGCATACTCTTAGAAGCATCTGCTCCATCTAGAACTATATAACATAATAGTTGAGGATTATCTGCAGGAAAAAATCCAACAAAACTTGAAATAAATTCTTTATCTGAATATTGTCCGTTAACTATTTTTTTAGATGTTCCAGTTTTTCCAGCAACATCCCAGCCTTTAATTTCAGCTTTTTTACCGCTACCTTCTTTAACAGTATGAGAAAGCATTATTTTTAATTTTTCAGCATTAGACTGAGAAAGAACTCTTTTTTTTGCACTTCTTTGGTTTTTAATAATAGTATCATCATGTTTCTCAATTCTTTCAACTACATATGGCTTAAGTAAAAATCCTCCATTTGCTATTGCAGCATATGCCATTGCTATTTGAAGTGGTGTTGTTGAAATTTCATAGCCAAGAGGAATGCTATGCATTGATGATAAACTCCACTTTGAGGGATCTCTAAAAATTCCAGAAGCTTCTGATGTAGAATCAAATCCTGTTTTAATGCCAAAACCGAATTCTCTAGCTTGATTGTACAAACTATTCTTTCCTAAACTTTCGGCAATTTTTATAGTACCTATATTACTTGAAAATGCAAGGATTTCTTTAACATTTAAAACATTATGCGGTTCAGAATCTTCAACCATTTTAATGTTATGAAAATTATAAGGCCCCTCAACATTATACTCATCCATCAAATCAATATTATTTTCTAAAGCTGCAGCCATCGTAACAATTTTAAAAGTAGAACCTGGCTCTATTAAATCGGTTACAAGTTTATTTTTTTGAAATTCTATCTCAAAATCATTCGGCGAATTAGGATTATAGTCAGGTAGATTAACCATAGATAATACTGCTCCGTTTTGTGGATTAATTATAATACCCATTGCTGCTGATGCTCCCGTATTTTCCATTTGCATTATAAGCTCATCACGTAAAATTGCTTGATATTCTTTATTTATGGACAATGTGATATTTGCACCATTTTTTGCATCCTCGCTTGGAAGAGTTGGATCTGATATTCGCAAACCCAAACCATTTCTTTTAGAAAGCTTGGACCCACTAATAGGCTCAAGATATTTATTATATTTTGATTCTAAGCCTGAAATTCCATAGTCATCAACATTTGTAAAACCTATAAGCTGAGATACAAGATTATCTTCTGGATAATATCTTTTATAACTCTTTCTTATGACAATTTCATTTGGGTATTTCTTTTGAAGGTTTTCACAATTTTTATTTGTTTTTCTTTCGAGTTCGATATAGTCTTTATTAGCACTATAAATTTTCAAGTAGCTGTCAATTGAGCTCCCTGTACAATTTGAAAGGTCTTTAAATAAATCATCAATATTAAGTACTTTTTTTGGATGTACCCCTATACGATAAAAGGTAAGATTTTGAGTTAAACTTTCGCCATTTGTATCATAAAAATTTCCCCTAAAACCTTTTACAGATTCTAATTTAATTCCTTGAGGATTATCCATTTTATTAATGATTTGAATATTAAATAACTTCACTCCAAATCCAATCCAAACTACCATAACAATAATATGGAGAAAAATAATTCTATTTTTAAATTTTAAATAATTTTTAGTCATTTACAGTCACAATAATTGTTTCGGGTTTACTTGGAACAAGACCGATTTCTTTTCCTTTTTTTGATATTACATCGGCCCTTTTTAATCTCTCAACAGCATTTCTTTTAACCTTAAATTCTTCATCAAGTTTAGCCAAAGTTTTTTTATTAAAATCAATACTAGACTGGGTTTTATCTACCTCAACAAAAGAAGCTAAATATACTGCAATAGTCATAACGATAACGCTAAACATAAATACCCATTTAAAATTTTCTCTTTTTTGCTTTTCAGCCTTACTCAATCTTCTCTTTTTAGCCAATTTTTTCCCCTACTCTCATTTTTGCACTTCTAGATCTTTTGTTGGTTTGTATTTCTTCATTAGTAGGAATTAATGGTTTTTTAAAAATTAACTTAATTGCTTTTTCATTTTTTAGGTCTTTTAACTTATGCTTTACAATTCGATCCTCAATAGAGTGATAGCTTATAACAACTAATCGTCCCCCAGGATTAAGCAAATCAGTAAAATCACTTAAAAAACTTTCTAAATGCTCGAGCTCTTTATTTGTTTCAATTCTTAAAGCTTGAAAAATTCTTGAATAGGTCTTAATTCGAAATCTGTAAGGAGTAACCTTATCAATAATTGACGTGATTGATAAAACATTAATTTCAAAATCTGACTCTTTAATCATTTTAGCTATTCTATATGCGTTTCTTTCTTCGCCAAATTCTCTAAATATTCTTGTTAAATTTTTTAGGTCATACTTTTTAATGATTTTATCTGCTGTATTACTATCTATTTCCTTATCAAATCTCATATCAAGCTCAGAACTATGTTTATGAGAAAATCCTCTTTGATTATTTTCTAATTGAAATGATGAAAGACCTAAATCTAGCAAAATACCATCTACGGCTTTAATATCTAATTCTATGAGAATATTCTTTAAATTTTGATAACTATCATGAAATAATTTATAGTTATTATAACTAGAGAGACGTTTATTGGCTAGGTCAATCGATTCGCTATCTCTATCTATTCCTAGTAAAAATCCAGAATCAATTTGTTTTAAAATTTCTTCGGAATGCCCTCCAAGACCTAATGTTCCATCAACATATATTCCATTATTTTTAATATTTAAGTTTTCTAATGACTCCATCAACATAACAGGTAAATGTCTGCTTTGTGTTGATGGCTGTGAATTCATCAGATATTCACTCTTTCAGAAAGTTGATCGTAGGATTGATCATCGACTTTTTCAGTTTTATCTATTTTCTGCAATAATGTAGAATTCCAAACCTCAATTTTGTTTAATACGCCAATTATTGTTATGTCTTTTTTGATAGAAGCATAGTCAATCAATGATTGAGGCAAGACAAATCTTCCTTGCTTATCAAACTTTAAAATATTTGCATGTCGTAAATGATTTCTTAAAAAAATTCTATTTGTCTTCGATAAAGAGGAAAGTTGTTGTAATTCATTTTGTATTTTTTTCCATTCTGTAATTGGATAAATCCATGCACAATTATCAACACCTCTAGTTATAACAAATGTCTTTTTATCCTTACTTGAAAATTGTTTTCTTAGGGCTGCAGGAATATTGATTCTGTTCTTAGAATCAATATTAAACGTGTACTGTCCTGTAAATGTATATTGGCTACTCATAACTAAATAAGGGATTTTAACCCACTATTAACCACTTATCTTACGATATAGTGCGAGTTTATGTCAATAAAATTGTGCAATAAATGAAAATAATTTTTGAATATTATTTTTTAGGCAAATACTTGACAACAGTCAAGGTGTAAGGATTGGCATCTAAAATGATTTCTACAGGAAAGTCATTTATTATATTTTGAGAAAAATCTCTGTAATAATCGTCTGAAAAAAAGATTAATTCAAAATCTATTGTATTAGCTACTAAAAAGGATTTTGACTCACCATTCCATATTTCTGTAAATGAATTTGATTGAGTATTCATTGTTTCTTCAAAAATAAAAAATTCTTTTCCGGAAAAACTATCATAATAATTGATGTAATTTTCATTTTCAGACTGAAAACGAATTGTTATTGGAAAATCTATATTATCAATTGAAATAACCTCTTCGCTTCTTTCTACATAATATTCAATTAAATCAGATTTTTTAATTCTGAGCTCGTTTTCAAGATCAGATTGTGACAATTCATTATTTGAATTGAGTGAAAAGCTTAGTAATAAAACCAGTGCAAAAAAACCCATACCCATCAAAATACTAGAATTGAATAAATTTTCGCTGTTTAAATTATTAAATAATTTAAATCTTTTTTCCTCTGAGTCAGGAACAAATTTTAAATTTTTTGAAGATGTTTTTTGATTTAAAAAACTATTTAGCTCATCTAATGCTTCTTCAATATCAACTCCAATCTCATTAATGTAAGCTTTGAAAAATAATTTTACATACACTCCTGGTATTTCTGCAAATTTTCCTTTTTCGATAGATTGAAGGTACTTTATATCAATTTTAGTTCTTTTAGAAACATCTGAAAGATCAATATTATTATCGATTCTAAATTTTTTATATTTATTGTAAAAAATCATATTTTATCAAGTACGCTTTTTATTTTACTTATTAAAAATTTTTGCTCTGGGAAACCTACGATATTATTGTAACATCCGTCAATATTTTTAATAAAATACTCTTTCGCATCTTCAACATTATAAGAACCTGCCTTATCCATAACATTAAAATTTTTAATATAGTTTTGAATGGAATTATCATTTAAAGATTTAAATGAAACTTTAGTGCTATCAAAAATAGTTATTTGATTTTCCAGATAAGTTAAAGACAGTGCGCTTATTACAAAATGATGTTTACCTGAAAGTAACTTTAATGTTTTTATTGCATCAAGATTTGATTTAGGTTTTCCTATAATTTGATTTTCAAATTCAATTATCGTATCTCCTGAGAGTATATAATCATTAGGATATCTTTGATGAACTTTTAATCCTTTTCTCATTGAAACGTCTATCGCATAATCTATGGGATTCAAATTATTAAAATTATTCTCATCAATATTTGGTACTTGAATTTGAAAACTGTATCCTAACTTTTGTAGAATTTTCTTTCGTCTTGGAGAACTAGATGCTAATATTATACCCATAAAATCATTTTTTTATGGCTAAATTTAAACAATAAAGAGTAAAAATGAATCAGACAGATCTAATAAAAAAAATTTATGCTAATTATATTCAAAAAATTGGTGATGCAAGATCATTTTTTGACAGGCCATTAACCTATACTGAAAAAATACTTTTTTCTCACTTATCTGAAAATCTTACATCCGTTCCAAGCAGAACAAAAACATTTTGTACATTAAAGCCAGATAGAGTTGCCATGCAAGATGCAACTGCGCAAATGGCTTTACTACAATTTATAAATTCTGGAATGCAAACTACAGCAGTTCCAACTACTGTTCACTGCGATCATTTGATCACAGCAATTACCGGTGCAGATGATGACTTGAGTAATGCGCTGATAACGAACAAAGAAGTTTATGATTTTCTAATGTCAGTTTGTGCCAAATATGGGATAGGTTTTTGGAAACCTGGAGCTGGAATTATCCACCAAACAATTTTAGAAAACTATGCTATTCCAGGAGCAATGATGATAGGAACTGACTCTCATACTCCAAACGCAGGTGGGCTTGGAATGATTGCAATAGGTGTAGGTGGAGCTGACGCAGTTGATGTAATGACTGATTCTCCTTGGGAAGTAAACTGGCCTGGTATTATTGGCGTTAAACTAACAGGAAAATTGAGCGATTGGTCTTCTCCAAAAGATATTATTCTAAAACTTGCAGGTATATTAACTGTTAAAGGTGGCACTGGTAAAATAATAGAATACTTCGGAGAAGGAACTAAAAATATCAGCTGTACAGGAAAAGCAACGATTACTAATATGGGAGCCGAAGTAGGTGCTACTACCTCTCTCTTTCCTTATGATAGAAAAATGTATGAATACTTATCGGCAACAAATCGAAAAGATATCGCTGACTTAGCAGAAAATATCAAAGAACATTTAAAAGCGGATGATGATGTTCATTCAAATCCAGAAAACTATTATGATGAAGTAATTGAAATTAATTTATCTGAACTAGAACCTCATATTGTTGGTCCATACAGCCCTGATTTATCGAGAAAAATCTCAGAAATTCCTTCGGCCATAACTGATAATAATTATGATGATGACCTTAAAGTTGGACTAATTGGTAGTTGTACTAATTCATCCTATGAAGATATTGAAAGAGCTGCCCATGTGGCTAAACAAGCTCTTAGCGTTGGATTGAAAGCAAAATCAGAGTTCTATATTACTCCAGGTTCAAACCAAATTAAAGCAACCATGGAAAGAGATGGGTATACTAAAATTTTTGAAGAACTTGGAGGAAAAGTTTTAGCAAATGCTTGTGGTCCTTGCATTGGGCAATGGAAAAGGTCAGACATAAATGAAGGTGAAAAAAATACTATTATTACTTCTTTTAATCGAAATTTTGCAAAAAGAAATGATGGAAATGCTGCAACTGAATCTTTTGTTGCAAGTCCAGAAATAGTAACTGCTTTAACAATAGCTGGAAAATTAAGCTTTAATCCAACCTCAGATAAAATCTCGCTTAGCGATGGAAGTAGTTTTAGTTTCAAGTCACCAACTGGATCTGAATTACCTGATATGGGATTTGAAGAAATTGGTAGTGATGATTTTTTAAAAGCTGAATTGAGACCTGATACTCAAGTCGTTATTAATCCAGACAGTGAAAGATTGCAAGTGCTTACTCCTTTCTCAGCTTGGGACAATAATGAAATGAAAGACTTAAAAATTCTTCTTAAAGCGAAAGGAAAATGCACTACAGATCATGTATCTCCTGCTGGTCCTTGGCTCAAATATAGAGGGCATCTTGAAAATATTTCTCAAAATATGTACTCAGGTGCTCTGAATGCATTTACCGAATCCAATGGAGAAGCAATTAATTTAATTTCTGGCGAAACTGAAAATATTTATGAAGTATCAAAAGCTTATAAAGAAAATAACATAAATTGGGTCGCTATTGCTGATGAAAACTATGGAGAAGGATCTAGTAGAGAACATGCAGCAATGGAGCCAAGATTTATGGGTTGTAAAATTGTTTTAGCTAAAAGCTTTGCAAGAATCGCTCAAACAAACTTAAAGAAACAAGGAATTATTCCAATTATTTTCAAAAATAAAAATGACTACGATAAGATTGACGCTAATGATACTATTTCCACATTAAACCTTAAAGAATTTGATAGTGAAACAAATTTAAAACTAAGCTTGAATAAACCAGATGGGTCATCATTTATTATTGAAACTATACATACGTACTCTAAAAATCAAATTGGATGGTTTAAAGCTGGATCAGCACTAAACTTAATTGCTAAAAAATCACATTGAATATTAATGAAATAAATAAAAATTGGGATTTTATCATTGGTTTAGAAATCCATGTTCAACTTGAGACTATTTCAAAAATTTTCAGCGATTGTTCCTATGATTACGATCAAACACCTAATAGCCTAACATGTCCAACTTCTATTGGATTACCAGGAGCGCTCCCAAATATCAATCAATCAGCAATTGAATCTGCGATTAAGTTTGGAAAAGCCGTAAATGGAAAAATTAGTAAGAAATTCACTTTTGCAAGAAAGCATTATTTTTATCCTGATCTACCTAAAGGCTATCAAATATCTCAATTTGATCAACCGATAGTTACTGGTGGATCTGTTCCTATTTGGTGGAATGAAAAAAAATACAATATTGACTTAACAAGAGCACACCTCGAAGAAGATGCTGGAAAATCTTTTCATAATTCAAAAGATAATATCAGTAATCTAGACTATAACAGAAGCGGTGCTGCTTTAATTGAAATAGTTACAGAACCAGTTATAATACATCCAGAACAAGCAAAAATTTTTATGCAAAGAGTAAAACAAATAATTAACTACATCAATATTTCAAATGCTGAAATGGAAAAAGGGAAACTAAGATGTGATGCCAATATTTCTTTATCTAAAAAAGGAAGTGGAAAATTTGGAATTAAAACTGAAATTAAAAATATCAACTCTTTCAAAAATGTTCAAAAAGCAATTGAATCAGAAATTTTTAGACAAAACGATTTATTAAGCAATGGTAAAAAAGTTGAACAAGCAACTTTAACATGGAATAATGATAAAAACGTTGCAGAAATAATGCGCTTAAAAGAAAACGCTGATGATTATAGATATTTTAATGACCCTGACCTGCCTCCAATCGATTTAGACAAATCTCTTGTCGATAAAATTATGTCAGAAGTAACAATTCTCCCATTTGAGTACGAAAATAAATGGATTGTTGATTATAAATTATCATTAACTGAAGCAACTGTTCTTTCAACTACAAAAAAAATAGCAAAATATTTTGAGAGTGTTGTTGATTCAGGCGTAGCTGCAAAAAAAGCAAGTGCTTGGATTTCAACTGAACTTTTTAGGTTGTTCAATGAAGAAAATCTTGAGTTCAATTCTGAAAAAGTTTCGTCATATGATCTCATTAAAATTATTGAACTCGTTGAAAATGACAAAATAACGCAGAATTCTGGGAAAGAAATTTTAAGAAAAATTTTTGAAAATGGTGTAAGTGTTGAAGAAATCTTACAAAGTGGAAATTTTGAGATATCTAATGTTGATATTGGCTCTATTGTAGACTCAATTCTATCTCAATGTAGTGATGAAGTATCTAGGTTTAAAGACGGCGAAGAGAAACTAATGGGGTTTTTTATTGGTCAAATTAATAGAGAAACCAAAGGTAAAATCAGTCATAAAATAATTATTGATGAATTAACTAAAAAACTGAATAATTAAAATTTTCTACCTTCTGCAATTAGATTTTTGATTACTGAATCAATTCCTTTCTTATCAATAATCTTTAATCCTTTAGCAGATACTTTAAGCGTAACTTTCTTATTTAAACTTTCTACCCAGAAAGTTTTTTTCTGAAGATTAATATCAAATCTTCTTCTAGTTTTATTGTTAGCATGACTAACATTATTGCCATACATAACTTTTTTACCTGTTACTTCACAAACTCTTGACATTTTTTAACCTTTTATGTTTAAGTTCAAATTGAACTGGGGAAATTTAAACCAATAATCGAACCGAACAAACAAAAAGTATATGTTTGATATAAATAAAAAAATTCAAATTGGAAACTTAAAATTAGACTTTCCATTCTTTTTGGCTCCCATGGCAGGAGTAACAGACTACGCATTTAGAGTGATAGCTAAAGAATTTGGTGCAGGCGTTGTATACTCAGAGTTTGTATCAGCCCATGGAATAATTAGAAAAAATGAGAAAACCTTAAATATGATTAAGTTTTCTGAATTTGAAAGACCTATTGGAATACAAATTTTTGGTGATACTCCTGAGGTTATGGAAAATGCGGCGAGGGTTGTTTATGAAAAATTTAAACCAGACCTGATAGACATCAATTATGGATGTCCTGTTCCAAAAGTAACAAAAAAAGGTGCTGGATCTGCTGCTTTAAAAGATCTATGTCTCATGGAAGATATTACCGAAGCAGTTGTAAAAGCAGTAGATATTCCAGTTACAGTGAAAATGCGAGCAGGTTGGAATTCAGAAAATATTGTTAGTACCCAAGCAGGAATAAATCTAGAAAAAATTGGAATTAAAGCTATTACTCTTCATCCTAGAACAACTGTACAAATGTATAAAGGAAGTGCAAACTGGGATTTAATAAAAGAATTGAAAGATAACGTTAAAATACCTGTTATTGGTAATGGGGATATTAAGAGCATTGATGATATAAATAAAATGTTTACTCAAACTAATTGTGATGGTATTATGATTGGAAGAGCTGCATTAGGCAATCCATGGTTTTTTACTCAAATTAAAAAATATATCAACAATGAAGATTTTAACGAAATAAGTCTTGAAGAAAGACTTGAGATATGTCAGAAACATTTAGAGCTATTAGTTCAAATCCACGGAGAAATTGTAGGATCAAATAATATGAAAAAACACTTTGCATGGTATTTTAAAGGATTTAAAGGTGCCTCTTTTTTTCGAAAAAAATTTGTTTTGGCAAAGAATTATTCTGAAATGAAGGATATTTTGTATAATATTAGGCACTAAAAAATAAAGGAAAAATTATGGATAAAAATTTTAGAGCAATTAATGAACCTATTATCGATTTTGAGCCAGGCTCAGAACACCGAAGACTTCTGATTGAAGAAATTAAAAGACAATCATCAAGACAAAAAGATATACCTATTATTATTCATGGAAAAGAAATCAGAACTGGTAATACTCAGCCTTGTACAAAGCCTCATGATCATGGCCATGTTTTAGGGCATTATCATGAAGCTGGTCCTGAAGAAATACAAATGGCCATAGATTCATCTCTAGAAGCATGGAAAACTTGGTCAAATAGTCCTTTAGAATACAGAGCAGAAATATTTAAAAAGGTTGCTGATTTAGTTGCTGGTAAATATCGCTATAAAATCAATGCTGCTGCAATGCTTGATATTGGAAAAAGTGTCTTTCAAGCTGAAGTGGATGCATCATGTGAATTAGTTGACTTTCTTAATTTTAACATTGAATTCTCCTACAAAATGCAAGAGTCTTTTACTCCCATCTCCCCTGATGGAATGAAAAATGAATTAGAATTTAGGCCTCTAGAAGGATTTGTTTTTGCAATTGCTCCATTCAATTTCTTTAGTATTGGAGGTAATTTAGCAATTTCTCCTGCAATTGTAGGAAATACTGTTCTTTGGAAACCTGCTCCCAGTGCAGTTTATTCTTCCTATATCATAATGGAGCTTTATAAGGAAGCAGGTCTTCCCGATGGAGTTATTAATTTCATTCCTGGCGATGGACCAAAAATTGGAGATCAAGTATTGAGTCATAGAGATTTGGCAGGTGTTCACTTCACTGGATCAACAAAAACTTTTAAACATCTTTGGAAAAAAGTATCTGATAACTTAGATACATATAAAAGTTATCCAAAGGTTGTAGGAGAAACTGGTGGTAAAGATTTTTGCATAGCACATGAATCAGCAAATATACAAGGTTTGGTTACTGCCATGGTTAGAGGAGCTTTTGAATATCAAGGACAAAAGTGTTCAGCAATGTCAAGAGCCTATCTGCCACAATCAAAGTGGGCAGAAATCAAAGAAAAACTATTAAATGAAGTTTCAACAATTGATGTTGGTCCACCAGAAGATTTCAAAAACTTTGTAAATGCAGTTATTGATGAACCAGCATTTGATAGAATATCGTCCTATCTTGATTATGCAAAACAGAGTGAAGATTGCGAAGTTTTATGTGGTGGTGGCTATGATAAATCAAATGGTTATTTTGTCGAACCGACAATCATTTTGGCAAAAGATCCTCACTTTAAAACACTTGAGGAAGAAATCTTTGGTCCAGTTTTAACAATATTTGTATATGAAAATGAAAAATGGGATGAAACATTAGAATTAATTGATAATACATCTCCATATGCATTGACAGGATGTGTTTTTTCAGAAGATAGAGATATTGTTAATGAGGTTAGATCAAAATTAAGGTTTTCTGCTGGAAATTTCTATGTAAACGATAAACCTACTGGTGCAGTTGTTGGCCAACAACCTTTTGGTGGTAGTCGTGCTTCAGGTACTAATGATAAAGGCGGCTCAATGCTTAATCTGCTAAGATGGACATCACCGCGAACAATTAAAGAAACTTTTGATCCTCCTCAGAACTATAAGTACCCTTACATGGATAAAGAGTAAATGAAGATACACGAATTTCAAGCAAAAGAAATTTTAGCAAGCTACAATGTTCCTATTCAAAGAGGTTATGTTGTAAGCGATGTCAATAATATTGAAAAAATAATTAGTAAAGTTCAATCTGATTTTCAATCAAATGCAGTTGTAGTTAAAGCTCAAATTCATGCTGGAGGTCGAGGAAAAGGTGGTGGAGTTAAATTTTGCTCAACAACAGAAAAAGCTTCTGAAGCTGCTAATGAAATCTTGGGAATGAATCTAATAACACATCAAACTGGAGAAGCTGGAAAACGTGTAAATCAAATTTTGATTACCGAGGCACTTGATATCAAAAAAGAATTTTACTTTGCTCTGATGTATGATAGATCAAAAAATGCTGACGTGTTTATTGTTTCTACAGAAGGCGGAGTTGACATTGAAGAAGTTGCAGAGAAAAGTCCCGAAAAGATAATAAAAGCCTGGATAAAAGATGATACTTATCCTCTTGCCGATGCAGTAAATATAGTAATAAATGCTTTGGACCTTTCCTCTTATAAAAATGCATCTGAAATATTTTCTAATATTTATAAATGCTACTCCCAATCTGATTGTAATTTGTTAGAAATAAACCCATTGGTACTTACTGAGGATGAAAAAATTATTGCATTAGATGCAAAAGTCGATATTGACTCAAATGCACTTTTCAGACAAGAAAAAATTGCATCTTATCATGATGAATCAGAAGAAGATCCTCTTGAATTAAAAGCTTCGGAATATGGATTAAACTATATCAAGCTAGATGGAAATGTTGGGTGTATGGTAAATGGTGCTGGACTTGCTATGGCAACAATGGATATCGTCAAACATCACGGTGGAGAACCTGCTAACTTTCTTGATGTAGGTGGTGCAGCTAACGTTGATACCATCAAAAATGGATTTAAAATTATCTTATCTGATCCAAATGTTAAATCTATCCTAATCAATATTTTTGGCGGGATTGTACGTTGTGACAGAGTTGCTAATGGCGTAATTCAAGCAGTTAAAGAACTTAATTTAAATGTAGGTGTAGTCGTTAGACTTCAAGGAACAAATGCAAAACTAGCTAAAGAAATATTAGACAAATCTGATATTGATCTTGTCAGCGCTGAAACAATAGATGATGCTGCTAAAAAAGCCGTTGGGATGGTCTTATAAATGTCGATACTATTAAATAAAGATACAAAAATTTTAGTTCAAGGTATCACTGGATCTGAAGGCTTATTTCATACTGTGCAGATGCTAGATTATGGATCAAAAGTTGTTTGTGGAGTTACTCCAGGAAAAGGCGGTGAAACTGTAACAGAAAACAATCTTCCGGTTTTTAATAGCATTGCTGATGCAAAAGAAAAATTTGAAATTGATGCGAGCGCAATCTTTGTTCCTCCAAGATTTGCTGCAAAAGCAATACTTGAAGCAATTGAAGGAAATATTAAATTGATTGTATGTATTTCTGAGGGAATACCAATTAATGATATGAAAAAAGTTCAAAATGCTTTAGATAAATCTGATAGTATCTTGATTGGACCTAATTGTCCAGGGCTTATTACTGCTGAAGAATCAAAAATTGGAATAACTCCGGGTTTTATATGTAAAAAAGGATCTATTGGAATTTTATCTAGATCAGGAACTTTAACATATGAGGCAATAGATCAAATTGTAAATGTTGGTCTAGGTATGACTACGGCTATTGGAATAGGAGGAGATCCTATCATCGGTTCAAGCATGATTGATATTTTAAAGCATTTTGCAAATGATAATGACACAAAAGGCGTAGTTATGATTGGAGAGATCGGCGGCAATATGGAAAATGAAGCTGCTAGATGGATTAAAGAAAACTTTGATAAACCAGTAGTTTCATTCATTGCTGGACAAACTGCCCCAAAAGGAAAACGAATGGGCCATGCAGGAGCAATAATATCTGAAGGATCTGAAACAGCAGAAGCCAAAATAGAAATTTTAAAAGAATGTGGAATTTCAGTTGCTAAAACAGTATCTGAAATTGGAGAAACAATGATAAAACTTATAGAGGAATAATGAAAAATACACTAGCCATAATTAAACCTGATGCAATGCAAAAAGGTTCAAAAGAAGATATTAGAAAAGACATCATGGATAATGGATTTAAAATTGTTGAGGAAAAAACGATTCATATGTCAGAAGAGCAAGCTCAAGGATTTTATGATATTCATAAGGATAAACCTTTTTTTGGAGAACTGGTAGAGTTTATGACTTCTTATAAATCGCATATTATGAAACTTGAAAAAGAAAATGCAGTTTCTGAATGGAGAAATTTAATGGGCGCAACCGATTCAACAAAAGCAGAACCTGGAACAATTCGAGCTAAGTATGGTACAGACATTTCTATGAATGCAACTCATGGTTCTGACAGCGATGAAAATGCTGAAAAAGAAATTAGTTTCTTTTTTTAATTAGATGATTAAAATAAATAAATTTTTTATTCCAATTCTTATCTTGTCTCCTCTTTTTTCACAAGAGGCTTCAAATGACTGGTTGAATTATACAATCAATGAACCAAATACGAAATCTGTTGAACAAATTTCGTCGGTTGATGATATTGAATTTTATTATACTATTCAAATATCAGTAAAAAAATCATTCGATGAAGCTATGGAGGTTTTAAAACTACTTAATGAAAATGATATTGATGCTTTTATTCAAAAAAATGATGTTAGCTCAGATTTTAAATACAGAGTGAGATATGGAAACTTTTCCAAAAAAGAAGATGCAATAAAAATTGCGGAATATATCAATATTACTCTTGGTTATGAATGTTGGATAGATAAAAATGAATTATAAAAAATATTTCACAAGAAAGATTAATTTGATTATATTGCCTCCTAGTTAAGGAAAAATATGTTACCTAAAAGAAGACAGTCAAAAACAAGATCAAAAAAGAGAAGAACTCATTATAAGTCTTCCCTTGTACATACAGTAAAGTGCAAGAATACAGGCGTTGAGCATCTTCCTCATCATGCGTACTATCATGATGGTATTCTTTACTATAAAGGAAAACCAGTAGATCAAAACTAATGAAGAATTGTTTCATTTTCTCAGGGCAGGGATCTCACCGACCTGGAATGAGTGCAAATCTTTATAAAAATTCTAGTCTAGCTAAAGAAAGAATAGAATTATCTAATAAAATATTAGGCTATAGTATTGCTGATATTATGTTTTCTTCAGACGAAGAGAAATTAAGAAATACACAATATGCGCAAGTAGCTATCTATATTCACTCAACGATAATCTTTGATTTGCTAAGTAATAAATATAATCTTTCTATTGTTGCTGGACACAGTCTTGGTGAATTTTCTGCTCTTTATGCTAATAAGTCATACAACTTTGAAACAGGATTAAAAATTGTAGCTGTTAGAGCTAAAGCTATGGCTGAATGTGAACAACAAAACTTAGGTAAAATGAGTGCAGTACTTGGCTCATCTGAAGAAGCAATAGAAACAATATGTAAAAAAGCAGGTTGTCAGATAGCAAATATTAACTCCGAATCGCAAATAGTAATATCAGGAAGTGACAGCTCTATAACTTATGCTACTGAAATGTTAAAAAAAATTGGATCAAAAGTAATCCCGTTAAAAGTAAGTGGTGCATTTCATTCAAAGCTGATGTCTGAAGCAAAGCCAGCTCTTTATAATACTATTCATGATTCGACTTTTAAAAAGCCTATTTGTCCAATTGTATCGAATTATGATGGAATTGCAAGATCGGAAGTAAATGATATTAAAAATGTGCTTATTCAACAAATTGATAATCCAGTTCAATGGCTAAAAAGTGTTCATAAGTTAAAAGAAATCAGTTCAAATTTTATTGAAATTGGACCAAAAAAAGTTTTAGGAAATATTATTAAAAAAATTGATGATTCATTAACAATTACAAATTATAATTGTTATGAAGATTTATAAAAAGACTTATGCTAAACTTTACAACTAAAACAGCTATTGTAACTGGCGGATCTAGAGGGATTGGAAAAGAAATTTCTGAAATTCTTGCTGCGAATAATTATAATGTAATTGCAGTGGCAACTAGTGAGCAATCATTGGACTCAATTAGAGATATAAAAAATATACATCCCTTCTGTTGTGATATTTCTGATAAGCAATCAATTGAGAAACTATATAACTATATATCTGATACTTTTGGTTATGCAGATGTGCTAATTAATAATGCAGGCATTCATATGGACAATATATTATTAAGAATGAAATCAGAAGAATGGACAAAAGTAATGGATGTTAATTTAAATGGTCCATTTCATTTGACGAAAGCAGTATTAAAAGATATGGTAAAAAACAAATGTGGAAGAATTATAAATATTTCATCTATTTCTGGAACTGATGGTAATAAAGGTCAAGGAAATTATGCTGCATCTAAGGGAGGACTTTTAGCTTTAACAAAATCTTTGGCAAAAGAAGTTGGTAGAAGAAATATTACAGTTAATTGTATAGCACCTGGTTTAATTGAAACAGATATGACTGCTCATCTTTCAGATACAGTTAAAAAAGGATATTTAGATAGAATACCTTTGAAACGACTTGGAAAACCCAAAGATATTGGACAAATGATTTTATTTTTATGTTCCAATGAAGCCAGTTATATTACAGGGCAAACATTTTATATTGACGGTGGAATGTCATTAAATTAATAAGGAGATATTAATTATGTCATTAAATGAAAAAGTAACAAATATTATAGTAGACAAACTAAGTGTAGAAGAATCCAGAGTAGTTCCAGAGGCAAGCTTTCTTGATGACCTTGGAGCAGATTCTTTAGACACTGTAGAACTAATTATGGAATTTGAAGAAGAGTTTGATTTAGAAATTCCCGATGAAGATGCAGAAAAAATTACTACTGTTGGTGCTGCTCTAGAATATATCAATAACCACAAAAAATAATTTTGAAAAAAAGAGTTGTTATTACAGGAGATGGTTCAATTTCTCCTCTTGGTCTTGATTCAAAATCGCTTTGGAAAAACCTGTTAAAGGGTCATTCTGGTGTAGACCTCATTCAACAATTTGATACAGAAAAATTTTCAGTTAAAATTGCAGGAGAGGTCAAAAATTTTGATCCTTTTAACTTTTTTGATGCTAAAGAAGTTAAAAAACTAGATCGTTTTACCATGTTTGGATTAATAGCTGCGAAACAAGCGATTGACAAATCAAACTATTCATCATCTGATGCTGGAGTTATCGTTGGTACTGGCGTTGGTGGAATGCACACTTTAGAGGAAGAGTATAGTAAATATATCAAGAAAGGTCAGCGAGGAGTTTCTCCTTTTTATGTTCCTAAAATGATTCCAAATATTGCCGGTGGTCAGATTGCAATCAAAAACAATCTTACGGGCTTAAATTTTTCAATGTCAACTGCATGCTCTTCAGCTACAGACGCAATAGGAATGGCATATAGATTAATTTCAGATGGACATATTAACGCTATTGTTTGTGGAGGCGCAGAAGGAAGTATCACCCCTTTAACCCTATCAGGATTTGCAAATATGAAAGCTTTATCAAAAAATAATGATAATCCTTCTAAAGCTTCAAAACCATTTGATAAAGAAAGAGATGGATTTATTCTATCAGAAGGAGCTGGAATGCTTTTTCTTGAAAATTTAGATTCAGCACAAACTAGAGATGCTAACATTCTTGGAGAAATTATTGGGTATGGTATTACAAATGATGCCTATCATATGACTCAACCGCACAACCAAAGCACTGGAGCTATTAATGCAATAAAAATGGCCATTAAAGAAGCAAATATTAAGGTTGAAGATATTGATTATATTAATGCTCATGGTACGTCTACCTATTTTAATGATATGCTTGAAACACAAGCAATTAACAACGTATTTGGAAGTTATGCGAAGAACGTTTCTATTAGTTCAACAAAATCTATGACAGGACATTTATTAGGCGCTGCTGGCGCTGTTGAGGCAATAGCTTGTATAAATGCTATTAAATCTAATAAAGTTCCTCCTACGATCAATTATAGCGTTCCTGATCCGGAATGCAATTTAAATTATACGCCTAATATATCTATTGATAAAAATATAAAAATTGCGATGAGTAATTCATTTGGATTTGGAGGACATAATTCAGTAATTATTCTTAAGAAATTTTCTTCTTAAGTAGATCAATAGACTTTACAGAATTAATATCAACATTATTTAATTCACCGCACCAATAGCTTAACCAGTCAATATAATTGATTAAGAAAAAAAGTGATGTGAGATTTTTTGGCACATTGTCGGGAACTGTCAAATGAGCAGCATAAGAAACTTTTGTGGATAAAATTTCATTGGTTATGTTCATTCGTTCTATATTTTTTGGCCATCCAATATGTATCCAAATCATAGAAAAATGTTTTTTATCAATATTTATGTTTTCCCACCCAACAATTTCATTATGATTCATTTCAGGAATTGTAATATTATATGATAGCATTTTACTATTCTCATTCAATTGAGATTTTAATCGAAATCCAATTGAAGACAAATCTTCTTCCGTTACAATAATTGGAATAGTTTTATGAATTTTTTTGGCCTGCTTGTATACTTCAGATTTTTTTGAAGAAGATTCATCTGCAAAATTTTTAAGGCATTCAAAATCAATATTTGAAATTCCCTCTTTGTCAAAAATTGAAATAAGAATTGCTAAAGAAAAACCTAGGGCTGACCTTGGAGGATATCCTTTGGGTAATAATTGAAATTTTAATTTATCAGATTTTGCTTTCTTAAGTAATTTGCCTCCAGTCGTAATAACCATAGAGTGATCTGTAAGCCTTGAAGCATAATCATAGTAAGAAAGTGTTTCTTCAGTATTTCCTGAATATGAACAAAATATTACAAAGGTTGATTCATCAATTGGAGTATTTGGAAAATAGTTTCTTTCAACAACAATCTCTAATTCCGGAAATAAATCTTTTAAAATTAAACCAGCTATAGCTGAGCCACCCATACCAGCAATTACAATCTTATTTACTGCCCCAAGATCAAAATTTTCTCTATCAAAATCTTTGTAAGAATCTTGAATATGTTTATAAAAATTGGCTATATGTTCTTTCATTTTTTTCTCTTAATAATATAATAAATTAATTCTTTCAAACCTTCTTGAATGTCTTTAGGAAGATTGATTATAATTTCATCGCATTTCGAAATATATTTTTCTAATAATTGCTTAGCTTCAGATTTGATATTATTTGTTTCAAAATATTCTAATACTGCGCTCTTTTTTTTATCTTTATCATGATCTAAAATTGATTGTCTAAATCTACTCCAAGATTTTGAATCTTTTTCAAGTGCAATACAATTTAAGATTGTTTTTTTATCTCTAATTACATCTGAATATGTACCTTTTCCCATTTCAATATCATCTGATATTAATTCTAAGATATCATCTTGAATTTGAAAAATTACCCCTAAATTTCTACCAAGCATTTTTAACTCATTAACATAATTTTCATGTTCATTGCTAACAAGAGCAGCTATTTCAAAACATAACTCAAATAAAGATCCTGTTTTCTTTTGACTCATTTTAAGATAATCTTCAACAGTAATATTTTCTCTACCTTCGAACTCCATATCATATGCTTGTCCCTCACATATTTCCAAGATAACCTCATTATATCTAATCAAAATTTTTAAAGTATTTTTTTTAATTTTTCCTATAAATAAAGGTCCTAGAGCTCCTAAGCCATCTCCAGATAAAACCGCGTGAGCATTGTCCCATTTCTCATGGATTGTTGTGACGTTATGCCTTAATTCATCTTCGTCCATAATATCATCATGAACCAATGTAAAGCTATGCAATAATTCAACTCCTAAAGCACCATTTACAGAGTCTTCAATTTTATTATTAAAAAGATCGCCTAGAAAAAGTACTATAATTGGCCTAAGTCTCTTACCTGGTGAATTGACAAAGTATTTTATTGGATCATAAAGATAATTGGGACCTTTGATATCTTGAATTTTTGAAAATTCTTTTAAAAAAATAGATTTATAATTTTCAAATTTATTCATCAATATCTAATTTTTCTAATATCTTTTGTGTGTCTTTGTATCCATCTTCTGCTGAAGGCGCACCAGCTTGAAATACGCTACAATTTTCCTGCTCATTCATGATTTTGGCTAGAGGATAATCATTTCCACCTTCCATAGTTCTATCTCCTATAAAAATATATTTATCATCAGGATAAAACTTTTTTACTTCAGATAATACTTGAGATTTATTCATTCCCTTAGGAGTTATATCGATTGAAATTTGACCTCCTATAACAGCATCAAGGTTATTCCATTTTTTTATGATTTCATCTGAAATAATGGATCTTTCATTTGATTTAACATCGTATTCAAAATAGTCTAACCTTTCTTCTAATGAACAATCTCTTCCAACTATACTAAAATTTAACATTGAACCTCTATCCTCGATATGATTACCAGCTCTTATAGGGTAAGGGCTGTCTTTTAGCTTAACTTCAAGAAATTCTAATAAATCTTTTTCAGGTTTGAACTCATGATTATATGAAAGATTGCCATCAAGCCAAAGCTGATTTCCTCCACAAGTAAAAACACCTTCTGACATATCAAGAATATATTGAGGTACCTGTTCTTTAATTTTTTCTAAATTACTTCCACTAACAAGAAAAAAAGTGTGGTTTTTTGCCCATTTACTATAAAATTTTTCAAAATCTGGTGTCATTTCTCTTCTTGATGGAGTTAATGTTCCATCCATATCAAAAATATATATTATTTTCATATTTTATCCTTTTATGGTTGCAAAATACTTAGTGGATTCTTTTTTAATTCTAGGTGCTAAATATAAAGCAGAAATCATTGTTGGAAAAGCCATTAACGCAAACATCGCATCAACAATATTTACTGCTAAGTCCAATGAAAGCACAGATCCAAGAATTAAGGTTAAGACATAAAAAATTCTATAGTAAAATTTTGAACTTGCACCAAAAAGATATGATGCACACTTACATCCATAATACGAATATCCAAACATGGTGGATAAAGTAAATGTTGCTACTGAAAAAATAAGGATGTAATCACCTACAATACCTAAATGATTTGAAAACGATTTTTGCGTTAATGATACGCCTGTAAAGTTTCCTTCTATCCACTCGCTAGAAAGCAAAATAACTATACCGGTAATAGTACAAACTATTAAAGTGTCAATAAGTGGCCCAATCATTGCTACGAGTCCAGACTTAATTGGTTGATTATTTTTTGATGCACCAATTGCCATCACCTCTGTACCCATTCCTGCTTCATTCGAAAATGCTGCTCTTCTAAAACCTTGACTAATTACTATTGCAGTTCCCGCAAAACCCCCTGCAACAGAACTACCATTAAATGCGCTATAAATGATATTTGAAATTATTGAAGGAACTAAAGATATGTTTGATAAAACAATAAATAAACCTGCCAATAAATAAATAACAACCATAAAAGGAACAATTTTGGATGCAACTTCGGCAATCCTACTTAAACCGCCAAAAATCACCATTGATACAAGCAATGCAATTACTATTCCTATTGATAGATTTAGATTAAAAGATTGTACTAAGCTAGTATTGGCAGACAAATAGTCTGACATAATTTGAGTTAACTGATTTGCTTGAAGCAATGACAAGCATCCAACTAGTCCAGCAATGCTAAACCAATAAGAAAGGAATTTAAATTTTTTACCCATCCCATATTCAATGACATACATCGGTCCTCCTTGGAGAACATTTTCAGAATCATATCCTCTGTACATAATACCCAATGAACATGTAAAAAACTTTGTAGCCATTCCAACAACAGCGCTAATCCACATCCAAAATAAAGCTCCAGGACCGCCTAAAGATATAGCAACAGCTACACCTGCAATATTTCCAATTCCTACTGTACTAGATAATGCAGTTGACAGAGCTTGAAAATGAGTTATTTGTCCCTCATCATCTGGATCATCATGTTTTCCTAAAAGTATTTCAAAAGCATGCTTAAAATATCTGAATGGAGTTAATCTAGAATAAACTAAGAAAAAAATTCCTCCACCTATTACAAGATTTGCTACACCAAAATTTCCCCAAAGGAAATTTGATAACTGTGCAAAAAAATTATTAATTATATCCATGATTAAGTAAGTTACAATATAATGAAAAAAATTGACTATTATATTCTGAGAGAATTTTCGACTACTTTTTTAATTGTATCATTATTTTTTACTCTTATATCTTTAATTGTAGATATTTTTGAAAATTTAAATCGCTTTATTGATAATCAGGTTACTATGGATATTCTTCTTAATTATTATAAAGCTTCTTTACCTTCCATGGTCAGTGTTACAATCCCTGTTTCGTGCTTAGTGTCATCTGTTTTTACTTATGGTATGATGATTCAAAGAAAAGAATGGCTTGTGTTTAAATCATCCGGTTTAAGTCTCTACAGATTATCCTTTCCGGTTTTATTCTTAGGTTTAATGTTAAGTATTGGTTCATTTTATTTTGATAATACTGTAGTAATAGAAAATAATAAGAAAAAAAACGAAATCAAGAATATCTATATGTCTAAAAATAAGAACAGGAACCAAAGATAAGAGCGTTTTTGAAAATGTATACTTTCAGATTAATCAAAAAGATTTAGTAGCTATAGAAAAATTTAATAGCAACAATAATGTAGCTGTGAATTTAAACTTTATTGAAATTGATAATGGAATGTTATTGAGAAGAATCGACTCAAAAAAGGCAATTTGGGAAGAAACGAATTCGAAATGGAATCTTAAAGATTTTTCAATAAGAGAATTTGAAAAAGATGGATTAGAAAAAAATGTTATAATCTCAAAAAATGATTCTTTGGTAGCTTTAAAATTTGAACCATATGATATCATTAAAACTGCAAGCAAGTCTGAAGAAGTATCCTACAGTGAATTAAAAAAACAAATTATTTCTTTAGAAAAAAATGGAGTTAATACACTAAGGTGGAAAGTTGATTTAAATTATAAAATAGCATATTCTTTTATATCTATAATAGTAATTTTTTGTGGAATTCCATTATCTGTTTATAGATCAAATACCACTCTAGCTTTTGGTGGCGGATTAAGTTTAGCAACAATTTTTTCTTATGTTATACTTTTGAAATTTGGTCAATCTCTTGCATACGGAGGAGTACTATCACCTATTTTGGGTGCTTGGATGTCAAATATAGTTTTTATTAGTATTGGAATCTATTTGATGATTAATGCTAGAAAGTAAAACTATTATTTATCGCTACTAATTTTTTCAATTTTAGTAACTGTAAATTTTGTTTTAATTCCACGAATATCTAGATGAAAAAAATCTCCAACTTTCTTACCAGCTACTTCTCTTCCAAATGGTGAATGATAAGTTACTATAAATGGAAATAAATCTAGCTCTTCTTCGATTGGTCCTAAGATATAGTAGTCATCGGGATTACTTTTTCCTTCTTCGAGAATAGAAACCTTATTACCAAAACCAGCTTGATCAGTAGTGATTTCATTATCATTTATAACTCTAAAGGGGGCATATGACTGCATTAGTTGAATTTTGTATACAATCAAACTTTGCTTTTCTCTTGCAGCGTGGTATTCGGCATTTTCTTTTAAATCACCATGATCCGCTGCTTCCCCGATTTTCTCTGATGTTTCTCTTTTGAGTTTCTCAAGAGATTTGATTTCTTCATCTAGGGCAAGATGAGTATTTTTTAAAATTAAAGTTGCCATTTATGATTCCTACTATTTATTTAAAAGCCAATTTACATTGGTGAAGCAAACTAATCAATGAGTATAGGCAGTTTAATTTATGCACTAAATTCAGATTTAGGACCGGCTCCGATAATAGCCGAATCAGAAATATCATACTTTTCAAAATTTGATTTAAACAGTCTAGTGAGCATATTTCCTGTAGAAATATATTCTTCATGATTTGACCAACTTAAGTGAGGAACTAAAAATTTATTATCTAAACCATCAAGATTAAGTGGAATATCAAGGTTAAAAAATTGGTCTTTTGTCATTGCATTGAAGTTTAATTTATTTTCGGTAATTAAATCAATTATGTGCTTTGTTAATTTTAAGTCAATTCTCTGCGAACCGCTTGTTGAACTAGAACCAGACCATCCTGTATTGACTAAATAAACTTCTGAATTGAATTCATTTAATTTTTTTTCCAACAACTCTGCGTATTTAAGTGGATGAAGCGTTAAAAAAGGACCACCGTAGCATGGAGAAAATGCTGCAATAGGTTCATTAATTCCGGTTTCTGTTCCAGCCATTTTTGCAGTATAACCACTTATAAAGTGATACATGGCTTGCTTCTTATTTAATCTTGCTAAAGGAGGCATGATTCCATAAGCATCACAAGTTAAAAAGATTATTGACTTGGGGTGCGGTCCTGCACTCTTAAGCTTTTTTGATCCTAAAGAATTTTCAATAAAGTCTATTGGATAACAAATTCGAGAATTTTCACTTTTAGAATTATCATTAAAATCGACTTTTTTAGTTTCAAGATTATAAACAACATTTTCCAATAAGGTACCATGCTGAATAGCATTATAAATTTCAGGTTCTTTTTCCTTATCTAAGTTAATAGCCTTTGCATAACATCCGCCTTCAAAATTAAATATTCCATTATCAGACCAACCATGCTCATCATCTCCTATTAATGGTCTATTTGCATTAGTACTTAAAGTAGTCTTTCCTGTTCCAGATAAACCGAAGAAGACAGTTGATTCCTCTTGAGATGCAGAAACATTTGCTGAACAATGCATTGATAAAACATTTTTAAGAGGTAAATAATAATGCATCATGGAAAAAATACCTTTTTTCATTTCTCCTGCATACTCTGTTCCACCAATAATTGCAATTTTTCTTTCAATATTAAAAACTATGAAATTTTCAGAGTTAAGTCCGTATTGCTCCCAATTCTCTTCTTTGACATCGTAAGCGTTAATAATAGTAAAATCAGGATTAAAATCTTGTAATTGATCATGTGTAGGCCTTATAAACATATTATTTACAAAAAGCGATTGCCATGCTTTTTTTGTTACCATTCTGACATTAAGACAATTATCAACATCATCTCCTGCATAACCATCAAATACATAATAGCTTGATGAAAGATTTTCATACGTATTTAATACTTTTTCTAATAAATAATTAAAATTTTCTTCAGAAATTTTTTGATTTACTTCTCCCCACCATATATCTTCAGTGGAAGACTTATTATCAACAATAAACTTATCATTAGGTATTCTACCAGAAAACTCTCCAGTATCTACCATTAAAGCACCATTTAAGCCAATTACACCCTCATTGTTATTTACAGCGTCGTTTATCAATGTGTCAACATGAGAGTTTCTTTTAAAATTAGAATTTTTAATCATTTTATTTTTTTCCTCTAGGATGGGCTTTGTTTATTGTGCTTTGAAGTTTTTCTAAACTTACATGAGTGTATATTTGAGTTGATGATAGTTTAGAATGCCCTAAAAGTGACTGTATAGCGCTAATGCCAACACCATTATTTAATAAATGAGTCGCAAATGAATGCCTTAGAGTATGTGGCCCAAACGAGCTAACTGACAATCCTTTTAAATTACTCATAACTATATATTGAATTTTATTTCTTGATAACGGTTTATTTGTTTTATCGACGAACAAATTATTATCTAAGTTTGATTTTAACAATGGATATTTTTTAATTTTTTCCAAATATTTTACTAATAGTTTTTCCGCAGTATCATCAAATTTAGCGTATCTTTCTTTACCGCCCTTTCCCATGACTTTAATAGATTTTTCATTAAAGTCAATATCTCTTAAGGTTAGATTGGTCAGTTCCTCTAATCTCATACCGGAAGTAAAAAAAAGCATAATGACAGCTTTATCTCTTAATTTTAAAATTGAAATTTTATCAGTTTGATCAATTTTATCTAATACTTCATGAATTTTTTTCTCTGAAAGAAATGAAGGGATTGATTTCTTGAATTTTGGAGAGGGATAGGTTAAAATGCTATTTAGCGTCAAATCACTAATCAGCTCTTGATAATATAAAAATCTATAAAATGTTCTCAATGATGATAATGTTCTTGAAAAAGATCTAGGTCCAATTGATTGACTTAGATCGCTATGAAAATCGAAAATAATCTCTTTATTGATTTTTTTATAATTAATTGAAAATTCTGTTGTATAAATCTCAAATTTTAAAATATCTCTTTTATATGCTTCTAGAGTTTTTTTAGAATAGCCTTTTTCAAATTCAAGAAATTCTAAAAATTCTTTTTTTGCTTCTTTAAATTTCATTATTAACTATCAGGTTTAATAGGTTAGTAAAATATTCATTGGGTTCTGCCTCAAAAATCATTTTCTTTTTAGTATCAGGATGTGTAAAAGATATTCTAGCGGCATGAAGGTAATGCCCACTATTTTGTTCAATAACTTTATTCATCTTTTTTTGAACTTCAGGTAAATATTCGTTTAATTTATTAATTCCGCCTCCATATAAATCGTCACCAATAATCGGGAAGCCTAATTCACTACAGTGCACTCTAATTTGATGTGTTCTACCAGTGTTTGGATAAAAATTAACAGCAGAAAAATATCTGCCATTTTTTAAGAGCTTAAATTTTGATTTTGCATTTTTCCCTTTTTGTGATGACTGAAATTTTAATGGATTTTTTTTACTTCTTGATAAAATATTATCAATTTTACCTTCGTTTTCTGTCCATTCTCCCCAGGTTAATGCTATGTACTCTTTTTGTACTTCTCTATTTTTGAATTGATCGGCAATTTTCCAATGTGCGTGCTCATTAAATGGAATAATCATAACACCCGTTGTATCTTTATCAAGCCTATGAACAATTCCTGGTCTTAATGGATCGGGATGATTGCTTAATTCTTTTTCAAATCTATTTAAAATAATATTAACTAATGTTTTGTCTTTATTATTTGTGGTTGGATGAGAAATAATCCCTAATGGTTTATTAATAATTGCAAAGCTATTATCACTATAGATTACTTCAAGAGGATAATCCCATTTTTTTAATGATGGAGAGATTTCGCTTAATTCAAATGAATTTTCATCAATTTCAATCTTGTCTCCATAAGATAGTTTAAGATTTTTTTTAGCGCTTTTATTATTAACAGTAATATTGCCATTCAAAATTAATTTTTGAATTTTACTTCTAGAAAATTGAATCAATCTTGAAGATAAAAAGTTATCTAACCTTATTAATTCATCTGATGATGAAACGGATATTCTCATAATTTTATTTATTTATAATTATAGAGCTATACAATAAGAATATCAATCCTATTGTAACCGAAGAGTCAGCTATATTAAATACATACCAATGCATGCCATTTAAATGAAAATCAATGAAATCAACAACATAACCTCTAAAAACTCTATCAATAATATTTCCAATAGCTCCTGCAATTATAAGATATAATGCTAATTGAGAAAACTTATCTTGAAACTCTTCATTTTTTAACAAATAAAATAAATACACCGTAATTAAGATCGGCAAAATAATAAATATTGTTTTAGCTCCTTCAAAATAAATTCCAAAAGCTATTCCTTCATTTCTGATATACGTAAAGTTTAATAAATAAGGGATAACCTGAAATGAATCATAAAGATTCATTGTTGTATGTACTACAAATTTTGATAGCTGATCAAGAATGACTATCAAAACTGATAAATATTTGATCATAAAAGATTTAATTTTTTCTTTTCTTTACAAAAAACACCTTTAGTAGCATTTGGAACTTCCATTAATCTTTCCTTCGAAATAAGAGGACAATCTGGACTTTCACATTTTTCTGGAGATTTTTGAGAAATTTCACAAATACCGTAAGTACCATCTTTTATTCGTTGAAGAGCTTTCTTTAAATTGATCAAGTAGTCTGACTCTCTAGACATCAAGAGAAAATTCTTTTCTACTTCATGAGCTTCTGTGCCTTCGTTAAAATCTTCTGACCTGTCTTCCAAAAAGACTGAATTAGTAGGTCTAGTAGAAGACCTTACTCCCTCAATGCTTTTATTAACTTCATCAATTTTATCTAAAATATTTTGTTCAAATTTTTTTAATTCTGTTTTGGTATATGCTGTTTTAGCCACCTTATCCTCTTTCTACTTTCTTGATATAAATCTCAATTTTTTCATTTTCATACATGAAAGAAGAATTATAGTCAGAATTTTCCATATTTTCCACTATATCTGTACATAAAACTTCATTCATGAAATAATCTTTATTTTTATCAATCACATCTTTCAGCTCATTTTTAAATGAAGCTGAAATAGTAATTCTATCATCTATATTAAAATCTGCTTCTTTTCTCATTAATTGAATGTGCCTAATTAAATCTCTTAATACGCCTTCAAGTCTTAGTTGCTCACTTATGGTAGTATTCAAACAAACAATCAGATCATTTGCTAAAAAGGATTCACTCCCATTTTTAGCTTTTAACTCAATCAAAACATCATCTTTGTTCAATTCAAAATCATTTTTCGGAAAAGATTTTCCATGCAAAAGATTTTCTAAAACTATTTTAGCATCTATTTTGCTTATTGACTTCATTGCTTCTTGCATCTCATCGCCAAACTTCATTTTTAAATTTTTAAAGTTAGGTTTTAAAGATAGAGTACCAAACTCATCAATATTATTTGAGAACAATACTTCTTTAATATTTAATTCATCTAAAATAATCTCAGTTTGCTCTTCTAAAAAATGATTCTACTTCTTTGTTTGCTGTGTAGACTGTTAGAGAACTTAGAGGCTGTCTAACTTTAACATTAGCTTTCTTTCTAACAGCTCTTCCTGATTCAATTACTTTTTTTAAAGAATTAACTTTTTCAATTAATGCATTATCAATTTTACTATCATTGCTTTGAGGGAAAGATGAAAGGTGTATGCTATTATCATTTTCATTAGCATCATCTTTAGTGATATTTAAATACATTCTTTCAGAGACAAATGGTAAAACAGGAGAAAGAATCTTAATTAAATCTAAAAGAACCTCATATAATGTTTGGTATGCAACAAATTTATCTGAATCGTTTTCACTCTTCCAAAATCTTCTTCGATTTCTTCTTATATACCAGTTGGATAAATCATCCAGAAATAATTCAACATTTTTTAATAACTTATCGACTTCAAACTTTTCATAACTTGCTTTAGCATCTGCTGTAAGTTGATGAGATCTAGATAAAATCCATCTATCCAATAATAATAAATCCTTTTCACTTACATCATGTGAATATGGTTTGAAATTATCAAGATTCGCATAGGTACAGAAAAAGGAATATACGTTCCAAAGACTAATTAATTTTTTTCTTACTTCATCCGCTTTGTCATATCCAAACAGCAGGTTATTTTCGACATTTTGCTTTGAATACATCCATCGCATCACATCAACTCCCATTTTTTCAGCTGCATCGTCAAACCAAATTGCATTTCCAGCAGATTTATGCATTTCTGCCCCAGATTCGTCTTTAACCAAGGCATGCCCAAGCAAAGTTTTAAAAGGAGATTTTTCTTCTAAAAATGATGACATGGCAAGCAAAGAATAAAACCAGTTTCTAAATTGTCCAGGAAAACATTCAGTAATAAAATCAGCTGGAAACCATTCTTCCCAATAGCTTTTATCTTCAAAATATTTCATAGTAGAAAAAGGGACAATTCCTGCATCAAGCCAAGGGTTACCTACATCCTTAATTCTTGTACCAACCAATCCTGTTTTAGGATGTTTTATTTTAACATAGTCAACCCAAGGTCTATGCGGGGTATTCCCTTCAAATTTTTCCCACCCTTCAACTGCAAGCTCTTTTAATTCTTCTTTTGAACCAACAACATGAAAACTTCCATCTTCAAATGTCCAAATAGGAAGGGCTAATCCCCAAAATCTTTTCTTTGAAATCATCCAATCGCCCATATTATCCAGCCAATCATGTTCGCGATCTCTTCCCCAAGCTGGAATCCAGTCAATATCATCCACAACAGCTTTGATTTTTTTTCTCCAATCCATATTGATATACCATTCATCAACTTGCTTGAAAACTAATTCATCGCCAGATCTCCAACAGTGAGGGTATATATGTGGATAGTCTTCTACGTAAAGAAGAAGATTTCTTTCTTTTAAATCATCAATAATTTTTTGTGCTGTATCAGGATCGGTTACACTTAAACCTGACATAAAGTCAAATCCTTCAATAAAATTTGCTTGATTATCTATAGGTGAAATCTCTACAAACCCTTCTTTTTTACAAATTTTATTATCAATGGCACCGCAACCTCCAGCCATATGAACGAATCCAGTACCTTCTCCTTCAACAACCATGTCATTTCCTTCTGAATCCTTACCGCCATCAATAACGATATGACAATCTACAGCAGATTGTTTTTTAAGATTACTGGTATCATGAATTGGAAAACCTCCTACGGTATTTTGAGGTTCTAAATGATCAAATGGACCCTTGTAAGTTAATCCAATTAAATCTTGACCCTTTACTACTTCTAGGACTTTATATCCACCACGCTCTTTAAAAATTTGATCTAAGGTTTTTAATTTTGGTACTCCTTCAACCCAATTTTTTTTCTCTGAAAATTCTTTATTAAGTCTTTGATATTTTAAATTCGTTTCAGCAATATAAAAAATAGTACCATCTTCGATTTGAACTTTAGCATAATTGATCTTCTTATTTACTGCTACAGCAATATTAGATGACAATGTCCAAGGAGTTGTTGTCCAAATTAAAATATTTTCATTTTTTTTCTCATTGATGGCAAATTTGACAAACACCCCTTTATGAACTGTTAGCTTTCGCCCTTCAATGATTTCCATTTGAGAGTAAGATGTTCCTGACCTCCCTGACCATGGCACAACATCTGTTCCTCTATAAATTTTATCGTCTTCAAATAGTTTTTTTAAAAATGCCCAAATTGCATAATTATTTTCCTCAGACATTGTATAATATGAATTTTCCCAATCCATCCAATATCCAAGTCTAATAGATTGATTTTTTTGAATTTCAGAAAATTTTTCTACTCTTTCTTTGCACAGATTTACAAACTTTTCTATACCAAGCTCTTCAACTTCTTTTTTTGACTTAATCCCAAGCTCTTTTTCAACTTCAATTTCAACCCATAATCCTTGGCAATCAAAACCATTTTGATGTCTGAGCTGAAATCCATTCATAGACTTATAGCGCTGATATAAATCTTTAAGAGTCCTTCCCCATGCATGATGTACTCCCATTGGATTGTTGGCTGTAATAGGGCCATCCAAGAAACTCCATTTAGGACCATTTTGGTTTTTATCTACTAATTTTTTGAAAGTATTATTTTTGGCCCAATAATCGAGAATTATATGTTCATTTTTAACAAAATCAACTTTTGGATTTTCTTTCTTTATGCTCATAATTAACTATGAACTTATAAGAAAAGGGGAATTATTGCAATTGTATAGAAATTATTATTAAGCGTATGAATTAAGCGTAAAAGAACTTATTTCAAATCTATTTTATCTTGTTAATGTAATAAATCTTGATGAAGAGCCACGTTTAACAAGAAATAGTACTTTTGATTCATCATCAAACTTTGACATTTCAGAAAGAAAGTCTTTTGTGCTATAAATCTTTTTACGTCCAACGCGTGTTATAATATCTCCTTCTTGAAGCCCTGCTTCTTCAGCTGGACTATTATCTTCAACTCCAGTAACAATTACTCCTTGGATATTTGAAGGATTTTTTTCATTTAATTTATATTTATTAATTAAATCTTCGCTCGGGTTTTCGAGTAATAATCCAAATTCATAATTAACATTTGTTGTAGTAGCTACTATATCTTCTCTTTCTTCAAGTGTAACAAATATATTTTTCTTTTTATTATCTCGATAGATACCAAGCTTGACTCTAGAGCCTGGATCAGTACTTGATACAAGATTTTTAAGTTCAGAACCATTACTGATTTCTTTTCCTTCAAAAGAAACAATTACATCTCCCTCAACTAGACCAGATTTTGAAGCTGGACTGTCATCAACGATATCGCTAACAATAGCTCCATTTCTAGTTTGAAGATTAAGTGCTTCATATAAGTCTTCATTAATATCTTGCATATAAATGCCCAAGAAAGACCTCACTACATAACCTTTATCAATTAAGTCGTTCATTACTTTTTTAACCATTATTGAAGGAATAGCAAAACCAATTCCAGCATTTGCTCTTCCACCGCCAGATGCAATAGCAGCATTAATTCCTATCAATTGGCCTTTCATATTCAAAAGAGCTCCACCGCTATTGCCGGGATTTATAGCAGCATCTGTTTGAATAAAATTTTGATAAGTATTTAAATTATTCATTACATCATTTCTTCCAAGCGCACTAACAATACCAGCTGTAACTGTATGACTTAAAGAAGCAGAAAAAGGACTTCCAATAGCAAGCACCCATTCCCCAACGCGAACCTTTTCGGAGTCTCCCAATTCAACAGCTTTAATATTGCTTGCTTCAATCTGAAGTACAGCCAAGTCAGTAGCCTTATCTAAGCCTATTACAGTGGCTTCAAAAATTCTTTTATCTAAAAGTTGTACCTTAATTTCTTCAACAGGTTTTTGAGCCCTTTCATCAAAGATAACGTGATGATTTGTTACGATATATGCATTTTTTTCATCGACTATTACTCCAGAACCTAAAGATTTACTTTCATATTCATCCGGAATATCTCTACCCCAATATCGGTAAAAATTTTGAACATCCTTGTCCATTTGAACAGTATTTGTCGTAGTAATTGTTACAACAGATTCATTTACATCTTCAGCAATATCTGCAAAAGAATTACTAAATTGTTCGAATAAATTTGATTGATTTGATTGAGCAAAAACGCTTGATACAAATACTACTATAATAATTAATTTTTTTATCATACTTATAAAATGGTTTATTTATTAAAAAGTTCCTGCATTATTTATACCAATTTTTAAAAATTCTTTAAATCTTTCAACATCTCTTGTTAGACCTGGAAATTCTGCTAAAACCTTATCATTTGGATCAAGAATAACATAATATGGCAATGCAGCGGTTTCAAATCTATTAATTTGATATGCTCTTTTTTCTAAATAACCTTCACCGGCATCAGTATATAAACTTACAAGTACATATTCTGACATTAAACTTTCTACAGAATCTATACTAAAAATATTGGTCTCCATCCATCTACAGTTAGTACAAGTAACTCCGGTAAAATCAATAAATATATTTTTATTTTCTTCTTGAGCTATTTGAAATGCATCTTCTAAGGTATTATTCCATGTGAGATTTGATTGGTATTTCTTTGGAGGTAAATAAGATTTTATTGTCCCATTGATTTCATAACCGTGATTACCAGCTCCCAAATATGTCGCAAAAAATATAAATGCTAATCCTATAACAGTACGATGGACTGAAAAAATTACTGGAGAGTCATTTTTAAATTTTAATAATCCAAAAATGTATAATCCTGATAAAAGCATTATCAAGGCCCAGGCATATAGCACAACTTCATAGGTAAAAATATTCCAATTCCAAACTAAATCCGTATTACTTATAAACTTAAACGCAGCAGCTAGTTCTAAAAATCCCATTATGATTTTTACAGAATTTAACCAACCACCTGACTGAGGAAGTTTTGATAAATAATGTGGGAATAATGCTAGCAGAAAAAACGGAGAAGCAAAAGCTAAACTAAAAATTAGCATACCAATTATAGGCCAAAACCAGTCCCCCTGCGAAGCTACTACTAAAACTGTTCCCATAAATGCAACTGTGCAGGTAAATGAAGTTAATGTAAATGTTAGAGCCATAAACAATATACCAGCATATCCGTCAGAACTTTCTCTTTGAAGAGAAAAGCGTTTTAAAAATTGTGGTATTTCAATTTCATAATATCCAAATAATGAGAATGCAAAATAAACAAAAAGAAAAGCTATAAATAAATTTACAATAGGATTTGATGCTAATTGAGTTGCTCCTGATGCCCCTAAAAGTATTGCTAATAATAAACCTAGAAATGTAAAGGTTAAAACTATACCTAACATATAAACTGATGCATCTTTTATAGGAGAAGTATTCTCATTTTCAGAACGTTTTAAAAAGAAAGAAATAGTAATTGGTATCATAGGAAAAACACAAGGAGTAAGTAGAGCTGCAAAACCAGCTAATAATGAAGTTATTAAAAGGTTAAAAAAGTCATTTTCATCAAATCCCAATCTAGCAAAAAGAGAATCCTTAAAATCGTAATTATCAATTGTTAAGTCGTTTCTTATCTCATTATCAACAATCTTAAAAGAAGTAGATTTAGTAACCTGATTAGGTGGATAGCATAAACTATTATTACATACTTGGTAATCAATTATAACATCTATATCGTAGGTACCATTTGGTAAATTATCATTCAATTTAAGAGGTATGATAAACCGAGGAGATCCTTCATGGTATTTGGTTACATTTCCAAATCCTTCATCAAATTTTTCTGTTGGTTCTGGCTCAATAACTTTTCCAACTTTATTTATAATATCTGAATTAAGAATAAACTTTGTTGGCGAAGGGCCTTCAGGTACATTATATACAGCATATATTCTCCATGAAAAATCAAGCTGAGATTGAACTTCAACTAAAGCTACTTCTCCTTGATTTACATCATCAATTTTGACTGAAAACTCAGCAGGATCATTGAACTGTGCAGAGACTATTCCAAAAAATGATAATATTGCTAGAAAATTTTTCATACCGGATTATGAAAATAGCTTTTTCTTTAATTTAGTCCAAAAAGATTCTTCAATATTTTTTACAGGCTTTTCTAGTTTATTATCTAATTGAAAAATTAAATTTTCAATGGAATGATTTGCAGCTATCTCTCCTAATTCAATAAATTTTTCTGTCTTATCAAACGCAGACCAATGCAAATTATTATGTTCGGGCTTAATCACAAAATCTGCTTTATTTAATAAAAAATCATTTAAATGAGAAACCGAAATATCTCTAGATCTAGTTGTGATTTCAAAAATATTTGATGGATTAGGTTGATTTTCTACTCCTCGAGTAATATTAACTGCAATTATAAAATCACAAATATCAATGAGAGGAGTAACAGGAGTTGGTAATGCAACACCTCCATCAACAAGCATCCTATCTTCTATGCGCGTAGGTTCAACAAAACCTGGAATAGATGAACTTTGAACTACTGCATCAATTAAGTTTCCTGAATTGTAAATGATTGGTTTTCCAGATACTAAATCTGTAGCTGTAACCATTAATGGTATTTTCAAGTCGGCAAATTGTTTATTGCCAAAAAGAATTTTTGCTGCCTTAGATAATCTTTCATTTTTTACAATAGATGTTCTATTGGAACTAACTGCTAAAACATATTGATTTTTTATTTGTTTAATTATCTGCGAAAAAATTGAATCATCTTTTTCGGAATTTGATATATATCTAAAGCCTAAATCAGAAAAATTTTCACTTTCTACATGTTCAATATATTTTGACTCTACAAGTTTGGCATTATGATGAGCAGCATACATTGCTCCAATCATCGAGCCTGCGCTTGTACCAGCAACAATATCTGGAACGATACCATGGGCTTCTAAAATCTTTAAAACGCCAATATGACAAGCTCCTCTAGCTCCTCCTCCACCTAAAGCAAGTCCAATTTTTAAATCTTTATACATTAATCAAGCTCAATAGCATCAGAAATGATAGTATTGCTTCCAGGTTTAATTGCAGGCACTTTTTTTAAATTTTCAGGGATATTATCTTTGTCAAAAATTTGTGCTTTTTGAGTGGTAACAGAAAAATAATTATCATGAATGAAAACAGGTTTCAGACTTCTATCGACAATTACACCAACGCCAACAAGATTTCCTCCATATTTAGAAATCAATTCAATCACCTCTTTAATAGATCCGCCCGTACTTAAAACATCTTCAATAATAAGAATCTTTTCACCCTTTTTAATATTAAAACCTCTTCTCAATTTCATAACACCTTCCGAACGTTCAGAAAAAATAGTTTTTTTATCTAATCTTCTTCCAACTTCAGTTCCTAAAACAATTCCTCCGATTGCTGGTGAAATAACCTTGTCTATATCCAATGAAGAAAAATGCTTTGCCAAAACTTCTCCAAATAAAGATAAATATTTTGGATACTGAAGAACTTTTGCGCATTGAAAATATGTATCACTATGCAAACCTGAAGACAAAACAAAATGTCCATACATCAATGCTCTAGTTTCTTCAAATATTTTCAAATAATCTTTATCCATTAATAGCCCTCATTTGATTTAAATAGTTTTTAGCAGAAGCTCTTACAGAGCTATAATCTTTAGAATCAGCAAAAATAATTCCTCGAGAAATATTAATAAGAGTTGAGTTCATGTGATTACTATTAATTTTAATTACACTCTTTAGATCACCTCCTTGAGCGCCAATTCCAGGTATTAAAAAAGGTACATCAGATTTAGACCTAACAGCTTGCAAGGCTTGGCCGCTGGTTGCTCCAACAACAAGACCTATATTTTTATTAGAGTTTAAATCGTTACATAAAGATATAACTTTTGAATAAATTTCTTCTTGAATGTAAGAAGATGTTTTATTGGAAGTTCTACAAAGAACATATACCCCTTTAGATGTATCAGTAATAAATGGTTGAATTGATTCCTCGCCCATATACGGACTAATTGTAATGGCATCACAATTTAAATGGTTAAAAAAAGCATTTGCATAATGAAGACCAGTATTTCCTATATCGCCTCTCTTGGCATCAGCAATAATAATATGTTCATTGCCAATCTCCTTAACCAACTGCTCTAACCAATAAAATCCTTTAGATCCCCATTCTTCAAAAAAAGCTAAATTTGGTTTATATGCTGCAGCTAAGTCTTTAGTGGCATCAACAACCATATAAGAATAGTCCATTAATTCATCGATAGATACATTCTTATTAAAATATTTTTTATCGATATCAATACCTACACATAGGTTTGAATTTTTTTCTGAAATGTTTGTCTTAAGTTTATCAATGAATGAAATCACGTGAAAATTTAAACTATTCTTACTTAGCAAACAAATGGCTTCATACTAGAATTAAAAATTTTTAATATTGCATTATGGAAACAAGCGCTGGACAATCTAAAACTAAAATTATCGCCTCAACAAATGTTTTTCAAATAGAAAAAATTGAGAAGATTGGTAAAGCTGACTATCCAAAGCTTATTGAAATATCATTACACCTTGCAAAAGAATACGGTAAACAGGCAGTTTTTACAAAAGCTTCAATTGAAAAATACTTTAATACTGAAAAATCCCTTCCTTTTATTGCAAGATATCAAAACGAAATTATTGGATACATTATTGGAATTCCGTTAGAAGAACTGAACATGGAACCTTGGGCATTAAATGATGAAAACTATGGTAAGCATAACACTTTGTATACTTATGCTTTTGTTATAATGGAAAAATATAAGTCCAATGGATATGCTAAAATGTTAAAAAGAGTCTATTTAAGCTGGGCACAAAAAAGAGATAGAATAAGATATATTACAGGTCATGTTTTATCTGGAACTGCTGATACCAAAGATAATAGCATAAAGATAATATCTTTTGAAGAAAATTGGCAAGGTACTGGTAAATCTTTTGAATATTATAGAAGATCTTTTAATGAAGGTGTTCAGAGTTCTATATTTAGTCCGCCATTTGAAATCATCGTTGAATAATATTTTTATTTTTTTAAAAAACTAATAAGAACTAAACAAGTTGACGAGATAGCAAGTGCTGGTATAACAGCTTCATCTAAACTCCACTGATTTCCAAAATATACTGTAGCAACTATACCTGAAAGTATCGAACAAATAGCACCATACTTTGTTGCTTTATCCCAAAAGAATGCAGCAAGTAGAGTTGGAGTAATTGCAGTTCCATAAATTGTAAATGCATATAGTGCTTTTTCAAAAATAGTTGTATCAGCTGCAAACATTCTTGAAACCCAATAGGAAAAGAATCCTAATGCAAGCACTAGAACTCTGCTAAGAGTAACAATCATTTTATCTGAATATTTTTTATTCGAATATTTTAAATAGATATCATTAATAAGAATTGTTGTTGGAACAAGTAGAAATGAATCAGCTGTAGAAATAATAATTCCAATAATTGTAGCAAGCATGACTGCTCCTACTATTGGTGGTAAAAAATTATAAGCTGCATATATCAACACATGTGATTCTTTTGCAATATCAGTGATCATGCTTGAACTAATCCATGCATTTGCAATAATTAAAGACTCTAAAATAACTATCGCAAAAAATAGGTAGAAGGTTGCTTTCTTTGCAGATTTTACTGATTCGCTTGCAAAAAATCTTTGATACATATTTGCATCACCAAGAATAAGTAAAAATGAAGGTAAGGTAAAATTAATTACGTCTCTAAAAGAAAGAACTCCAAAAATTGACATACTATTAGTCATGCCTTTATTCTCAAAATTTGTTGCCATTCCCTCTAAGCCTCCGGCCTGAAAAAATAGAATTGGCAATGCAATGATAAAGCAAGTAATCATTAAAATGCCATTTGCAACATCAGTATAAGCAACACTCAATAATCCTGCTAATACTGTATATGCAACAATAAATAATGCCGCTATTATGGTTGCTTGATCCAATGATAAAGTGGAGCCTAAGTTGTCATGAAAAATAGTATAAATTACTGCACCACCTGCATTAAACTGATAACTTACAATTACCAAGTAGGCAGTTAGTAGTGCAATAACTGATAAAATCATCGCTACATCACCAAAGCGAGAGCCAATAATTTCTGGTACAGTTAATTTTTCTGATGCTCTTGCTTTTCCAGCAATTTTTGTAAGAGCTAATACTCCCAACATACCACCGATAGGCAAAAGAAACCCTGCAGCACCTATTTCAAAAGTTTTTCCTGCATTACCAAGAACAGATCCTGTACCCATCCAAGTAGCTGCCATGGTTCCAACAAGAATCCAAGGAGATAGTGATCTTCCTGCTACAGCAAAATCTTCTTGATTTTTTATCGAATCTGCTTTGCTAAAACCTATCCAAAGAAGAGCAATGAGGTATATTGATATAATTAGGTAATAAATCATTTTTTTAGTTTACACATAATACATATATTATTTTCATAAATGCAATTACATTGGAAAATAATTATTGGCTTAGTGCTTGGAACAATTTACGGTATTGCAAGTGCTGTTAATGGATGGAATAGTTTTACATCTGACTTTATATCGCCGTTCGGATCCATATTTTTGAATTTACTAAAATTGATTGCCGTTCCTCTTGTTGTTTCCTCATTAATTACTGGTGTAGCCTCCTTATCTGATACGAGAAAACTTTCAAGAATTGGGTGGAAAACAATTGCATTGTATATTTCTACAACTGCTGTAGCGGTAAGCATAGGTTTGATACTGGTAAATGTTTTAGAACCTGGAAATGCAATACCTGACAGCTATCAAGAAAGTCTTTCAAGTGAATATTTTAATAAAGCAGCTGATAAACAAGAAGCTGCAGCCAGTATTCAACAAAATAGAGGTCCATTACAACCTCTTGTAGACATGGTACCGGGAAATATTTTTTCTGCTGCATCTAATAACAGAAATATGCTACAAGTTGTTTTTGTATCGTTGATTTTTGGAATTGCATTAATAGGAATTGACCGTAAATACTCAAAACCTGTTCTTGAATTTTTAGAAGGAATCAATCAAATGATTATAAAATTGGTTGAGATGATAATGTATTTTGCTCCATTCGGAGTATTTGCATTAATAGCTAAAACTATTAGTTCTGTATCTGGCGATATTTCACAAATTAGTGAAATTTTATCTGCACTAGTGTTCTATATGGGCGTTGTTATATTAGGTCTTTTTGTTCATATGGGAATAACCTATATGACTTTACTAAAAATGTTTACATCCATCGATATCAAACATTTCTTAAAATCAATGGCACCAGTTCAACTATTAGGATTTTCAACTAGCTCTAGTGGAGCTACTCTACCAGTCACGATGAAAAGATGTGAAAAAGATTTGGGAATTTCAGAAGAAATTTCGTCTTTTGTTCTTCCCTTAGGAGCCACTATTAATATGGATGGTACCGCTCTTTATCAAGGAGTTGCTGCTGTATTTATTGCTCAAGCAGTTGGTATGGATTTGACGCTTGCAAATCAATTTACAATTGTTGCTACTGCAGTATTAGCTTCTATAGGAACTGCAGCTGTGCCTGGCGCTGGAATAATTATGCTTATCATTATTCTTGAAGCAATAAATGTTCCAAGTGAAGGTATAGCTTTGATACTTGGTGTTGATAGAATTCTTGATATGATTCGTACTGCAACAAATGTTACTGGAGATGCCACTGTTGCTAGTGTGATGGATTCTTTAGAGCGCTAATCCATTCTTCATATTTTTTAATAATAGCATCTTTAATATCAGAAACCTGCAAAGATCTTGTTGCTGAAACCATTATACTCTCAGGAAAAGATTGTTTTAAATATGAAATCTTATCTTGATCAACCAAATCAATCTTATTAAAGACATATTGATAGTTAATTTGATCGGCATGTATTTCTTTTAACACGCTCTTAATCGTTTCAATTTCATTGAATAAATCTTTTGAGTTAGCATCTAAAACAATTAATAGTAAGTCTGAATCTACCACCTCTTGAAGCGTAGATTTAAAACTAGCTATAAGATTGTCAGGTAAATTTCTAATGAATCCAACTGTGTCGCTTAATAAAATATGATTATTATTTCCAATATAAAGTCTTCGTACAGTTGTATCCAATGTTGCAAATAACTGATTCTTAATCAAAACATCACTCTTAGTTACAGATTTCATCAATGATGATTTCCCAACATTTGTATAGCCTACAAAAGACGCTCTAAAAAATGATTTTCTTTTTTTGCTTTGAACGCGTCTTTCAGAATCGATGCTTTTTAATTTCTTCTTTAATAATGATATTTTTTTTCTGATGATTCTTCTATCAACCTCAATTTGTGTTTCTCCAGCACCAGCTCTAGTACCGAAGCCACCCATTTGTCTTTCAAGGTGAGTCCATAATCTTGTTAGGCGAGGTAATTGATATTGAAGTCTTGCTAGCTCAACTTGAGTTTTGGATTCTTTTGATTTTGCATTTCTAAAAAAAATTTCTAGAATGACCCCTGGTCTATCAAGCAGCTTTATCTCTTTATCAAGCTTTTGAAAGTTTTTTGTTTGAACTGGGCTTAAATCTTCATCAAATATAATGTAATTAACGCCAAGCATTTTTGCCTGCTCAATAACCTGCTTAGCTTTTCCACTTCCAATAAAATATGCTGGATTGATATTATTAATTTTTTGCTCAATTACATTTTTTACTTGAACGCCTAATGTTGAAATAAGCAAAGATATTTCTTCTACGCTATTATGGTAATTCTTACTGCTTTTCCAAATTCTTGGAGCAACTACTAATGCTTTTTCTTTTTTAGGATTCATTCACAATTACTTGATCATAAACGAGCTCTAAAAAAAGATCGTATATAAATTCATTAAAAAATTCATTAGTCCAATCACCGTCAAGTTGCGTTGTGATAAATAAGATATCTGATCCAAAAATATTTTTCTTAATTACAAGTGGGTCATTTGTAGAAATTGAAAAATATACTTCCTCATCTTTAAAATTTTTGATTTCAAAAAATCTATATATTTGGAATTTATCTTTATTGGTTGATAAATACTTTTTTGCATATTCATTTTTTAAATTAAAAAACTGGTTTTTAGAAGTTCCTCTTATTGCTTTTACATCTGGATAGTCTAATGTTTGAGATAAAAATATTTTATCAGTTTCAGAATTTGACATCATAAATAAGATTGGTTTTTGCAAAAAAATAAATTTTTGAATTTCTCTAATTAGATTATTAGAAAAATCATCAACATTCTCTATTATAAGTACATCAGAATCAGAGAAATTATACTTTTTAAATTTTTCAGTTGTGATTATTTCGCTATTGAATAGCCTATTATTTTCTATTAACTCAGTAAAAATACTTTTTTTATCAGAAATAATAAGAATATTTTTTTCTTCTCTTCTTGGAATATTTATATCAAAATAATTAATAACTATATCATTTTGCGAAAGTTTGATAAATACCGAATCTGCTTCTTGACTTACGGGTATGCTTTTGTAAATATTATTCAATGAATCAATTTTAAAATTAAATTCACCGTTCAATTCTGATTTTGTATACCAACTTGCTTTAACTAAACTACTGTCACTGTTTTCAAACTGAAAATTAACTAATAATGAATCAGAATTGATTAATGATAAATCATTCGAAGAAAAATTAACATTTATTTCTGAATCTTTTATTTTATTATTTTCTTGAAAAGAATTATCTCCGCAAGATAAAAAATATAATGACAATAATATGATTAAGTTCTTTTTTGTCATTTGACAACAACTAGGTTAATCTTAGATCCTTGGGAAACCTTTGTGCCTTCATTAGGGCTTTGGCTAATAATAGTATTTGGTAAAAATTTGTTGTTATCAACATACTGAACTCTTCCCTCTTTAAAGCCTGTTTTATCAATGATTGCTAATGCTTCATTAAGGAAAATACCTTGAAAATCTGGCACAGCAACTAAATCATTAGGAGCAAGGCCATTACTAACTTCTACTCTTATGCCAAATCCTTTTCTTATGCTATCATTTTCTGATGGACTCTGCCAAGAAACTATACCTTTAGGATATTTAGAGCTAAATGAGAAGTATATTGAATCTAACTCTATACTACTTTGATCTAATTCAATTTCTGCTGCTCTTAAGGTTTTGCCAATTAAAGAAGGGACAGCAATTTTTTGATTAAATTGAGTTATTTTCACTTTAATAGTTCTACCAAGCTTAACCTCTTTTCCAGAAGATGGAAATTGTTCAAGAACTATATCGGGATTCAAATCATTAGTAAAAATTGTATCGGCAACCACCACTTCAATCCCTTCAGATTTTGAAAGCTGGTTAGCTTCATTTAAAGTTAAGCCTTCCAAATCAGGGATAACTACTATATTCCTGGCATTAACATATATTGGCATTAAGATGAAATTAAATATTAAGAGTACAATGAGGCCTGTCGCAAAAAAAATTGATAAATTTTTTAATAATTTACTCATACTAAAATATTTGATTTTAAGTTTTGATAACCTACGATAAAATCCCTGCAATTCATTGCTTTTTTACCCTCCATTTGCACCTTAGTAACCCGTAAAGATCCTTTACTACATTTGATATCAAAAAAATCTTTCTCTACGTTATATATACATCCCACTTTTTGATTTATTTCATCATTTAAAACTTGGGCCTCAAATATTTTTAATCTTTTATTTTTTAAAGTTGTGTAAGCCCCTGGTTTAGGACAAAAAGCCTTAATCCTTGCTAAAATTGTATCAGCTTCTTTGCTCCAATCTATTATTAAATCTTCTTTTTTTATTTTCGGAGCAAAAGTTACTTTACTTTCATCTTGAATCGTTAAATCTAAATTATTATCTAAGCATTTTAATACTGAAGATTTGATCAATCTTGCTCCAACTTTACTTAATTTTTCAGAAAGAGATCCAAAATTATCATTCAATTCTATTTTAACTTTTTCTTGTTCAAGAATTTTTCCAGTATCTACTTTCGGTTCTATAAGAAATGTTGATATTCCTGTACATTTATCTTGATTTAGAATTGCATGCTGAATTGGAGCTGCTCCTCTGTACTTAGGTAAAAGAGAAGAGTGTATATTAATTGACCCATATTTTGGAATCTCTAATAATTCTTTTGGTAAAATTCTATATGCGACAACCACAAAAAAGTCAGGCTTCAGATTCTTTAATTGTTTAATTAATTTTTTATCTTTTAAATCATCGCCTTCAATTGTATTAAAATCATTCTCTTTGGCTAATTGCATGACTGGTGTATCAAGTATTTTTTGACCTCTACCCATTTTTTTTGATGCATTAGTTACAACAGCTTTTAAATTAAAATGATTATTACATTCTACTAAAGCAGGATTTGAAAAATTTGTATTTCCAAAAAAAATAATGTTAATTGAATTATTTGACATTACTAGATTTCATCAACTTTAATGCTTTATCATATTTTAGCAAATCTGCAGGTGTTGCGTAATCAGTAATAAGTTTTCCGTCCAGATGGTCATTTTCATGTTGAATTACTGTAGCAAGAAATCCATTGAACTCTTTTGTGTGCGCTTTGAGATTATGATCAAGATATTGATAGGTTATTGAACTATATCGTTCGACGTTAATCCTAATTTCAGGAAGTGACAAACAACCTTCAGAATCAACGCACGATCCTTCACCTTTTTTAATATGTCCATTTATAAATACCATAGGAGAATCACATTCTTCAGTATGAGAAATATCAACTACAAAAATACGTTTATTTAAGCCTATTTGATTTGCAGCTAAACCAATGCCATCAAATTCATACATTGTATCAAACATGTCATCTATCAATTCTCTTATATCATTAAAATTATCGATATTTTTTGAGGGAACACGCAGTGCTGGATGTCCGAAGGTGACTACTTTTTTTACTGCCATAAGTTATGCTGCAGTTGAATTTTTTACTTTGGCTATTGCTACTTTATCAACGGTTAATTCGCTATCATTAGAAACTTTTATAACCACCCTATTACTTTTAAGCGTAGTTACTTTTCCGTGAATTCCGCCAACTGTAATAACCTTATCTCCTTTAGATAGATTTTCTTGCATTGATTTAATTGATTCTTGCTTTTGTGTATTAGGCCTTAGAATAAAATAATACACAACAAGAAAAATTAGAAATATTGGCAATTGTGAAAGAAAAATATCCATAAAAGATGCTTCGCTTTGCTGGAGTAATATTACGTTTTTGTACATAGATTTAAATTAGTTTATCTGAAGTTCTTTAACAAGCTCATAAGATAAGGTTTGAAAATATATAATGATATTAATACTACAAATAAATTTGATATTTTTAACAATATTTTAAATAATGAATTATCATATTTAAAAATCACTTTATTATTGCCAGCTTCAACATTCACCGCTCTTAAAACACCGTTTGCCTTAAGAATTTTTACTTCTTTATTATCTATATAGGCTTTCCATCTATTTGGATAAAAAATTTCACTTAAAATTAATATTCCGCTATCTGCAGATTCATATTCTATGGCCACTTCATGTACATTCCATTCAGTATTTATTACTTTTCCAACGTGATACCTTTTTGGTTCAATATCTTTGATTACTGCAGTTTTCAAAGGATTAAAAGCGTTTGCAGTTAAATAATTATAAATATTATTATCTTCACTAATAACATCTTTAATAAACCAAGCTCTAGGTGCACTATTATTAAGACTATATATAAATACATTCATACTTCCATTAACAGAATTGAATTCAGTATTTTTTACAAAACTTAACATTGAATGGTTAATCTCAATTGGGCTAATAATATATTTAACATTCAACATTTGCATGACAGGAATTGACAAAAGATTATTAGAATTTTTCATCAGATTTGAGTAATGACCAAATTTAGCTGGATGGTATCCTCCAACAGATTCAATGCCATAATATTTAAATTTTGGATCAGTAAAAATAGCACCAGCAGGATAAATACGATTTAACCCTAAGTTTTCCTTTAAAAATATAATAGTTTCATCCTCTTCAAAGATTCTATCAAAATCATAATTGCTAATAATTTGGGTTTGTCCACCAGAGAAAGGTTGTGGATTAATGATCTGTGAATCTATTCTATAGATATCTATTAAAGAGATTATAAGAAATACATTCATCACCAATTTAGTATTAATGTTTGAAAATTTATCTTTTAAAATTTTCAATAAATCATTTAGTCCAAATGCGCATAAGATGTATAAGCAAAAGTTAGATATAATTAATATCATGCTTGGTACTCTGAAGCTGCTGAAAAAAGGTAAATAATTATAAAAGATTTTATAAAAATCTTCAAAGTATTTACCAAACGATAATAGAATGCTAAAAAGTAAAATAATCCAAAAAAATACTCTTTCATTTTTAAATTTCTTTAATGAAAAGAAAGCAATTATTAATACTGTTATGCCTACATAGTTTGGATAGTCTGTAAATGGCATATATCCAGTATATGTTGAACCTCCAAAACCGTAAAAATGTGGTAAAATGTAGGTAATAAGCTCCCTAGGGTGCATTGACCAATTTGTAGCATAATCAAAACTTCCAATTGCGCTAGATCGAATTGAAACCGATCTATAATCTAAAGATGGTAAGTAAATATGTGCGGCGAGAATAAATGCAATGAAACAACCTGCGATAAAAAAGATGAAGTATTTATTATTTCTGTTTTTAAAAAATGAAAATATAAAATATGAACCAAGTAACATACATGCATAATAGGCGATTTGTACATGTGCTCTTTGTAACTGAAAACCAAGAAATAATGAAAAAATTAATAAATTAAAAATAGATTGATCTGATTTAAGTTTATGTAGGAAATATAGAGTCCAAGGTAAATACGCGGCTGTCATCATTTGACTTCCATGCCCATAAACAATCATCGTTATTAAAAATGGATTGAACATCCATAATAGACCAATAGTAAATGAGATTTTTTTATTTGAAATTAATGTATCTACTAAATAGAGCATTCCAACACCAGAAAAAATTAAATGAATAAATTGAATATTTAAGTCAGATACTCCAATCAAGTCTAAAAAATAACTTGGTAGATATAGAAGATTTACATATGTAAAAGCTTCTAAAGAAGGCATTCCAGAAAATATCCACGGTTGCCATTGTGGCCATTCCGATAATTGCTGTCTTACCTGATCAAGAATATGATGTATAGCATAAGGATTAAATGTATCTCCAGAAGCAAAAGTTTGGTCAAGAACAATTACATCAAAGAACAAAAATATTATTGAAAAGATATAGATGGATATAAATATTACAAATTGCATTACATCATTTTTGACTTAAGAGAATCAATAAAAATTATATCCTCTTTGTCAAATCCTAGCAAAAAATAAATAGTAAAATATGATGATATAACTAGCAACAGGTTTATTAATAAGTAAATCAACAAGTTAAAAACATTGCTTAGTTCAAAATAATTACTAAAAATTAAACTCAAGTATTGTATTACAACAAATGTTATAGCACCTGAAATGATAGGCTTTATCAATTTGAATGAAAATAAATTCAAATTCATCAATATAAGGTTTTCAAAATACCTAAGTGTACTAAGTACTATTAAAGCAAACGATGTTGCAAGAGCTGCTCCAGTTAGACCATAAAGCGGAATTAGAATTGAATTAGAAATAATATTTAAAACTAACGCAATTGATACATTTAAAAGATTAAACTTAGTATAACCACTCATTGTTAAAGTTGATGATCCAAGCCCAAAAATTGTTTGAATAAATATTCCTAATAATAATACTTTTAATGCAAAATAATTTTGGAACTCTGTTCCAAAAACTAAAAGCATTGGTTCAGAAAAAATAAATAAAAAAATAAATATTGGAAGAGAAAATGCTAAAATATATTTAGAAGAAGACTGGTAAGACTCTTTCATGCCATTCTTATTTTTTTTGAAATAGTGTTCTGAAAAAATAGGAGCAAATATTCCTGCAAATGCAAAAAGTATCATTCTTACTAAACCAGCTGTTCGTTCAATAGGATGATACATTCCTACTTCCGTAGCATTTGATAAAATTCCCAACATTATAATATCAATCCAATGCATTATAATTCCAATGGCAGATACAAACATCAGTGGAACTGAAAATTTTAAAATATCTTTATCAACAGTAGTACCTATAATCTTACTTAAGCTAATTGAAGAAAAATTTGTTAAAAATTTTAATATAAACATCAACCCAATTATTGATGAAACAACTGTTGGTAATAAAATTGATAGCTCAATACCAAGCAAAAAATATGAAGTAACAAATGCAATCAATAATGTTAAAGGATTAACAATTTGATTAACAAATATTTTATATTTTAAAATTTTGAAAGCTTGGGTAGCAAATGAAGATATTAGCGTTAGAACTGTAAACGGTAGACTGATTGCGAAAACCTTAATAACTGTTATTAAAAATGAATCTTCATTAAGAATTTCATTAACAATTTTTTCTGCGCTTAAAAATAATAAAACAGCTATTAATATACTTGATATTAGTCCAATTTTTAGTGAAGTATAAATTGAACGATCCACATTAACTTTGTCTTCAGTATCTCTACTAACAAAGCGCAACACCCCATTATCCAAACCTAATAATGCAAGTATTTCTGCTATTCTAGTAATAGCATTTCCAAGCGAATATAATCCAAGCATTTGTGCTCCTAGAAATCTTGCCATAATGATTGAGAACATATATCTAAAAACAGACCCTAATGACATTCCAGAAAAAGATAGGAACGCTTCACTTAATATAATTTTTTGATTTGATTCTTTTTCAATCATTTTTCTCTTAAATATAACCATCTTATAAATTGATAAGGTAGATGAATTAATATCCAATATATGCTAATAGATAGTAGTTGAATACCAGTTGCATGCTTCCAAAACAATTTTAACTGACTCTGAAGTTTTAATTTATTTTTTTGAAATGAATGCTCACCCAATGATTGAGACACTCTATGTAAAATAATAGATTTAGGATTATATATTATTGTTCTATTTAAAGATTTTGCTCTTAATGACAAATCTACATCTTCACAGTACATGTTAAAATCAAGATCGAAAAAATTTAGTTTTTTGAAATCGGTATACTTAATACAAAAACAACAACCAGTTGCATAATCAGTTTCATTTATAAAAGAGTATTTGGGGCCATCAAAATCTCTAATACCCACATGATTAATTATACCACTCCATAGATTTACTTTTCCTCCAGCATACCATATTTTATTTATATTTGAAGCGTAAAGAATTTTAGGAACTGATATAATTGATTTTTTATCTTTTAACAATGGGGATATGAGCTCATCAATGAAATCAATGCTAACAATTGTATCATCATTTAATAAAATAATATATTCATTTTCTGAAAAAACTATTTGGGTTAACGCTGAATTGTAGCCACCAGCATATCTAAGATTTTGCTTATTTGTAATTACTGAATAATCAGGAAATTTATCTGATAACATTGAAGAAGTATTGTCTGTAGAACAATTATCAACTATTGATATTTTTAAATCATCTCTATCAATTTTATTAACTGACTCTAAGCATTTTTCAAGAATATTAGAATTGTTCCACGTAAGGACTATCAAATGAATTGATACTTTTTTTTCGCTACTTATCATTTAGCTGCAAACTTTCTTCAAACTTATCCCAAGTAAAATTCTTTTTATGATTTTTAATATTATCACTCATTGATTGATACAAATTATTGTTGAAATATTTTTCAATTATAGCTGAAATATCTTCTGGTTTAAGCGATGAAACAAAACCAGTCTGATTATTTAAAATATAATCTTTAAGTCCTCCATTTGAGGAAACTAATGATGGAATATTAAAGTTCATTGATAAGGATAATACACCACTTTGAGTAGATTTCTTATATGGTAAAACAACTAAATCAGATGATAAAAAATATTTTTTCAAATTATGTTCCTCAACAAAATTATTATCAAAAATAAAAAATTCTTGAAGACCTAATTTATTAATTTGAAGAAAATATTTTTTCATACTCATATATGGCTCGCCAACTATTAATACTTTTAATGTTGGAATTGTTTTTTTTAACAGACTAATAGAATTAATTAAAATATCTAAACCTTTATATGATCTTATAAGACCAAAAAATAAAATTACATGATTTCTATCTAAGCCTAATTCATTCTTGAATACATTGCGATCAAGTTCATTAAATTGTTTGTTATAAATTGGATGAAATGATTTTAAAATTTTTCCTTTAACTTTGAGGTTTATAATTTTATTCTTTTCTTTATCATTCATTGTTACAATGTGAGTAGCTTGCTTTAGCATTTTTTTAACTAAATACTTTTCAAAAGGAAATCGTTCATGTGATTCCGCATTATGCATTAAAAAGTATATTTTTTTACTCTTTAATCTTTTAGATAAATATGAAAACATTAATGCGAAAAATGGATGCCAATATGAAATGATAATTACATCAGCATCAAATTGATTTATATACTTTATAGCCCTGTTCCAGGAAAAAACACTTAAAGGATTTAAAATTCTTCTAGAAATATTATTACTATTTAATTTTTTATTTACAGTTTGTGATTTTCCTGGAAATAAGAAATTAGGGTATAGTTTTTTAAAATTAATTACTTCTATATTGTGAGAAATTTTTAATTGTTTTATTAGGTCTTTATGAAAATCAGAAATACCTCCTCTAAAAGGAAAATAAGGACCTATTGAAGCTATTTTTAATGGTTTATTCAATTATTTCTTTAATGAAATTTTTTGTTTTTTGATTTTTATTAACGATTATTTCACCTATTAAACCAAAAGTAAAAAGTTGAACACCAGTAATAATTAATAGACTGCCAAAAATTATCATAGCAATATGCTGTTGAAATGATTCCTGAAGAAAATACTTTAAATATAAAACATAAAATTCTGCAATTATACCAGCCAATATTGTTAAAAACCCAATCATGCCAAAGAAGTGGAGTGGTCTATCCATATACTTACCTAAAAATAATATTGTTAAGAAATCAAAGAAACCATGTTTATATCTTTCGGTTCCATACTTTGATTCACCAAATTCTCTTTTTCTATGTTTGACTGCAACTTCAGCAACGCTAAAGTTTTTTTGATGTGCTAGCAAAGGAATATATCTATGTCTTCCTCCATAAAGATTTAAAGATTCGGCAACTTCTCTTTTAAAAATTTTAATACCCGTATTTGAATCTTTTATTTTTAATCCACTGAAAACTCTAATGAAGAAATTGAAGATTTTTGAAGCTATTCTTTTTTCAAGCGGGTCTAACCTATCAATTTTCCAACCTACTACTAGATCATATTTTTTAGATTTATCAATTAACTTTATAAGTTCCTTTGGATCGTCTTGTAGGTCTGCATCTAAAGTTGCAATCAACTCCCCAGAAGAAGATTCAATACCAGCTTGTAAAGCAACTGATTTACCGTAGTTTCTATAAAGACCAACCATTTTCCAGGATGAATTTTCTGATATAGCTTTTTCTATAATTTTTTGAGAATTATCTGTAGATCCATCATTTACAAATACAATTTGAACATGTGAACTATTACCAAATTCGTTTTTAAGTTCATTAAAAAGAGCTGGAAGTGATTCAGCTTCGTTGAAGACCGGTATTATGATTGAAAGACTTTTCATTATTTAAAATTTCTTTTATTAAACTTCATACTATAAGTTTGTTTTTCGTTATTAAGTGAAAATACAATCTCATTCAAATAATTACTACCATCAATTGAAATCAGCTTTGTTGATACAATATAGGCATTTTGCAATTTGACGTCCATTTGACTTAAAATTTTTGGATCGCCCCATAGGATATATTTATAAAAGTTGGAGTCTATAGCACTTGATATGGGGAAAAATCTATTAAATTCATCCTCCGATATTTCAATTTTTTTTCGAACATTTAAATAACGAATAACGCCATTATTCACTTCAATCATATAGTTTCTTCTTCCTAAAAAATCTTTAAAAATAATCAACGATGAATTATTGGATGATTCAAAAATAAATGATGATGTAAAATTAGATTTTCCATTTCCAGTTAAAATTCCAGAACCAATAACTCGTTGAAAATTTTTCTCTAGTTCTTCAATTTGGACATTTTTTTGTGAATCAATTATTTGAAAATCACTATTAGTTGAACATGAAGTAATAATACATAACGCAGTTATTATAAATACTTTGTTACTGATTTTCATTTGAAGATATTTTTGAAATTAAATCTTCATTGTTTTCATCTAGTAACAATGCTTTTTGATAAAATATTAATGCTTCACTTTCTTCATTTAAGTCCATAAGAATATCACCATAATGTTCAAGAATCACTGCACTAGTATCGTCATATAAAATTGCTTTACTAATAAATTCTTTTGCTTTTTCAAGATCAGATAATTTATAGTATATCCAACCAATGGTGTCAAGATATGCAGATGTTTGAGGGCTTATTTCAATTGCCTTCTTTGACAGTCTTAATGCATATTCTAAATCCTCTCCTCTTTCAACTAAGCTATAGGCAAAATTATTGTAAGCTTGAGCGTCTTGATCATTGATAGTAATAAGCTTTGTATATAAATCATCTGATTTTTCCCATTTTTCATTCTGATCATATGTCATAGCTAAACCATGCATAGATGCAATTGATTCACTATCTATTGTAAATGATTTTAAATAATATTTTTCAGCATTTTCAAAGTTTTGAATTGAATAATTTGCAAGCCCTAAAAAATAATTAACTTCAAAATCTTCAGGAAATAATGAGGATGCAATATTTAATTCATCAATAGCTTCAGAATATCTTTGTAGGCTAATTAAAGCCAAAGATGAATTAATATAGCCTTCTTTGTCGTTTGGATAGTACGATGAGTGTCTTCTTGATACCTCTAATGCTAAATCATTTCTAGCCATTTCTCTATACACTAAAGACAAATAATATAATGCAAATCTATCTTCATCTTTTTTGGATAATGATTTATTCAAATATTCTTCTGCTAATTGAAATCTGCCAGCTCTAATATATTCAAGAGCAATTTGATTGAATAGATTGTTATAGAATGGATTTGCTTTTAACTCTTCTATTTCAAGCAGCTCAATAAGCTCTTCAACATTTCCACCGCTTTTTGATTCCAGAAATCCCCTCATGTATTCTGAATTTGATGGATCAGCTAATAATAGTTTTTTGAAGATTTTTGGTAAATCCCTATGATTTTCATTATATGCTAATTGAGCTGCTACTTCCAAAGGCAGAATTAACTCATTATTAACATTATATGCTTCTTGATAATAGAGCAAAGCCCCGTCAATATCATTTAATTCAGCTTTTAAATCTCCAATGATAAATAACACATCAGCATTTTTAGGATTTTTTAGTGAAATCTCATTAAAAACTTCCAATGATAATTCATAGTTATTGAGCGCTATATACTTTTTACCTAATGATATTTTATAGTCAATAGCATTATCATCAAGAAAAATTGCTTTTTTAGCTAAAAAGATACTTTTATCATATTTTTGAAGCATCCAATAAGCTTCTGACATATTAAAGTAAACTTCAGGAGAACTTGAACCAGCTTCTATAGAATCTTGAAATTCAATGATTGCTCTAGCATAATCTCCCTGTTCAAAGAAAAGCATTCCATCCATGAAAAATTGAACACCTGCAAAATTATCATTAGTTGAATCTGTACTTTCTGATTCAATTATTGCATTATTGACTGAAGAATCTGAAACTTCATTAATATTGGTAGCGCAAGACGCTATGAATATTGAAATAATAATTAATAAAAAATATATTCGCATAACTATGCAAATTACATCTGGAGAAGGATATTTACAATTTTATGAAAAATTAATCTTTATCAGTAACAAATGATCCATTTACATCATTCAAAATATCAATATCTTTTATTTCAGGAGTAGTTTGATCTTCTGAATTAACTTCCTCTATTGATGTGTCTTCATCAGCAACTAGATAAGCAGAATCAGTGGGTTGAAGCAAATATGCTGATAGTATAAAAATACACATTACTGATAGAGTGAGATAAACAAAATTTTGTCTAGAAAAACCAAAAATACCAGAGGTTGATTTATCGCTTTTGTTTAAGGCATTAATTTTATTATTAAGATTTTTTTCAAAATTTTCTGAGACTTTTAAGGTAGGAGCATTATTCATTGCAGCTATTGCAGTTCGAACAGAATCAATTTTAGTTTGGTATTGAGGGTTGTCTTTCAGAAATTTTTCAAACTCATTACGCTCTTTTATATCCATTGAATTCTCAATCCAGTCAGAAATTCTATCTTCAAATTTATTATAATCCATTAATTCTCCTTAAAATGTTTCATCTTTTCTGCCAATTGTATTCGACCTCTATTAATTCTAGATTTTATCGTTCCAATCGGTATTTCTAGTATCTTACTAATTTCATCATATGAAAGTTCCTGAAAATCTCTTAAAACCACAGCCATTCTAAAATTTTCAGGAATCTCATCTAGAAATTTATTTAACTGATCAATTGCAATCTCATTTTGCACTTTTACGTCCAAAGATTGTTCTTTTGAGTTTATATCAATAACCTTTCCGTCTTCAGTCCATAAAGAGTCAGTTTGTTTTCTTTTATTTTTTCTCAACTCTGTTAAAGCATTATTTTTAGCTATAGTAAAAATCCATGTTGAAAATTTTGCTATTTTTTTATAGTAACTTGCATGCGTATACAATTTAATAAGGGTATCTTGTACTACATCCTCTGCTTGCTCTCTATTATTGAAATATCTAAATACAAAATTAAGGAGTCTGTCCTTATATCTTTTAACTAGTTCATTATAAGCATTTATATCACCTTCTTGGAATCTCAGAATAAGTTTTTCGTCTGATAATTTAAACTTATCCTTCACTTTTAAAGACTCCGTTGATAATATTTGTAAATTCTGCTTCATCAATAACTTTCTGTGTTTTTAGCTTAACATCAATTTCTGAAAAAATAGTAATTGCATTCTCAAGCTCTTCAAATGAATAGTTACTTGATGCTGCACTTATTCTATTTACTACTTTTCCTCTTATATTTCTACTTGTTGCTTCTAATAATGTTCCATTGTTTTTTTTAGTTAAAAATATTGCTTCTATTATGGTAAACATTGCATTGATTAAATATGATAAACCATATTGATTTAAAATGGAAAGTCCACTTTCAAAGATTGCATCAACTCTTCTGTCACAAATAGCATAATTTAATTCCCATAATTGCTTATCTTTTTTAACACTGCTTGATTGATTAAGCATACTCATAAGATCTTCTTCTTTTGCGTTTGCTAAGCTTGACTTTTTCATTTCATTATAAATAGCGGAAAAATTGTTACCGAAAATTTCTACAAGCTTTGAAGAATAAGTATTGTTTATATCAAGATCTAGTTCATCAGCAAATACTTTAATCCATTGTATCATTTCACTTTCAAAAGGAGTAGATATGTCTATTGTATCTAAATACTTTTGAAACTCTTTTGTCGTGTTGTTCTTAATAATATTTGATTTTGATTTGTAATCAAATGTTAAAAAACTATGATCAATACATAAAATACGATGCGTATTTTCAGAATCGATTAATGATATTACAGCTTCTTTATCTTTTTTTGAGAGCTTATTGACATTTTTAATAATAATAAATTTGCTGATAGAAAATAGGTCTTGTGATCCAAGTGAATTAATTAATGATTCAATTTTATCTGTTTTATCTGAACAGTCGAATAGAAATAATTCTGTTTCACTTTCTAGCCTTTTTACAATTTGATCTTTAATATATAAATATAAAAAATCATTATCCCCCACTAGTAAATAATTTTTATCAAGCTCTAATGGTTTTTGACCCAATATTTTTAATGCTTTAATCATGTTTATTAATTCTCTTTTTGTTCTGAAGAATAAGAGATGCCATAACTCCCAGACTGAATGGATGTTTCATTCTTAAGATTAGCTCTAATTATTTTATCTTTTTTTGTCATTTTGCTAACAAGAATTACTGCTAAAAATGCAAGAATAAAGCTTGAGAGTCTTTCAGTAACTAATGATTGTAGATAGTCATTGCTCCCCCATATTACAGTTACAATTGATCCGGTCAACAGCCCTGCAATAATTCCCTTTCTTGTTGTATTATTCCACCATAAAGATAAAATAATTGCAGGACCAAACGATGAGCCTAAACCACTCCATGCAAAACTAACTATTCCAAAGATTGTATCTCCTGAATATTCTGAATACATGGCTGTTGCATATGCAAATAAACCTAAGATAATTGTTATAAACCTAGTATTTGTCAACTTATCTGACTTTGTAGTTTTAATAATTTTATTTAGACCTAAGTCTTCACTGATTGCAGATGTCGATACTAGCAACTGTGAATCTGCAGTAGACATCATTGCTGCTACTGCTCCTGAAATTAATAATCCTGCAACCCATGCAGGAAGAAGTGTTTCAGCTAGTAGTGGCATTGCTATCTCAGTATCTTTTCCATAAAAAAATTCTTCTCCAAAATATCCAACAGCAATAATTCCAACCATAAATGCACCTGAAATACCTGGAATAGCCCAAAATGCTGCAATCCATTTAGCTTTTTTAATATCTGACACTGATTTAATAGCCATATATCTAATCAGTAAGTGAGGTTGTCCAAAATAGCCTAGACCCCAACTCATACCTCCAAGAGCAATGGATAATGCACTAAGGCCTGTTAAGCCTGCAAATAATGAATTTTTATTTATGTCATCAAAAGTTAATAGCTCAGATATGCTTTGATCTAAAGATGAAAGCTCAATTAAACCAATAATTGGTAAAACTACCAATGTCCCGATCATCAGAACACCTTGAATTAAATCAGTCCATGCGACTGCTAGTAGACCGCCAAGAATCGTATATATAATGATTATAATAGCACTAAGAGTAATTCCATATAATGGTTCGATTCCAAAAATAGTATTTAAAATCTTTCCTGAACCATGAAATTGAGCAGATACATAAAAAGTGAAAAATATCCCTATAATTAATGCTGATATTATCTTAATTAATCCTGATGTATCATTAAATTTTTTCTCAAGGAAATCTGGGATAGTTAATGAATCAAATTTTTCGGTCTCTTTTCTTAGTCTTTCTGCAATTAGAAACCAAGAAGAAATGATTCCAATTGTAATTCCTATTACTGCCCAAATTTCTCCATAACCAATAGCTATCGCTGCACCAGGAAGTCCCAAAAGAAGCCATGCTGATTCCCCTGAAGCTCTTTCAGAAAATGCGGTAACCCAAGGGCCAAGCTTTCTTCCAGCTAGCAAGAAGTCTAATTGTGAAGAAACAAATTTATTTGACATAACACCTACGAGGATAATCATTAAAAGGTATATTATAAAAATTACTTCGATCATGAGATTAGGCTCACCAAAATGCAATAAATACCAAACCACCAAAAATTGAACTTTTTAAGAAATTGAACAAGAAAAAATAAACTTAAATATCCAAATATAAATGAAGACATAAAAAGTCCAAGCGCATTTGCAACGCTAATTGCTTCAAACCCATTAGAAAATAATAATTCATAAAATATTGAAAGAACTATAATTGGGATAACCATGAAAAAACAATATTGTATCGATTTTTCTTTATCTAAACCCATCATTAACGCAGAACTGATTACCATCCCAGATCTTGAAATACCAGGCAAGATTGCTATTGATTGAAATAATCCCAAAAGTAATGCTGATTTGAGGTTTAGTTTTAATGAAAAAGAGTTTTTTAATAAACTCATTATTATAATTAAAAATCCATTTGCCATTAATGAATACTGTACAAATTGATAATTGAAAAACTGTTCGAAGTCAAAAATTAGTCCACAAATAACCGCAGGGATTGTTGAGATAGTTAAAAATTTCAGAGTATTAGTATGAAAAAAATCGTTTTTATTTTTTGATGAAAAAAAAGATGCTTTGTAAAATAAAAGTATGCTAAAAAGGGTTCCAAAATGAGCAATGATTTCAGCTGAAGCCCCTTCATTGTTAATTTTCAAAATATCTTGAAATAAAACAAGGTGACCCGAACTGCTTACAGGAAAAAATTCAGTTAATCCTTGTATCATTCCCAGTATAATAAAATTAATTAATTCATTCATAATAAATCCAGCCTATCAACCTCTTTGAAGTTTTGTCTCTTCTGTAGGAATGATAATATTCATTTTCATAAGTACATTCTTTGGTATCGCTAACATTTTTAATTCCTAAATTCTTTAACTGTGAAGTTGCTATTCCCTTTAAATCCAAAAAAAGTTTATTATTTTTTTTAGCAATAAATTTACTTTCAAAATAATCAAAAAATTCATCTTGAACCTCATAATTCTTCTGGGAAATAGATGGCCCTATAAGAACCTGAATAGTAGAAATATCCTTTATGTTGTTTTTAATAACTTTATATGTTTCTTTAATTATTCCTCTTTTTAACCCCTTCCATCCCGCATGTACTACTCCTATAATAAAAGGTGATTCATTATAGAAAAAAATTGGTAGGCAATCAGCAGTTTTAATTTTTAAACATATATCTTTATTCATTGTAAGCATACCGTCAGTATCCTTGCAAAAAAGATTTTTATTGTTAACTAGTTGAACATTTTTTGAGTGCGTTTGTTGCATAGATGCTTCAAGTTTTTCATTCTTAATTCCATCAATTTGATTATTTGAAAAAATTATTTTTATTTTTTTTGATTTTATTTTTTTTGAAAATTCAAAAAACATATATCAATTAGCATTATAAATTTTTCTATTAGAAAATCTTATAATTTTTGGAGAAGTATTAGAATTGGATGAGGAAAAATTAAAGCTCCTAGTTATACCGTCAAAATTAGTATTTGTATTAAAAATAAATTGATCATTTTTAAAACTATTATTTAATAAATAATTTGAAAAATCAAACCCAAAATGAAATGCATTATTTAAAGAACTATTGTAATCATATTCATTTCTTTTAACATATTTTGGCAAATAATTTGTTACAAAAATCATATCAGAGATATGAGGAGAAATGCTTTCTTCTTTTAATAAATCAAGGTCTAACCAATTTTCATTTCCCATTAATTGTGCATCAAGATTTGATAAAGATACTTGTGATGCTACAAACTCTAATGAGCTATCATTTATTGGATAAAATATACCATCTATAGTCTCTAATACTACTTTAGTTGAATCGATTGAGTCTTCTTCTTCAATATTAAACATATCATAAACTTCGTTATTGTCTACATCAAACATTGAATCTAAAACGTCTATATCAACACCCAAGAATTCTTGATATTCATTTTTTGTTTCAATATCCCAAGCAATATTTCTTAATTCCTTAAAATTTGGACGTAAATCAATTACATTATTCTCTTCATACCAACCTATATAGACAGGTTCTTTGTTTAGCTTGTCCATAGCTAAAAGAAATGAATCTACCTCTTTAATACCCAAATCTGTTCTTGGAGCAATAATAGCTATATTATTCAATTCTGAATCACTTAATACATGATTAGCTAATAATTGATTTTTGAAATCAATAGATGACTTAAGTTGATAAATATTTTTATTTATTTTTGATAAATCTGATAAATTACTAAACGGAGAAAAGATTGGAACATTGGTGTTAGAAACCGAGCTAGAGCCAGCTATAAGATTTTCATCAGAAAAAGGTCCAACAATGGCACTTACATTATGCTTGGATACCAGATCCTTAAATGCCTCAACAGTTAAAATTGGATTACTATAATTATCTATAACAATAAATTGAACTTTTTCTCTTTGTTCAGATATTTGATTTGCTTCAAAAAGACCTTCCAAAAAAGCGTTTGAAATTTCTGAATTTTCACCTGAAAGTGGAAGAACTACTCCGACCTTCCTTGAGAAGGTTGTTTTTGAATCTATATTTCTATTTAAAAAATTGTAATTACCTCTAAACTCTCGATCTAGCATGCTTAAATTTATTTTATTAAATGTTTCGCTAATATTTGCTAATCCATCAAAAGCTAAAGTAAAAGACTGTGCTAATAAGATAATATTTTTATTGCTTTCACTTTCCTCAGTTACTAAATATAATTCTAGTAAATCATAATCTAAATTAAGCGGTATTAATTTAGCTACCCTTCTATTGATTGTCTTTTTTGACTTAGAATCAATATTATCTCTTTTAGCATCGAGATAACTTTTAAATGCAAAATCATAGTACCCTTTTACAGAATAAATATCTCCAATAGTTAAATAAAATGATGTTCTTAAATTTGCAGGCAAACTAAGTGGATTAATTTCTTTTGCTTTATTAAGCGCTAAATCTAATTCGTTAAGATTATACAGAGCTTTGACTTTAATTACTTCTGCATGATTTGAATAGCTAGTATTTAAAATTTCACTGTCATTAATTTTCTTGATAACGGCATTATTTCTTTGTCTATTTAGATCATCAATGAGTGACTCAATAAATTTTTCGTTAGCTTCATCGTCAAAAGATTGAGCAAAAAGAGTGCTTATTAATGTTATATATAGTAACAATTTCATTACAATTGAAATATAAGGTATTTTAATCAGTTTTGAATACATTTACATGCATGCTATTTACTCAAAAATTACTCTACGGTCACAGACTTTGCCAAATTTCGAGGTTGGTCCACATTGAGTTTTTTACTAACTGCAATATAGTATGCAAACAACTGGAGAACTATTGTTGCCATAACAACAAACATATAATGATTTGTTCTAGGAATAACGATTAAATCATTTGCGAGATTTTTCAATATCTTATCCTTAGAATCTGTAATAATTATGATTTTCCCTTTTCTGGATTTTATCTCTTCAATATTAGATATTATTTTCTCATAAGTTTTATCTTTTGGCACAATAAACACATTAGGCATATCTTTATCTACTAAAGCAATTGGTCCATGTTTCATCTCTGCTGCTGGATAGCCTTCTGCGTGTATATAAGATATCTCTTTTAATTTTAAAGCACCTTCAAGAGCAACAGGGAAATTTAACCCTCTGCCTAAATACAAGAAATCAGATGCTTTTTTATATTTTATAGCAATCTTTTTAATATCCAACTCTTTCTTTAAAACTGATTTCATTTTTTTGATAGAACCGTCGTAGTCTAGATGTGCTTTAATAGAGTTTTTGCTCATCTTATCTTTGGAATCAGCTAATTTAAGAGCAAGTAAATACAGAATAGTTATTTGCGCTGTGAATGCTTTGGTTGAAGCAACTCCTACCTCGTGACCGCACCTTGTAAATACGCCGCAATTTGTTTCTCTAGAAACAGAACTACCTGGGACATTGCATATTCCAAGAGTTATTGCACCAGCATCGTTAGCTTTTTGAATAGCTGCAAGCGTATCAGCAGTTTCACCAGATTGTGAAATAGCAATTACTACACTATTATTATCGATTAGAGTCTTTATTATATCTAAATTCAGATGCATACTCTACATGTACTGGCACTTCTGCAAATCTTTCGATTAAATTTTTTCCAATTAATCCAGCATGCCATGAGGTTCCACACGCTGTAATAAAAATTTTATCAGCCTGTTTAATTTGTGGCCAATATTCACTTAAGCCTTGTAAAAGAATGCTATTCTTCTTTGTTCTACCATTGATTGTATTTGATATTGTATCAATCTGTTCATGGATTTCTTTATGCATAAAAAATTCAAATTTTCCTTTATCATAATCATCAATTTTAATATCAATTTTTTCAATTTTTTTAGGCAAACTTATATCCTTATCAATTGAGGTAATTTTGTAATCAGTGCCATCAATAATCGCCATTTGGGAATCTTCAAGATAGATAATATTTTGAGTATGCTTGATTATTGGTGAAATATCACTTCCAATAAAAAATTCTTTGTCTTTAACTCCAAGCACTAAGGGACTTCCTTTTCTGGCTGCAATCATCATATCAGGGGATTGTTTATTTATAACAACAATTCCAAATGCCCCATCTACGCGCTGAAGAGCTGCTCTTACAGACTGTTCAAAAGTCATTTTTCCATTCTTTAAAGAAATATCCAACCAACTGAACTAAAACCTCAGTATCGGTTTCGGACTTAAATTTAATTTTTTTTGATTTTAAAAACTTTTTGATAGGTGCATAATTTTCAATAATACCATTGTGTACTATTGCAATATCTCCTGATTGATCTCTATGCGGATGAGCATTAATTTGGTTAGGTTTTCCATGAGTAGCCCATCTTGTATGAGCAATTCCTACACCTCTGCAATCTTTGATAATACCGCTTGCATGCAAACCTTCTTCTAGTTGCTTTACTTTTCCACTTCTTTTAGTGATACTTACCTTGCCATTTTTATTTAAACAAGCTATGCCTGCAGAATCATATCCTCTATATTCTAGACGATGAAGTCCGTCTAATAAAATTGGATAACAGTTTTTATGTCCTTTATATGCTACTATACCACACATGTTGAAATATACATTGAATTCAATTAAAATTTTGGTGTTAATTTGAGCATCATTTTTACATTCCCTCTTTCGTACTTCTGTAGAATCTAATACTACTTCTTTAAAGCCATATTTATCATAAAGGTTCCTAGCTATAACAAGCGAATCATTAGAAATAAGAAATATTTGCACAGCTTTTTGCTCAATAGCAAATTCAATACATCTATCCATTAATAAATTGGCCACTCCTTTTCCCCTAAAGTTTTTCTTAACTGTCATTTTAGCAAGTTCATAAATCTTATCTGAACTTTTAATCATAGCAACTGTACCAATCACTTCATTTGAACTCAAGGCAAAAAATACTTCTCCATCCATTTATAACAATTTTTTCAGGATTGAGTAGATCGTTTTTATCTGAATCTTCTAATACCCAAGATTCTTCTATCCATACTTTATTCAGTTGATAAAATTGGTTGGAATACTGACTTTGAAAGCCAATTACAGATAGATTGCTTATTCCCATTCTATAGTTGCTGGGGGCTTACCAGTGCAATCATACACTACTCTGCTTATTGAAGATAATTCATTTACAATCCTATTAGATACTTTGCCAATAAATTCATAAGGCAAGTGTGCCCATGTGGCAGTCATAAAATCTACTGTTTCTACAGCCCTTAAAGCTAGCACATCTTCATACCTTCTCTCGTCTCCTACAACACCAACAGATTTTACAGGAAGGTATACAACAAAAGCCTGGCTAAGACTATCATATAAATTATGTTTCTTTAATTCGTCAATGAAAATTTTGTCAGCTTTTTGCAATATACCTATTCTAGTTTCATTTATATCTCCCATAATTCTAATTCCAAGACCTGGACCTGGAAAAGGATGTCTAGAAAGAATATGGCTTGGTGTATTTAATGCAGCTCCAATTTTTTTAACCTCATCTTTAAAAAGCTCTCTAATAGGTTCTAATAATTTCAAATTCATTCTATCGGGAAGTCCGCCAACATTGTGATGAGACTTAATAACACTAGAATTATGATTATCTGAAGATGATTCAATAACATCAGGATAAATAGTTCCTTGAGCTAACCATTTAATATCTTGAATCTTCTTTGCTTCACTTTCAAACACATCTATAAAAGTATTTCCGATTATTTTTCTCTTTTTTTCTGGATCAATTATCCCAAAAAGATTTGATAAAAATAATTCTGAAGCATCTACAAGTCTAATATCTATATTTAAAGCTTCAAAAGTAGACATAACCTCTTCCACCTCTCCAAGCCTTAAAAGACCATGATCAACAAAAATACAAATTAAATTTTTATTAATTGCTTTATGCAGCAACATTGCTACTACAGAAGAATCGACTCCTCCAGATAATCCCAATAAAACTTTCTCATCTTTAACCTGTGATTTTACGTTTGAAACCATCGATTCGACAATATCTGAAGTAGACCAGTTTTTTGAACAACCACATATTTTGAAAATAAAATTAGATAGTATTTTTTCACCTTGATTTGTATGGGTTACCTCTGGATGAAATTGAAGACCGTAAATATTTTGATTGATATTTTGAAAACCTGCAATAGTACAATTTGATGATGAAGCAATTATTTCAAAATCTTTGGGAAGAGTGGTAACCTTATCTCCATGACTCATCCACACATCAAGCATATCTTCATTTAAATCAACTCCATCGAATAATACTGATTTATTTGATAAAGATATTGAAGCATGTCCAAATT
>CALSYL010000001.1:187500-255119 GCA_943841495.1 uncultured bacterium
TGTTAACATTTTATTTTTTGACTTGTCAATCCAACTGCAATTGGATTAATAATAACCCCACAACCCTAATACTGCAATATTTGCAGACTTGACACAGTATTAGTTTGGGCTTTTCCCTTTTCGTTCGCCACTACTAGGGGAATCACTTTTGTTTTCTATTCCTAAGGTTACTTAGATGTATCAGTTCACCTCGTTCGCTCTTTTTATCCTATATATTCAGATAAAAGTGTTTTGATATAACTCAAAACGGGTTGCCCCATTCGGAAATCTCCGGATTAGCAGTTGTGTGCACCTCCCCGAAGCTTATCGCAGCTTACCACGTCCTTCATCGCCTCCATGTACCAAGGCATCCTCCGTGTGCTCTTAGTAGCTTTTACAAGTTCAATATGACTTGAGTGTTTTAATGATTTCAACATCGTTTAAATAAAAATTATTTAAACGATATAATTGAAGATATCACAACATATAATGATGTGATATTTTCTAAATAATAAAGTAGTAATATAAAATTATTACTTTATTACCCGCGTTAATTTCCAAATTGTCAAATATCTAAAATTTAAAATCTTGTGGAGCTGACAGGGATCGAACCTGCGACCTATTCCGTGCAAGGGAATTGCTCTCCCAGCTGAGCTACAGCCCCAAATTAAATGGTGGGCCTACGTGGACTCGAACCACGGACCTCATCCTTATCAGAGATGCGCTCTAACCAGCTGAGCTATAAGCCCCATATATAAACTCTAAAAAGCTATGTAGAACCTTATCAATTAAACCTGTTCGACCGTATCTTACTTTATAGTATTATAAAGCAGATTACTCCCTGAAAGGAGGTGATCCAGCCGCACCTTCCGGTACGGCTACCTTGTTACGACTTAGTCCCAGTTACCTGCCTTACCTTAAACAGCTCCCTCCTTGCGGTTAGGATACCATCTTCGGGTACTGCAGACTTCCATGACTTGACGGGCGGTGTGTACAAGACCCGGGAACGTATTCACCGTAGTGTGCTGACCTACGATTACTAGCGATTCCTGCTTCATGAAGTCGAATTTCAGACTTCAATCTGAACTGGGGACAGTTTTAAAGATTGGCTCCTCCTCGCGGAATTGCAACTTTCTGTACTGTCCATTGTAACACGTGTGTAGCCCTGGGTATAAGGGACATACTGACTTGACATCATCCCCACCTTCCTCCCGGTTATTCCGGGCAGTCTATTTAGAGTCCCCACCATTATGTGCTGGCAACTAAATATAGGGGTTGCGCTCGTTGCAGGACTTAACCTAACATCTCACGACACGAGCTGACGACAGCCATGCATCACCTGTGATAGTGTTTAAAAGCAAGCTTTTAAAGGGATTTCTTTTCAGAAAACTTTCACTAACATGTCAAACCCAGGTAAGGTTCTTCGCGTATCATCGAATTAAACCACATGTTCCACCGCTTGTGCGGGTCCCCGTCAATTCCTTTGAGTTTCAATCTTGCGATCGTAGTCCCCAGGCGGAGTATTTATCGCGTTAGCTACGGCACTGAAAGGGTCGAATCCCCCAGCACCAAATACTCATCGTTTACGGCGTGGACTACCAGGGTATCTAATCCTGTTCGCTCCCCACGCTTTCGTACCTCAGCGTCAGTTTTGAGCCAGAAGGCTGCCTTCGCATTTGACTTTCCTCATGATATCTACGCATGTCACCGCTCCACCATGAATTCTGCGTTCCTCTCTCAAACTCTATTTTAACAGTTTTGAATGCACTTTCTTAGTTAAGCTAAGATATTTAACATTCAACTTTTTAAAACGCCTACGTACCCTTTACGCCCAGTAAATCCGGACAACGCTAGCACCCCTCGTATTACCGCGGCTGCTGGCACGAAGTTAGCCGGTGCTTTCTTGTATGGTACCGTCATTAACGAATGGTATTAACATTCGAAAGATCTCTTCCCATACGACAGAACTTTACATTCCTAAAAACTTCATCGTTCACGCGGCGTTGCTGCATCAGGCTTTCGCCCATTGTGCAAAATTCCTTACTGCTGCCTCCCGTAGGAGTCTGGACCGTATCTCAATTCCAGTGTGGCTGATCATCCTCTCAGACCAGCTACCGATCTTAGTCTTGGTAGGCAGTTACCCCACCAACAAACTAATCGGACGCAAACCTATCTCAAAGTGTAAGCCGAAGCCTACTTTAACAACAATGCTCCAAGGAGCCCGCTGCATTATTTGGTATTAGCACTGGTTTCCCAATGTTGTCCCAATCTCTGAGGCAAGTTATTTACGCGTTACTCACCCGTTCGCCAGTTTACTTATTATCCGAAGACAATGTTCTCCTTGACTTGCATGTATCAAGCACGCCGCCAGCGTTCGTCCTGAGCCAGGATCAAACTCTCAATTGTATATTTTAAGTTTGTTTGGTGCCGAAGCACCAAGTTGTCTAACTGCAGGATTAAAAGACAAAGGTTCTACATAGATAAATTTTCAAATAACTTTCTTTGTGTTTTTTTCGACACAAAAGCCCGGTAAATTATAACGCTTTATATGAATTACCAACTAAAATAATAAAAAAAGATTATTTTATTTTTCTTAGAGTAAAATACCGGCTATCGTTGCGGTCAACCAAGATGCAATTGCTCCACCAAACATCGCTTTAGTTACCAGCTTTGCAAGGTCTTTTTTTCTATCAGGTGCCATTGCTCCAATTCCGCCTAATTGAATACCTATAGAAGCAAAGTTGGAGAAACCGCATAAAGCATAAGTAGAAATGATAGCACTTCTTTGAGATATTGCTCCTTCTCGAATTAGAACTTGTAAATCTCCATACGCTACCAACTCCGTTAAAACAATTTTCTTTCCCATCAGCATTCCAACAAGTTGTGCTTCATTCCATGGAACTCCCATAGTCCAAGCTAAAGGACGAAAAATTATCCCAAAAATTTCTTCCATAGATGTGCCAGCAAATGATAAAAAATAATTGACCATGGCTACAAAGGAAATAAACGCAATTAGCATTGCAGCAATATTCGCAGCTAACTTCAATCCATCTGTCGCACCATTGCTTAAAGCTTCCATAGCATTAATATTAGTTTGTTCAATATTGATATTGAGGTCACCCATTGTTTTTGACTCTTGAGTTTCAGGATAAATTATTTTTGCAACCACTAACGCAGCAGGAGCTGACATTACAGATGCTGCTAATAAGTGCCCAGCTATACCAGGAATATCAGTCAACCATGAAACATATATTGCTAAGACTCCTCCTGAAACTGTAGCAAAACCACCAGTCATAACTGCCATTAATTCTGAATTTGTCATCTTGCTAACGAAAGGTCTAACCATTAATGGTGATTCAGTTTGGCCAAGAAAAATATTTCCTGCGACACTTAATGTTTCTGATCCGCTTGTTCCTAAGGTTTGTTGCATTTTTTTAGCAATAAATCTTATAACGGTTTGTAAAATTCCAAAATGGTATAGCACAGCTACAAGGCTTGAAAAAAATATAATTGTTGGAAGTGTTGAGAAAGCAAAGTTGATTAAACCAGGATGAAATCCAACTCCGTCAATATAAGATTTAAACAAAAAATCTGATCCCGATGAAGAGAAACTTATTAATATATTTATTGATGTATCTAAGAAAGAAAAAATAGGTGCACCAAAAGGAGTTTTTAAAATAAATAATGCAAAACCAAGTTGAAAAATTAAACCATATACTACAGTCTTATAATTTATTGCATTTTTATTCTCAGATAAAAAGTATGCAATTGCTAATAAAGTAAATAAACCAAAAACACCTAGTAGACTACCCATAGTTCTTATTTATTAGAAGCACCTTCTAGTTCAGATGTTTTTTGATTTTTTTCTTTAATTTTAGAGTGATCTTTCAACATTTCTATAATTTTTTGATCCAGTAAGTCGTCTGCTAACTTATTCTTGTTAGACTCTTTTTTATAAAATCTTTCAATTTCATCTTTCTGTGTTTCGTTATTATTTAGAGCATCTTTAATAAAATTATTTACCTCATCCGATGAAACGGATAGATCTTGATCTGAAATAATGGCTTTTCTTAGCAGGAACCATTTTAAATTATTTTCAGCAAATATTTGATATTGCTCTTTAATCTTATTGTCATCCATTTCTGGAGAATTTTGATTTTGCTTAACTTCATTAACAATATTATTTAGATAATTATTTAACATAGACAAAGGCAATACAGGATTAACAAGCTTCACAAATTCATCAATTAAAGAAGAATTAAACATTTCATCAGATTTTCTTTGGTATTCATTATCAATACTTTTTTGCACATTTTGCTTCCATTCTGAAACACTTTTGCAATTCGGATCCATCTGTTTTACAAAATCATCATCTAAAGTTGGAGGAACTCTTCTTTGAATTGTATCAATGGTAAATTGATAGTTTTTATTTCCATCGCCCATATCAATTGTAATTTTTACAGAGTCGCCAACATTTTTTGATTTGAAGGATTCAGCTTTTTCTTCAATAAAGGGGTCTTGTCCTATAGCAATATATTTTTTTTCTTTTTTACCAATAATTGGCAATCCAGAGTCATCCAATTCTTGCATATCAACAATTAAAAAATCTCCATCTTTTGAATCATTTTCAATTTGTTCAGCTTTAGCTTGAGAATTCATAATATTTTCAATTGTTTTATTCACTTCTTCATCGTTTGAAATAAATTTAATTCTCTCTACAGTAACCATATTTTTTTTGAACTTTGGTAAGCTTAATGAAGGCTCTATTTCAAATTCAGACTTGAAAGACAGATCTTTTTCATAAGAAAAATCAATATCTTTTAATTGGGCTTGATTGATCGGAGTCAACTTTTCTTCCTGGAGAGCCATTAAGTAATATTTTTCGCAAAAATCTTGTACAAAACCCATTTCAACAGAATGGATATATTGTGACATTAAAATACTTTCTGGGACCTTACCTTTTCTAAATCCTGGCAACTTAATCTCTTTGGCAACTTTCTTTTTTGCAGCATTAAAATCTTCTTTAATTTCACTCCACTTAGCACTTATGGCTAATTCATAAGTAAAATCATTTATTTTTTTGGATTTGACTTTAAGATTCATTGCTTCAACCTATATGTACAGCCTTCAATAGTTTTCATAAATGTCTCTAATTGGTTATGTGTACATATTAAATCTTCAACGGGCTCATATGAATCGGACGGATATGAATCAGGATCATATTCCCTTAAAAAATTTGATTCAAATTTGATAATCATGTCATCAAGAACTTGTTTATGAAGATTTTTTCCTCTTAGAAAATTTAGCTGAAGATTGATTTTCCCGTTTGAAGATAACCGAAAAAGTGGTAAGAGACCGTAATCTGAATCACAACGAAAAGTCATGGTTCCAAAATCTTCTCCATTTCCCCAACTAACTTCATCAGATGTTTTTTCAGAAAAATTTACTAATTCTATACAATTCATTGCGACATCGTTCTCGCAAGATTGATTCAAGTGCTCAATAAACGTTTTTTTTGACCATTTAGACATACTTTATACCTCCAAACAAATAAATGTAGTATGATTTTGACCAAGAATTTACGATTCTTGTTAAGGATTTAAAAACTATATTTTACTTTTTACGAATTAATTCCTTAAAGGCTTACCAGTTTTCAAGAAATGTGCTATCCTATCTTGCGTCTTTTTCTCGCCAGCAAGTGACATAAAAGCTTCTCTTTCAATATCTAAGACATATTGTTCATCAACTTTAGACATTATTCCACCTTTTTTACCACCACTTATAACATAGGCAGTTTTTGATATAACATGTTTATCATGATCTGAAACATCTTTCATAAATTTTGCCTGCACATCAAATGTTGTTCTCAAAGTTTGTCCTGGTAAAGTTAAATCATCTCTATATTTTGGAGGTTTGTAACCATTATCAGAAAGCTCTAATACTTTCTTTTTACCTAATGCCAGTAAATGTTCGGAATTCATGCTTATAGAATCAGAATTCCTTAACCAGCCTTTATTTAAAGCATCAGTTGCACTTTTTGAAACGGTGAGTGGATTAATTAACTTTAGTGCATCGGTTCCTAATTTTATATTGAAATTTTTTGCATTATTATTTTCAATAAGATTTAGAATAACTCTTAAATGTCCTCCTGCACCTGGAATAAGTCCTTGAATAGCCTCAACAAGTCCTGCATACAACTCACCTGCAGCAATCGTATGTGCAGAACAAGCATAAAATTCAAATCCTCCACCTAAAGCTAAGTTAAATGGACATGAAACTACCGGATATTTAGAATGTCTTATTCTTTGTGTTACTGCTTGCATTTCCTCAACCCCAGCATCCATTAATTGTAGATTTCCAGAATCTATTGCAATCTTAAAATCATTCACATTTGCACCAGCGCACCAATTTTTACCCTGATGTCCTAAAACAAGACCTTTATATTTTCCTGTTTCTAAAAGATCTAAAGCATCTTTTACAATACTCACCATGGATCTATCAATCGGGTTAAAAGCAGGAACGAATATTGAATGAAATTCAACATTTAAAACACCGTCACCAATATCATGAATGCTAGCACTCCAATCCCTTTTAAGCAAAGTTTTCGAGTCCTTGTACAAATTAAGATTTAAAGTTTTATCGCTTGAATTATGAACTAAAACTTTCTTATTTACAGGGCAAAAATATGTTAATTCTCCATCAATGATTTCATAGAATGATTTTCTACCCGATTTAAGCATTTCATCTACCCAGGAAGGAACTTTTCTATTTTCTTCTTTCATCTTATTAACTGATTTTTCAACACCAATAGCATCCCATGCATCAAATATTCCTATATCTCTTGCAAAGCCCCATCTCATAGCATTATCTATTTCAATAATACTATCTGCTATTTCAGGAATTAACTCAGCTGTATAAGTAAACATAGGCGCATTAATCTCCCATAAAAACTTAGCTCCGACATCATCAAGATATGTAATAGCAGCTAATCGTTTTTTAAGATCTTTAATCGGTTTACCTACTCTAATTGTATCAAACATTCTCTTCTTTGTTGGAGTATATTTCATAGTATCAAAATCAAGTGATAAAATTTCCTTACCTTCTTTTTTATACCATCCTTCACCAGATTTTTGACCCAATCTTCCATCTTCAACGAGTTTTACTAGCAGTTCTGGAGCTTTAAATTTTTGTCTTTCTTCTTCGCTTTCTGTTGTAACGCGCTCATACATATTATTTTGAACATTAAGTGCCGTATCTAACCCAACAACATCCTGTGTTCGGAAATATGCGCTTTTTGCATTACCAACTAAAGTACCATATAGTGCATCAACATCCTCTACTGTCAAACCATACTCTACTGCCTTATTAAAAGTTAATGTTCCACTCGCGTTTATTAGCCTATTTCCGATAAATCCTGGAGTATCTTTGGCATGAACAATTCCTTTTCCTAAAGTTGTTTCACCAAAATCTGTAACAGTATTATATACATCATCTGAGGTTTTTGGGCCCTTGACTAATTCTAATAATTTTAAATATCTTGGTGGATTGAAAAAGTGAGCAATTAAAAATCTGCTTTGAACTTCCTCTGGTAAAACTTCAACAAGATTAGCAAGCGGTATTCCTGATGTATTTGAAGCCAAGATAGTATCTTCTTTTAAATGAGGAAGAAGTTTTTTATAAACAGTATGTTTAATTTCAATTTTTTCTGCAACTGCTTCGATTATCAAATCGCAATCACCTAATTTATCTAAGTCATTATCATATGTACAAGGAGTGACAAGTGAACTATTTTTACTTGAAAATAATGGAGCAGGTTTTAATTTAGAAAGGCCTTCAACACCCTTTTTAGCAAGCTCTTCATTAATATCAAACAACAACGATGGAATACCTGCGTTTGCTATATGGCCAGCAATTTGAGCTCCCATAACTCCAGCACCAAGAACGGCACATTTTTTTATCTCAATACTCATTTTATCCCCTTTTAATAATTGTTGTTATTCCTTGCCCAGTACCAACACACATTGTAGCTAGTCCAGTAGATTTATCTTGCTGCTCTAGAATATTCAATAAAGTTGTTATAATTCTAGTTCCTGATATGCCTAATGGATGACCTAATGCAATAGCGCCACCATTTAAATTAACTTTACTTTCATCCCAATCAGCTTTTCGGATACAATATAATGCCTGAGCTGCGAAAGCTTCATTTATTTCAACTACATCAATATCATCCATGCTCAATCCAGTATTTTTTAAAGCTTTAGCAGTAGCAGGAATTGGGCCTGATCCGAACATTGTCCAATTAACCCCAGCAACAGCTCTCCCTTCAATATATGCTCTGATTTTAAGTCCGTTCTCTTTGGCATACTTTTCGCTAGTAATTAGCATCGCTGAAGCTCCAATTGAAAATGGACTACTTGTTGCAGCTGTTACAGTTCCATCATCTTTGAAAGCAGGTTTTAAAGATTTAATTTTTTCTTTGTCTGGATTTCTTGGTCCACTGTCTTTATCAAGAATAGATCCATCTTCAAGAATTATAGGAACAATTTCATTATCAAACTTTCCAGAATCTCTTGCTTCAACAGCTCTTTCGTGCGATCTGAAAGAAAATTCCTCTTGATCTTCTCTTGAAATACTAAGCTCATCAGCTAAAAGTTCTGCTCCTTCTCCCATTGATATATAATAGTCTTCTTCTGCCAATTTGACATTAAAATCAGGAGCAAATCCTCCTTGAGGAATTGTAAACATGTCTTCGACCCCTCCAGCAACTCCAACTTCAATATCTCCTGCTTCAATTGCAGAACTGATCATATGGAGAGATGTCATCGCAGAGCCACAATATCTGTTAATTACATTCGCTGCAGCGGTCTCAGGAATACCAGCAAGAATAGAGGCTCCTCTAGCAACCAACATGCCTGTTGGCCCTTCTGGAAAAGCGCACCCTAAAGAAACATCTTCTATATCATTAATATTCAACGCTTTATTTCTATCAAGCAAACCTTTAATTACTTGCCCTGCAATTTCATCAGGTCTCATGCCAATCAATGGGCTTCCTTTGGTTCCAATTGGAGATCTTACTCCATCTATTATAACTGCTTTATTACTCATTTTTTCCTCCTAAAAGCTTTTTACTGGATAACCGCCAGCTTCTATAACTTTTTCACCTATTATTTTCTTTAAACCAATAGTATCTGTCGATAAAGTTAACCTCTTCTTCAGCACTTCTAGCTTATTATTTAATTGCTCAGGAACGCTACCATCATAAATATTATTTAAAATTTTATTGGCATATTCCATAACTCTGATTCCTTGCTCTGCTGTATAAACTTTAGCACAAAGCTCAGGAACAATTTGATTTTTTTTCATATAAAAATCTTTATTTTGAATAACTCTACTTAAAGTTGAATCAGCTACGTATGAATAAATAAGGATATTTGCTAGATTTTCAATTATAACCTGCTCTGTTCCTATATCTTGACCATGCTTGCTTAAAGATTCATTTAAACATATAGCGTATACTGCTTTTGAAGCTTCAATACATTCAACTTCATCTTTGTAATCTCCTTCATAACCACTATCAAGGCCATCATTGCAATAACTATCAACTTTTTCTAAATATTCTCTAAATCCAATTTCTCCACTTAATGCTTTGGTAATCATAGCTCTTCCGCAAAGCATTCTATTAATTTCATTTGTTCCTTCCCAAATTTTGTTGATTCTATTATCTCTATAAGCTTGCGCCATAGGATATTCTTCAATAAAACCGTAACCTCCAAAAATTTGGAAGCAATGATCAATTAATTGTTCGGCTGATTCACTTCCATATACTTTCACAATTGAATTTTCTGCGATATATTGTTCGGTCGTGTTTCCTTGTTTAACATAATATTGAGGATCATTTTTATCCAACTCATTTATTGCTTCAGTTTGTTTTCCAATCACAGAATAACATGTACTATCAAGAGTATATGTTAATATTGCAGAAGAAGCTAACTTCTCTTTGATTGATCCAAAGTCAGAAATGGATTGACCAAAAGCTTTTCTACTTTTTGCATATTCAACAGCATTTTGCATACCCAAAATCATTCCTCCTATAGAAGATGCACCTAATTTAAAACGACCGATATTTAAACCGCAAAAGGCTGGTCCAGCACCTTCTCCAACTTTACCGAGCAAATTTTCAACTGGAACTTTACAGTCTGTAAAATATAAAGGGACAGTTGATGAACCTTCCATTCCCATCTTTTTTTCCTCTTTACCGATATCAAAACCTGGAGTTCCTTTCTCCACTACAATAGAGGAAAATTTTCCATCTATTTTCAATGCAACGATGAAAGTATCTGCCCACGCACCATTTGAAATAAATATTTTTTGTCCATTCAAAATGTAATGTTTTCCATCATCTGAAAGTACGCCAGTAGTCTTTGAATTAGTAGCATCGGAGCCAGCTTCTGGCTCAGTAAGGCCAAAGGCTGCAATTTTTTCTCCTGAACAAATTCCAGGTAGCCATTTTTGCTTTTGTTCATCATTTCCGTACCAAATAATACCTAAAGAACCTATAGAAGTCTGAACATTCCAAACCGTGCAGAAAGAGGCGCTTCCACAAAATGAGATACCTTCAGCTAAAATACACATTCCAGTTTTAGTCATTTCAGATCCACCGTATTTTTCAGGTACATCGATTCCTAAAAAACCTAAATCACCCATCTGCTCAACAAGCTTTCTAATTAATTTTTCATCTTTTTTATTTAGCTCATTTTGGGATAATGGCAATAATTCATTTATTGCAAAATCATGCATTGCTTCGTAAATCATTTTTTCTTCTTCTGAAAACAATTCTTTACAAAAAACTTTTTCAGACCCCACTACATTAGTTAGAAATGTACCACCAGTTTTTATTTTACTTAAATCTACTACTTGTTCTTTTGACATTACTTGTTCCCTTCTTGTGTATAGGCATATAAAATATAGTTTGATATTTCATCTATATACTTTTCAGCATCAACATATTTTGAATGAAAAATATTAAACCAAAAAATTCCTTCAAAATTCAAAATTAATGATAATGCTGATGTTTTGGAATTTTCAGCTCTAAGATTAACAAACTCTTTACTTTCAATACCTTTTAAAATTATTAATTCAATAAATTTTTGAAAACGATTATAAACTTTCTGCATCGCTTCTTTAAAATCTTTGTCATGTCTAGCGATAGCCCATAAAGTTGGTAAACAATTAAAAAAGCTTCCATCTATTTTTAATTGTTTTTTAAATAAGTTAAACAACGTTCTAATTCCATCAGCGCTCGATTCCTCTTTTGCAGCAGGTGCAAGCAATGCCTGAGTATGCTCTTCCCACATTTCAATAACGGCTAGGTAAACATCTTTTTTACTAGAGTAGTAATGATAGATTGCTCCTTTACTCATTTTAGATTCCTTGACAATATCATCTATAGTACTACTGTAGTATCCTTTGTTAGTTAAAACCTTAATAGCTGCATTAAGAATTGCATTTTTTTTGCTTTGTTGAATATCTTTATTCATAAACCGACTAGTCGGTCTAAAAGTAAAAAAAACATCTCTATTTATCAACAATTCCTTTGCTATTAAAAAAAAATTCTATGTAGCTTCTTAATCATGTCTAGACAAAAAAATCCTATAATTGCCCCATCTATTTTAGGAGCAGATTTTTCAAATCTTCAAAAAGAAATCAATTTTTGTAATAATTCAAACGCTAAATGGCTTCATTTAGATATAATGGATCAACAATTTGTACCTAATTTATCATTTGGCCCTTCTGTTGTTAAAGATTTAAGAAATCACTCAAATTTATTTTTTGATGTACACTTAATGGTCAGCAATCCATTTGATATGCTTATACCATTTATCAATGCTGGAGCAAATGGCATATCTTTCCATATTGAAGCAACTGAATCAAGGTTTACATTTCCTCCAAAAATTTTAATCAATATGATTAAAAAAAATAATTTGAAATGTGGTTTGGCTCTAAAACCAAAAACACCATTTTCTATAATTAAAAAATATTTAGAGCATATAGATTACATTGTAGTAATGTCTGTGGAGCCTGGCTTTGGCGGACAAAGCTTTATCTACGTCAACTTTAGATAAAATTTCTGAAATTGATAGCTACCTAAATGAATATAATTTGAGAGAAGATATTTTAATTCAAGTGGATGGTGGGATTAAGTTAGAAAATTATAAAAGTGTTATCCAAGCTGGCGCAGATATACTAGTAGCAGGATCGCAAGTATTTCAGTCAGACAATCCCATTGAAACTATCAACCATATGTACAATAAATGAGCTTTGAAAAATTATCAGAGTTCAATAATTGGACAAAAGAAGATAAAGATTTATTTACTGTAAATGTAATAAAAGGGCTGGTTATTGATGGAGTTAGCAAAGCTAATTCAGGTCATCCTGGAGGTCCAATGTCGTTGGCTGATTTTACATATATTTTATACTCTGAATTTTTGACAATAGATCCAGATAATCCAGATTGGCAAAACAGAGATAGGGTTGTACTGTCTGTCGGTCATACATGTATGTTAATTTATTCAATACTTTATATGTGTAATTATATATCGATGAGTGATTTAAAAGAGTTTAGACAATTAGGTAGCTTAACACCTGGGCATCCAGAAATTGAAACTCCTGGAATAGATGCTAATACTGGACCGCTTGGTCAAGGTGTTGGAATGGGTATAGGAATGGCTATGGCTGAAAAAGCTTCTGCTGGTAAAAATAAATCAAATAGATTTACCTATGTGCTAGCTGGAGATGGAGATCTTCAAGAACCAATTGCTTTGGGCTCAAGTACTTTAGCTGGACATTGGAAGCTATCAAATCTTATAATGTTTTATGATAAAAATGATATTCAAATTGCAGGAAAAACTTCAAGAGTAGATTCTACAGACTATGCTAAACTTTATGAATCAATGGGTTGGCATGTGCAAGAAATAGATGGTCATAATCATAATGAAATAAGAAAAGCAATTAAAAATGCTCAATCAAGCAAACTTCCAAGCATTATAATCGGTACTACCACAATTGCTAAAGGAAGCTTTAGCTTAGAAAATAATCCTAAATCTCATGGAGCTCCATTTTCAGAAGAAGAAATTATGTTAACAAAAAATAAATTAGGTCTGCCCCAAAATTCATTTTTTTGTAATGAAGATATCATAAATCACTTTCAAAGAAACTTTAATACTTTAAAAGATAAGGTTAAAGTTTTGGACCAATCTTTTGAAAATAAATCATATGATTCTAAACAAATGATAAAATCGCTTTCAACTCCTGAATTTGGTAGTCAAGCAATGGCAACTAGGCAGGCATTTGGAATTTCTCTTGATGAATTTGCCAAAAAATTTCCAAACCTAATCGGAGGATCAGCTGATCTAGATGGCTCTAATTGTACAACAAATTTTGTTAAAAATTATGGAGACTTCTCAGCAGAAAATCCAAAAGGAAGAAATATAGCATTTGGAGTAAGAGAATTTCCAATGGGAGCAATAATGAATGGTATAGCTCTTTATGGAAATCATTTTCCATTTGGTGGAACTTTTCTAGTTTTCAGTGACTATGTTAGATCTGCGATAAGATTGTCAGCTATTCAAAACCTTCATGTATTATATGAGTTTACACATGATTCAATTTTTGTAGGTGAAGATGGACCTACTCATCAACCTGTAGAACATACAATGTCATTGAGAAATATTCCAAATCTTCTAGTTTTTAGACCAGCTGACTCATTTGAAACCTATTATTGTTTTAAAACTATTATGGAAAATACTAATAATCCAAGTGCGCTTCTTTTGACAAGACAAAAATTACCTAAACTAAATCTTGAACAAAAATATATTGAACAAGGAGTTAGGTATGGTGCTTATGTTGTTCATAAAGAAGATAATCCAGAAGCAGTTCTTTTTTCTTCAGGCTCTGAAGTTCATTTAGCAATTGAAGTGTGCAAGGAACTTAGTCATAAAATTCAAATAATAAATGTTCCGTGCTGGGAGCTTCTTTATAGACAAGATAAATCATATATTGATACAATTATGATGAAAGAATGTAATAAAAGAATTTCTTTAGAAGCTGGAATTACATCTGGATGGGAAAAATTTACCAGTTTAAATGGTTTAAATATAGGAATAGATAATTTTGGAGCATCTGCGCCAGGCATAGACGTCGCTAATCATTTTGGATTCGTAAAAGATAAGATTAAATCAAAAATTGAAGATTATTTGAATGAGTAAAAAAATAGTTCTAGCTACTGACCACGCAGGCTTTGAATTAAAAGAACATGTTAAGAACATGTTATTAAATAAAGGTATAGAAATAAAAGATTTTGGAGCCTATTCATACGATTCTCAAGATGATTATCCTGACTTTATTTTACCAGCAGCTCAATATATAGCAGATAATAATTTCGTAGGTATAATTTTTGGAGGGTCAGGTCAAGGAGAAGCTATTGCAGCTAATAGAATTAAAGGAATCAGAGCCGCTGTTTTCTATAACGGCCCAGATGAGATTGTTCAACTATCAAAGTTACATAATAATGCAAATGTACTATCAATTGGTGCTAGATTTGTTAATCAATCTAGAGCTGAAGAAATAATTGACCTTTGGCTTTCTACTTCCTTTGAAGAAGGAAGACATCAAAGAAGAATTGAAAAACTAGACTCTTAAATCCGCCACAATTAGACTTAAAAGTAAGGGGAAATAGTAAATTGAAGTCTTAAAAATCAATCTAGCATTCTCTTTATTTTGCTCAAGAATAAATGGCAAGCAAAGTAGCATATAAATATTGCTAAGAATATATGCTCCTACAAAATATATTCTACCTGAAACGCCAAAAAAGAATGGAAGAGTTGAAATCGGAATCAATATCAATGCATGTAAAAATATATGTAATACTGTTCTTTTTACACCTCCATCAATAACTGGAAGCATTTGCAATCCTGCATTTTTATAATCCTCTTTATATAAATAAGCAATTGAATAAAAATGTGGATGTTGCCAGAAAAATAAAATTAAAAAAACTGCTATTCCACCCCACTCCAATGAACCTGTAGCTGCTGTCCACCCACCGAGCGGAGGCAATGCTCCAGGTATAGCTCCAATAGATGTATTCAACCAAGACTTTCTTTTTAAAGGAGTATATAAGAATAAATATGAAAAAATTGTAATCAATGACAAAATGCAAGTAAGAGAATTTACCTTAAAATTTAAGATTGATAAACCAAGAAGAATAAATGTTATTCCAATTATTTTGGCTGATAATAGAGAAACTTTCTTTGTTGGCAAAACTCTATTCTTTGTCCTAACCATCAGTTTATCAGTTTCAGACTCAATAACATTATTCATCACTGATGATCCTGTTGAAGACAATAATGTTCCTATGATAGTAAAAAATAAAAGGGATAAATTAATTTCACCTTGGGCTCCTAAATAAAAACCTATTACTGTTGTAACTAGAACTAAAAAACCAATTCTTACTTTTGTTAATTCAATAAGATTTTTAAGCATATTATTCTTGGTTTAACAAAGTGACTATATCGCTTTGAAGTTCATAGATATTTGACTCTACTGTTCCTTCATAATATTTGCGAATATTTGAATCTTTATCTACTAACACAAAACGTGTTGAATGTCCTACAGGTAGTAATGCAGCCGATAGGAAAAATCCTTGCTCAGATAAACTTACTACATCTGCAATATTTCCTCTAAGAAAAAACCAATTATTTTTCTTACTATACTTAGATGAAAAATCAGTTAACACACTTAAAGTATCAAATTCTGGATCTGTTGTAATTGAAAAAAACTGGATATCATTAGAAGAAGAAAATCTTTCTTGAAGTACTGACATATTATCTGACATTATAGGACAGGCTCCATCACATTGAGTAAATATAAAACTTATGATAGATATTTTATCATTTAACTGTTTTTCAGTTACAATAGATCCGTCAAAATTTGTTAAAGAAAATGCTGGTACCTGGCCAATGATTCCAATATTGTTAATCCTAGACTTTGTTGCTCTATCAATAACATAGAATCCAAAAGATCCAAACATAAAAATAAATAAGAATGCTAAAACAAGTTTTTTATTTAGGCTGCTCATAATGCAAAGTATTATACAATATAATTATAATTCCTACAAGCCAAGATGAGCCCCATGTATGAAAAAGCCTAGTAAGTTGAGGCAACTCAAAGAAAATCATTAATTCTCCCAAAAATATTTGGAATAATATCATACCAAAAATAAAATACACCAACTGCTTAGAAAGACCAAAAAAATCATCTTTAAATAAATAGCTAAGATAAGCACTTAAAAATAAAAGTGAAAAACCTAAAACGGAGTGCAAATACTTATAGGATTCTAATGCATTCAAAAGTTCTCCTTTTGATAATAAAGGATTATCAATAGCAATTAATTCAATATTAGTCCTTATTCCAGTTCCAAGTAAAATTTCAACAATAATCAAAATCCAAAGAGCAATTAAAGATATTGATACACTGCTTGATAAATGAATACCAGTGAATTGATTACTATTTGTAAGCTTATAAGATTCTATAGTTGTATAGCTCAATACAGAAACCAAAAACAGTGCTAAAATCATATGTAGACTTACAACAAATGGATTAAGCAAAGAAGAAACAACAATCGCTCCCAATCCTCCGTTAGCACCAACAAGAAATAAGGATAATATTGATGAGTAGAGAATTTTACTATTTTTTCTAAAGTAAATAATAGCAATTATTGTCATAACTACAATTGAAATACCAACAATTACTCCCAACATTCTGTTTCCGTATTCTATCCAAGCAAGTACAATATTAAATATTGCTGGATCAATATGTGCTGGAATTTGTTCTATACTAGTTGGGGGAATCCACCTTCCAAAACACTTTGGCCAATCAGGACATCCTAAACCAGACCCAGATACCCTAACTAGTCCGCCTACAAAAATTAAAAGATATGATAAAATAGTTGATATAAGAGCTGATCTGAAAAAAAACTTATTTGTCATTTAATGATGATCCTTATCCTCATGATGATCGTCAGAATGTTCATCAACCGGATGGCCGTGAGAATCTGTCAGAGGTAAGGTGTCATAAAATGCTGCTCTTTTATTGATAGGGTCTTTTACTTCAGGATTTAAGTCTAGATCTCCCCTAAATTCGGTATCAAGCAAAGTAATAGTAACAAAAATTCCAAAGAACATTAGTGACATTAAAAACATTGTTAGATTCTTTTTATCGTCCCATAATAAATGCATAAAAAAGAAGGCTACTAAACTTGCTTTAACTGTTGCAACAAGCATAGCTACAACTATATTCAACGGTCCCAAATCAACATAAGAAACCCAAACTGTTACTCCTGATAAGAAAAGCAATGAAGCTGCAATTATTAAGTATGTTCTAAGTGGAGTTATATGATGTTCTGACATATTGTTTATCCTATTAAGTAAAATAGTGGGAATAAATAAATCCAAATTAAATCAACTAAATGCCAAAATATACCTATCATTTCCATTGGGGTGTAATATTCAGATGATAAATTTCCTTTATAAGTAGCATAGATTAACCAAGCTATAAGCCCCATTCCTATAGCGACATGCAATCCGTGTAAACCTGTCATTATAAAATATATACTAAAAAATATATGTGGGTTATTAAGATGAACTACTTCTGGACCCATGTAGGAATAATATTCTCCTGGCAGTTGACCAACTTCAAATTTATGTGAATATTCTAAAAACTTTATTCCAAGAAAACAGAATGCAAAAACAAATGTTGCAATTAACATTAGAAGAGATAATTTTCTATTATTTTTTTGAATAGCCCATATTGCTAATGCCATTGTAAGTGAGCTTGTGATAAGAACAATTGTATTCATTAGTCCTTTATTAACATCTAGCAACTTATGGGCATCTACAAACATATCTGGATACCATGATCTAAATACTATATATGCAACAAACAAACCTGCAAAGGTAAGAACTTCCGTCAAAATAAATGCCCACATAGCAAACTTTGAGGTTTCATATTGTTGATCTACATTAGCAAAATAATGCTTTAAATGCTTTGGTGAGTCTGAATTATGATTGCTCATTATTTGTATGTTTTCTCAACAATTACTTTATCATAATCATATGGACCATGCTCCAGCACAGGTTCCTCTTCAAAGTTATGAGGGTGCGGCGGAGATGAGGTATGTGTCCATTCTAAAGTCATCGCTCCCCATGGATTAGATCCTGGATCAACCTTATTTTTCTTAATAAATGACCAAAACAAATTCATTACGGCTATAAATATTGAAATACCTAATATACCAGACCAAAATGTTGAATAACTATGAAGCTCAACAAATTCTTCTGAATAAGTGGCATACCTTCTAGGCATACCTCTAAGCCCTAATAAGAATTGAGGGAAAAATGTTCCATTGAAACCTAAAAAAACACCAACAGCACATATCTTTGCTATTGTTTGATTATACATTACACCAAAAGTTTTTGGCCACCAATGATGAAGCCCTCCAAGAAATGCAACAATAGTTCCTCCTTGCATAACATAATGAAAGTGTGCTACAACAAAATATGTATCATGCAAATGAATATCTAACGCGACAGCACCTAGAAATATTCCAGTTAATCCGCCAATAGTAAAAAGAAATAAAAAAGATAAAGCATAAAGCATAGGTGGTGTAAATGATACCTGTCCCTTATACATTGTCAAAATCCAACTAAATATTTTCACCCCCGTTGGTATACCAACAAAATATGTTATAAAAGAAAAGACTATTTGAGAAAATACCGATTGTCCAGAAGTAAACATATGATGACCCCATACTAAAAATCCAATAAATGCAATTGATAATGTAGAGTAAGCAATAAATTTATATCCCCAGATTTTCTTTCTAGAGTGAACTGGAATAATTTCACTTATAATTCCAAATGCAGGTAAAATCATAATATATACTGCAGGATGAGAATAAAACCAAAAGAAGTGTTGATAAAGAACAGGATCTCCTCCTAAAGCAGGATCAAAAATTCCAATACCAAGAAATCTTTCTAGTATTAATAGTACCATAGTAATAGCTAAAACAGGCGTAGCTGTAATTTGAACTAAGGAAGTACCATATAAAGCCCAAACAAATAAAGGTAATTTATACCATGTAAGTCCAGGAATTCTCATCTTGTGAACTGTAGCAATAAAGTTTAATCCTGTTAAAATGGATGAAAAACCAATAATAAAAATACCCAGAGTCATTGGTACAACATTGGAGGTGCTTTGAGTTGAATATGGTGTATAGAATGTCCAACCTGTATCAACCCCTCCATTTATTATCGTATACATAGCAAAAAGAGCACCAAATGAATATATATAAAAACTTGCAAGATTAAGTCGAGGAAAAGCAACGTCTTTTGCTCCAACCATTAATGGAAGAAGTATATTTCCCAAAGCTCCAGGAATTGCCGGAATGATGAAAAGAAATATCATAATTGCTCCATGCAATGTATATACATTATTGTATGTTTCGTTAGAGATAAAATCATTTCCAGGAGCTGCAAGCTCCATTCTCATAACTAGAGCAAGTAATCCACCTAGAAAGAAAAATAGAATTCCACTAACTAGATACATCAAACCAATTCTCTTATGATCTAAAGTCAACAACCAAGACATTAAACCTTTAGGATGATTCAAGTAATTTTGCTTTATATTTTCACTCATAAATTCCTCTTAATTTACCATTAAATTTGAGAATCTTCGTTTAATGATTTTAAGAAAGCTATCAATGCATCAAGCTCTCTATCGTTTAATAAACCCTGGTACGTTGGCATTACTCCTTGATATCCAGCAACAATTTGAGTTTGCGGCTCAAGAATAGAACTTCTAATGTAATTTTCGTCAATAACTGTAGAAGTTCCATCATCGAATACTCTCTCTTGTCCCCACATCTGACTAGTTTGTAAATATGAAGGTCCTACTAATGCAGATCCATCTAAAGTATGGCAAGTATTACAAGCTTTTTTAGTATACAGCTTTGCTCCTAGCTCATCTAATGGAACACTGTCATCATCTGAACCAAGCTCATTAGCCCATTCTTCATATTGTGCAGGCTTCATAACTATTACTTTTGCTCCCATTTGAGAATGTCCAGTTCCACAATATTCTGTACAAAAAATATCATATACACCTTCTTGAGTAGCGTCAAACCACATAACATTATACCTATTAGGCAAAGCATCCATTTTACTTCTCATAACAGGAATAAAAAAACTGTGGAGAACATCTTTAGAAGATAGAACTAATTTTATAGGCTGATTAGATGGAACAACAAGCTCATTTAGAGTCGTACCACCATCAGGATAATCAAAAGTCCAAAACCAGCTCTGGCCGGTTACCTTAATTTCAATTGCATTATCTGGAACAATAACCATTTTTAGATATGATCTAATTCCCCAAACAAAGGTTATAGATACTAAAATTAAGGGAATAATAAAAAATAAAGATTCGAGCAAATTACTATGATCTTTACTACTTGTTAATTCTAATTCTTCGCCTTTTTTGTGACGATATTTTAAAGCTAGATAAATCATCCCAAAAACAACAATAAAAAATAAGGCTACTGATGAATAAAATATGAAAAAAAATAGGTTGTCAATATCGCCAGCAAATGTGGATACTTGCTTAGGAAAGAAATACTCTGTCAATCTATCTAGCATTCAAGCTGTCCTTATCAAATAAGTTTTTATCTTTTTTCCAATAACCTACTAACATAATGCCTAGGAAAATGATAGTAAATATACCTCCTAATCGCATAATATTGGTAGCAAAAATTGTATAAGTATTTTTGTAGGGATCATAGTGATAACAATACAAAATAATTTTATCTAAAGTAGTACCAATTTTACCTTCTGAGGCTTCTAATAATCCTAACTTTAAATCTTTTGTGGGATATTCTATTCCATATAAATATCTAGAAATTTTCCCCTCAGAACCAAGCAAAGTTATTGCAGCAGGATGCATATATTCATCTCGCTGAGCATCATAATAATAAATATACCCGATACTATCTGCAACTTTTTTTATATTATTCTGATCTCCAGTTAAAAAATGCCAATCATTTTTAATGTTTTCTAGTCCAAATCCATTGATATAATTTTTCTTTTTTTGATTAGCAAATAGAGTCTTCTCATTTGGATTAATATCAATAGTTATGACCTGAAAATCTTCACCAGGATTTAAAGTTAAATTTTTCAGAGACTCTGCAAGTCCATTTAGCACCAAAGTACATAGCATTGGGCATTCAAAATAATTCAAAGTCAATACGGTAGGTATATCACTTTCAAAAAAAGATGATAATTTTACCAAATTTCCACTTTCATTATAAAATTCTGTATCAAGAGGGATAAACCCTCCTAAATTTTCTATTACATCAATTTGTTGCTCTGCTGGAAAATCAGTTTTTAAAGTTTGTGGGAAAGCAAAACTAGATACGAGGAAAATAATTAGAGAAAAAATTCTATTTCTTTTCATTCAAGAGGATTTCCTTAGATTTTTCAATAGGAATTTGATATGAATTTTTATCACCCTCTTTAACTTTATAGCTATTTAGGTTTTCTTGTTCAAATTTTTTTAATTGTTCTAATTTTGCAGATCGTTTACTCAATTTAAAATCGTAAGTAGCATCGTCTAAGACCCTAATATAGTATTCATATAACATAAATATTGTGATAAGCACAGTTATTATAAAAATTGCGCCTCCAATCAAGACTGGTTTAACTGGAATGTCTTTTTTTTCGAAACCTGATGGGTTACTATCCATAATTAATGATTCCTATGATTAATTGAGTGTATAAGTTCTGTATCTTTCAATGGTACAAGTGCAGATTTTGAGGTAATATATTTAAATCCTCCAATGAACATCGCAGCAAAACCAAGCATTGTACTAATATCGTAAAAACCAAACTGAAAATCATGATGATGTACAGTAGGCATTATAATAAAGTTAATATCTATGTAATGCATAAATAAAATCCAGATTGACATTACTTGTAGTAATCTCAAATTTCTTTTAGAGCCTCTAAATATTAAAATAAAAAATGGTATAAAAAATTTACCAACAATTAGCAAAATACTAATAAACTTCCATGAACCAACCCAACGATGCAAATACCAAATAGTTTCTTCTGGTATATTGCTATACCAGATAAAATAAAACTGTGCACCTGCTATGTAGCAATAGAACACAGTAAATGCAAAAAGATATTTACCTAAATCATGGTAATGTTCAGTTGTTACAATCTTTTGAAGATATCCTTGATCCTGCAGTCTTAATAGAGTAAAAGTAAGGAATGCTAAAAATGCTAAAAAAGCACCTGCAAATGTATAAACTCCATACATTGTTGAATACCAATGAGGATCAAGACTCATTTGCCAGTCTAAGCCTGCGAATGTTAAACTAGTAAAGAAAAGTACACCGATTGGGCTCATACAAAAATATCTTAGATTTTCTAAAATTTTAGAATCACCAGTTTTATCATGCTTTGTTGAATTGTAATAAATAAAAAATGCGATAATATTCCAAAGGGCGAAATACATAATTGCTCTAACAATAAATGATTCTTCATTCAAATATGCTAATTTATGTTGAATGAGATGATCAGCTTCAAAATCATGAGTCTTCCAATAGCTGTGAGAAGGAAGCCATTTAAATAATTTATCCATACCAAATATGATAGGAATAAATGGAATTGTAAATAGAGGCATCAGCATTATAGTATTTTCCATAATTCTTCTAATAGCAACACTCCATGTGGATGAAAAAGCATAATGCACTAGCGTAAAAAACATTCCACCTAAAAGAATACTAAGCCAATAAAAATATGAAGTTAAATAAGAGAAATAAAATTCTTTACTTTCAGCACCCACAAACCATGCTATACTTAAAAGAATAAATCCAGCAAAAATCATTATTAGATTATTGGACTTATTCGAAGAGTATATATATGATTTAGAATCTAAATTCATGATGTACCGCTCAATTTATCTTGTTCCTCTTTTGGTAAATCTTCAAAAGTTGCATTTTGACTGCGTTGCAAAGCTCTTACATAATGAATAATAGACCATACATCTTCTGTATTCAACTGATATCCATAAGCTGGCATACTTCTTAATCCGTATACAATAGTATTATACATTTCACCATCGGCTTGCTCTCTAATTCTTTGATCGTGAAGGTTCGCAGGGATGACTGGATAATCATATTGAGTTACGATTCCTTTTCCATTTCCAACCTGGGAATGACAAACGCTACAATAAATATTATACCTATCCTGTCCTCTGTTTAATACTTCTTCAGTTAATTCAATAGGATTATTCATCAAGTATGAATTATCATCATTCTTTCCACTTAAATAAGAATAGTCATCCGATATCATTCCTCTAGCAATTGTTCCTTCAATAGGTCTTCGCATTGTAGAACCATCTTCGAAAAATTTACTTTCCTCTAAAGATCTATATTTTTGTTGATTATCCATATTAGGATTTAAATGAATAGGAGTACTTTCAAACTTAGATCCTCGAAAACATCCGGTTAATAAAAGAACTGATATAATTATTAAATTAATTCTCATCTTTTAATACCTCAATCTCTGTGCCACCTAAATTTTCTAAAAAAGAAATGACTTCATTTTCGTCATATTTTGGATCATCAACTTCAATACTAACATAAAAAGCATCACTACTTACATCCGAAAATTTTTCAGAATAAAAAACAGGGTGATGGAATCTTGGTATTCTGTTAAAATACATCATACCAAAAACAGCACCAAAAGCACTAAATAAAACCATTAACTCAAATGTAATAATTGCGTAAGCTGGATAGGCAAAAAATGGTTTTCCACTAATATTCATTGGATACTCAATTGAATGAATCCATGTTTGAAGTCCGAATCCAAATAAGGCTCCTGTTAAACCCATTGCACCAATTAAATAACCCAATTTTGATCGCTTTAGACCCATTGCATCATCCATTCCATGAATTGGAAATGGTGAATGACAGTCAAAATTAACAAACCCTTCATCTCTAACTTTTTCTGCAGCATGCACTAAAGACTGAGGACTATCAAATCTAGCTAAAACTCCATATTTACTCATGATCATGTCCATGATGAGGATTCGATTCAGGCAAAACTAATTTTGCCTCTGCAATAGAAACCATTGGCAAGAATCTTAAAAATAATAAGAAACCTGTAAAAAATAGACCAAACGTACCTAGATAGATTGAAACATCCCATATTGTAGGATTATACATTGCCCAAGCTCCAGGCATAAAATCTCTGTGAAGAGTTATAACAACGATAACAAAACGTTCAAACCACATTCCAATATTAACTAATATAGAGGTTATAAATAAGAAAGGTATATGTCTTCTGTATTTTTCGAACCAAAAGAATTGCGGAACAACAACATTACAAAAAATCATTGCCCAGTATCCCCACCAATATGGCCCTAAAGCTCTATTTACAAAAGCAAAGGATTCGTAGGGATTTCCGCTATACCAAGCAACAAAAAACTCCATAGAGTATGCATAACCTACCATACAGCCCGTAAGCAACATTATCTGAGCCATTTTATCTAAATGCTCAACAGTTATTATGTGCCCAAGATTGTATACTTTTCTTGCAATTATTGATAATGTCATTACCATTCCAAATCCAGAATAAATCGCTCCTGCCACAAAGTATGGAGGAAAAATTGTAGTGTGCCATCCTGGAATAACACTGGTTGCAAAATCAGAACTAACAACACTATGAACAGATAATACCAAAGGCGTTGAAATTCCCGCTAATACAAGATAAGCTAATTCGTAGTGCTGCCATTGTCTGTTTCCACCTCTCCATCCAAGAGCAAAAAAACCATATACTTTCTTTTTAAACCCTTTGGCTCTATCTCTCAACGTAGCTAAATCAGGAATTAAACCTGTATACCAAAATAATAATGAGACGGTAAAATAGGTAAATACAGCAAAAAAGTCCCATATTAGAGGACTTCTCATATTAGGCCACATACCCATTTGATTTGGAAGAGGTAAAAACCAATAAGCAACCCAAATTCTTCCAACATGGATACCAGGAAATACTAGTGCACATATGACTGCAAAAAGAGTCATAGTTTCAGCAAAACGATTAATCGCATTTCTCCAATTCTGTCTGAATAAATGTAAAATAGCTGAGATTAATGTACCAGCATGTCCTATACCGACCCACCAAACAAAGTTAATAATTGCCCATCCCCAGAAAATAGGATTATTAATACCCCAAATTCCGGTTCCTTCCCATATTAAAAAGCCAACACTTCCAGCAAAAATTGCTAGAAGAGATAGAGCAAAACCAAACAATAGCCACCATTGAATTGGTGTTTTCTTTTGTTCTGGAACTCCAGCGATATCATTAGTAATTGATGTAAAATCTTGATTACCTGGCAATAGTTTTTCTGCTCTAATTTGAGCTTTTGATTTTATTGCTTTATTAGACATCTAGTGATGACTCCCATTATGTGCTGCCAGAGCTTAATTTTGGATTTTGATTTCTTATTTTTGCTAAATATGTAGTTCGTGGAGCTGTACCAAGATGAGCTAATAAAGCATAATCACGATTTCTTCTTTTAGCTTTGCTGACTGCGCTATTTGGATCATTAATATCACCAAATTTTATTGCGTCAGCGGGACATGACTGTTGACATGCCACCTGGAAATCGCCATCTTGCATTTCACGATTTTCGTTTTCAGCGGAAATACGAGCAGCGCTTACCCTTTGATAACAATAAGTACATTTTTCCATTACCCCTCTAAATCTAATAGAAACATCGGGATTCATTGCCATTTGAACAACCTCAGGAAGATCGCGCGTATAATTATAAAAATTAAATTTTCTAACTTTGTATGGACAATTATTAGCACAATACCTTGTTCCTAAACACCTATTATAAGTCATTTGATTTACACCGTCACTTGAATGAGTTGTAGCAGCTACAGGACAAACTGTTTCACAAGGAGCTAATTCACAATGTACACAAGCTACAGACTGCGTTGACATTTCTGGATTATCAGGGTCTCCTGCAAAATAATTATCAATTCTAATCCAATGCATTTCTCGACCATTCATAACCTGTTGCTTACCAACAACAGGAATATTGTTTTCACTTTGACATGCAATTGAACATGCATTACAAGAGGTACAACTAGTTAAATCAATCGACATTCCCCACTGAGGTCCTTTTGAATAATCATATTCAGGCTCTGGATTATACATCGAATGTTCTGCCCAGCTTCTTTTCTTATCAGGTTTGTGTTCTTCCACTTTTTTCTGAACCCAATCTGGATTTTCCTTATAATAATCTAGAGTTGACTGTTTCACAAGCTCAGGTATTCTAGATTGAACTTCATTATTTGCTAATTTATCAAATCCTGGTGCTGCATATTTATCTTCCTCTAGTCCATGATGATCTTGTGTAGATGCAAGTGGATAAGTTTCATCTAGTACAGAAATTGAAGCGTTTAGTGAATAGCTAGGATTATTTGACATTCTTAAAGGATAAACATTGAATCCAACGCCGTTTCCAAGTCTACCTTCAAATGTTCTTCCATATCCAAGCTCCAAAGAAATAGATTTTTGGTTTTGTCCAGGAGTTATCCAAGCTGGAAGCTTAATTGAATTATTGTCAACTTTTATCTCAATCATTTGACCATTTTTAATATTGAATTTTTTTGCAACCTTAAGACTGACTAGTGCTGCATTATCCCAAGTTAAACTAGTTACAGGTTTTGGAATTTCTTGCAACCATCCATTGTTAGCAAACCTTCCATCGTAAACTGATGAAGAAGCATTGAATACAATTTCAAATTTATTATCATCAAGCTTGATGGTATTATTTAGTTGCTTTGTAGAGGCTTTTGCAGAAGACTTAACCTTTTCTTTCTTAATGATTGGAATATCATGCAATCCATCATGAAGGACTTTTTCCCACTTTCTTTCAAAGTTTCCTGACTTTATAATGTCTGATTTCCAAACATTTTTAACTGTATCATAAGAGCTTAATTCTTTTGAATATACCATAGGAGTTAAAACTTGAATTGCACTCTTTGAGTCAAATAATGGCATTATTTGAGGCTGAACAATACTAGCAAAACCATCATAAGACATTGCATCGCCCCAACATTCAAAATAATGAGTCATTGCAATATTCCAAGAACAAAGCTTTGAAGTCTCATCTAATATATTAGTTAGATGAACTGAATTAGGAACTTTTATAAGTAAATCTTCAAAATTAAAATCGGCTGGTGAGTCATATACCGGATTTGCTCCTAAGATAATTAAGTTTTTTATTTTGTTATTTTTTATATCGTCGCATAGAGATTGAAAATCGTTTAAGGATGAAACTTGAGATAAATTCAAAGGATAATAATCTACAGGAGCATTTAATTGATTATTCAATAATGCAATTAATTGATGAAACTCTGGTGACAACTGTGATCCTCCCAATATAATAGATTGACCTCTATTACTCATCAAATCTTCTGCAGCAGCTTTAATCCATAAATTATTTGAACTTTTTACTTTGTTTGCATCAACTGAAAGTCCAAGTTGTCTCAGCTCAAAAGATAGCTCCGCTAAAATATTTTCCATCTCATGTTGCGGAATATTCAATCTATGGTCTGCGCTAGATCCAGTAGACGTGATGGAGCTTTCTGCTACATATAACCTATTCATTGTACTATTTTCATCAACTATATCTCTATTTTGAGCAAATTTTCTTGTATTGTAAATGTTGTTATCATCAACACCTAAAAAGTCTGAACCAAGAGAAACAATTATTTGAGCATTTTCTAGTCTATATACTGGTTGTAATTTTTTTGAAAACGCTTTTTCTATTCCTGTGTAAAGATTTTCATTGTTTACAGATTCGTATGAAACCCAGCTTGCGCTAGGAAATTTTTTCTTAAAGTCATTTTGAATAGATTTAATTGTTGGTGAGGAAGATTCTTGCATTAATACTGCTAATCCTTTTCCATCGCCTTTATTAATGTCTTTAGCAAACTTCAAATATTCTGACCAATCTACTTTCTTACCATTATGCCTTACCCCTCTGGCTCTATCTGGATCATACATTTCAATTGTACTTGCTTGTGAAAAAGCATTTGATTTTCCTAGAGTTGCTGGATGTTTATCGTTTCCTTCTACCTTCACTGGCCTTTCATCGTGATTTTCAATTACAACACCTAAAGCATTATTTTTCCATGGAATAGTACTTGCATAATATTTAGGTATGCCTGGAATAGTCCCAATCTCAGCCTCAACATATGGAATAATCTTTTGAACTGGCTTTTTACAACCTTCTAATCCTGCCAATGCAACTGAAGCAGCGATTAGAGATAAAAAATTTCTTCTTGAAAGACCATTATCTTCATTGTGATCAGATTGTTTTAGGAAACGATTATAATCTTCTTCAGAAGAAATATTTTTTAAACTCTTCCAATAGCCAAACTCGTTATTTTCAGAACTATTCATCTGGTGAGAGTTTGTTTTAACAAATTCTTGGTTTTTCTTATCTATCTGTGACATTTTTGACAATCTCCAACGGGTCTTTCTTCACCATGCTCCGCAACCCATGATGAAACAAATTGATCATAATCTGCAGGGGGCGTCCAATACATATTCGTAACTTCGTTTACAGGCCTTACTTCTGGCGCATCTGATCTGTGACAATCTAAACACCAATCCATGCTTAAAGGTTGTACCTGATAAACAACTTCCATCTCCGCAACATTACCGTGACATGAAATACATGCAACACCTGAATTTACATGAACACTATGATTGAAATATGCGTATTCAGGAAGCATATGCACCTTAATCCATTCAATTGGCTTCCCTGTTTCCCAACTTTCTCTTACAAGCTTTAATTTTTCACTATCTGTTTTGACATAAGTATGACACCCCATACAAGTTTCTGTTGGTGGGATAACTGCAGAATATCCTTGTTCTACTCCGACATGACAATAACGACAATCTATACCCATATCTCCAGCATGTAATTTATGACTATATGGAACTGGTTGAGATGGAGCATATCCAACATCTGTATAATAAGGGGAACCATAGTACCATAAAAAAGAAGATAATGAGAAAATCAGCAGAAAAACTGCTATCAGGAATATACCTGGAAAGTTATTTGTCCATTTTGGAAATAGTTGCATTTTATCTCTTAAAAAAAACTTAAATAATTTTTAAAAATTACGTGTAAACATTACATCTATATTGGTATTCAGTCAAGCTATAAAACTTAAGTATTAACTTTTTTTGATTAAATTAGATAAATTAGAATTCATGAATGAATCATATAAAATAATCTCTTCATCTATTTTGTTTTGGTTTTCGCAGAAGAAATGGTTTGTTTATAGTATTTTGGTTTCAATATTTTTACTGAATTTAAGCACACCAATTGGTCTCTCAGTTCCAGCATACCACAGCTTAATCATTCTGGTGCTCGTTTTTATGCTTGTAACATTTGAACCCATTCCTTTCCCAGCAATAGCTTTATTAACACTGGTATTGCAAGTAGTTCTTGGGGTTGCCCCTCCTGATCAAGTAGCATCTTCTTTTATGAATGATGCGGTACTTTTTGTTATGGGCTCATTAATGTTTGCAATTGCTATTGTACATCAAGGACTCGATATCAGGCTTGCAAGATTTATAGTTTTTATTTTTGGAAGAAGTAAAAGAATGTTTTTAGTAGGGCTCATGTCAATTTCTGCTATTCTTTCCTCATTTTTAGGTGAACATACTGTGATAGCAATAATGTTGCCAATTGGCTTATCTGTAATTAAAAATATTGATACTCAACAAACTGATGGTAAAAATGCAGTATTAATTACTCTTTTTTCAATTGCATATGGAACAATCATAGGATCTATTGGAACGCCTTCGGGTGGAGCAAGGAATGTTATTATGATTAACTATCTTCAAGAATTCAGCAATGTTCACATTGACTACTGGAAATGGATGAAACATGCATATCCAATACTGATTATTCAATTGGTTGTTGCTTATTTCGTTTTACAATTTACTTTTCCTTCATCGCTTAAAAATATAAAAATGCGCGGCTTTAAAAAAAATGTTGAAAACAGAAGTATCAAAAAAGATATTAATCATCTTTTTTCATGCTTAATAATCATTGCAATTATTGCTAGCTGGTTTACCTTTAATGATATTTATGGATTAGGAATTATTGCACTTGGAGGAGCCTTAATTTTTATGATTTTTGGGATGATATCATGGGAAGAAATCAATAAGAATACAAATTGGGGAGTAATTTTGCTATTTGCTGCAACAATTTCATTAGGATTTCAAATTAATGAAACAGGGGCTTCATCATGGCTAGTAATAAAATTTAATGAATTGTTAAACTCTCTACCTTCAAACTCAATGAATGTCAGTTGGTCAATAATGGCAATCTTATCAGGCCTTACTGCAAATTTTTTTACAAGTTCGGCTACTGTATCTCTAATTGGACCAATGGCTATTGAACTACATCCTACCGATATATCTTTTGCGCTTTCATCTGCAATTGCATCAGGGTTTTCTTTTTTAACGGTTATTTCATCTCCAACAGCAATGATTCTTTACTCAACAGGACTTGTATCTACAAAAGTATTTTTTAGAGTTGGTATATTGATGTTTATTATATCGATTCTTATCTTATATCTAATGTCACAATTTTACTGGGTAACGCTATGAAGATACTAATCGCAATTGGGGGTAAAGAATTTTCCAAACCTACGCTAGACTTAGGAATGAAAATTGCTAACTCTTTTAAGTCTTCAACGACCATAGCTTATGTTGGGAAAAAAATTAGTCAGTTTTCAGAAAAAGATGTGAGCGTTGTTCACCAAAATCTTGATGATCGTCAACTTTATAGACCTGGAATTAGAACCCTAGAGTGGGCATATGATTTCTTAATATCAAAAAAATATATCGAAGCAACTAATACAAATAAGTTTGATGATTATTTATTGGTTGATGAAGAAAACTCTAGAATGAAGGTTCTTTTGAAAGAACAACACTCAGACAAAATAGATTTAATTATGCGAACTGGTGAAATAATTGAACAGCTTAAAGATGAAGTTGAAGTAAATAAACATGATATTACTATCATTGGGGGTGGGGGTAATAAAGGTCTTCACAATAAATTAATTCAGTTTATTGATAGTGCTGTATTTGTAGTTAAAAATTATTCTGTAAATAAAGAATATAAGATACTACTTCCAGTAAATGATTCTGAAGGATCTGAAAAGGCTATTGATACAGCTATTAATTTTGCTAAATCATATAAATTAAAAGTTGAAATTGTTGCAGTTTATGAAGGTAAGAAATCACAAGAAAAGACTGATAAACTTCTTTTAAAAACTAAGAACAAGTTTGTTAAAAATAAAATCAATGCAAGTACAAAAATTCTTGACGGTCCAACTGTAAATGCAATTGTTAATCATGCCAAAGATGATAGCATAATTATTTTGGGTGTATCACCAAAAAATCCAATTATGAAATATTTTTTTGGTAGCAAACCAATTAGCATTGCTCAAAAATGTGATTGCCCAGTACTTATTACTAAGTAAGAATTTCTACAACTTTATTATAATCAGGTTCATGGCCAGTTTGAGGAACTAATTCAGTATAGACAATGTTATTATCCGCATCAACTACAATGACAGATCTAGCTAATAATCCTTGAAATTTACCGTTAGTATGTAATATTCCAAGATTATTTGCAAAATTATCATTTCTCATATCCGATAGAAATACAACATCTTCAATATTATTATTCATACAAAACTGTTTATGGCCAAATGCTAAATCTCTCGATATACATAGAACTACTGTATTTTCAAAGCTACTTGCTAATTGATTGAACTTAACAACAGAAGCAGAGCATACTGGAGTGTTCATGCTTGGAAAAATATTTAATACTAACTTCTTTCCTTTGAAATCATCTAAAGTCACATTGTTTAAGTTTTCATCTGCTAATAAAAAGTCTGGTAATTGACTACCTACTGGTGGCAATTCTCCATTTAGTGTAACTTCAAAATCTCCTAATTTTATTTTTGTCATATTTTCCCTTCTCTTGTTAATCTATTATCTACTAAATTGAGTTTAAATTTATTACATAATAATTTATTAAGAGGAGTTTTTTATGAACGACATGAAAAAATTTAATTTACCACAACTTCCATATGGTGAGAATGATTTATCGCCAGTTATATCATCAAATACAGTTCAACTGCACTACGGTAAACACCACCAAGCATATTTTAATATGCTTAACACCTTAGCTGAAGGAACAAAGTACAATGATATGACCTTAGAGGATGTGGTTGTTCACAGCTTTAACGATAAAGAGCAAAAAATATTTAATAATGCAGGTCAAGCATGGAATCATATCATCTATTGGGAGCAAATGAAGCCGGGCGGAGAAAACTATCCTAGCGGTAAATTGAATTCTATGATTGAAGATTCATTTGGTGGATTTGAATCCTTTAAAGATCAATTTATTCAGCAATCGGTTGGAGTTTTTGGAAGCGGTTGGTGCTGGTTGGTTCAAAATGATGATAAACTTGAAATAATGGGACTTCCAAATGCAGAGAATCCATTAGCTCACGGAAAAATTACCTTGATGGGGATTGATGTCTGGGAACATGCATATTATTTAGATTATAAAAATGTAAGACCAGACTATGTAAAAGCCCTACTTGAAAAGTCTATCAATTGGAGCTTTGTTGCAGACCAATTGAAATAGAAATTTTAATTTAATTAGCATAAAAAAAGGCGAAAATAATTCGCCTTTTTTTATGCCATTATTTAAATGAATTAGTTTGTTGAAATGGTTGCATTAATTACCAAGCTAAGTTCAGAACTATTTGCATCAAAGCTGAACGGCGTAGCATTTGCATAAAAAACAAATTGTCCATTTTCAAAAGCACTACCACTGTGCGTACCCCAAACGGATTGGTTTGTAGCTGGATTTTGATCATTAGGATCTAACCAAGAAATAGATAGAAGTTTGTAAGTATCAAAATCTAAATTATCAAATACCAATGAAATTTGACCATTTTGGACTTGAGAACTCTGTAATACTACTGATTTATATGGAGCTCCTGATGGAGGCCATGATTTATCTAGTGAGCAAAATACAGTTCCTTCAGAAGGCCATGCTTCAGGATTGGTTACGTTAATTGTTATATTTAGTGTTCCAGAAGTTGCTGGATCGCTTGAATCATCTTCGCATGAAACTAAAAATAACATTGAAAAAATAACTGAAAACAATGAAATTTTTTTGAAAGTATTCATTTCTTTTTCCCCTTTTTTGACTTTAAATATTAAGTAATATTAATTTTTAATATTATTCGGTGAATACTAATTATGAAAAATTTATCTATCAAGTAAATTCAAACTTTATTGAGATAATATCTCATTAAATAATTTAAAATGACCTTTCATAAGAAAGACTTATTGTTCTTCCAGGCATCGGAAAGTCTTGAATTAGCTTATATTTGGTATCAAAAATGTTGGATACTTTAACTGAAATTTTGCTATTTTTTAAATCATAACTTCCGTTGTAATTTACCAAAAATAATGTATCTAACTTTTTGATTGGAAATTTTATTTCAGACCCTTCATACTCTCTTTCATCACTTAAAAAATCTTGATAATCTTGCTGAGATTGATATTTTATTGATAGAATATGGCCTACTCTTTCTTTTTTATATTTTAAACTTGAAACAAGCTTATGTCGAGGTCGATACAGAATAGGATCTATATCATTTATATCATTCACCCTAAGATATGTATAGCTAGCATTTAAACTAAAATTATTATTTATTTTATAATTAGTAGTGCTTTCAAATCCGCATGAACTAATATCAGATCGATTAAGCGCTAAAACTGGTAAACCATAAACAAAATCAATCATATCTTTATATCTATAATAAAATGTACTCAATGAAAAGTTTATATTTTTTAGATTAGATCTATCATAACCTAGATCTAAACCGTAAAGTTGTTCTGAAATTAAATCTGGATTACCTTGAGTATTTAATCCGTAATCAGATTCATACTGCAAAAACATTTCTGACATCGATGGAGATCTAAAGCCTTTGCTTAGAGCAAAATTCCAAGTTGAAAAATTATCTTGCTTGAAAGTCAAATTAATCTTTGGTGATATATCACTAAAAATTTTATTACTGTATTCTTTTCCTCGATTTATAGATCTGTAATCAAATCTTAATCCAAGACCCAATAATAATTTATTATTTATTTCTATTCGATTTTGTGCAAAAAATCCTCCACTAACCTGCAACAAGTTATCGTAAATATCTTTATAGATGGATATATCTGACTGTTCCACAATTAAATCAGTTCCCACAACAAGATAGGAAGAATTTTTAATCAATCTCTGATACTCTGCTCTCATATTTAAACTAGTGTCATTGTAAAATGTATCATCCTGATTTTCATCAAGTGGAGTATCGGCTCTGTCATGATAATAAGTAAAAAAATGATTTATACTTGCTGAATAAATAATATTTCTATTATTTGCAAGAGATTGCTTTTTAAATAACTGCAAATAAATAGAATCTCTATTTGACACTCTAAATGATTTTAAGTTTGGTCTTTCTTCTACAGAAAATCCTGGTTGGCCGTTTATAGATGAATTAGCTATAAAAGAAACTGAAAAATCATTTTTCTTATTAAATATCTTAGTATAAAAATTATTTTGTTCATATTGAGAATTATATCGATGGCCATCACCTTTTTTATGTTGAAGGAGCGCTATATATGATATTTTATCTGTAATATTACTCATATTGAAATTGAAATCTTTTGAATTGAAACTTCCAATGGTTGCTTTAGCATTATAAAATTCATATTCAAAATTTTTAGTCACTAAATTTATAATTCCTCCCATTGAATTTTGTCCATACAAAGAAGAAACAGGTCCTTTAAGAACTTCAACTCTATCTAAAAAATCCAGTGGCATAGCATTCCAATCTACCGAACCAGAGTATGGCATACTGATTTGGAAACCATCTAAAAGAACTAATACTCTGTTGTTATACCCTCCAGGCTTATAGTCTGATGATCCACGAATTGAAAAATTTGCATTTCTTCCATTATCGTGCTCCATTTGAACATCAATGCCGCCAATATTTCGAAATAGTTCTGACATTGTCTGATAATCAAAATCATTGAGTTCTTCGCTGGAAATATTATCTGTTAAGTAGGGTATGTGTTTTGAAGGATACCTTCCCACAACGTCTAATGCGTCAGACAATACTGATTCATTTTCTAGTACAATTGTTATATTAGTTACGCTTTTAAAAAGATCAATCTCTATAAATTGATTTTTAAATCCAATTGCACTTACAGCTAAAATATATTTTTTTGCTTTAAGCGATGAAAAGCTGAAAAATCCTGAATCGTTAGAAGCTGTTCCAAGAGGCGTATCTTGAATAGTTATATTTACATTAGAAATTGGGTAAGAAGAACTTTTTGATATAATTTTTCCAGACAAGTCAAATGTTTGACTATAAATGGTAGATAAGAATAAAATTAAATATACTTTTTTCAAGAAAAACATTCCCCTAAATGTATTGTTTTTATCGACAATAATATTAAAGGAAATATCTATTTGCAAGTTGTTTGGGTCGCAGTTCAACTTTGAGCATTTCTATTCGTTGTAATACAATAAAAAGATATGTAAAGTCATGTAATGACAAAAAAATATAATAATATTGCATTATTACTGAATGGTGAATTTCCTTCAAGCAGTTTATTGATTAAAAAAATTAAAGATTCAGATTTTATTATAGCTGTAGATGGTGCTGCCAATAAGTTAGATCAATTTAATATTAAGCCAAATGTTATTATAGGAGATTTCGATTCAATTAATAAGCTGGATATTAAATCCGCAAAGTATATTAACACACCAGATCAGTCAAAAACTGATTTTAAAAAATCTTTAGAATGGATTGTTAAGCAAAAATTAACAGAAGTAAATATTTTTGGGCTTTCTGGAAAAAGTGATGATCATTTTTTAGGCAATTTGTACACATGCAATGAGTTTAGTCACCTACTTAAGCTTAAAGCGTTTACAGATAGATCAATTATCACTCCATGCATTGGTAAAAATAAATTTAACTCATTCAAAAATCAAAAAGTCAGCCTCTTTGTACTAGAAAATTCTTCAATTGTTACTTCAATAAACTTAGAGTTTGTTTTGAAAAATTTTGAACTTTTTCCTACAAATGATGCAATCAGAAATATTTCTATGGGTGATACTTTTTGTATTGAGAGTTCATCCAAAATACTTGTTTTTCAGAGTGTAAATTAAAGACCAGCTACTGATGCTAAACTATTAGCCTTAGCTCTTTCAATAAATGCTTCCTGAGCTAATTTCAAATTTTCAGACTTTCCACCCCAAGCTTTTAGTGCATTCTGTTGAAGGGCGCGTCCATATGAAAATGTAAGATTCCAATCATTTTCATACTTATTCATTTCATTTAAATGCAGAGTTGCGTGCTCATCAGGTTGTCCGCCTGAAAGAAATGCAATACCTGGGACTTCTGTTGGGACATTTGCGGATAGACAATTGATTGTTTTTTCAGCTACCTCTTCAATATTTGCTTGATATGTGCATTCATATCCAGATAAAACCATGTTTGGCTTAAGCACTATTCCTTGCAAGCTAACATTATGTTCAATTAATTGATCAAAAGTAGCATTTAGCGCTCTTGAAGTAGCATCAAATGATTCATCAATTGTATGAGAACCATCCATTAACACTTCAGGCTCTACGATAGGTACTAAATTAGCTTGTTGACATTTCTGAGCATATTTAGCCAAAGTCTTTGCATTTTCAATAATGCAATCATTGGAAGGAATATTATTTCCAATTGTGATTACAGCTCTCCATTTTGCAAACCGTGCTCCTAAAGAATAATATTTTCCTAACCTTTCTGACAGACCATCAAGTCCCTTTGTAATTTTTTCGCCTGAACCAAAATCCTCAAGACCCTGATCAACTTTAATACCAGGTAGTATATCTTTAGATGTTAAATACTCTGGAAAAGTTACTCCAGTTGAAAGCTCATTCTGATAAAATGTTTCATCAAATAAAATTACTCCACTAATATATTTCTCAATACCATCAGCAGTGAGTAACATATTCCTGTAAAGATTTCTACTTTGAGCAGTTGATTCAGTATTAATACTTTCGAATCTTTTTGTACATGTCGGTGTGCTTTCATCGGCAGCCAAAATTCCTTTTCCTCTTTCAACCATTTTATGAGCTACAGCATGTAATTCGGACATATTATTCTCCTATTAAATATTCATTTGTAATTATTTTAGACTCTTTAGTATCTCCAAAAATTATTTTGGAAGTTACAATAGCTTTGTCGCCATCAAATATAACACCTGGTATCCATCCAGTACATACACCGCTTGCAACAAAAAAAGAATCGGAAGACGAACATAGTTCATCATCTGACCAAGTATTGTTAATCTTATCTCCTAGCATTGTAATAGCTCTTTCTTTAAAAGTTTGATCCATAAAGTAAAGTTTACCTTCAAAAAAACCGCCCATTGCCTTAACAGCAGTAGCAGTAATTACGCCTTCTGGCGCAGCTCCAATTCCATATAGCAAATCTACTGAACTTTCAGCTGCTTTAAGTCCACCAGAAACATCGCCATCACCAATTAAAATTGGTTTAACTCCTAATGAATTCATTTCATTAATTAATTCTTTATGCCGATCTCTATCCATTACAATAATTTTTAAATCAGATATTTCTTTTTGCAAAGCTTTTGATGTTGCTTTTAAGTTTTCACTAACACTATTTGATAGACTAAGCTTACCTATCAGCTCTTTAGAGCCACATAATTTTTCCATATATGTATCTGGAGCATGCAACAATGCACCTCTAGGTGCTGCTGCTAAAACAGCTAGCGCATCAGGTAAATTTTTTGCACAATGATTTGTGCATTCTAATGGATCAACTGCTATATCAATTTTTAGATCGCTATCAAGATTGCCCATTTCTTCGCCAATGTAAAGCATAGGTGCATCATCTCTTTCGCCCTCCCCTATAACAACTCTGGTATGAGCATTAGATTCTTGTAATACTTTTCGCATTGCTTCGGTTGCCACTTTATCTGCAGCTTTTCCATCCCCATTGCCTCGCAACTTAGCAGCAGCAATAGCAGCCAATTCTGTTGCTTTTAAATAAATGTGATAATTTTCAGTAACTTTACTCACTTAACGAATCAATCAAGTTAAACATTTCAGTTAATCCTTTTTCCGTACTAAAACCATTATATCTATCCACAACAATTCCATCACTATTTAAAACGTACATGTAGCAATCTCCTTTGCTAGAAATATCTAATGATTTAAAGTAAGACCTTAAAGGGCCATAATAAGTTACTGTATAATCATGCAATGGTTTTGGAACTCCACCTCTCATGCCACCGTCAATCCAATTTCTGGCCATTGTATATTGTCCACCTAACATTGGAATTTCGTAATAATTAATACTTTTATTAATACCATATTTTACTAATAACTCATCCGCCCATGAATTAATACATCGTTGTGCTTTCTGCCTAAATGCAACGGCAAGAATAGATGGCTTGCCAATTAGCACATCAGGGAAAGTAATGTTTTGACCTGACAATGAAATCCCTTCAATTTTTGGAAATGATTTATTTAAAAATGCATCTTGTGCAATTAATGGAATTACAAAAATAACTAGTAGTATAATTTTTTTCACTGAGTTTTGTTTTTTAAGTGAAATGGCAGATATAGCAAAAAGAACACAAACATTACTAAAGGAAATAAAGGTATTATATGCAAAGGTGGATCAGGGAAAAAAGATAACAAAGATTCTCCTGCTGGGGCTTTCATCAAATACCATAAATTTGCTTCAAATCCTGGATCACCGCCAACAATAACGTTAATCAAATATGCAATTGGTAGTATCAAGAATGAGAATTTCAAAGCATTCTTATAAGAATTAAAAGTGATATTTTGCTTCAAGACAAATACTATATAAACTAATGCAAAAAATAATAAACCATGTCCAGAAAAAAGAGTGATAAAATCTAAATCTGGAAAGGTTAATTCTATATCTGGTGTAAGCAAAGCCATAGTTCCTCCTCCAAAACCCCAGAAGTAGGCAAAATCAAAATATTTTTGATTTCTTGTAAGAAGAAATAAGCCTGTTGCATAAGAAGAAATATGGCAAGCATGTAAAGGGATGGTATTGGTCCACCTATAAGCTCCTTCACCTAGTGCAATAAGGTAAAAAGGCTTCAAGAGCTCATTAAAAATTAATAAATACCCTAAAGTAGATTCAAAAGTGGAATATTTGGATGAATCATATGAATCCTTGATATAAAAAGAGAACCCAAAAGAGATACCAAAAATAAAGATTAATGTTAAAATATGCGTAGAGCCAAACAATATAAATTCACTAGGATTCATGGCTAGAATCTAAAAAAAAATATTACAATTTCATGTAATTAAATAAGGTTAAGTATAATGGCCAAAAATATAACAAGCATCACACTTCTAGTGCTCCACAAAATTGTTCTAATCCAATTAGAGAAAATAAGACGATTTAATATATTCTCATTTTTAGAATATGAAAGAGTATTATGCAATGGGACTTGAATCAAAAAAGTAGAAATCCAAATCAAAATTACAATTAAGAGGTTGATAGTAAAAATATGATTGTATGAATTAATATTTTGATAAAACAATACAAATGAGGTAATCAATTCAATTAACATAATTGGTATAGCAAGAATTGAAATTCTTTTTGAATGAAAATTATGAAATGAAATAAATCTTTCTTTAGGTACAAATTTCATTGAGGGATAATGTACAAGTTGAATCGTCCAAATTAAACCAGTTGCAATTAACGATATAATAAGATTTATTATAAATATAGATGACATTTATCGAACATAGCTTCCAGCATTCATATCAATGCAAGATCCAGTGCCGTGATCAAATTTTCCAGAACATATTAGTACAACAATAGGTGCTATATCTTTGGGCTCTGTTAATTTGTTTAAAGAAATATCTTTGATGACAAAATCTTCTCCATACTTATCAATAGATTTTTGAGCCATTGCTGTTCTGGTAAATCCTGGAGCAATTGAAAAAGCTGTAATACCCTCTTTACCAAATCCACGTGCAATAGATTTTGTTAATGCTACCATTCCAGCTTTTGATGCTGCATAAGCTAAGTATTCTGGAGTGTCTCCTCTAAAAGCTGCTCTAGAAGCGATATTTATAATCCTTCCAGAGTTTTGCTTTTTAAAAAATTCTAATGCTTTTTTAGATAATATTCCTGTTGCTAAAAGGTTGATATTCATAATAGAGTTCCAATTATTAATCCATTCTTCATCCGTATTATCAATTGAATTCATAATTGACATTCCTGCATTATTAATTAAAACATCTAAGCCCTTAGACCAAGACAAAACTTGATCAAAAAATTTAGGAATAGTTGATGATTGACTAAAATCGCACTGAAAACTCTTTGCAAGAATAGGGAATTTTTTCTCTAGGGATAAAACGCCATCTGAATTAGCATTATAATGCAATGCAACTTTTGCACCAGCATTTAATAATTCAGAGGCTATAGCAAAACCTATTCCGCTATTCGCACCAGTAACTAAAATTGCTTTATTTTGTAGTTCTATTTTCATTAATGGCAACTTGCGTTATATTTTTTTAATCTCCAATAATTATAAGGCCATGGAGTTAAAAATCCAGCAGTTAACATAATTGGTATTACCCAGAAATTAAGAATTGCTCCACCTGTAAGAAGAACATCAGTAACATTCATTGCTAATTCCATAGCAACCATGCTGATAAAGCTCATACCAGTTGCAGTTTCAAGAGCAGATTTAAAATCAAAATTTTGTCTCATTAATAGTACAGTTTCTAAGGCAATACTAGTTAAAAGTCCATTAATAATAGCCAAGGTCATTACTTGCCAAACAGACCAAGAATGTTCAATAATTTGAAATACGTAAATAGTGCCAAAGTCACCTATAGAGCACCCTAAAAGACACCAAGCAGTGTTTACTGCAGATTTTTTCCAAGTATGTTTACATTTCCAACTAATCATAATAATGTTAATTTAATGCTGATAAATGAAAAAAAAATTAATTCTATTAATAATTAGTGTTTTCTTGATATTATGGTATCAACTATCAAAAGTAGATGATGAATTTCAATTACCAATTTTTACTCCATCAGATTTAAGATCAACATTAGTACATCCTAGTCTAGTAGGAAAAACGACACATGAAATTCCAAATTTTTCATTTGTTAATCAAAACGGTGATATTATTAATCAAGAAAGTGTAAACAATAGAATATATATAGCTAATTTCTTTTTTACTTCGTGTCCATCAATTTGTATTGATCTAACAAAAAATTTAAAATTGGTTCAAGATGCATTTGATGCTAATGATATTTTAATACTATCTCATTCAGTAGATCCAAAAATTGATTCCGTTGAAAGATTAAAAAAATATGAAGAAATAAATGATATTAATGGAAAAAATTGGTTCTTTTTGAGAGGAGATATTAATGAAATCATTAAAATGGCTCAATTAGGATATTTTGCTATTGCATCTATAGACAATCACATTGAAAATAGCTTAATTCATACTGAAAATATAGTTTTAGTAGATTCTGAAAGTAGAATACGTGGTGTTTATAACGGCACTTCTCAGTTGGAGATGAGCTATCTAATCTCTGATATTAAAAAGTTGCTTTCTAAACAATAGATTGATTATATTTTGTTAACAAGGGAGATTATACTATAATGAAAAAATATTTATTAGCTTTAATTCTTTTCTATTCAAGTACCATATATGCTCAAGATTCCGACTATGGTATTTTAGGTAGTCAAATTTCTCAAGGGACTTTTCTTTTTGGAAGTGAAATTTTAGCGTATGATGTTGTTGGAAATAATGCACCCGAAGGCGTGCAAGGTGATCCTACATTCACTTTAAAACCTGAATTAGGTTATTTTGTTTTAGATAATTTAGGCTTATATGCTAAATATTATAGAGAAAATGGAAATGGAACTGAATATGGTCTTGGTTTAATGTATACATTTCCTGATTTCTACATGGCAGGCGTGTACAAGCCAGAAGATCAAGATGATCATCATCTTCAAGGAACTTTTGGAAAATTATTTCAATTAAATAATTCTCCTGCATATCTAAATGTCGGCTTAAACTATACTCTTTATACTGAAAAAGAGTACAATCAATTACAATTGCTTGTTAAAGGATTGTATGTTGGTATTGCATTTGGTTTTTAGATAAATATCTTTACTAAATCTTAAAACTATTAGATATCATATTATCCAAACTTAAAGCAAAAACATATGATGCTATAAAATGATAGACTGCTATATTCAACCTATCTATATGCAAAAACCCTAAAGTGATGCTAGCAATAAAGAATATGAATTGTAAGATAAATAACAGTTGATGCTTTCTAGATAATTCTGGAAAGAAAAATCTTAAAAAAATTAATATCTTAACAATTTTATTTTTTAAGAATTTCATGGCACTAGCTTTCTAACTGCTTGAATCCATGCATCATAATCATAAGCTTTTCCTTGAATATATTTTGCAACTTCTTTGTGAGGAAGAATTAAAAATTTTTCAGCATCTATTCCTTTCACTGCTTCATCTGCTACAACTTCAGCCGGGAGAATACCATCTTTTAGTAAGGGATGATCATCTGATAAAGACTCTGCAGATCGAACCATATTGGTATCTACTAGCTGTGGACATAGTGTAGAAACAATTATACCATCATTGCCATACATGATTGAAAGATTTTCTGCCAATCCCATAGCAGCATGCTTAGTAGTTGCATAGGAAAGTGCACTTGGCATATTTAGCAACCCAGCAGCTGATACTGTTATTAATATATAACCAGTCTTTCGGGATTGCATGTGAGGAATCAAAACCTTAGCTGCATGAATGTGAGACATAACATTAACATCCCAATTCTTTTGCCAATCTTCTGTAGAAGTTTCAAGAGTTCCGAATTGTTGAATACCTGCATTAGAACAAAATAAATCAATTGAACCCTCTTTATTAATTATTTGATTTAAGATAGATTGAAATTGATTTTCTTTTGTTACATCCGCAACATATCCTTCCGCTCCAAGCTCCGAAGCCATATCTTTAACAGATTTATTAATATCTATTAATGAAATTGATTTCGGAGACTCGTGCAAGAATCTTTTAGCTAAAGCTAAGCCGATTCCATCTGCAGCGCCAGTAATTACAATATTTTTATCTTGAAGTTTCATTTGATTTCGTACCCCAGGAAGGACTCGAACCTACAACCAATGGCTTAAGAGGCCACTGCTCTACCATTGAGCTACTGAGGCTTATCTCTAAAGCTAAAATAATAAATATGATATGAAATTACTAACTAACTATGCAGCTGATACATTGACTGCTTTGTCTCCTCTATCATCGGATTCAACCTCAAACTCAACCGCTTGGTCTTGTTTAAGAGTTTTAAAGTCATTTTCAGACACGATGCTAGAAAAATGAACAAAAACGTCACTTCCATCTTCTTTAGTGATGAAGCCGTAACCTTTTTTTTCATTAAAGAACTTTACAGTACCTTTTTCTTTGTCACTCATTTTTTTCTCTTTGTTAGTTAATAAAAATTTATGGAGCAATATAATTAGTTATTTAAGTAATACCAATGAAATTTAATCTTTTAAATTTTGCTCTTAGAAGAATTTAAATTATAACTTTTGGATGTTGCAAGATGATATGCACCAAAAAATAAAGTAGAGTAAATTAAGTCCCCTGCTAAGGATGAACCGTAAAAAGGTAGTGCCAATGAATAACATAGCACTAATCCAGCAATAGATTTTGCATACATTGGACTTGCTATCCATACACCAAAATTTGATACCAAATAAAAAATAGTAGATCCTGATATACTAGCTAATGCTACTCTTCCTGAAGATAATTTTTTAAATAAAGAACTGCCAAGCAAACCAACCAATAAAATTGATCCATACGTCCAAATCATACCCGTGCTAACAAAAGTGAAGTTTGAATAGTATCCAGCATAAACAATATTGTTTATGAACAAGTCGCTTAGCCAAAATGCTAACAACGGAAGACCTAAAGACATATATTTATTTTTAAATACATAACTTGACATTAAAGTGATTGCAATCACTGGAGTAAAATTAAATGGATGAGGCATAACCCTTCCAAGAAAAACTACAACAAGCATAGCAATTGCTAACAATACATTTTTTTTCATCCTAAATCCTTTAAATGTTTCTTCCCATGATCATCAAAGTACAGGTTAACAAACTTATTCAAATTCTCTAGTAAAGATGTTGTATTTTTTGTGTCTGTAGTTTGCTTACACTTCATTGCATCAAGCATAATATTGTGCAAAGATTCTAATTGAGCGTGATATAAATCTTTATTCTTTTTTGAATCATCTTTTAATTTAATTCTCTGTGTTAAAAAATATTCACTAATAATTTCTTGGATTTCTTGTGCATGCTTTTCTTTATTCATTATCCATCTAGTTACTTGATTTTGGTCTTTTAAATCATCTTGATTTGCTTCAATGTAATTCATTGATTTAAGAATCGTAAGAGTATGCTCTTCAATCATTTTGATTCTCATAGTATCGTCATATACTCCACAGGGAATTTGACAATGAGCTTGCAACTGAGCTGATAAAATAAAAAAGACGGCCAGTAAGTAATTAAAAAATTTCATGACTGAAAATTATATAAAGTATTCTTGATAAACAAAATCAAAATCACTTAAAACCTGCTTTTTAGAAAAACCATAATCTTCAATTGATTTATTTTGATGTTTTTTAACATATTTCTTTGAGGAAAACTTTTCGATTTCTTTTTCAAACTTTTTGGTCATTTTTAAATCAGCAAATTTATAAAAAGATTTGATACTGTTATGAATATCGCTTGTTATTTGTGGATACGTAAGTACCATAAATTGTTTTTTTAAGAGCTTGGACTTTACTTTTTCAGTCTCTTTGTACCAATCAATAATTTCAGTATAGGATTCTTTCCGTAATTTTGATAGCTCATTTTTTGATAACATATTGCCAAATTTTACATTTTCTTGTAGCGAAAAATATGATGGAATTGTGTCCATTGGATCTCTAACCAAAAAGACAAATTTTGCATCTGGAAAAACTTTTAGAATTGAATCTATTTTGAATATAAATGGATTTGATTTAGAAAGGTGTCTCCTATTTTTATGTAAGTACGCCTGTCTTTGAAAAAAATCCTTCAAAAATAACATTGATCGAATGTTTCTATTTTGATTTTTTGAGTTATCTCTATAAACATGTTTTATAAAATGTTTTGATTTAGTATCAAATTTTAGCCAAGGCATTAGATGATTTGATACCCACAAGGAGTCAAGTTTGTGTATGAAAAGAAGCATCTCATCTTCTTCTATATTTTCTAATCTAACCTGATGTCCTCGATTTTTTTTCTCAATTTGATCAAGCTTAAAGTATGTTAAAGCTTTATTAATAATTAATAGAAATTTTCTTAGGGATAATGAAGGAATAATTAAATCCCAAGTTTTTGATGTTGAAAATTGATTTGATTTTGAAAGTAATCTGTGAAAAAAAGTTGTTCCGCTTCTATTAACTCCCATAATAAAAATAGGTCGCTTAACTTTTGCTTTTTCAAATTCAGGAACAAGTATATAGTCGAGAAATAAAAAAATTCTGTTTACAATTAGTATTATCGGATAAAGTATTAAAAAAAGAGCTAAAAAAAGAAATTTCTTATTTCTATACAATACTAGTAAAGAGGCATAATAGATTCCAAAAGTAGAATTGGATTGAAACACCTATAAACTACTTTTTATCTTTCTTTTCCTCAGAAGCTGCTTTCTTTTTTGGAGCTGCTTTCTTTTTTGGAGCTGCTTTTACTGGAGTAACATCAACCACTTTCTTATTTTTTAATAATGCTGCTTTCTTAGCCTTTAATCTTAAGCGCCCCTTCTTTTGTTTACGTTTTGCAATTTTTTGTTTTTTATTCATTTAGACTTATCTCCTCTAAAAATCATTATATATAGTGCTATATGTGCAGCAATAAACACAACAAAAAAATAGATTGGAAATAATAAATCGTGCCAAAAATTGCTCATAAAACCCCTCTCAAATTAATTATTTTAACTTTTTACTTAGAAACTGAACTTCAACTGAATACTTATAACTTTCAAGCTGTCCAGCTTCTGTAAATTGCGAACCACACTCTTCAAAATCAAATCTTTTATGAAATCTTATTGAACCAGGGTTGGCAGGTTTAATATTGACCTCACAAAGAATATTATCATACCCATTTAAACCTGAAAAATAAATTAAATCGGTATATAGCGCAGATCCAATTTTTTCATTTTGAAATGTTGGAAGAACCGAAATTCTGTCAATATACATAAAGTTTTCATATCGCTCTGAAACCCACTGATAATTAGGGCTATCATAATCTTTATCTTCGGGAAGACAAAGAAGAAATCCAGCTGGCTCGCCTTTAAATTTTGCGACCTTACAGTAATTTGATTGGCTTATTAAGAGTTGAAGTCTTGATTCATTTAAGAATCCTACTTGTGGCTTATTTATATTATTTGAATCTAGAATAAAATCAAACATTTCATCTGTATAGTCAATTAGTTCAATCATTATTTTCTGCTAAATCTTTGCCACCGTTGCAAACAATAGACCCTTGTATACCATATTTTCGTCCATCATTGTAGATATATTTATACATTAAGTCGCCATTCATGTCCCAAGCTTTTTGCTCACCTTGCTCAAGTCCATTTTTAAATTGTTTTTGCGTAAAAAGTTTTCCATTTTGATGCCATTGATAGTGTTTACCTGAGCTAGTATCTTCTTTAAATATGAAGCTATATTTCTTGGTTCCGTCTGGCCACCATCCTTCATGACTTCCATTTTTTTTACCTTTTATATATTTTCTTTTAGATTTTGTTGTTATCTCATCAATATACATCACTGTAATTGTACCTGAAAATTGATTTTCGCGAATGAATCGCTGGATTTCCATACCATTAATCAATTCATTTTCATTGATAATGATTTTTTCTCCGCACGAAACTAATATGAAAGAGAAAAAAGAAGAAATTTAGTTCGTAAAGTAACCGCCACCATTCAACGACCCATAATTACCTTTAAATCCACCTATCAGATAAGGTGAATCGGCTGTAGCATGATAGTGATAAGTGCCATCATTATATTCATTAGTAGAATGTGAATGACCATTTAATTCGTCTAAATCAGATGGGAATTGACCTGTTGCTTGTTCTGTTGGTCCGTATATAGGAAAACCATCTAAAGAGTAACCTATTAACATTGAAGAGCTATTATTAAATGTAAGGTAGGTAGGCTCCCAATGATAGTGGTATTGCCCAGTTTGTTGAGGGTGTCCATAGTAGTTATCAAAAGAAGGTATTTCGTTATCTAACGGTTGATTGTTTGGCCCAGCATATTGATTAAAAAAAGGTACTCCGCTTATTGAAACACCAATTGGTCCGAGAGGTGTACTGGATACTGCGCTAGATACTGATGGATTCAGTGGAATATAAAATTTAAAGTTCTGCTCTGAAATTGAATTTGGGTTTACTGTCATACCTGAATGAGGTGCTATATAATTTGGGTGACCTGCTCCCCAATAAGGTGATGCATGGTTCGGTACACCAGCAGTTTCAACTATTACATAATCACCAGAAATATATACATCAGTATATTCTGAAATAAAATTAGAGAATCCAGCTGGTAAATCAGAATTGTTTGTATTTCCACCCCCGTTACTTCCATTATTATCATTATTGACCAAAGATGATGTTGAAGAAGATTCACAACCAAAAAGAAATATAATTGCTAGAAAGTAAATAATATTATTATATGATGATTTCATAGACATAATTATATGATATTTATCACTAAATATAAAGAATTAAATTCTTGAAATCATGTTTCCATTAAAGGTGCAGTGGGCGCAATTGCATTCTCTGCAATGCCTAGAAAAAACCAAGTGGATCCAATAAAAAGAGTTAAGGCAATAATCATTAGTATAAATGCAACAATGCAAACCCCTACTGCTCTGACAGTACTATTAAAATCTAATGCTTGTCTTACTGCAATCGTCATTGCTGCAAGCTGTAGAACAACAACTATTGGGTCTACAAGATATGATATAATCGGAAAAATCTTAAAAACGACTAACAAACCTGGGGCATAGGCAAATCCTAAAGTTCTTATTAATTCTCCAGTATTAGATTCGGTTTCAGGTTCTGGTAATATTCTAGTTCCTACAAAGGCTATAAAAAATGCCCAAATTATAAATCTTAAAAGACTACCAAGTATACCTTGGACTAAAGCAATTGGAGCAAAGCCAGCAATCATTAGTCCCTGTACAACTGAAACTAGCGCAACAGTCATCATTGCTTGGTCGGTAAATTTTTTGTCTTTTTCTACTTCTTCATAAAAAGAAATGTCTAACATAATTGCTTTTTGTAATCTTTGAAAATAATTCATTTTATAATTCTCCTTCAACGCATGTGGTATCAAATCCACCTCTGGTATTATAAATAGTTGTAATTTTAATTCTTGAAGTGTTCAACACCTTCTTTAGGTCATCATAAATTCTTTTGGTTGCTGCTTCTTGGTAGATTCCAACATTTCTAAAGCTAACAAAATAATACTTTAACGATTTCAACTCTACACATTTGCCACCTTCTGGAAAATATTCAATAATTACGTCAGCTAAATCAGGTAAACCGCTAAAGGGGCACACCGCACTAAATTCTCTTGTAGTTGTTTCTATATACTGATTTTTACTATCAAATTCAAAAGTTTCTAAATAAGAAGTATTAATATGTTCTTCGCTTAAAAAACTAAATTCTTTTCCATCAGCTTTTGGCATTTTTTTCTCCATAGTATTTACATCCATAGCTATTTACCTTCACTTACAGATACAGAATGTAGATTAGTTAAATCATGTTTAAGCTTATTCCAAATCCATATTGCAACATGCTCAGTAGTAGGGTTAGACAATCCTTCAATTTCATTTAAGTATTTATGATCAAGTTCTTTGTGAACTTTGTCATTAAAACAAGCATCGATATCATAAAAATCCATTATCCAACCTTCATCAGTTAGTTTGTCGCCAGATACCTTTATTGTAACAGTAAATGTATGACCATGCAGGTCTCCACATGGATGATTTTCTTTAAGTGCAGTCAATTTTCTTGCTGCATGAAACTCATATTTTCTTTTTAATCTAAACATATCAATCTATCCCCATTATTTTATGTGTTTGTAAGCTTAAACGCCATAGCGGATTTTCGATACAGTATGATACGCTTTGCAAGATATTTCTTTGTAAATCTTTTCCATCCATTGGTTGAAGAAAAAAGTGATCAAATTCTAAATCTTTAAATTGATCAGGATTAAATGCCTCTTGAGGGTAAACTAATTTTAATTCATTTCCATATTTTAACTTAAAATCTGCACCTTTTTTAGGACTCACACAAATCCAGTCTATATTTTCTGGAGGTAATAACGTACCATTTGTTTCTACTGCAATTTTAAATCCTCTATGGTGCAGAGCATCAATTAACTCTGAATCCAATTGTAACAACGGCTCTCCTCCTGTAAATACAACAAATTTTTCTCCCTCAAATCGATCCCAAACCTCTTCAATCTTTTCAGATAGTTTATCAGCGCTAGTATATTTAGATCCATTCAATCCATCTGTACCAACAAAGTCTGTATCGCAGAAATTGCATGTAGCATTTGCTCTATCTTTTTCTTGACCAGTCCATAAATTGCATCCACTAAATCGACAAAAAACTGCATGTTTTCCTGTTTGAAATCCTTCGCCTTGAATAGTAAAATATATTTCTTTGACTGAATATATCATTTATAGTTTGTTGGATCAGTTATATCAGCAGCAGCAAATCCAGCTTTTCTAAGGATACATGCGTCACATTCTCCACAAGATAATCCCGCTTCTGATGGGTCATAACAAGAATGGGTCATTGAATAATCCACTCCAAGCTTTAGTCCTTCAGTAATAATTTCAGCTTTTGTCAAATCAATCAATGGAGTGTGAATTTTAATTTTTTTATCCCCTTGCGTAAACTTTGTTGCCTGGTTTGCCATTTTTTCAAATGAATCAATAAATTCAGGCCTGCAATCTGGATATCCGCTATAGTCAAGAGCATTAACCCCTATAAAAATATCAAAAATTTGATTTACTTCAGCAAAAGCTAGTGCATATGAAAGAAAGATTGTATTTCTAACAGGTACATAAGTGACTGGAATTTCTTTTCCTATTTCCTGATTTTTTGGAACACTAATGTTATCAGTTAAAGCAGAATTACCAAATTGAGCGAGATCAATTTTTATTTCATTTAAAGTTATTTTATTTTTTTTAGCAATCTCTTGAGCTGCAGTTAATTCAAATTTATGTCTTTGACCATAATCAAAAGTAAGAGCTGTAACCTCAAAATCTTTTCGGGCTATGCTTAAAACTGTAGCAGAATCAAGTCCTCCGCTTAATAATACAATACAATGTTTTTTAGTAAGTTGATTCATAAGGATTTAATTTAAAAAAAAATGGCTTATAAGATTGACTCTAAATAATTTAATTCATGCCATCAATATCAGTAATTATATCTACTTATAATAAACCAAAATTTTTAGAAAAAGTATTAATGGGTTACGCTTTTCAAACTTTCAAAGATTTTGAAATTATCATAGCTGACGATGGATCAAAAGATGAAACAAGAAAAATAGTAGAAGAATTTCATCAATTCTTTCCTCAAGGCATTTTTCATGTCTGGCATGAAGATGATGGGTTTAGGAAGTGTAAAATTTTAAATAAAGCTATCGCTAAATCATCAAATGAATATTTGGTTTTTTCAGATGGAGATTGCATTCCTAATTGTCAATTTCTTGATACACACAATAAGCTAGCCAAGAAAGGGTATTTTTTATCTGGAGGACATTTTCCAATAAACGAAAAAGTATCAAATGCAATTCAATTAAAAGATATTGAATCAGGAAATTGTTTTAAAAAGTCATTTATTTTTACTAGCGGTCAACCTTTTGGAAAAAATTATTTTAAGTTGATTAAAAATTCATTTATAGCAAAATGCCTTGATTATATTTCTCCTACTAGAACTACATTTAATGGAAATAATTCCTCTGCATGGAGAAAAGATATAATTATTGCAAATGGTTTTGACGAAAGAATGGAGTATGGTGGACTTGACTGTGAGCTTGGATACCGATTGAATAATAATGGTATAAAATCAATCCAGATTAGGAACAGGGCAACTGTTATTCATCTTTATCATACCAGACCTTACAAAAATGAAAAAGCTATTAAGAAAAATAGATTAATAAGAAAAACAACGCTCTCAAATAAAATTTCAAGAACTGATTTTGGAATTATCGATAGTTATGAAAATTAAACATACTATCTTTTTTGACGTTCAAGAGCTTTACTATTTACCTCAATATTTGCCTGTATTTAAAGAACTTAAAAAACATCATAATTGTTCTATAAAATTTATTTTTCATGAAAGTGAATTTAAAAGCACTGTAAATAATATTATCAATGATGAGCAATTGCCAAGCCAATGGGTTAAAGATAAAAATGAAGCACTTAAGCTTTACTTAGAAAAAAAACCTACTTGGATTTTTCTTGGAAATACTTTTCCAGACCTTGATAAAATACATTTACATAGTAAAACTGCTCAATTAGGCCATGGAGTTGGTCCTAAAAAGAGCTATTACTCCAAATCAGATACTCCAACAAGCGTTCGTTTTGTTGAAAGTGATTATAGACATCAAAGGCTGTGTAAAATGTATCCAAATGATATATTTATTAATGTTGGATTTTGCAAATTAGATCCAATTATTAATAATAAGGAAAAAGGTGTTAGCTTTAATTCTTTAAATCTTAAAAGATCTAAGAAAACTATTCTTTATGCTCCAACGTTTTATCCGAGTAGCATAGAAAAATTTCCTAAAGCTTTTCCACAAGATTTTAAAAACTATAATATCATTATCAAACCTCACTATTTTTCAATAAGCATGAAAAAATATCAAAAGCAACGTGACCTGCTGCAACATTGGAATACCTTTGATAATGTATACTTGGCTCAAGCAAGTGATTACTCTTTATTGCCATTTTTAAAGTCAGCAGATTTAATGATAAGTGATGCTTCGTCAGCAATCATAGAGTTTGCTGCTTTAAATAAGCCAGTTATATGGTGTACTTTTTTACAATTAAGGTGGAATTATAGAGGAATTTTTAATTATAGATTCAAAGCTAGAATGGACAAAGATTATGATGACTATGGACAAATTTCTTCTCCGTCTTCTTCTTATAATAAGATGATTTCTAATGCAGAAGAATTACTTAATAATGAAATGAATTTACCTATAAATGCAAAAAAGTATCTTGAACGACTAGCAGGAAAATTAGATGGAAAAGCTAGTAAAAGAATTGTCACATATTTATTAGAAAATTGCTAGTATACAAAGCTAGTATTTAATTAGCATTTTATAAAAAAATGAAAAAAATTGGATATACTACAGGAGTTTTTGATTTATTTCACATAGGTCATTTAAATATCCTTAAAAGAGCCCGCTTAGAGTGCGATCATTTAATTGTTGGCATATCAACAGATGAGCTTTGTGAATCTGCAAAAAATAAAAAACCATTTATACCATTTCAAGAACGTATGGACTTGGTAGAAGCTGTTAAGTACGTAGATGAAGTAGTTCCGCAAACTAGCTATGATAAAATGGAAGCATGGAATAATCTAAAATTTGATAGGATGTTTGTTGGCGATGATTGGAAAGGGTCAGACCAATGGAATAAAATAGAAAATGAATTTTCTAAAGTTGGTGTAGAAATAATATATTTTCCATACACAACCCATACATCCAGTACTATCTTAAGAGATATTCTATCTAAAATTTAAAATTCTATTATGAAAATTCTCTATGGCATCAATGCAACTGGAAATGGCCATATATCAAGATCAAGAATCATTGTTTCAGCTTTAAAGAAAAGAGGACATGATTTACATTGTATTTTCAGCGGTGCAAATAATAATTTATTTGATACAGATGTGTTTGAACCATTTGTTATTAAAAAAGGCTTTACTTTTAGCAAACAAAATGGAAAAATTAACTTCCTTAACACATTTCTTAATATAGATTTGGTTCAATTTATAAAAGATATTCAATCTTTAGATAATGATTATGATTTAGTAATTACTGACTTTGAGCCAGTCTCCGCATATTTTTCAAAAATAAGAAATATTTCCTCAATTGGAATAGGTCATCAGTATTCATTTTATAAAAATATTCCCATGACAACAAAGATGAGATTTACAAGAATCTTATTTCCTTACCTTTATACCCCAATTAAAAATATTATTCCGTCACACTTTTCTCATTTCAATCAATCAATACTTCCACCTTTCTTGTCAAATGAAATTGTTAATCACAAGTTAAAAGCTAATTCAAAAAATAATATTCTTGTTTACCTTGCGTGGGAAGAACTTGAGCATACTATAAAACTTTTAAATCAAATTGATCAACATCATTTTATTTTTTATTGTTCAACGAAGAATAAAAAAACTGTTAATAACGTAACCTTAAAACCTTTTTCAGAAAATGGATTTAAAAAAGATTTAATTGAAAATAAATATCTTATTACTAATGCAGGATTTCAATTGCCAGCAGAAGCCTTATTCATTGGTAAAAAAATACTTTGTAAACCACTTGAGGGACAACCGGAACAAGAACATAATGCTAAAATATTAAAAGATTTAGGATACGCGGCTACAACAAAGACAATTAGTATTAATTCTATTAAAGATTGGCTTCATTCAAGCAAAAAGATTAAAATCGATTTTCCAGATTCGCTAGATTTGATTATGGATATGATTGAAAATAAAGATAAAGATTTTTCGTATGAAATTGACAAACTATGGCAGATAAAAAAAACTTATTAGGCTATTCTCAAAATGAATTAGAGAAATTTTTTCTCGGTATTGATGAGCCTTCTTTCAGAGCGAAACAATTATTAAAATGGGTTCATCAAAAAGGTGAATTAGACTTTGATAAAATGAGCAACTTTAATAAAGATCTTATATCAAAGATGAAAGAAATAGCTGTACTAACGCCTCCCAAACTAAAAAAAGTTTTAGTATCTGAAGATGGGACTAAGAAATACCTAATCCAGCTTGATTCTGGTTCCTCCATAGAAATGGTTAGAATTCCTGAAAAGAAACGTATTACTTTATGTATTTCATCTCAAGCAGGCTGTGCTCTTCAATGCACTTTTTGTGCCACAGGTGCACAGGGATTTGAAAAGAATCTTAGCGCTGATGAAATCATTGGACAGCTATGGTTAGCAAATTTTAATGATAAGAAAGATGCTCCAATAACAAATGTAGTTTTTATGGGAATGGGAGAACCTCTTTTAAATTTTGAACCAGTAATTTCCTCTGCTGATATAATGCGCAACGAGTTTGCATATTTTTTATCAAAAAAAAGAATAACTATCAGCACTTCAGGATTAATACCTCAAATCAATAAACTTGCAGATAGAACAGATGTATCTCTAGCAATTTCATTACATGCAGCTGATGATGCTTTAAGAGATATTATAGTGCCTATAAATCAAAAATATCCCATTGATAATTTATTAGATGCTTGTAAAAACTATTTATCTGCTCAAAAAGATAATCGTCATATAACCATTGAATATATCCTAATTGATGGTATAAATGACTCTTTAAGCCATGCAAGAAGTTTATCAAAGATTTTAACTGGTCTCGCCTGCAAAATAAATCTTATCCCTTTTAATCCATTTGATGGGTGTGACTATAATCGTTCAAAGGATAAAAATATTGAAGTATTTAGAAGACATTTATCTAACAAGGGATTTATAACAACATTACGAGTTACCAGAGGTGATGATATAGATGGAGCATGTGGACAACTTGTAGGAAATTTAAAAAAGGCTACTCAAGGGAAAAAAGTTATAGAACGTCAAGCTATTGCTTAAATATTTCAATTTTCTAGATATTGAACTAAATCCACAAAACCGCCAATAGGTAAATCATTTATAATTATTTGCGGTACAGTTGGGCCTTTAGCCATTGAGGCCATTTCTTCTCTAGAGATATTATTTTCTTCAATATCTATCTCTTTAAAACTAAATCCCTTTTCTGTTAAAAGTTTTTTAGCCATTTTGCATGGACCGCACCAAGATGTAGTATATATGGTAATTGTTGTACTTTCTGGATTCATTTTTTTCACGCTTAAATATAGTATTATAAAAAATAAACTTTAATACTTTTCAACTCTGTTAAAAATATTTAATATTCGACATGGAATTCGGATTATACTATTGGGGAATATTTGGAGGAGTGATTTTATTTGTTTTTTTAATATCACTTCTATTCAACCCTTAAAATACAAACAATGGAAAGTTTAGAACAATTTGCAATAATGTTAGATAGCAACCCGATGTTGGTTTTGGCTATATCTTTATGGGAAGCATTATGGACTTTAATCGCTCTTTGGTTTGCAGCAAGAAATAATCACAAAGCATGGTTCATTGCTTGTGGCTTACTACAGTTATTTGGTATAGTTGAAATCGTCTATTTGGCAACTAAAACAAATTTCTTTAAGGATTTTAAGTTTAATGCGTGATCATTTTCCAACCATTATTGCACTTATTATGCTAATTGCTATGCTGGGCTTAATGAGCAATTGCCAAGTAAATACAGATGTTCCTATGGAATATAATAGTCCTATGGAAACTACTGAACATCTTGACGAAAATGGCAATCCAATGAAAAAAAGGATTGTTAATTATGAGTTTCAACGAGACAGCCAAAATCCTTGAAAAAAGTCTTATCTATTAGCGTTGCAACGCTATGTCTTTATTTTGCATTTCAACAAGTAAACTTAGAAGATATAAATCGTGCATTGATAACAGCTAATCTCAATTACTTATTTTTAGCTTCTCTCATTACTTTTATAACATTTATACTGCGATCCATTAGATGGAGAATGCTTCTTAATTCTCCTAAGGAATTAAGTTTTTCACAATATATGTCTTCTACTCATATTGGATACTTCTTGAATAACATCCTTCCATTTAGAGCTGGTGACCTTGGTAGAGCAAAACTTTTATCCGATCATTCAAAAAGAATGAAATTTAGTTTTTTGGTTGGCAGTCTAGTAGCTGAGAAAATTATTGATTTATGGATTATAGGATTTTTTAGCATATTTATCATTTTTTTAGGATATCAAGATATACTAGGTTTTAACTTTTCATTAATAATTCTTCTATTATACATAATCACTACAGCTATTATTTTTGGTGAAAATTCACTCGTAAATAAAATTCAAGAAAAGTTTTCTATCACCAAAAATTTTATAGATGGTTATTTATTAGTTTCAGAAAATAAAATAAAACTAGGTATAATTTCACTAATGCTTTGGTGCTCTTTTGTTGTATATATTTTTCTAATTTTACAATCACTTAATATTAATTTAACTATTCAACAATACTTAGGTCTTACAATTATTTCTAGTATTGTTACTTCTCTTCCAATCGCTCCAGCTGCTATAGGCACTTATCATCTAGCAGTTATTTATTGTCTTAGTCTTTATGAAATAAATATTGATTTAGCTCAAACTACAGCTATTTTAATGCATAGTTTATTTTTAGTATATACTATTATTTTTGGATACATCTTTTTATCTTTTGAAAAAATTAATTTAAAAACACTTATAAATGACAATAAAGACTAAAGGCTTGCTAACTGTATTAATAGCATATATAGTAGCTATTACATTAGGATTTATATCTTTTTCATTTACGTCAAACTTTTCTGAAATGCTTCAGATTTTGATTGCAGATATTATAGCCACATTTGCTATATATGCTTTTAGCGTTGCTTATAAAAATTCATCTTTCTACGATCCTTACTGGTCTGTAATTCCTCCAGTAATAGCATTTTATTGGATTGCGATGAATGACTATATCATAAACACCCCTACTATTCTATTAATGGTAGCAGTTTTATTTTGGTCTCTTAGGCTAACTTCAAATTGGATGAAAACCTGGGATGGACTTCATCATGAAGATTGGAGATATATAGATATGCGAAAAAATCTAGGAAGTGCTTTTGAAATTATTGGTAATGTTGGAGGGATTCATTTTTTTCCAACCTTTATAGTTTTTTTCTGTTGTATGCCAATGGCGCAAAACTTCTCATCTAGCTACAATTGGTTAATTTTTCTGGGATTTGGATTATGTATAATTGGTGTACTTCTTGAAATTATAAGCGATAAACAACTTCATGCTTTTAGAGAGAAAAACCGTAGTGGAACTGGTATTATTGAAACAGGTCTTTGGAACTACTCTAGACATCCAAATTACTATGGTGAGATAATTTTTTGGTGGGGAATTTTTGTTTTTGGTTACTCATTTTCTGGCTTTAATTATCTCTTATTAGCACCAATTGCGATGACTGCTATGTTTATGTTTGCTAGCATACCATGGATTGAAATCAAAATTTTACGCTCTAGACCTCAATATAAAAATTATCAAAAAAGAGTTCATATTTTATTTCCAGAAATCACTATATTAAAACGCTTATTTAAAGGAAAAAATGGATAAAAACACAATTACAGTATTACAAATTTTTGGGCTTATTATTGCATTGCACTTTACTTTCTTTATGCTTGTGATGGTTCCAAATAAAACATTCTATCTTTTTGGCTAACATAAGTCTGTGATCAAAAATTATGCTATTTGGCTTGCATTAGTATTTTTTTGGAATTTTGGATATCCTACAGCTACTCCACTTCAAGATGTTTTAATTGCCGTAATTTTAGCTGTAGTTAGTCATTGTTTAAATAGAACCCTCTAAATACACTTTTATATCTACTTTATTTCGAATTTTAATAGTTAATAAAGAAGGTCTTTTGATTTTAAAATCTGATAACATTATTGCAAATTCTGATTTAATAATTACATTATTATTTTCCATAATATATTTAACTGGAATTACAAATTCCTTTGTTATCCCGTGAAAACTTATACTCCCTGTGACAATAAACTCGTTATTTTTTTTATGAATTTTGGTAGAAACAAATCTTACGTATGGATAATAATATTCTTCTACAACGTCTAACATATTAGAATCTCGGCTTGCATTTTTGCTATCAAAGCTAAATACTGGAACATATAGATCTATTTTTGACAAAGTTAAATCTTGAATATTAAGTTCAAAAGATCCTTGAATTTCATTTGATATACCAGTCCAATTATGAGCAGGATGTTTACCATCATAAGATATATAACTTTTATCTAAATCAAGCTCAACAAATGATTGAGAGAAAAGCATTTGGACAAAGAAGATAAAAATCAGTTTCTTCATTTGAAAAAAGTAATTCCTAACGCATCAAGACTTAAAGCAAAAAAAGCTACAGTTCCAGCTTTGAGATGAGCATCCATCAAATCATTATATCTTTTACCATTTTCAACTGCTTTTTTGGCAAGAAATGGTTGTGCCATCATAGCGGTAAAATGCAATGCTGCCATTCCTCTGTGAAACTTTATAGAATTTATATTATTATCATATTTTCTTGCTGGAGGAGAAAAAATTGAGAGTGATGCTGTTGACATATAAGTCATATATGTAAAATATCCCATCGCTTTATGTTTATCATAATGAGAATCCCAATAATTACTATCATTTCCATCATATAGCTCTTTTCCAACATCATATTGATAAGCAAGACCAGCAAGAGTAATGATTCCAAGCCATTGGTGAGCTTGAAGCATTTTTCTTCGTAACTTTAATTCTTCAATTCTTGTTTCGGGACCAATATTTAGTTTTCTGAAAGTTCCGTTTTCTCCCCAAATTATATTTTTGACAAAAGGTATATTTTCTGGTAGACCAATTTCAGGTGGAGTAAATCGATTGTCATATGCCTCTTTAGTAATTATAGATTGACTCAGTACTATTGAATGAAAAAATAGAACCAATAAAACAATATTGAATATGGGTGATTTGTTGATTATCATAAATATCAATTTATTATAAATTAATATTAAATTTTTATATTAATAATTTTTTATTAATTTTATCATTATGTCAAACAAAATAAAACCATCAAACTGTGATTGTAATTGCTTTGAAGAAAAAGCAGTCGATTCCTCAAGAAGAGACTTTATTCGTAAAGCATCTACGCTTACTTTGATTGGTAGTACTGCATTTATTCTTGAAGCTTGTGGGGGAGGATCATCTCCAACTGGTCCAGATAATAACGGTGGTGACACTGGTGGTGGTGACACTGGTGGTGGTGACACTGGTGGTGGTGGAAATAATGGCGGTGGAACAGGAGATACTGGTTATAATTTTGACGCATCTACAGGAACAATTACTATTGATATTACTAAAATTTATCAATCTCTTCAAACTGTTGGGTCTGGAATTGTGCTAAGTGGAAGTAATACTTTTGCTAGCCTAGGGCTTATAGTTATAAGAGCAAGCAATTCTTCTGTAAGAGCTCTATCAAGAAACTGCACTCATGCAGGATTTTCTGTTAATTTTGATGGTGCAAACAATAATCTTCCTTGTAGCCAACAAGGCGGCTCACATGGATCAATATTTAATTTAGATGGGAGCGTACAAAAAGGGCCTGCTACAAGAGCTCTTACCAGTTACAATGCATCAATAAATTCTGAAGGAACTCTTATTACAATTACTCAGAACTAGTATTTTCTTCTAGTTCTTTCAATGCTTTTATAATTTTATTTTCAAGCTTCTTTGTCTCTGAACCTAGCGCTTTGTTGTATGCTGTCTCTGAAAGACTTTCTGAATCAATTGGATTAATTTGAGGTAATATCTTGACTGTTATAGGAACAGATTGCATCCAAGTCTCTCCTTTTGGCCATGCTTTTTCTGGGCCAATTATAGCAGCCGGAAGAATTGGCACATTAAGTCCCATTGAAAATTTTATTGCTCCTTTTCTAAATCTTTGCATTTTACCTGGCTCACCTCTCGACCCCTCCGGGAATATTATTATGTTATTGCCAAGCCCCATAAACGCTTTGGATAATGTCATCGTGTCTTCCAAATCAAGAGATTCAGGCTTTTGTTTACGGCTAATTGGAATAAGATTAATTAAATATTTAAAAAATCTCCTTCTAAAATTATTATCAAACCAATAATCTTTAGCAGCTAAAAATCCAAATTTTTCATATCCCATTCTTGTAGAATATGCCAATACTGCAATATCCATATGACTATTATGATTACTTACAAAAATAAAAGGCTTATCTTTTGGGATATTCTCTCTTCCAATTACTTTTACAGGAGTATAAAACGTTAAAATTGTATTTGCATATAGATCAAAAAGAAATGAAAATATTTGAAACAATATTGACTTAGGTTCAGCGATATGACGATATCGAGGGTCTTCTAAAATACTATACTTCATCTATATATTATATTATGCGTTTATTCTTTTTGCTAAGAAGAAATATAAAGAAGGGAAAAATTTATTGATAAAAACACCTAGCCAAGCAACATCAGACCATTTAGAAATAACAATTTGTCTTTTTTTATGCTTGATAGCTGATAAGATAATTTTTGCAGCTTTTTTTGAAGACAAGCCGTAAGGTGTGCCAATATTTTTATCACCATATGGTTTGCCTTGAGCATCTAATTTATTATCACCAAAATTTGTAACGACCTTCCCGGGAGCAATCAATGTAACAGCAATATTATGCTTATCTATCTCAAGTCTTAATGAATCAAAAAATCCATGAAGTGCAAATTTTGCGGATGAATAAGCAGTCCTTCCTCTGGAAGTAATTAAACCAGCAACGCTAGTATTGGTTGCGATATGTCCATGCCCTTCCTTAATCATATGCTTAAGCATTGCTTTTGTAAAATGGACTACAGAAAAATAATCAAGGTTCATCAATTCATGAAACACATTAAGATCAGTATCTTCAAAATAGCTTTGAGAACCAATTCCAGCATTATTAAACAATATATCAATTGGTCCTTCTTTTTTGACTAATTCATCAACAAATGATTCAATATCTTCAAGTTTGCTTAGATCGAATGGATAAATTGCATAAGATTCATCGCTAAAATCCTTAAATGAATCTCTCATTTTATGTTCGTTGCGAGCAACTAAAAGCACCTTAGCTCCCTGCGATAAAAACTCTTTTGCTGTTGCTTCTCCAATTCCTGAAGATGCGCCCGTTACTATAACTTTTTTTCCTTCAAAATATGACATTCAAGGAATATAATATATTTTATCCTTTTACAGACATATTAAATAGTTTCTTCGTTAATGAAACCATTACAAAGGTTGCTAAAACTAAAGAAAGTACCATAAATAAAGTTTCATTTTGATATGAAGAAACTGCACCAAAATCAGTAGCTGCAAACCTATCAAAGAATCTTAAAAACAATGTATAAAATGGAATCATTGCATAGTTATTTTTAATGATAAATTTGAATATTAAAAATATTATTCCGCCATAAGCGAATGCAAGAGTGATAGAATTTATAATAGCATACTGAAATCCAAGATCTGCTGTAAATACTGCAACAATTAATAGGTATGCTAACACATTCCCTTTAATATCACTCCCCCATCCTTTTGTAATCTCATTTAATAGGGCAGCAAAGAAAATATTAAATGCGATAGGACCGAAATATGTATAGACATTTAAAGTATCATATAGCGGGTAGTATGAAGTCAGGTTAAAACTAGCAAAATTAGGATTTAAATTTAGTTGAAAAGATCCAACTAGAGCCAATGCAGCTATCATTGATAGCGCTACAACTAATCCTCCTAAAACTGCATCTATAATTTTGATATTATTAACTGAAGATTTTATCATTCTATATAACGTTCCATACAATAAAACATTAATTAACCCTAAAGCAATAAAGACTCCACCAATTGAAGAAATATAGTAGGTTGTCATAAGGTTTTCAATTGGTTGATTTGTCGGCATAGAATTCAAGAAAGAGGCATCATTAAAAGTACGGATTATACCAAAAATAGCAAATGAGCCAAATATAAGCCCTTTTCTTAGATTGATTTTGCGATCCATCATCAATTTAAAAGACCTTAATAACATCAAACCAATGACAAATATCAACCCCGGAACCGTAAACAAGGTTCCGATGATTCCGGACAATCCTTCGCGATCTTTTTTCATTCTGTTCCACTCTTCAGGAATTAAAACAAACTGAGTAAATCCAGATACTTCATCACCTGAGATTGAAATGATATTTTGAAGTTTTGAGCCATCATAATCCAACTCTTCATTGTCTGTAAAAGTAAATGTCCAATCCATTCTATTTGGTTTTTGAGATTCTTGAGCACTAGTAAGAGATGCATCCGCTAAATTGATTCTTAGATGTTCAGATAAAGCATTTTCAGCAATCACCTGAGCTTCTTCTCTTGAGAGCTCTTTTCCTTCTTCTGCTTCTGGGTATTTATTATTGAATCTTAAAATATTTCCTTCAAAATCCATGGATATCATTATCTCTCTAGCCCTGGATTCAACTGGCCCATCAAACTTTGCAAATCTTACTTTCCATCTTGGACCTAAAACATATGAACCAAGCAACGACTTATATTTCTCTTCACCTAACTCCTGCCAAATAAATGAAGAAGATGGATATGAACTATCATCAAATGCATAAGCATTATATCCTTCAGGAAGAGTAATATCATTATCTAACAAAAATTTGCTAGCAATGGATATCGCTTCTTCTTTATCAATTGAAGGAGAATTGACTGGAATTTCAACATTTGAAAGTTTAAACGTACTAAAAGTAGCAATGATAAATAATAAAGCTACACCAATAACTTTTGGATTTAATACATTCGTTGCACTTTGAGATACGATAACTGTTTCTTGCTGTTCTTTTACCTTCATTTTTGGAGGGTCAGGAACAAATCCTTCGTTCAATGAAGCAGGATCAATTTCAGACCATTTTTGGTTCTTCATTCTAAAATATAGAATTACTAACAGCGGGATAAATCCACCTATTACTGTCATGAATTTATCAAACATGTACCCCGAAGAATACCAAATAGGTAACGAGAATAATACAACATCATATACATAATGAGTAATAGCGCCAAATACAACTCCCAATCGAAGATAAAGCATACCGTAAACAACAATTGATGGCAAAAATAATTCAACTACTCTTGCGTATGACGGTTGAGCTGGATAATTAGCATGACCAGCGCCAAAAATAAGAGCTTGTACTACCATAGCAACCATTAACCCTGTAAAGCGCATATTGTATTTTTGGCCAATTAATACACCTGCTGCAATTGGCACTGCCCTAAATAACATCTCTTCCCAAAAACCTGCTTGCAATGAAATTGCTAGACCAGTGTACCAGGGGAAAATAGATGCTAAATAATTAGGGTCAAAAGATGATGAAGCTGGAGACCAAAATCCAAAATGTCTTTCCATAAGAATATAGAATGCTCCAACAATAGCAAGTTTGATAGGAACTATTAAGTAAGCAAAAATAGTATCATTTAATACTCTTTTAGAATTAGCAACATTAGAAGACCATGTTTTCCAAATCTGGATATGTTTAGGAAAAGCTCTTCTAGTTAAAGATTCGGCAGTAATGAATGATGCTGCCAAAATAAAGAATTGTAAAATTCCACCAGCTACAATCCCTAGCATTTGCTCAGACATAAACTGAGATTTGCTAGTAGCTGTATCGTAGTACATCCACATCGTTGGATAAAAATTTAGGCTTAAAAGTACATTTGAAAAAACAGCTACAAAAGCAGCAGCAGCAACGGATTTTTTCCATCTCAACCATCCGTTTCTATAAAAAATCACTAATGAAGTAATTCCAATACCTAGCAAGTATAAACCTAAAAAAGCAAAGTTTGCAAAAATTGCGATAGTATCATTGTCAGATCGAATATTGGCAAATTCTCTTTTAAACGACTCGGGAACAAAAGCAAATGGACTTACAGAGCTAATAACAGAACCTGATACGATAGCTCGCAAGCGATACTTTGCTTCGCCTATATCCTGCAAACTATGTTCATACAAAAAAGAATGATCAATTCTTCCATTTGGCATTTTTTCAAATGAGGATTCTATAAGACTATAATCATTAAAATTTCCAGACCATTGATTATTTATGCTTTGTTGAACAAGCAATAAAGCATCTTCTTCTGAAAGATTATCAGAATCAAAATCTTCAGGAATTTTTATCCGATATCCATTTGGTTGTCCATCAGGCTTGAATTGGAACATAGCTTCAACAATTTCTCCTTCTTTGTAAGCACGAACCATCCAGTTATAAGGAGAATAGATATCATTATCTATGATCTCTTGAAATTTTTCTTTTCCACCTTCTTTTAATTCAACAAAATTTCTTAACGAAGAGTCAAAATTGTATGAAGATGTAAATTCAAACGTATCATCTAATATTTTAAAATTTTCCGATGATTCAGTTGCAACCTGCAATGATTGTTGACGATCCATTGAAACATTTACATTCAACGTTCCAAAAAAATCATTCCAAACACTCCCAAGATAAAAAATCGATAGTACTGCTAAAAAAAATGTTGTTATTAGACCTTTATTGTTTATCATAATTCTCCTAAAGTTTTTGATATGTAAAGTAAACTTTACATTTGTAACAGTCAACTGATGAATATCTTAAAACTATTAGAGCAATAAATCAAAAAAAATAGTAAAATTGATGACTAAAAAAGAGGGTTATTATGAAAAAAGAAAATTTAACAGATGAACATTTAATCTTTCAAGATGCTGCTAAAGCATTTTTTGAAAAAGAAATGAAACCCAACAATGAACAATGGGAAAAAGATGGAATAGTTTCTAGAGATATTTGGCTAAAAGCTGGATCAAATAATTTTTTTGGAATTGATGTTCCTGAAGAGTACGGTGGGATGGGATTAGATGATTATAGATATAATACTATATTAATTGAAGAAAGTGTTAAAGCTGAAAATCCGGGATTTGGTCATTCAGTACAAAATGATCTTGTAGTTCCATATTTACTAAGACACACCACAGAAGAACAGAAAAAACGTTGGCTTGCCTAAAATATGTAGCTGGAGAAACTATTGGTGCCTTAGCTATGACTGAACCTGGTGGCGGCAGCGATGTAGCTGCTATAAAAACACTGGCTAAAGATATGGGTGATCATTATATCGTCAATGGAAGCAAAACGTTTATCACTAATGGATTGCTCGCTGACCTTGTTATTGTAGCATGCAAAACTGATACTAAAAGTGGAGCACATGGTATCAGCTTAATTATTCTTGAAAGAGGTATGGAAGGATTTGACAGAGGAAATAAGCTTGATAAAATTGGTCAATTAGGTCAAGATACAGCTGAGCTCTTTTTTAAAGATGTTAAAGGTGCCCAAAGAAAATCTTTTAGGTGAAGAAGGAAAAGGGTTTTATTACATGATGGAAAGTCTTCCCAAAGAAAGACTTGTCGATTGCAGCAGGATCAATTGCTGTGATAGAGTTTGTTTTAGATTTGACTATTCAATACTGTCACGACCGCAAAGCTTTTGGCCAGAAAATTGGTAGTTTTCAAAACTCAAAATTTAAATTAGCAGAAATGACAACTGAAGCTGAAATTGGTCGAACATTTTATGACCAATGCGTGCTTGAGTTAAATGAAAAAAAGTTGACTCCTGAAAAAGCTGCGATGGCAAAATGGTGGTTAACAGAGCTAGAATTAAAGATAGTTGATCAATGTTTGCAATTGCATGGAGGATATGGCTATATCAAAGAATATCCTATTGCAAAAGCTTACCTAAACTCAAGAGTACAAACAATTTATGGTGGAACCACTGAGATCATGAAAGAGATCATTGGTAAATCGTTAGGATTTTAAAGATGGAAAGAAAATTAGAAGGCAAAGTCGCGTTAATTACCGGATCTGGTAGAGGAATTGGAAGAGAACTAGCGTTGAATGCTTAGCTAAAGACGGTGCTCACATTGTAGTAAATGATCTTAGATGCAGATCCGGCTGATCAAACCGTTGCAGATATTGCTGCGATGGGTGGCAAAGCAGTAGCCTGTCACGGAAGTGTAACTGATGATGATTTTGCAGATAGATTCATCAATACTGCTCTTGATTCGTTTGGTGGACTAGATATTATTGTTAATAATGCAGGCTATACATGGGATAATGTCATTCAAAAAATGGATGATAAACAATGGCAATGCAATACTTAGACTGTCATTTAACTGCTCCATTTAAAATTTTAAGAGCAGCTCAACCTCATATTAAAAGACTTATTCCTTGAAGAAAAAGAACAAGGTATACCAACTTCCGTAAAGTAGTAAATATTTCATCAACATCTGGTATGAATGGGAATGCGGGTCAAATCAACTATGCTACTGCAAAAGCAGGAGTGGTTGGTATGGCAAAAACTATGGCAAAGAATGGGGACGCTACAATGTCAATGTCAATGCGGTTGGATTTGGATTAATTAAAACACGTTTAACTGATGCGGATGCCGAAAAAGAAGAATCGCTAATTGATATTGAAGGAAATAAAATTAAAGTAGGTGTTAATTCTGCTGTTTTTCAATCTGCAAAGACTATGATACCACTTGGAAGACCTGGTACACCGCAAGAAGCGGCAGGTGCAATTTATATGTTCTGTATTCCTGAATCCAATTATGTCACTGGGCAAATTTTAATGTGCCACGGTGGTGGTTTTGGATTATAAAATAGCAGAGATTAATAGAATTATCGAAATGGCATGGGAAGATAGAACCCCTTTTGAAGCCATTGAGTATCAATTTGGAATCAAAGAAAATGATGTTCGTAAAATCATGCGATCAAACTTAAAAAGGCGGTCTTTTGAACTATGGCGAGAAAGAGTCAAAGGAAGAAAAACTAAACATCGTTCAACTTCTGAATCTACACGATTCAAATCAGCTGACCAAAAGTAAATGAACTATTTTAAACCATTCGTACCCTTTATCCTTTGTTGGATATTGCTATTTTACTCAAACAGCTTTCAGTCTATAGCTATCATTAATGGGATAGCCCAATTAATCTTATTCTTGTTTGTAGTCTGTATCCCAATTTGGAGAACAAAAAGAATGTCTTATGTGGATATTGGTTGGCCATGGGGCGTTGCATTGATTGGAATAATTGCTTATTGCTTCAGCGACAACGTTACGCTTACAAAGATCTCTTATGGTGATTGCTTATGTCTTAATTGGTAGCAGAATGGGACTAGGTGCACTAAGAATGTGGAGCTTAGG
>CALSYL010000002.1 GCA_943841495.1 uncultured bacterium
AATCGAACTGGAATAAAAGGATTTGCAATGCCTGGGATTCACAAAACCCTTTGTCTCTGATAGTCTCACACAGAACCGATAACACAGGTTTGAATTGATTTAAAGGTTATTGGATTTATATATAGGGATTATGTACCAAAACGAGAAAGACAAACTAGCCACAGAACTTGCACCGGAAGAGATAACTCATTCTTGCACGAAAAAGAAAACTATCAAATTTACCGATTATGCTATTTCTAAATATGTTCCAAGTTTCATTGGCGAAGATAAAAAAACCAGAGATAGAGATATTGTTTCATTCGACCGGTCATCTGGAATTAAAGGTTTAAAATTAGTTTGTTATAGATCTTCAAAAAGACGTGTCGTTATGATGAGATATTGGCACGACAATAAAAGCAAACCTTATACGTTCGGCGAGATAACTGTAACGTTCGGCATTAAACAAATCAGAGATCAATACAACGAGTTAGTTAAGGATCATCAAAACAATAAAGGTCATTGGATAAAAGATCCAAAGCAGACCCAGGAATTGAACGCTAAAAGAATTACAAAAGCGATTGTTGAAGATGCTCTAGAATTGACTGTAAATGAAATTGTAGAAAAATACCTAAAGGCTAACTTACCAAGATATTCAAGACCTGGCACATTAACAACAATCACTCAAAAAACATTTACTAGATTTTTAATTGGTTATAACAAACGTCATTCACACCTTAAATTTGAGGACGATAAAAGAGGCTACGGAAGAATTGATTTTGTTGCGAACATACATTTAAGAACAGTAGCTCCAACATCTTGGGAAGATCTATTCAACAAATTTCCGTCTGGAACTGGGATAGATAAGTCTCAAAAAGAGAGATCTGTTTATGACAGCGATATTGGTAAGAGTCTAATCAAAGATCTAACGACACCAATGATTAAAAACTATATTGAGAAAAACAGTCAGTCAGTTGGACAGAAAACAAACCTACAAAAATGTTTAAGTGCTTTATATAATTTTGCTTTGTCGAATGATTATTTAACAAATAGAAAAACAGATATTAACCCTACTAAATTTACTATTAAGAAGATCGACGCTCCGTTAGATGTTGAGGGCAATCCAATATATGAGAATAAAAATTCTAAATATAACAATAGCTCATTTACTAGAGATGAGCTTGTTATGATAAATGACAAAGCCATAGAGGGTAGAAAATTATATCCGTTTCAGCCAGAGGCTTGTTTAATGATTATGGCAACAGCATTAAGAGAAGAAACTGTAAAGAAAATGAGAAGACAAGACGTTGATTACGAGAAAGGAATAATAAAAATTCCCGGAGGAATTAACAAAAGCAGAGAAACAACAGAGGTTATAATTACTCCTCCAGTATTAGAAGTTTTGAATATGATTGATGAACAACTAGAGAAACCAGAGTTTAGACTATATAAGAATGTTCCTTGGTTATTTCCTACGACTAGAATTGATAAGAAGAAAATTTTTATTAGATCTTATACAGAGTCAGACGCCACTAGATTAAAAACTTTAAGAGGCGTATGGACTTATATTACTTCCGAAACTGGTATAGTTGGAGCGATAAGAATGTTTAGGAAAACATATGCCAGAATGAGTAAGATTGAACTTGGTCAAACTGGTAAAGCTAAACTCTTAACTGGCCACCAACAAGATAGCACGTTCGACGTTTTCTACGATAAAGGAACTATCGACGAGAAAAAAGAATATGCTAATCAAGTTTCTAATATCTACAACTTCATTAAACATAAAAAAACTGGTTAAAGATCCGTGAGCCAATAGGCCTGTTGTGTTATACTGCATTAAGGAATTACTAATGCCAGGAACTAGAAGACCTAAAGCCAATAAATTTACTATAAGTCTTATACAGACTAAAATTCTTCAATATAAAAAAAGATATAACGAAACCTCTCTCAATGCCTGGAAGAGATTAACTAGAAACAAGAACTTCCCAACTTTAATGAGACAGTTTTATAAAGGGTTTAAAAACAAAGAGTATTATTTAAAAAGAATTACAGAAGACAACACGGCACAGAATGATTTCTATAAAAGACATTTAGTAAAAGATAGATCCGGAATAATGCATCTATTAAAAACACCCTCCCATAAATACACATATCGCAAGAAATAAATAATATTAGCCCTACTGCCCCAATATGATTCCTAACGTAGTAAGGACGTATGGAATTTAATTTTAAAAAAGAGATCTACACAACACCGGAACTTTTAAAAGAAGTTTCAATCTCCAAAGCTACATTCTACCGATACCAGTCCGGTTGGTTGGCTAAAGGAAATTGTTTATCGGATATGGGTAAATTCACATTGAAAGGATCAAAGAGATCCTACTGGTTAATTAGAAAATTTATGAGTTGGCTAATTGAAACCCAGGTCAACGAAAAGAAAACATTTAATAACGAAGTGAGAGATCAGCAAATAGCAATAGGAGTTTTAAAAGGATTTAAAAATGAACAAGAATAATATTGAAAATTCTGAAAAAGAATTAAAAGAAATTAAACAGCTACTCGCAAAACAGACTCAACTAGGAGCTACCTTTTGAAAAGCCAAAACCTAGTGCAGAGATCATACAATTTAAACCAAAGCCAGGAAGTCCAATATTAGAATGGTGGAAGACTCATAAAGACGAAACAAACAACCTAGCGTCCGTAGATGATATCGCTCCGTTCTTATCTCAATTTTATTCAGAGAGACAATTATTAGAAATGGACGAGAAAGAATTAGAGAATGTTCTTCAAGATTTATTAGAAAAAGGAGTTTTATAATGGCTAGTGAGTACGCAAAGAATAAAGCTCTAATGAAAAGGCTCAAAGAGCCTAAGTAAGACCGAATGTAGATTTTGGTTTAGGTGATCCAGTTAACTATGTTCAAAACATCAGTGATATTTATGACAACACAGACAACAAATTTATTAATCACCCAGTTAAAGGTGTGATCAAAGAAAATGAATTAAAACAATTCGATAGTTTAGATAGAACAACTTACCCTAGCGATCCAATACAACAAAGGAAGTTAAAAAATGCCAAAGATGATGAACTGCTTTACTCAAACATCATACCCAGGTTAAAGGCTAAAAAAACAAAAGCATTAAAGAAGAAACCTGTTGCCAGATAACTTCAGCGTAGACACTACGGGATTAAGTAGAGATTTTAATAACTACTTAAATATAAGAAAAGAATTTGAAAAATCCGTAATGCCTCCAAAGATTAGAACCTAAAGCAGAACCAAAAGAGGAGGGTGGATTACACACTGTCCTTGAAACAGATCTACTTTACAGAAGAAAGAAAGGACTAGATTTTTAAATGCAAAGATCAGTCAGAATAAATCAAGAGACTTATAATAAGCTCAACACGTTAAGAAATAAACTGTTTCCATTCCAGGTATCTTTCCCGAAGATAATTAAATTGGCAACAGATCAACTCGACAAAGGAATTACTAATGCAACGAAAAACCAAAAAAGCCCTACGAAATAAAAACATAGAACTCATATCAAAGCGTCAATACGACAAACTTCTTAAAGCAATATTTCAAAGCATTAAGGAACGAGACAATTATAATAAGATTCTAGTCCACGACATTGAAAGGAAGAACGAGAAGATTCAAATCCTGGAGGATTACATTGAGAAAGAACTTGATGAAGTTAATAAGATTGTAAAAGGAAGATTAACAGATTTTAAAAACGCAAATAATAGCCTGGTCGAGATCAACGCCGGACTCCAAAAGAAAAATATAGAAATTACTAGAGCTTATAATGGTCTAGCAACGATGGGAAAGTTTGCCGAAGAGAACGGCATAGACATTAAAAAGCATAATAGAGATCTACCGGAACACCCACTTAACAAATACAAATTTGAGCAAAAACACGAAGTTTTAGAGTCAGGGAAGACTAAATCTGTCTACACATTAACCCCACCAAATAAGGATAAAAAGAAATGAACAAAGAAACTCCACCACACATTTTAGAAAGTGCAAAAAGATTAAGAGATTTATTTTACGGAACAAAAGGATATTGGACTACGTTAACAGATCCTCCAGTTTATAGAGAAGACGGAAAACATAAGAGCGAAACAAAAGCTATTATGAGAGATCTAACAGTAGATGATTATGTTGAACATTTAACCCAGGACAAAAAACAATTAACTGTGAGTCCTCTATACACAGAGAAAGAAGTTTATTTCGGCTCACTTGATATAGACACTTATAAATGGGACGAGCAAAAAAAATTAAAATTTTTAGAAAAAGCTAGAAAACTAGATCTATTCCCGGCTCAAACTAAATCGGGAGGAATTCATTTACATACATTCACTTGCGAAGATGAGGGTATCAAAGCTAGTTTTATGATTAATAGATTAAGATATTGTAGAGATGAGTTAGAGCTCCCAGTAAATACAGAAATATTTCCTAAACAAAGTGAGAGGAATAAACATCAACTAGGTAATGGAATCTCAATTCCATTCAAAGGTTTCTACAAAGATCCTACAAAATGCAAGACAGTAGGATTAGAGACAACACCTGGAGGACAAATTAAAGAAAACAACATAGGTATCTCTTTAAATAAATGGGAGTCTCAAACAAAACTAATATTACCGACAAGACTAGATCAAAGATTCTATGATAACTGGGCAACATATAATAACCCAGTAGATCACGCAGAGCAGACAGCGAAGAAGATCACAAAAAAAGATATAATCAAAAGTATTATAGCCGGGAAAGAACACCCGGCAGGAGGAACGTTTGATAACTGGATTCTTATGTTAATTGCTAAAGGTGTTAAAGGTATGAATACCGACGCAGAGATTTTAACAATGTGTGAAAAGGTTGCTCATAAATCAAAGAAGAGCAATATCGCAGATTACTTTCAAGAAAAGATTGATTATGTAAGAAAGAAGTCAGGGATTAAAGACCCGGACAATACAAGAGAAGAGATCAAAAAAAACCTAGTCTATATCATTGATGAAGATAAATATTTCGATATTGAAAAAAGCAAAGCATACGATCCTTTAGTAATTGACAGGGTCTACGCTCATATATTTTCAAAGCCTAGCTGTACCAACTGGCTAAAGACAGAGGCAGAAAAGCTAGAAGTAGAGAACTGGTTATGGCAACCAAAACAATATGATCCCAACAAATTAATCATTGAAGTTAATGGTTTGAAATATCTCAACGCATATAAACCCAATGATCTTAAACCGGAAGACGGCGACACTAAACTTTGGCACGAGATGTTGGATTATATTTTTATGCATAACAAAAAGCATAAGAAACAATTTTTAGATTGGTTGGCTTATCAAGTGCAGCACGTCGGGACAAAATTAAGATATGCAATCATAATTTATTCAAAAGAATTTCAGATAGGTAAAGGAAGTATTTGGAGAGCTATTGAAAAGGTATTTGGAAAACACAACACAAAAGAAATAGATGTTGAACAGGCTCTAGATCACGCAAAACAATATTTAAGAAACTGTGCCGTAGTTTGTATTGATGAAATGGAAAGCTCTGGAACATTCTCACAAAAGAAGACTCTGTTAAATGCAATGAAGAGAATTATAACTGCCGGTGAACTAGGACATAGAGCCAGGTATTCAGATTATACAAACGTTCCAACACTAACTAATTATATTCTATTCACGAATAACAAGGACGCTTTATCATTTCCAAAGAATGAGAAAAGATATTCAGTCTATATGCACGAACAAAAAAGAATGCCTCAAGAATGGTATGATAAGTTTCATCAATGGATAGACAACGAAGAAGAGGCAAAGAAGAACGGCAATCATAAAAACTTTAAAGACGGAGCTAAATATATTCTTCACGAACTTTTATTAAGAGATGTAAAAGATTTTAATCCATTTAAAACGGCTCCCGAAACATCATTCAATAATCTTATGTCAGAAGCCGGAGCTCACCCATTAGCTAAACTTCTCAAAGAAAAATTAGACGGAAGATATCACCCAGTAAGAAAACCAGTTGTCTCTAGTTTAGGAGTTTATAATTGGCTGAAACAAAACAATGAACTAGGTAGGTTTAGAATTAATGATGTTGCTCACGCTCTAGAGTCAATCGGAGGAATTAAAAGAGAGCAATGTAAAATTAAAATGGAAAACAGCGACGAGATCAAAAGACTTAATCTATTTATAATTGATGATCACGAATGGTTTAGAAATAAATCTAATTCAGAGGTAGGTCAATATTATTGGGACGACGGAGGCGATAGAGACACTGCAAACCCGGAGGAAGTTTATTTTGTAGGTGATGAGAGAGCTCAACAAGACTCATTTTTACAGGATCAGAAACCAAAGAAACCGATTAATTTATAATGAAACAAAAATCACGGACAGCTAAAGGAAGATATCTACAAAACATAGTTAAGGATAAGATCATTGAGCTTTACCCAGTGTTAACGAAGAAAGATATTAGAACTTCAATGGTGGGTGAGAACAATGCCGATATAAAACTGCTATCTCACACTGCGAAAAAGTTATTTCCATATAGCGTAGAATGTAAAAATAGGAATGAATTCAAAGGAGTCTACAACGGAATGAGACAAGCCATTAAACATTCACCTAGAGAACCCGTCCTAGTTATTAAAATGAATAGAGAAAAGCCGTTAGCAATCATTGACCTGGATCATTTCTTTAAATTACTTTCTGATTAGACGTACAAACCTACAACCCTAACAAAGCTAGTTTCTACCTTTAGGAGCTTATAGGTATAGAGAGTAATTAATCTATATAACTATTATTTAAAGTTTAGCCTTGTAAGGCTTGTATGCCTTGTATCGTGCACATAAACATTGAAGTAATTAAAAATGTTGAGACTAGGCTAGTGAAGTTAACCCTGTTTTTAAGTCGTCTTTTAAAAACGGCGTATTTGTTAACTCAATAAGTATTTGTTACGTTTAAGAGGCTGTCAAAAGTTACGTTTGTTCCTGGTGAACTGCCTAAAAAATACAAGGCTCATTTCCTTGTGTTCCATTTGCCTGTTCAGTTGATCCGTAGATCCTCGCCACGCCATATTCGATTCACGATTCTATGCCCACGGAAAAACACATAACAATAAATATTCATTCTGTTATAATCACGGAACATTAGTAATAATTCACCGGCTATTCAGTTTGTCGAGAATTGAGTAGCCGGGTTCCTAATGTAATAATTTAGAGGGTGCCCAATAGAACCTTACTCGCTAAATGGTAGTTACTTCTTCTTACCTAGGAAATCAGGCCAGCCTTTCCATTGTTTTTTTTTATATTGGTGAAATGGAGATTTAGGAATATCGTCTGGAAATTTATTTGTTTTCGTATGCCTATTCCAATCATCCCTAGATTTAAGATTTAATTTTTGAGCATATTTTTTAACTTCTTTAAAAGATTTGTATTCTCTATATTGAGGTGCAATTACCCCTGTTCCTAAAAAATCACCCCAACTTTTCCATTCTTTTCTAAAAGCTTGATCAATATTAACATAAATATCTTTTGGAAATTTTTTTGTTTGAGTATGTTGATCCCATTCTTTTCTGCTTCTAATTTTTAATGTAATATTTTTTTTATAATTTTTTTAGCAGTACACTCATAAAAAAGGGGTGGGGTCATTTAGTTTTGGCTGCCTATGACTGTCTAAATCAAGGTATATAGGGAAGATATAAGTTACATCTACCTCAATAAAGGGTTGTACCCCTCTTTAAAACTTTCAAATTCCTAAATGGTTATGGGTCCTACTTATTAATCTCAATGTCCCAGGAATGTCCCACAGACTAAACTTGCACCTGTAATCTTACTTTATTATATTGCTAGCTGTGGTTTTAAAATTATGAGTTCTTTAGCAAAAACAAACTTTCAAGAAATGTCATTTCTTGATGAGATGATCGATCAGGTAATCATCCTTGATAAGTCTAAAAATGTTTGCTGTGCAAACAAAAGTGCCCTTACAAGATTTGGAAACGACATTAATGGGAAAAATATTTCATTAATTTTAAGAGATGCAAAACTTTTAGAAAGTATAGATTTAGCAATCAACAACAAGAAAACTCAAATTGTTGACATTGAAATAAAATTACCCAATTTTGAATTTTATAAAGCTAATATCATTCCTGGCCCTTCAAAACTCTGCAATGAAGATCAGTCAGTAATGATATTCTTAAAAGACCTAACAGAGATCTATAAAACTCAACAATTAAAATCTGATTTTGTAGCAAATGTTTCTCATGAACTAAGAACACCATTGCAATCAATTAAATTAGGACTTGAAACCATTAATGAAGGTCACGCAACAAATGATTTTGAAAGTCAAAAAAAGTTTTTACCTATTATGCTTCAACAAACTGAACGTATGGAAAGTTTAGTTAGTGATTTACTTTCTTTATCTAAAATTGAATTACAAGAACATATAAGACCAAGTATAGAAATTGATTTAGACGAAATAATAAACCATGTTATTAAAATTAATTCTGACTTGATTAAAAAAAGAAAAATGAAAATTGAATACAGTGCCGATAAAGACGCTCATAAGATATTGGGTGATAGAAATAGATTAATAGAAATTTTTACTAACCTAATAGATAATGCATGCAAGTATAGTGAGGAAAATACCCTCATCAATATATCCCTACATAAAAAAAGTGATAATTTTTTATTTTCAATTAAAGATCACGGTGTAGGCATTCCCAAGAAATTTTTACCTAGAATCACTGAAAGATTTTTCAGAGTTGATCCTGCTAGAAGTAAAGAAGCTGGCGGTACAGGTCTTGGTCTAGCTATTGTAAAACATATAGTTAATCAACATCGTGCATCCATGGATATTATAAGTGATGAAGGTAAAGGTACTGAAGTTACTATAGAATTTCCTAAAGCTTAATACCGATTACAACTAAAAAGTTATTTTTTGTAATAAAACTTTCATAAAGCTGTAATAAAATTGAAATACAAAAATTCTATAAGCACAGAATACAAATAAACAAAGGAAAAATAAAAATGAAAAATGTTAAAACTATTTTATCAATCTTGATGGTGATGCTATTTGTATCAAATGCTCAAGCAAGAGATCAAATTCGGATAGTGGGGTCATCAACCGTTTACCCTTACGCTACTGTTGTTGCTGAAAATTTTGGTAAAACAGGAAAATTTAAAACACCTGTAATTGAAAGCACTGGAACGGGTGGTGGTATGAAATTATTTTGTGCTGGAGTTGGCACTGATCACCCAGATATTACTAATGCATCAAGAGCTATAAAATCTAAAGAAAAAGCATTTATGTGTTAAAAATGGTGTAACTGAAATTATAGAAATTATTGTAGGAAATGATGGTATTTCATTTGCACATTCAGTAAATTCTCCAGATGCAAATTTTACTAAAGAGCAATTATGGAGAGCTTTAGCAAATGAAGTAGATGTAGATGGAAAAATAGTTGCAAATCCATACAAAAAATGGAGCGATATCGATCCATCACTTCCTTCTAAAAAAATAGAAATTCTTATAGCCTCCACCAACATCAGGCACAAGAGATGCTTGGAACTCATTGGTAATGGGTAAAGGTTGTTCTACAGAAGCTAAAGCACTTTTTGGTGACAAAGCTAAAAGCGAATGTACTAAGATGAGAGAAGATGGCTATGCAGTAGAAGCTGGTGAAAATGATACTTTAATTGTACAAAAACTTGCATCAAACCCTGACGCATATGGCTTCTTTGGCTACAGCTACTTAATTGGTAACAAAGACAAGATTAAAGCTGCAGCAATTAATGGAGTTAGACCTAGTCTTGAAGGTATTCAAGATTACTCTTACCCAATAGCTAGACCTTTATTCTTTTATGTAAAAAAAGCACATATTGGGGTCGTTCCTGGAATTGACGCATTTATTAAAGATTTTACGTCAAAAAAAGCAATGGGACCAAGAGGTTACTTAGCTGACATTGGTTTAGTGCCTTTAGCTAAAGAAAAATATAAAGCTGTAAGAACTGCAGCGGTCAAATTAAACATTATTAGCATCAAGTAATTTAAATTCCTTAAACATAATCAAGGCCAGAATAAATTTCTGGCCTTTTTTATTTATACAATTTGTAGTTTAAAATTGTAATAAAACTGTAACATTAAAATCATATTGTCTCGGACAATGAATATTATAATTTTATTGCTGGTTACAATATTTAGTTATTTGTCGTTCTTATATGGACGCTCAAGAATTAGAAAAATTACATCTACTCAATCTATAAAGATTAACGCTCTACCAAATTATTATGGTTATTATTTAGCCTTGTGGTGTGCCGTACCCGCTTTAATTATACTATTAGTTTGGTCTATATTTGAACCAGCTATTATTAAATTTTTAATTTCACAAACTTTAATTCAAAACGAGTTAAATTATTCAAGTGATCAAATTAATCTAATTTATCAAAAAATTATATCTCTATACGAGGGAAATTTTTCAGGAACTTTAACTGATGAAATTTTATTAGGAGTTAAAAATTATGAATCGTTCTATGCAATAGCTCAAAGTTCTAAAATTGTTTTATTATTATCAACTTTCATTGCAACTATCTCTTATGGGATTATTAGAATTTCAAAAAATAATAAAGCAAGACACGACGTTGAAAAAATTCTAACAGGATTACTTTTTGCATGCTCTTTAGTTGCTATATTGACAACGATGGGAATTATTTTTTCTCTATTATTTGAAAGTATAAAATTCTTTTCAGCGATTAACATTTTTGATTTTTTATTTGGATTGTCTTGGAGTCCACAAAGAGCTTTCGTTAGTGATGCCTCGGCAATTACAGCTCTAGAATATGAAAATTTAAAAGGTGCCTTTGGCTCTGTTCCATTATTTGCTGGAACTGCGTTCATAGCTTTTATTGCAATGATTGTAGCCGTCCCCATTGGACTGTTTTCAGGAATTTATATGGCAGAGTATGCGAGCCCTAAAGCTAGAAAATATTCTAAACCTATTATTGAAATTCTTGCTGGAATTCCTACAGTTGTTTATGGGTTTTTTGCTGCGCTTACCGTTGGACCTTTTTTTAGAGAACTAGGAGAAAGTTTAGGATTAGAAGTATCTTCAGAGAGTGCACTAGCTGCAGGATTAGTTATGGGTGTTATGATTATTCCATATGTATCGTCCTTATCTGACGATGTTATTAATGCTGTACCTCAATCATTAAGAGATGGATCTTATGCAATTGGTGCTACTAAATCAGAAACTATTAAAAAAGTTGTAATACCAGCAGCACTACCGGGGATTGTTGGTTCAGTTTTATTAGCGGTATCAAGAGCTATTGGTGAAACGATGATTGTTGTAATGGCCGCTGGTTTAGCGGCAAATTTAACAATTAACCCACTTGAGTCGACCACTACGATCACTACTCAAATTGTAATGCTTTTAATTGGTGACCAGGAGTTTGATAGTCCAAAAACCCAATCTGCTTTTGCGTTGGGGTTAACACTTTTTTTTGCAACATTAATCTTAAACTACATAGCCTTAAGATTTGTTAAAAAATATAGAGAAAAATATGAATAAAGAACAACGATTAAAAAAACGACATAATGCTGAAAAACGATTTAGATTTTATGGTCTAGCTTCTATTTTATTAGCAATTTTTTTCGTATTCTTTTTATTAAACGCTATCTTTTCAAAGGGCAGTGGTGCTTTTTTAAAAACAACAATCGATGTTGAGGTAAACTTTAACGCAGAGACTTTAGAATTAAGCGAAAAGCCTACCACCGAAGATTTGGAAAATGCTAGATTATTATGATTTAGCTCATTGATAGTATTCTTAATGTAATAAATGTTAGTGGTCTAGATGAAGAAAAATCATTAATTAATTTATTTAGTCCTGATTATGAATATGAAATAAGACGTTTTTTAATTAACAATCCAAATGTTTTAAAACAAACTGTTGTATTAAAATTAACCTCATCAGATGATTTTGATCAATTACACAAAGGCAATTACCCAAGAGATTTACCTGAAGATAGAAGACGAATTGATAATTTTCAATTAAACATATACGACACATTAGTTGAAAAGGACAAAGTTGATAAAATATTTAACTCATATTTATTTACCAAGGGAGATTCAAGAAATCCCGAACTAGCAGGAATTGGTGGTGCATTAATTGGTTCATTTTTTACCATTGTGATTACTTTATTGTTATCTTTTCCAATAGCTATAGCTGCATCAATTTATTTAGAAGAGTTTGCTCCAAAAAATAAAATTACTGATTTTATAGAAATTAATATTAATAATTTAGCGGCAGTACCTTCTATTGTTTTTGGATTATTGGGTTTAGGAATTTTACTGGGTACATTTCATCTGCCAAGATCAACTCCATTAGTTGCGGGTATTACTTTAGCCTTAATGACTTTACCTAGAATTATTATTCCATGCAGAGCTTCACTAAAAGCAGTACCACCTTCAATAAGAGAAGGGGCTCTTGCAATTGGTGCATCTAAAGTACAATCCGTTATGCATCATGTTGTGCCCTTCGCAATTCCAGGAACTCTCTCCGGAACGATTATTGGATTAGCGCAAGCTCTTGGAGAAACGGCACCCTTAATTTTAATTGGTATGGTTGCCTTTGTGGTTGATATTCCATCTATTCCAACAGATCCTTCGGCATCGTTACCGGTACAGGTTTATTTATGGTCCGAACAAGCGGAAAGAGGGTTTGTAGAAAAAACCTCAGCAACTATTATGGTTCTTTTAAGTTTTTTGATCACGTTGAATTTTATAGCAGTTTATTTAAGACAAAAATTTGAAAGGAAGTGGTAATGAAAAATAATAATATAAAGATTAAAGCTAGTAATTTGAATGTGTACTATGGAGAGAAGCAAGCGCTTTTCAACGTTGATTTGGATATCTATAGCAAAGAAGTTACAGCTTTAATTGGACCTTCTGGATGTGGAAAATCAACTTTTATAAGATGCATTAATAGAATGAATGATGTCATTGATATTTGTAAAATTGATGGTTCCATTACAATCGATAACGAAGAGATCATTGATAAAAATCTTGATGTCGTAAGTCTTCGAGAGAAAATTGGAATGGTTTTCCAAAAACCCAATCCTTTTCCAAAAAGTATTTATGATAATATTGCTTATGGACCTACCATTCATGGTTTAGCTGAAAACAAAACTGATATGGATGAAATTGTTGAGAATAGTTTAAAAAAAGCAGCTTTATGGAATGAGGTTAAAGATAGATTGAATGAAGCTGGCACAGGTTTATCAGGTGGTCAGCAACAAAGATTATGTATAGCAAGGGCTATATCCGTTAATCCAGAAGTAATTTTAATGGATGAGCCTTGCTCAGCACTTAGATCCTATAGCAACTGCCAAAATTGAAGAATTAATTGATGAACTTAAAAAAAGTTATACAATAGTAATTGTTACTCATTCAATGTCACAAGCAGTAAGAGTTTCTCAAAGAACTGGATTTTTCCATTTAGGAAAAATAATTGAAGTAGATACAACTGAAAAAATATTTAAAAACCCTGGCAATAAAATGACTCAGGATTATATAACAGGAAGGTTTGGTTAAAAATGTCTGACATAACACATATAGTAAAATCATATGAAGAAGAGCTACAAAATTTAAATGATAATTTAATCAAAATGGGAAGTTTAGTTGAGGCTCAACTATCAGACTCTATGGAGGCCATAATTAAAGTTGATAAAGAAGCTGCAGATAAAATTATAAGTAACGACGCTAAAGTAAACGAATTGAGAGCCACTATTGAAGAACAAATAGTTACTGTTTTAGTTAAGAGAGCTCCTATGGCGATAGATTTAAGACTTACAATATCAACTTTAAAGATTTCAAGTGATTTAGAGCGTATTGGAGATTTAGCAAAAAGTGTTGCAAAAAAAATAAAGCCTTTACCTCACGACCTTCCTGCTGAATTAATTTCCAGCCTAAGAAGATTGGGCGATCTAGTTCAAAGACAATTGAAAGATGTTTTAGATGCTTATTTAAATAAATCAAAAGATTCTGCTATAAAAATTTGGAAAACAGATGAAAAAGTTGATGACCTAACTCATGCCGCAATGAATGAGGTGGCTGATTTTTTAGGACAGGATAAAAAGAATTTAGATTTGGCAACTCATCTACTTTTTGTAACAAAGAATATTGAAAGAGCAGGAGACCACATTACTAATATTGCAGAGTCTTTATTTTATCTGATAGAAGGTGAACATATTGAGGGCGCTAGACCCAAAGGTAAGGATCCAAGCTAATGAGCGCTAACATTTACATCGTTGAAGATGAAGAGCCGATCATTACATTAATTAAATATAATTTAGAAAAAGAGGGGTACAAAGTTTTTTTTTCTGAAAATGGGAATGATGGTATCAAGGGTATAAAAAATTCATTGCCTGACCTTGTTTTACTAGATTGGATGTTGCCCGATTTCTCTGGTGTAGAAATCTGTAAAAATTTAAAAAAGGATAGTAAATTTAAAAATATTCCAATCATAATGTTAACCGCAAAGGGTGAAGAAGAGGATAAGATTAAAGGTCTTAATTCTGGTGCTGATGATTATATAACTAAACCTTTTAGCTTTCCTGAGTTGTTAGCTAGAGTTAAGGCTCTATTAAGAAGATCTAAGCCATCAGTTGTTGCTGATATTGTAGAATTTGAAGATCTTAAAATTGATAGAATGACTCGTAGAGTTTATAGAAAAAAGAAAGAAATCCATCTTGGTCCTAAAGAATATGATCTGTTAAATTTCTTTATCAAAAATCCTAAAAGAGTTTATTCTAGAGAACAAATACTAGAAAATGTTTGGTCAGAAAATATCAATGTTGAAAACAGAACAATAGATGTTCACATAAGAAGACTTAGACAAAATATTAATATTATTGGAGTTAAAGAGCTTATTAGAACAGTTAGATCAGCTGGGTATTCATTAAATTAAGTTATTAATAAAACACCATCTCTGGAAAATTATTTAGGAAGCTAGTGATTAATAATATAATTTCCCTCAGCCCTGTGCCCTGAACCTAGCTACTAGAATACTTACATAGCAACAACATCACTTTTGAAAAATATTTTTCATAATTTTTTTTGTAATATTTTTTTAGAAAAAGATTCAAAAATCTTATTTGGTTTTGGTACCCTATAAGAGTCTGAATGTTAGTATTTAGAGCTAACTATAAGTACCTAGAATTAGCAAAGAGGTGGTAGGGAGTAAGATGTACTTTCGATTTTACAAACTCGACTGGTACCTCTTCTATGGAGGAACCGGGAGGGAGTCCGGCGACAGCCGGACGACCGACAGTAGAAGAACAACAATAGAACCACTTAAAGTTTAAAAACAATTCACATTTATTGTTATTGCTAGATTCTTGTCTCTCATTTTTCGACACTTGCACAGCGTCCTTATCAGCATAATTACTAGGTTAAGTTATTGCAAACTTGCACGAGACTTGCACGAGAAGAGATAGATATGTCTATGTTCATTTTGAGTCTAGCTGTTTTTGACTCCAAAGCTACTAATGCCAACGATTATCTTTGGAGGCCACGTCCAG
>CALSYL010000003.1 GCA_943841495.1 uncultured bacterium
GTCCGATTTTAAGAATAGGAGGATTCATGTTAGGGCCTAATGTCCATGCAACAACCCTATGCCTTTTATTGCCAATAGTTTTATATAGCAAAATATTTAGTTTTAGACCCTATATATTATTTATATTATTTATCTCTCTTCTGTTTACACTATCGAGAACTGGTTTTGTAGCATTTTTTGTTATCATTTTCTTGGGATTGATTTATAAAAAACTATCATTTAAATCTGTTATCTATATGGGATCTCTGAGTACAATCTGCCTATTATTTATTTATTCAAACTATTCAAACATATTTGATACAATTTTATTAAGATTTAATATTCAAGACGCGGTGGGCTCAAGATTTGATGTGTTCCGGAACTCATTCCTATTATTCACTAGCAATCCTTTAGGAGTAGGAATTAATAATTTTTCTGAAGTCTATTATTTAGAATATGGTTTAAGAGGTTTTAATCCACATAGTGATTGGCTAACTTTACTCGTTGAATTGGGAGTTATAGGATTGATAGCAACTCTGATTTATTATTTGTATTTATTAGTAATTACAAAAATATATTCACATGTATTCACATTTCCACTTTTTTGTATTATCCTCTCTCAATGTGCTGCAGGCTTTTTTAATCAAACCTTAGTTCTTTTCCAAACCAATTTAATTATGATTATGCTCTATTTATATATAATATCAGATCCTAAAAATGAAACATTCAAATAACTTGATTCCGCTCATATCTTTTCCTAGATCAGGAAACACTTGGTTAAGATTTATTTTAGCAAATTTATTTAAGTCTGATATTGTCAAGCAAGTAGACTATTCAAATCTTAATCTTATAATGCCAACAGAAAGAGAACGAATTAAAGATTTTGATTATACTCTTAAATTAGATAGTGCTCCTATTATTCTTAAAGAGCATTATAATTATTATAACTTAAATCTTGATTTTGAAAAATCAATTTATATTAAAAGAAATTTTAAAGATGTAATCCAATCATATTGGTTTTTCACAATTAATAAAGAACCGCTATTGTTTGATAACTTTGAAGAGTTTATTAAAACTTATTGGAGGTATTGTGGCACTTACAATCAACATATTGAGTCTTTAGATGATATAAAAAAGTCAAATAAAAAGATTTTTGTTATTGATTATGAAGATCTTTATGAAAATACATTTTTTACTATTTCCAGTTGTTTGCAATACTTAGAAATTGACTATTCTGATCAAAAATTGAAAGAAGCGATTAAACTATCAGATTATAATCGTTTAAAAAAGTTTCAGCAAAATATTTTTGAAAAAAAAGAAATAAAAAATCTTGAAAAAATTCTTTCTAATCATGATGATAAAAGTGTAAATAAAATTATATATAATCGATTATTTAATTACTATATTTCTTCGAGATTTAAATTTAGAAAAATAAAAAATAGATTTTGAAAAATATCTTAATAACTGGTGGAGCAGGATTTATTGGAAATTATGTTTCAAATTTTGCCAATAAAAAAGGTTACAATGTTACAATCCTTGATAATCTTGATAAGCAAGTGCACGGCGAAAAAACAGTTATGGCCTGACTATTTACATAAAGATATTAATAAGGTTTTTGGAGATGTTCGAGATAGCAAGCTAGTAAATGAGTTAGTTGAAAAAAATGAATATATAATTCATTTAGCATCTGCAGTTGGAGTAGGACAATCGATGTATGAGGTTGAACATTATACTTCTGTCAATTCCTTAGGTACAGGAGTACTGTTGCAAGCTATAGTGAACAACAAAAATAGTGTAAAGAAACTTATTCTAGCATCTTCTATGTCAGTATATGGAGAGGGGGTCTTATTTAGACAATAAAGGGAATATTAGTTTTCCTGAAGAAAGAAATGAAAAAGACATGATCAAGTCAAACTGGGATTTTGATGGATACACACCTATACCAACAAAGGAAGAAAAGCCGCTGAAACCTTCCTCAATATATGCTCTTAATAAAAGAGAGCAAGAAGAGAATTGTCTTTGTATTGGTAAAACATATAATATCCCTACTCTTGCGTTTAGAATGTTTAACGTTTATGGACCATATCAGGCATTATCTAATCCGTATACTGGTGTAGTAGCCATTTTTTCCTCTCGTATTTTATCAAATAAGCCTCCAGTAATATATGAAGATGGTTTACAAATGAGAGATTTTGTATATGTTGAAGATGTAGCAAAAGCATACATAGATGGATTAGAGACCGATTTTGAAGGCCAGCATATTTTAAATCTTGGTAGTGGAGAACAGATTAATATATATAATATTGCTGAAGAATTATCTAAGATTTTAAAATTTGATGGTAAGCCTGAAGTATCAAATAAATTTAGATCAGGAGATATTCGAAATTGTTTTGGAGATATTACAAAAATTAAAGAAGTAATAGGCTGGGAACCCAAACATTCTATGAATGAAGGAATGAAAAAAATTACTAAATTGGCTTATTAGTGTTCAAAAAGATGATTTAGGAAGTGATGCATCCAATGACTTAGAAAAATTTGGATTACTCAAATAATATGCACAATAGTGACATATTTTTTACAATTGGTATCTGTTCATTCAAAAGACCTCAATATTTGTCTGAATCAATCAATTCGGTTTTATCTAATAAATATCAAAATTTTGAGATAATTATATCTGACGATTGCTCACCCAATATAGAAGAAATCAAAAAAGCCTTAAAACCTTTTAAAAATCATAAAAAAATAAAAATATTTTTTCAGGAAAAAAATTTAGGTTGGTCTAACAATAGAAATTTTATTAAGGATAAAGCAAAAGGAGATTATTTAATTATTATTGGAGATGATGATTTATTTTTGCCACATTCTTTAAGCAGTCTAAATACGGAGATTAGAAAGAATCCAAAAAAAGATTTATATTTATTTGGATTTGAATTAATAGATGAGAATGGTAAAAAAATTAATAGTTTCTATAGTCCTGAATATTATAATTTTAATTATAAAGACTATGGCATAGTAAAAAGAATTTTAAAAGCAGATCATTTTCCTTTTTGGTTTTTTCACCCTCTAACATTATGTATGAATACCAAAAATATGCATGATATTTCATTTAATAAAGATGCAGGAATAGGAGATGACTATTTATTCTTATATGATTCAATTTTTAATAAAAAAGAGTTTTCTATCATACCTAAAAAATTATTTAAATGGAGAAAAATTCAAGAAAAATCAAAAGAATCCTTTACAAATATTTCTTCTTTCTCGATAAATAATATTGTTTCTAGGAATAGTATTTTATCAATTATTCGTGATTATAGAATAGAGGATAAAAATTTATCTAACTATATTCACAATCAAGATTTTGAAAATGAATTTCTTTTAAAAAGCATTTTAACTGCTGAAATACCATCAAATATTATTTATGATGAATTTGGACAGGACTTATATGATAAATTTATCAGTTATAAAAAAGTTAATTCCAAATTTATTAAGACAATTGAAAGAATCATAGATTATATAACCTTTACAAGGTTGAAAGGCCTTAGGACGGCTACGATATTTACCTTGGAAAAATTAAAATACAAATTTATTTTTTGATTATGAAAGTTCCATTTTTTAACTATCCACAGCTTTATTTATCTCAGAAAGAAAGAATGGATAATGCGATTAGTTCAGTCGTTGAAAAGGGTGCATATATACTACAAGAAGAACTAGTGCATTTTGAAAATAAACTTGCTGAATATACTAATTCAAAATATGCTATTGGAGTAGCTAATGGCACAGATGCTATTTGGCTTGCACTTTTAGCGGCTGACGTAGGTGTTGGAGATGAAGTTATTGTACCTTCTCATACATACATAGCATCTCCCGCAGCAATCAAATTTGTCGGAGCAGAACCGATATTAGCAGAGTGCGGAGATGATCACTTATTAGATCCAAACGATATTGAGAAAAGAATTACAAATAGAACAAAAGTTATTATGCCAGTTCAGCTGAATGGTAGAACATGCAATATGGATAAGATAATAGATATTGCCAAAAAAAATAATCTATTAATCATTGAAGATGCAGCGCAAGGATTAGGATCTTTATATAAGAATAAAATGGCAGGAACTTTTGGATTAGCAGGTACGTATAGTTTTTATCCAGCAAAGGTTTTAGGTTGTTTCGGTGATGGTGGAGCCGTAGTTACTAATGACAAAACTATTTACTCAAAAGTATCTGAGATGAGAGATCATGGTAGAGACGATAGTGGAGAGCATGTATCTTGGGGCTATTAATTCAAGGCTAGATAATCTTCAAGCTGCAATTCTACTTGAAAAATTTAAGACATTTGGAGAAGATATTAAATTAAGACGAGAGATTCGCTTCCATGTATCATGAAAAACTTGGCAGTATCACAGAATTGATAATGCCGCCCGCACCAGGTTCTGAGGAGCATAGATTTGATACTTTTCAAAATTTTGAAATTAGATGTGAAAAAAGAGATGAACTAAAAACATTCCTTGCAGATAATGGTATTGGTACTTTAATACAATGGGGTGGTAAAGCAATTCATCAGATTAGAGGATTAAAATTTGACTGTAGTGACTTACCTTTTACAGAAAAACTATTTAAGAATTGTATGCTTATTCCTATGAATTCTCTTATGTCTTTAGAAGATGCGGATTATGTAGCCCGTATGATTAAAAAGTTTTACTCTTAATGAAAAAATTAAATAATTTAAAAAATCCAAAGATTGGGAATGAAGACCCACAGCTTCAACTTCTTAGTAATGCAGAGTATATAGTTCTTTTAAAAAAGATGATAACAATTCGTATTGCAGAAGAGATTATATCTGATAATGTTAAAAGCGGTCTTATAAAATGTCCTTGTCATCTAGCTATAGGCCAAGAAGCTATTCCTGTAGCTATGTCTCAATTTTTGCATTCAGATGATAGAGTTTATGGCAACCATAGATCTCATGGACACTATCTTAGTCTTACAATGGATACATATGGTTTATTTGCTGAAATACTAGGGAAAGAAACTGGCTGTTCTAAAGGTATGGGAGGATCAATGCATATTGTGGGAGAATCTCAAGGATTTGGAGGATCTGTCCCGATAGTTTCAGCTACTATTCCTGTTGCGGTAGGCGCAGGGTTAGCTATGAAATTATCTAAAAGTCAATCAGTATCAGTGTCTTATTTTGGAGATGGTACAAGCGAAGAAGGAGTTGTACATGAATCTCTTAATATAGCTTCATACTATAATCTTCCAGTTATTTTTGTATGTGAGAATAATTTTTTCTCTAGCCATATGCATATTTCTGAAAGACAAAAATTTGACTCTATTTCTCGATTTGCTGATGCCCATGGAATAGAGAGTGCAGTCATTGATGGAAATAATATAGAAACAGTGCTAGATACATCTAAAAAAGCTATTCAAGCTGCTAGGCTTCAAAGAAAGCCGTTCTTTATTGAAGCTGTTACTTACAGATTAAAAGGTCATGTAGGGCACGACGATAATGTTGATGTGGGCCTACAAAGAAAAGAAGATTTAGAGCCTTGGAAGAGAAAAGATCCTATTGACAGGTTAAAAAATTCCCTTATTTCTAAAAGCGCTATTTCTGAAAGTGATTTTGAATTTTTTAATACAGTTATTTCAGAAAAATTAAACAAAGAATTTGATCAAGCAGTATCTGATCCTTATCCACAAAAACAACAATTACTAGAAACGGTTTACTATAAATGAATAAAAAAATAACATATGGATCGGGTATTCAAACTGCATTTGAGCATGTCCTAGAAAATTATGATGAGTCTTTCATTATAGGTCAAGGATTATGGAGTCCATGGTATGTAGGAAATACAATGGTGGACCTTGATAAAAAATTTGGCAAAGAAAGAATTATAGATTGTCCAGTATCTGAAAATTCTGTAACAGGTACTGCATTAGGTGCAGCTTTAAATGGTATGAAAGCTATTGTTGTACATCCTAGAATGGACTTTATGGTTTTAGCTTCAGATCAAATTGTTAATCAGGCAGCTAAATGGCAATCCATGCTTGGTGGAGGAATTAAGATTCCATTAACTATTAGAGCTATTATCAATAGGGGTGGCGAGCAAGGCGCTCAACATTCTCAAGCATTACATTCTTGGTATGCACATATACCAGGACTCAGAGTAGTAATGCCAGCTTTTGCAAACGATGCTAGAAATTTATTAATTGCAAGTATTCTATCAAATGATCCAGTTTTATACATAGACGATAGATGGTGTGCTGATTTAGAAGAAGAAGTTACAGAGCTTCAGGAATTAGATATCAAAACTATTGGGCCTAAGATAATTAAAGAAGGTTCGGACATTACAATTGTAGGATCTGGATTTACTTCTTGCCAAGCATTAGAGGCTGGCAAAGAATTAGCCAAAGATAATATCAGCGCCGAAGTAATAGATTGCAGAGTATTAAATCCATTTAATCCAGATTTAATTATTGAATCGGTCAGAAAAACTGGAAAATTATTAGTATTGGATGGATCTTGGAAGAACTGTGGGTTCGGAGGTGAGATTATTGCTTCTGTTTCAGAAAGATTTATTGATTTTAAAGCTCCTCCGATAAGAATGGGTTTGAAAGATTCTCCAGCTCCTACCAGCAAACCTCTTGAAGAAGATTATTATATCACTATTCATGACATAGTAAACAATGCCAAGTCTATATAAGATTATTTTAAAACCAATTTTTGACTTCCTAGTAGCATTAATATTATTATGTATTCTTTTTATTCCAGCATTTTATTTTACAATCAGAATTTTTTTACAAGACTTTTCTAATCCTTTTTATATACCTAAAAGGGTTGGAAAAAATAAAAAAAATTATAATATGATTAAGTTTCGATCTATGGTAGTTAATGCCGATAGCAGTAAAGTTGATTCTACTTCATCGAGTGATTCAAGAATTACCAATCTAGGAAATTTTATTAGGCGATATAAAATTGATGAAATACCAAATTTGCTTAATATATTAACATTTAAGATGAGCTTTGTAGGGCCTAGGCCAAATGTTAATAGAGAAGTAAATTTATACACAGATGAAGAGATTAAAATTTTAAGAGTAAGACCAGGAATTACTGATATATCCTCTATCGTATTTGCTGATGAAGGAGATATTCTTGAACATAGTATAGATCCTGATCTTGACTATAATCAACTTATTAGGCCATGGAAAAGTAGATTAGCAATTTTATATACTGAAAAAGCATCATTATTTTTAGATTTAAAGCTGATGATTTTAACTTTGTATAACTTTATTGACAGAAAGAAAACTTTACAAATTATTTCAAATATATTAAAAAATTTAGATGCTCCTGAAAATCTTATTAATGTAGTATTGAGAGAAAATAAATTAGTTCCAACACCGCCACCGGGAAGCGAAGAGATTGTTACCACTAGACCAAATTAAATTTTTTTTTATTAATCAAAAGACTATAGTAAAATCTATCTTAGCTTTTTTATTTGACTGTATAATATATTTTTGTGTTTATTTAATATTTAGAAACGAAATTTTTAAAATAGGTGATGAATTTTTTTATTTTATAGGATTTTGTTTACTTAATACACTTCTTTTAATCAGATATGGACATTACCAGAATAAAATAAAATTTATTAATGTCGAGGCACTTCTTTCTTCTGGATTGAAAAGTTTCATATTGCTAATCATTACTAACTTAATATTTTTAATTTATCACAACTCTTATAGTTTTTTCTTATTCACCTCTATTTTAAATGTGATTTTAATTATGTATTCAATGAGAGTTATTTTAAAAATTATTTTATATGGTAAAAAAAATATAGGTAAAGAAAGAGTTTTAATTTATGGGGGTGGCGCTGCAGGAGTACAATTATTTGATAATATTACAAGTGATAATAAATATGATATAGTTGGGTTTTTAGATGATTCAATAGATAAGATTAATAGAAAAATAGGCAATGTTTTAGTATATAAACCAGATGCTTTTGAATCGCTTGTTAAAAACAATAAAGTCAGTATGGTTTTTATTGCAATTCCTTCAATAAGTTTTAACGATAGAAAAGAAATTGTTAAAAATCTTTTGAGTAAAAAGCTGAATATTAGAATTAAAATTTTGCCTAGCACTGATAATTTGATTGATAAAAATATTAATTTTAATTTAATGGAAGACATAGCTATTGAAGATATAATTGGTAGAAAAGCAATCCCTCCTATTAAAAATTTATTGGAAAAGAATATTGTAGGCAAGACAGTTCTTATAACAGGAGCCGCCGGTACTATTGGTTCTCAACTATGTAAGAAAATTCTAGAAATTAAACCCAAAAAAGTTATTATGACTGACTGTTCCGAGATTGGTTTATTTAATTTGATGGATGATTTAAAAAAATATGAGCAGAATACAGTTTTTTTGCTTGGTGATTTAAAAGATAATATATTTATTCAAAATTTCTTAAATAACCATAATGATATAGATATAGCCTACCACGTAGCTGCTTATAAACATGTTAATATTTTAGAGAATAATCAATTTTCAGGTTTTTATAATAATGTTATTATTACTAGAAATCTAATTGATGCACTTTTAAATCATACAAATATAAAACAATTTGTAAATGTCAGTACTGACAAAGCCGTTACACCAACTACTGTTATGGGGCTATCAAAGTATTTTTGTGAACTAATTGTGAATGAATATTCTAAGAAATCTAATATAGAATTTTCAATTGTTAGATTTGGTAATGTGCTAAAATCTAGTGGTTCTGTATTGACCATTTTTGATAAACAAATTAAAAGTAATAACCCTATTACAGTTACAGATAAAAATGTAAAAAGATTTTTTATGTCTGTAGAGGAAGCAGTGTCTCTAATAATTCAATCTTCTGCTTTGGAAGGAAAAAATAGAAGGTTTGTTTTGGATATGGGAGAGCAGCTTTCAATCTATAAAATTGCAGAAAAAATGATACAATTAAATGGTTTTTCTCTAAAAAATAAAGATAATCCAAAAGGGGATATTGAAATAAAGATTACTGGATTAAATAAAGGAGAAAAATTAGAAGAAGAATTATTTGCGTTATCTGGAAAATTATTAAAAACTGAACATCCAATGATATCGAAAATAGATGAAAATTTAACAGAATTAAATTTAGAAAAATTCTTTAGATTACTTAAAGAAAATTATATTAAAAATAACGTTAATCATTTATCAGAATTAATGATATGGTCAAAAGGAAAAAAAAATGAATAATATAGGTGTAATTGGCAATGGTTTTGTTGGAGGTTCAGTAGCTTTTGGCTTTTCTGCAGGCTCTAGTGCATTAAATACGAATGTTAGGATTTATGATAGAGATACTTCAAAATCTGTTAATAGTTTTGATGAAGTAGTTAGAGATAGCGATTTTATTTTCATTTGTTTGCCAACACCAATGAAAAAAAATGGTCAATGTGATTTATCCATCATTGAATCTTCATTATCAGATATTGATCAATTCAATAAACAGAATAAATCTAGAAGTATTGTTATATTGAAGTCAACAATTGTTCCAGGAACTACTAAAAATTTTAATTCAAAATTTGAAAATTTAGATATAGTGTTTAATCCTGAATTTTTAACTGAAAAATCTGCAAGAATGGACTTTCTTACTCAGTCTAGAATTATTTTAGGAGGTGAAAATAAACAAATTTTACAGAAAGTTGAGTTACTATTTTTAGATAGATTTAAAAATCATCATACAATATTAATGGATTCAGTCTCTGCTGAGTTAGTGAAATATTTTTGTAATATATTCTTTGCTGTTAAAGTATCTTTTGCAAATGAAATGTATGGAATTGCAAGTGATATAGGAGCAGATTGGGACAAAGTTCTTGAAGGAGTTTTATCGGATGGACGTATTGCCGATTCTCATTTAAATGTACCGGGACCTGATGGAAAGCAAGGTTTTGGAGGATCATGTTTTCCTAAAGATATTAATGCTTTGATTACTTTTTGTACTGAAAGAAATATTAGTGCAGATGTAATAAATGCTGCTTGGGAAACTAATCTGAAGGTTAGACCTGAAAGAGATTGGGAAGAATTATTGGGAAGAGCTGTTTCGTCTCATGATGAGTAATTAGCTTTTTTGTACGGGAGCAATTCTTAATAACAGCTTAGTTATTCCAAAAATCATTCCTATACCGTGTATAAAATGAAATAAAAAAAAGCAAAATGGTAATATGGGAAATAGAATTGGATTTCTGAATCTAATAGACTGTTGTGCAGAGCTAATAAGTGCTAATAATAGATATAATAGTAATACTGAAAAATAAATTTCTCTTAAAATTGGCACATCTTTTATGAACAGACCAATAATAACACCAGACGAAAAAAATAAGGTAATTCCATGTCTAATTGCTAATGTATATGGAGCTAAATACCACATATATATATTATAGGGTGCTTCGAAAAAGAATTGTTTTTTAAGGAACGCTATAAAACTTTTCTGGTTAAAATTTGTACAGTATATCTTGTTACTAAACCATAGTTTTCCTCCTTGATTGATTATCCTTCTATTCATTTCATAATCTTGCGCTCTAATAAGCTTTTCATTGAACATTCCAACTTTATCAAAAATCTTTCTTTGAAAAAAGCCGTATGGTACGGTATCAACTAACCCATCTTGTCTGCCAACTCTGAAACCTGAGTTTCCTACACCAAATTTATGAGTTACAACAGATTGAACAATATTTGCTTCTAAAGAATTATTAAATTTTTTTGTAATAATGTAACCTCCAACATTATCCGCATCAGTTGTCATCATTACTTCATAGCAATTTTTAATATAATCTTCCGGATATATAGTATGAGTATCCATTCGGCATATATAAAGACCAGAACTTTCTTTAAGACCTATATTTAAAGCATAAGGAATATACTTGCTTTCATTTTTGAGTACTTTAATATCTATATCTAAATTATTCTCTTTAAATTTATTTATGATATTAAGTGTATTATCATCGGACATTCCATCTATTAAGATAATTTCTAATTGCATAGATTGAGGTAATGATTGCTGTTTTAAGGAATGAAGAACTTTCTCAATAATATCCTGTTCATTTCTAATTGGAGCAATTATAGATATTAAATCAGATTTGTACAACTAGTACCTATACTCATCTTTCTTGAATGGACCTTCAACTTTAACACCAATATAATTTGCTTGATCTTTCGTTAAGATTGTTAAGATCAGCATCAAGATGTTCTAAGTGCAATCTTGCAACTTCTTCATCTAACTCTTTAGGTAGATTGTATAATCCAACTTCAGGTTTTTCTTTAGCTAAAAATAGTTGTGCTAATACTTGATTAGCAAACGATGTTGACATAACAAAACTTGCATGCCCTGTAGCACATCCTAAATTAACTAATCTACCTTCTGCTAGAAGAAATATTTCTTTACCATCAGGAAAAGTATATCTATCATACTGAGGTTTAATTTGTTCTCTTGTAGCATCTGAATCATTTAAAGCATCTACTTGAATTTCATTATCAAAGTGACCAATATTGCAAACAATAGCTTGATCTCTCATTTTTCTCATATCTTCAAGAGTAATAATATCTTTATTTCCTGTAGTTGTAACAAAAAGATGACCTTTATCCAGCACACTTTCAAGTGTTCGAACTTCAAAACCTTCCATCGCTGCCTGTAATGCACATATAGGATCTATTTCAGTAACAATCACTTTACATCCATATGATTTCATAGATTGAGCACATCCCTTTACCAACATCTCCATAGCCACATACTACAACAGTTTTACCAGCTAACATAACTTCAGTAGAGCGTTTAATACCATCTGCTAAGATTCACGACAACCATAAAGGTTGTCAAATTTTGATTTAGTTGCTGAGTCATTAACATTAAAGGCAGAAAAAAGAAGTTTTTCATCTTGTTCCATTTGTACTAAGCGAGCAACACCGGTAGTTGTTTCTTCTGAAACACCAATGATATCAGGAACAATATTATGCCAATGATTTCCATTTAGCTTATGTACTTTTCTAATAAGTTTTTCAACAACTAATTCTTCTGGATTGGTTGTAGTTATTTCAGGATAATTTCCATGTTCATTAAAATAATTTTCAAGTTCATATCCTTTGTGATAAGAAGAGTTGCATCACCACCATCATCAACAATTAAGTTTGGACCTAAATTACCATCAAATGTAAGAGCTTGTAATGTACACTCCCAATATTCTTCTAATGTTTCACCTTTCCATGCATAAACAGGAGTTCCAGTTTCTGCAATTGCTGCTGCAGCTTCATCTTGTGTTGAAAAAATATTACAACTTGCCCATCTAACATCAGCGCCTAAGTCTTTTAATGTTTCAATTAGAATAGCAGTTTCTGTAGTCATATGTAAAGATCCAGTTAATCTAAATCCTGCTAAAGGCTGTTGTTCTGAATGCTGTTTTCTTAAAGACATTAAGCCTGGCATTTCTTTTTCAGAAATTCCAATTTGATGTCTACCAAGCTTTGCAAGACTCATATCTTTTACTTTATTTGGTAAAATTTCTACTACATTGTTCCATATTTTTCCAGATTTTTACTTACTTTTTTATTTAACAGCTTTTATTCGACTATTCTAAGTTTCTATTCTAATCTTTTCCTTATTCAATTCTATTTAATTGGTCTTAATATATTAGATAAATCTGTTTTTTCCCAAGCTAAAATTATCACCATTTCTTCCAAAGTGTCCATATGCTGCTGTATCTCTGATAAATAGGTCTTTTAAGTTCTAATGCATTGATGAGACTTTTTGGTCTTAAATCAAAATGATTTTCTACTAACGACTCAAGTTCTTTTTCTGACATTTTACTTGTTCCAAAAGTGTCTATACTTATAGATGTTGGTTCAGCTACTCCTATAGCATATGAAACTTGAATTTCACAATAATCAGCTAATCCTGCTGCAACAATATTTTTAGCAACATATCGTGATGCATAGGCAGCAGATCTATCTACTTTAGATGGATCTTTTCCAGAAAAAGCACCACCACCATGTCTTGCCATTCCACCATAGGTATCAACTATAATTTTTCTTCCAGTTAGTCCACAATCACCTACAGGCCCACCAATCACAAATTTTCCAGTTGGGTTGATAAAGATTTTTGTTTCAGGTGTTATCCAATTACTAGGAACTACAGGTTTAATAATATGATTAAATACCTGCTCTTTAATTTCTTTATGAGATATATCCTTCATCATGTTGAGTTGATAGAACGATAGCAGAAAGCCCTTAATTGTTTTTCCATTATCACCATACTCAACACTAACTTGACTTTTTGCATCAGGTCTCAGCCATGGAAGTAAACCACTTTTTCTTACTTCGGATTGTTTTTTTACTAGTTTATGAGAAAGATCAATTGGAGCTGGCATTAAAGACTCTGTTTCTTTGCATGCATAACCAAACATTAATCCTTGATCCCCAGCACCTTGATTTAAATCTTCACCTTCACCTTCATTTACACCTTGAGCAATATCAGGAGATTGTTTTGTAATATGATTTTCAAATTTACAAGTACTACCATTAAATCCTAAAATATCATCATTATAACCAATCTCATTTATCACATTTCTTACAGTACTTTCTAAATCAGGATTACCTTTTGATGTAATCTCTCCAGCAATAACAACTAAGTTATTTTTTACTAATGTTTCACAAGCGACACGACTTTCTGGATCTTCTTTCAAGTATGCATCTAATACAGCATCAGACACTTGATCGCATACTTTATCTGGATGTCCCTTCTGATACTGATTCTGATGTAAATATATAGTCTTTCATTTTATTTCTCCTATTTATGTAAATGATTTAATATGTTTAACATAGCAAGAGGTGTCATTCATTAAATAATAATGAATGATTGGTACTCCAGCATTAATTAATTCTTCAGATTGTTTTATAGCCCAACGAGTTCCTATTTCTTGAATATGTTCAATATCTTTTTTTGCTTCACTATTAAGTTCATCTGGTAATTAATATTAAATAGTTTTGGTCAAGATATCAATCTGTCCTTGGTTTATCCAATATTTTAATTCCTGGAATAATTGGAATAGTAATATTTTCTTTTCTACATCTTTCAACAAATGCAAAATATTTATTATTATCAAAAAACATTTGAGTTACTGCATAAGATGCACCTGCTGCAATTTTTTGTTTAATAAATCAATTTCTTGGTCAAAATTATTTGAAAAAGCATGTTTTTCTGGATAACACCCAATTCCAGTACACATATCAATTGTGAAGAGTTAGCAATATTCATTTAAATATTTACCATTTGAAAGATTATTAATTTGATGTATCAAGTCTAGTGAATTGCTATTTATACTTTTCCCATCCTTAATATTTTTTTAGGATTTCCATCTCCGCTAATAGCTAATATATTTTCAATACCTAAGAAAACTTAATTCTATTAATGCATCTTCTGTTTCTTCTTTTGTAAATCCATTACATACTAAGATGAGCTACAGTATCAATATTAAATCTATTTTGTATAATTCCGCATATACTAATTGTACCAGGCCTTTTCCTTTTTAAAATGTTTTCCCATTCTGAAATCTTTGTGCGTGAGATGAATGACTTGTTACATCAATAAAGGGAGGATTAAATTTTTTTAAATCTTCAATCATATCTATAATAATTTTTATTCCTTTTCCTCTTAAGAGGAGGAATAATCTCATAGCTAAATTGAGTATTAGTTGATTTTTTATATGTTCAATTACTTTCATAAGTCAATTATTTGAGGAAAAATTTTAACTAATTTCTCTTTTTCCATTCTTTTTCTTTTTGCATAATCTATCAATTGTTCTTCATCAATTCTAGATATACCAAAATATCTTGATTCGGGGTGAGAAAAATACCAACCACTAACAGATGATGCTGGATAGACTGCATAAGATTCTGTTAACTTGTAATTTTGAATTATTTTTAATATCTAAAAGATTAAAAAGAGCAAGTTTTTCACTATGATCTGGGCATGACGGATATCCTGGTGCTGGTCTAATTCCAATATATTTTTCTTTGATTAAATCTTCATTTTCAAGGATTCATTTTTAGAATAACCCCATAAGTCAGTTCTGACTTTTTATGCATTTTTTCTGCTAAAGCTTCAGCAATTCTATCGCCCAATACTTTTATCATAATACTTTTATAATCATCATTTTTGTCAGCAAAATCTTGTCCTATTTTTTCAACATTAAATCCAGCTGTAACTGCAAATCCTCCAATCCAATCTTTTTTTCCAGAATCATACGGAGCAATAAAATCAGATAGACAGTAGTTAGGTTATTGCCTCTTTTTTTAATGTTTGTTGCCTTAAATGATCAAATTAAACTTTTGTCCATGTAAAATAATATCATCTCCAGATGAGTTTGCAGGGTAGAAGCCTACTGTAGCTTTTGCATCAAACCATTTTTCTTTAATTGCTTGATTTAAGAGTATTTTCCATCATCAAATAGCTTCTGAGCTTCTTTTTTAGTTTTATTATTTTCAAGAACTTTAGGATAACGGCTATTAAAGCCCCATGCATTAAAAAAGGAGTCCAGTCAATATAGTCAATTATTTCTTCTACTGGAATATTATCAAAATACTTAATTCCTTCAAATGTAGGTTTAGTAGGATTATAGTTATCCCAATCACATGTAAATTTATTTTTTCTTGCTTCATCAATGCTTATTAATTTATTAGACTTATTATTATTATAAGATTCTTTTAATATTTGATACTCTTCATCTAATTTCTTTTTTAAAAACTAATTGTTCTTCACTCATTAATTTTTGTGAAACAGATACACTTTTTGATGCATCGTGTACATGTATTATACCACTACTATATTCAGGATTAATTTTTATAGCAGTATGTTTTTTTGAGGTTGTAGCTCCACCAATAAGAACAGGAATATCAAATTTTTGATTTTCCATTTCTTTAGCAACATCAATCATTTCATCTAATGAAGGGAGTGATTAAGCCACTTAGTCCAATCATATCCACTTTTTCTTTTTTTGCAGTATCTAAGAATGATATTTGTAGGGACCATTACTCCAAGATCAATTACTTCAAATCCATTACACTCTAATACTACTTTGACAATATTTTTACCTATATCATGCACATCACCTTTAACTGTTGCTAGTAGTATTTTTTTACTTGCTTTAGTCTTTTTTTTATCAATAAATGGCGTTAAATGATTCACTGCTTTTTTCATTACTCGAGCACTTTTTACCACCTGCGGAAGGAACATTTTCCTTTTCCAAAAAGGTCTCCTACAACATTCATTCCATTCATTAATGGACCTTCAATAACATCTATTGCATTTTTTAGATTTAGAGCGTGCTTCTTCAGCATCTTTATCAATGTATTCATCAATACCTTCAACTAAAGCATATTCAATCCTTTTTTCAATATCATAAGATCGCCACTCTTCTATATTATCTTTCTTTTTATACTCTTTTTTAAATGATTGAGAAAATTCTAATAATTTTTCTGTTCCTTCTGACATCTTTGTTAAAAATAATATCAGTAATCAGATTGCTAAGCTGTTTATCTATTTTATCATAAACAACAATTTGACCTGCATTTACAATGCCCATATCCATTCCTGCATTAATTGCATGATATAAAAAGATGGAATGCATTGCTTCTCTAACAGCATTATTACCTCTAAAAGAGAAAGATAGATTGCTAACTCCGCCGCTAATATGGGCTCCTGGACATTTTAGTTTAATTTCTTTGCATGCTTCAATATAATTGAGAGCAAATGGGTTATGTTCTTCAATACCAGTAGCAACAGCAAAAATATTAGGATCAAAAATAATATCTTTAGGATTGAAATTTATTTTATTAACTAAAATATCATATGCTCTTTTACAAATATTTACTTTCCTTTCAATTGTTTCAGCTTGCCCTTTTTCATCAAAAGCCATTACAATAACTGCTGCACCAAATTCTTTAACTATTTCAGCATGTTTTATAAACTCATCTTCTCCTTCTTTTAAGCTTATGGAGTTAACAATAGGTTTACCTTGAATATTTTTTAGCCCTTCTTTTAAAACACTCCATTTAGATGAGTCTATCATAATAGGTACTTTGGATATATTTGGATCTGCAGATATAAATCTGAGAAAGGTTTCCATAGCTTTTTCAGAATCAAGCATTCCTTCATCCATATTTACATCAATAATTTGTGCACCATTGTCTATTTGTTCTTTTGCAACATTAAGAGCTTTTTCATAATTATCACTTAGAATTAATTTTTTAAAAATAGAAGATCCAGTCACATTAGTACGCTCTCCTATATTGACAAAGTTTATATTATCTCTAAAAATAAATGGCTCCAAGCCTGCAAATGATGTTTGATAATTAATACTAGGAACTATTCTAGGAGCTTCATTTTCTAACTTTTTCTTTTATTGCCTTGATATGTCCTGGTCCTGTTCCACAACAACCGCCTACAATATTTAAATATCCATTTGATGCTAAAGCCGATATTTCTTTTGCCATAAATTCAGGGCTATCATCATATTCTCCTAATTCATTAGGTAATCCAGCATTAGGATGTGCTGAAACAAAAGTATCTGCAATTTTTGATAATTCAGCTATATAATACTTCATATCTTTAATTCCTAAAGCACAATTAATACCAATGCTTAATGGATTGCTATATTTTATTGTATGCCAAAAAGCTTCTAATGTTTGTCCAGATAAAGTTCTACCACTTTTATCTACAATTGTTACAGAGATCATAATTGGGATATCAAGATTATGATCAGTTAAATAGTTATTTATAGCAATGACTGCAGCCTTACAATTCAAAGTATCAAAAATAGTTTCAATCATTAGCAGATCTACTCCACCTTTTACTAATCCATCTACTTGTTCATAATAAGTCTTATAGAGCTCATCAAAAGTAATATTTCTAAAAGATAAATCTTCAACTTTAGGAGATAGAGAAGCTGTTCTATTTGTTGGGCCAATACTTCCACAAACAAATTTTTGACTGGTATTTTTTTTATAATATCTTTTAACAGCATTTTTTGCTAACTGAGCAGATTTAAAGTTCATTTCAAAAACATAATCTTCTAGATGATAATCTGATTGAGATATACTATTTGCATTGAATGTATTTGTTTCAATTATGTCTGCACCAGCTTCTAAATATTTATAGTGTATATCTTCTATTAATTGAGGTCTGGTTAAGATAATAAGTCATTATTGCCTTTCAAGCTGGATTCATAATTAGAAAATTTTTCTCCTCTATAGTCATCTTCATCAAGCTGAAATTCTTGAATCATTGTACCCATAGCACCATCTAAGATTAAAATCCTATTTTTTAATATATTTCTTATATCTTTCATATACAAAAAAACCAGCTGCTAAGCTGGTTTGATTATTTACCATTTTAGCATTTTTTTTAACGTCGCAGCAATATTGTTCAAATCACGACTTCTGGAGATTATAAGGCTATTTTTTCTAAATAATAAATGTTTTTTTTAATATTGATTTAAGACTATATTCGCAGCAGAAATGATTAAAAAGCAATATATAAAGAGTATCAACTTAAATATGTCTATAATTGACCAAATAATTCTATTACAAGATGTTGATAATAAATTATTTGAAATCAATAAATTGCTAGGCAATCTTCCAACAAAAGTCCGAGAATTAACCGAAGAAGAAGATTCAGTTAAATTATCACTAGAAAATAAAGAAAATGATCTAAAAGAGACCTCTGTGCTAATTAGCACAAATGAAACACTAGTCCAAACTACATTGATAAAATAAATTCATTGAAAGATAAGCTAATTGATGGTTCTATTTCTACGAATAAAGAGTATGACGCGATGATGGAAACGATAGATTTTGAAAAAAATCTTTTAGATCAAAAAGAGCTAGAATTAATTGAGTTAATGACAAAAAAAGAAAATTTAGCAAAAGAAATTGATGAAGATAAAGCTTCCTTAGATGGAATCATTTCAGAATTAAAGTCAAAAAAAGATGATTTAAATTCTAAAATGGAAGAAGTGTCAGAAGAAAATAATGCATTAAAACTTGAGAGAGACAATTTTGCAAATGACATTCCAGAAGATATCATAGAAAAATATATGCAAATATATAATGCTAGAAAAGGTGTAGCGTGTTGCAGAAATTTTAGATAATAACTGTGAAGGTTGTGGAGCATATATTCCTCCTCAATTAGTGAATGAAGCCCTATCTAAAGAACTAGTCAATTGTGGCACATGTAGTAGATTTTTGTATAAGTCAGAAAACAAATCAGAAAATTAGTCATTCGTTAAGTTTTTTTTAATCACTCAATTGATTTGATAAGCCTAATTGTAATTCTTTAATCTCTCTTAATAATAGGTCAATCTTATTTTTCTTGATTCCATGTTTTTTAGCACCTGAGATAATATCTTCCCATGGAGACAAGTCACATCCAGTGCAAAACATGCCATATTTTTCAAAAATTTTTTCAACTTCTTCTCCAAAAATTTCAATCATACTGCTGGATGGACATTTTTTCATTTATAGTTCCAGAAAATATTGACAATTTTTCACTCTTTTTTTGTTCATATGGTCCTTGAAGGTAGTCTTAAAAATCCTGTCTTTACTTGGTCTGTATCTCTCCACCATTTTATCCAATAACCAACCCTAGCTTCATCCCAAGAAAGGTTGCCATTTAATAATAGTTTTGAAGAATATCTTCTGTTATCTCTAAACGATATTTAGTGTCGGCTTTAATTTGAGAATCTTTTTTGCTTTATTTTCAGATTGCCATTTAAAATTTCAAAATTAAATTCAAAATTTAAATTATCCCACTTTTTACCCCAACATTTTAAGTTGACATTAATATCTTCACAGGTTTTTATATCAGGACTGTCATTGAGATAGAGAAAATAATTTTTTAATTCTTGTTTAGTAACTTTTTTTTCTTTTGTATTCCAATAGTCGCTAATCTTTAATTTATGGCCATTCTTGCTGTAATCTTCTTTAACTGTTTTTTAAAATATGCTTCTGATTATATATCAACTTTCTATCTTCCCAATATCTATTAATTTCATTATTTTCTGTATTCCAGCTATCACCAGGTATTAAGTCTATTAGTTTATTTTCTAATCCATTATTCTGTAAACCCTATTAAGATATCATCAATACTATTAGTTATGATTGATTTTAAATAATGTTCATGTTCTGGTTGCCAAAGACGAAAGTGTGATGCAAAAGGGATTATATAATTGGCTTCATACAGCTTTGTAGCTTCAATTAATAGCTTAATTTTTCCCTCACATGCTTTTTTCATAATATTTTTTCTTCTCTTTTAAGCTAAGGTGTTGCCAAGTAAATGGGTATCCAGAAGCTCCAGTAGAAAAAATACAAACTAACTGCATCAACAGGCTTTACATCTTCTGCGATATTAGGGTTCAATCCTGCATCATTTAGATTTAAGTACCCTATATCCATCTATATCAATTAATGTGATAGAATCATTAAAAACGCTAACAGGTTTAAAAAATTTAATCTTTATTTTTTCATGTATATTTATTTCCTGCTCAAAGCTGACTACCTTAACATTAATAAAGCCTAGCTTTTTGAGAAATTTTTGCATTCTTTTGTTAGGAAAGTCAGGGATTAAAATAGGAGTCTTTTTATTAAACTTAATTAAAGTAGGAATATGAAAATGATCAGAATGTTCATGTGTAAATAATAATAGAATAAGGCTTAATATCTTTTGCCTTAATGTCGGTTAATGGATATTGCCTCCATGCTCCAAGCATGGCAGGTCCCTCAATCCATGGATCAATCAATACATTAAGTTTTTTGAGGCTTATATTTAGAGTCGCATGAGAAATTAGTTTTATTTTAATAGGCTTTTTGATGTTTTGAGTTGTGTGAGTGTTTTAGCTATAATTTTTGATTTTTTCTTTGTTATTTTAGAGCTATCAACCCATAGAACATCATCGGTTATATTTATGTCTATTAGTGACAATATTTTGAGAGCTATTAGTACATTTGCCAGATGATTTATTAAATTTCCAATTATGAATTGGGCATAAAAAAACCTCTTCCTTTTTATCAAATTCAATAGATCCGCCCATATGTGGACATACCGTAGATCCTAAAAAATATTTTCCATCATTTTTCAATAAAAAATAGTCCTTATCATTCAGAACAATTTTTTTTGGTAATGTAAAATTTTTTTCTTTTTTTAAATCAATGATTTTTATTTTCATTTAACAAATTTAGGATAAAAAATTTATTTTAAAATAATTTTCTTTTTAATTAGCCTTTAATATGATTATTATATTTTGATAATTATAAGTAAAAAACGAACTATAATTAATTTTTAAATTTTTTTTAATAAATAAAAATGCTAAGGTGCATTTAACATGAAAATAGAACAGCTTATATCAAAAATTTTGTCTATAAAGTCAATACCAAACTCAGAATGGATGGAAGGATTAGAAGACAGAAAATTAAAAGAACTAGAGTTTCATGACCAAGATAGAGATAAAGAGTTTAAAAAAGAATCAAAAGATGAAGGTGATTATGAAAAATATTATGGAAATAGAAAATATTATTCTACAGTGCATAGATCACAGGAATACATTAAAAATTGGATTATAAAAGAATCAAAAGATAAGGTGTTTTTTAGATTACGCTTGCGGTGAAGGGGATTATGGTATTCTTGCTGCAGAGTCAGGTGCAACTTTATCTCTTGGTCTGGACATATCCCCTCTTTCAATTGAAAATGCCAATGAAAAAGCAAGAGAAAAGAATAGTACCTTTAGACCAAAAGGGCGGAATTATATTTTTTCAGGGGGATTGCGAAAATACTAAATTACCTGATAACTCTATTGATACAATCATTTGTTCTGGTATGTTACATCACTTAGATAGATCATATGCTTTTCCAGAGTTAAGAAGAATTCTAAAGCCTGGTGGAAAAATATTAGCTGCGGAAGCATTAAACTATAATCCTGCAATCAAACTTTATAGAATGCTTACGCCTGCAATGCGTACTGATTTTGAGAAAGAACATATTCTTTCATTAAAAGATTTAAAATTTGCAAAACACTTTCTTGATGTTAAAGAAATCAAGTTTTGGCATGTTATTGGTTATGTTGGCGGAAAATTACCGTTTTTGTTTCCTATACTAGACAATATTGATAAAATACTAGAAAAAATTCCTTTTATCAATTTAATGGGTTGGCAGTTTACTTTCGTTCTACAAAAACGAGAAGATTAAAATAAATTATTTAATTCTATTTAGTAAATCATAGGTGATACTTAAAAGATTCTTTTAATTTTTTTCTTCTTAATTCAATTTCTATCCCTTATTATACCTTAATGAGCTGATTGGATGATTACTCGATTTTTTCGAGAGGAAAGTCCGGGCACCGCAGAGCATAGTGCCACCTAACAGGTGGGATTCGTGAGAATATGGACAGTGCAGCAGAAAGTAGACCGCCATTTATTTGGTAAGGGTGAAACGGTGGTGTAAGAGACCACCAGTAATAGTGGTAACATTATTAGCTGGTAAACCCCACTAGGTGCAAGATCACGTAGACCCGAGATGCTGCTCGCATCATTTGAGGGAAGGGTAGATTGCTAGAGTTTTATAGAAATATAAAATAGAGAGGAATGATCATCGCATCAATGATGTACAAAACCCGGCTTATAAATCAGCTCAAAAAATTGTTATGAAGAAATCAAAAATAGCAGGTATTGGATTCAATGTTCCAAATAACGTTGTAACAAATCATGATCTAGAAGACATGATGGATACAACGGACGAATGGATTAAAACAAGATCAGGAATTGAAGAAAGAAGATGGGTAGAACCAGGAACTGCAAATTCTGATTTGGCATTACCAGCATGCATAGAAGCAATCCAAAAAGCTGGCATTACTCCAAATGAAATAGATATAATCATAGTTGGCACAGTAAGCTCAGATTATAATTTTCCTGGAATGGCACCGATTATTCAACAAAAATTAGGTATTGCTAATCATGTTCCTGCATATGATATCAGTGCAGCATGTTCAGCTTTTATTTATTTGTTAGAAATGGGCGACCAATACATTAAATCTGGAAAATATAAAAATGTACTTTTAGTTGGTTCTGATTTGATGTCAACAATAATAGATCGTTCTCCTGAAGGAAGAGCAACAGGTGTCTTATTTGGGGATGGATCTGGTGCAGTCGTACTTCAAGAGTCCCAAGATGATAGTCAAATTTTATCAACCCATCTTTTTGCTGATGGAAAAGGAGTAGAGCATTTAGGCGCAAAAGCGCCGGGCTCTATTTTCAATCCGCTTAGAATAGATAAGAAGATAGTAGCAGATAGAGACCATTTACCCTATCAAAATGGTAGAGAAGTTTTCAAAAATGCTGTAACAAGAATGCCAGAAGCTATCAATGTTGCACTTGAGCATAATCATTTAAACATAGAAGATGTTTCATTGGTTATTGCTCATCAAGCAAATAAAAGAATTTTAGAGACATGTGCTAAAAGAATGAATCTACCAATGGAAAAAATGTTTGTAAATATTCATAAATATGGAAATACAACCGCTGCTACTATTCCAATTGCTATATGCGAGGCTTTAGAGGAAAATAAATTTTCTAAAGGCGATTATATTATTTTAACAGCTTTTGGCGCAGGATATACTTGGGCATCGGCAGCTATTAAATGGTAAAATGAATAATTTTAAACAGCTTAAAGATTTTTTCTTAAATAATAGATTTCCAATACTTTGGTTTTTCCTGCTTTCATTTGCTATATCCTTAACTTTTCCAACTGGATTTTCAATTAGATATTCTTATCAGTTAAATGATATTGCCAATGAACCAATAATTGCACCTTTTGATTTTGGAATTCTTAAAACAGATCAAAAGCTTAAAAAAGACCTAGATGAAGCAAAGAAATCAGTACCTTTTTCTTTTAGCAGAAATCAAGATTTTGTTGATAATCAAATTGCTTCCATTGACACATTTTTTATTTATCTAAATGATATCTATAGTTCACATGAGCTATTTATTTCATCACAAGATTCACTTTATAAATATCGATATGAACCTGAATTTGAAAGTTTTCAAACTAGTTTTGTTGCTGATAGTACTACCTATGTAACGCTATACAATGAGTTCTTAAATCAATATCAGTTCCAAATTAAAAAAAATCAATGGGATCAATTGCTGGGCATTAACGAAAGCCTGATGGAGCCTATAAATCTAGAGTTGTTTAAAAAACAAGTTAAACAAATATGTCTTAATAGATGGGCTGAAGGCATAGTCGATGAACCATTAGAAAATATTTTGAGTGATGAAATTAGTATAGTCCAGGGTGGCGAATTGATTATTGCACCAACAAAAAACTATAATGATATAGAATCAGCTTGGAAAAAAAATAAAGAAGAAGTAAACCTGCTTTATAATAATGATTTAGATATCAAATCTATTTTGAGCTATGAGTTAATTAATGAGTTTACAAAACCAAATATCATTTTTGACAAGGAGTTAACTGAATCAAGGCAAAAAGAACGCTTAGATAGAGTATCGCGTTTTCAAGGAACAGTACTAGCGAATGAATTAATTGTTGATACAAATAATCGAATTACAGATTCTGTATTATTAAAATTAAAATCTTTAAGAGTTGAATCAGAAAGAAGATTAGGGTATGAGAAAGCTGCCGATAAATTTAGAGAATATTTAGGAGCCTTTTTTGTTGTTTCAATACTACTTTTTTTACTTTTTTCTTTTTTCTACATCTATAGAGGAAACTATTTTGAAAACTATAAGATTTTAGTTTTAATCGGATTTTTAATGTATTTAATTGTATTTTTTTCGTGGATAATTGTTAATTATCAATTACCTGTTTATATAATTCCTATAGCAATGTTTTCTATTCTAATGACTGTATTACTCGATACAACAGTTGCCTTGATTTCTTCCACTATCTTGATTTTATTAATTTCATTACTTATTGGTAATGATTTAGATTTTGCTATTATTCAGTTTATTATTGCTTGTATTGCAATATTTAGCGTTAGAAAGCTTCGTAAAAGAAGGCAAATTATTGCAACAATGTTAACATTAGTTTTTTGTAGTTTATTTGTATTCTTTTCTGTGATGCTTTTTAAGGGAATTGATTTCCTTGATTATAATTATTCTACTGTAGGATATTTGGCCCTAGCTAGTTTTCTTTGTCCAATTCTTTCTTTTGGCTTAGTCCCCTTATTTGAATCATTCTTTGGTATTACAACAGATTTAAGCTTAATAGAATTACTTGATTATGATCAACCGCTTCTGAAAAAACTAATGGAAGATGCACCAGGAACACATACACATAGTGTTAAAGTTGGTACATTGGCTGAGTCATGCGCTAATGCCATAGGAGCACGTGCACTGCTTTGCAGGGTAGGTTCATATTATCATGATATAGGTAAAATTAAAAAGCCTGAGTATTATGCTGAAAATCAAACGGGAGAAAATAAGCATGATTCTATTTCACCGCATATGAGTGCTAAAATATTAAAGCAGCATGTAACAGATGGACTTTCCTTAGCAGATGAATATGGGTTACCTAAAATCGTTAAAGATTTTATTGAAACACATCATGCTAAAAATAGAATGGAATTTTTCTACCAGAAAGCATTATCAAATGCTAATAATTCAGAATCTGTAGATGAAAATGAATTTAGATATCCTGGGCCTAAACCAAATTCTAAAGAGACTGGCATTGTAATGATTGCAGAAGCAATAGAGGCACAAGCAAATTCTATTAAAAATCCTACGCTTGAAAAATTTGAAAAGATGATAGATAAAGCAATACGTAGCCGATTAGAAGATGGCCAGTTGGACGAATGCCCTTTAACAATGGCAGACTTACAAAAAATTAAAGGTAGAAGAGATGGCAAACATGGCCTTATACCAGTGCTTTCAGGGCTATATCATTCAAGACCAGAATACCCTTCAAAAGATGATTGAAATTAATATTTTTAATAAAGAAGAAACCAATCTTAATATCAACGATTATAACCTTAGCGAGTTAGCGAATCTTGCATTAGAAGAAACATCCTATGAAAAAATAAATTTGAATTTTATTTTTTGTAACAATCAAACATTAAATGCTTTCAAGCTAAGATACTTCAATGATGATGTTCTAACAGATATTGTAACCTTTCCAATAAAAAATGATTCAGAACTTGAAGCTGAAATATACATTAGCACTGAGATGGCAAATAGTAATGCAAAAGAATTTAAAGTATCATTAGATAATGAAATTTCACGTTTAATAGTTCATGGAATATTACATTTAATTGGATATGATGATAGTTCAGAAGAAGAAAAAAAAGTAATGTTTAAAAAACAAGAGCAAATTATAGCAAAATATAATAAACAGGTTTGTAATGAAATTTGAATCGTTAAAAGAGCTTATAGATATTGTAGTTACCCTAAGATCTGATAATGGTTGTGAGTGGGATAAAAAACAAACTCCAGAATCTTTAACTCCTCATCTAATTGAAGAAACACATGAAGTAGTTGACGCAATTCTAGATAATAATTCTGAAAACTTAAAAGAAGAGTTAGGCGATTTATTATTACACATTATTTTTCAAGTAGTTATTGCTTCAGAAAGAAATCAATTTGAACTAGATGATATTATTAAAAATATCAATAAAAAATTAACTGACCGCCACCCACATATCTTTGATAAAAATTATAAAGGCGAGGATTCATCTAGATCAAAGAATTGGGAGCTTAATAAGAAAAAAGAAAAAAACAGAAAATCAATTTTAGATGGGGTACCCAATTCTCTATCCTCACTTATTGTATCGCAGAGATATCAAGATAAAACTGGAGCTGTAGGTTTTGAATGGGAAAATTCCGATCAAGCAATGCTTAAAGTGGATGAAGAGCTGAATGAGTTGAAAAACGCTATTAAAAATAATGATGATAAAAATATTGAAGAAGAAATAGGAGATCTATTAACTACAGTTGTAAATATAGCTAGATTTTTTAATGTATCTGCTGAGCTTGCGCTAAAAAAAACAAATAAAAAGTTTTACAACAGGTTTCATTATATTGAGAAAGCACTTGCTAATAAAAAGCAAAATATTGAAAAGTTATCTTTAAAAGAACTCTTAAATTATTGGGAGAAAGCAAAAAGTGAAGAAAAAACAAATTAGAGGTATAACGTTTGGATCATTTGATTTATGTCATTATGGTCATGCATTAATGTTCGAAGAATGTAAACAATATTGTGATTACTTAATTGTTGGAGTTCAATCAGATCCTAGTATTGATAGACCTGAAAAAAATTCACCTATTCAATCGCATATTGAAAGAATGGGAATAGTAAGCTCTTTAAAATTTGTTGATGAAGTAATTCCATACAATACTGAATCTGATTTAATTAAAGTATTAAAAGAAATAAATCCAGATGTCAGAATTTTAGGGGCAGACCATGAAGGTACAAAATATACAGGACATGAACTCCCTATAAAGTGTGTATTTAACTCAAGAGATCACGGATACTCTACGTCAGAGCTTAGAAAAAGAGTTTATAACGCTGAAAAAAAGAAAATCTAATTACCTGTAAGATAATTAAATACTATAGCAGACATTAACTTGGTATAATCTATATTCTCAATATTGATTTCATTTAATAAGCTCTTATTTTGAATTGCCAGAACTCTCAGTTTTTCTCCAACAAAAATTTGCCTAGTATTTAAATCAATATTCTGAAAATTTATTTTGTATGGATTGTCTTTCATTATTTCTGAAAGAGAATATTGACTAGGTGAATACTCAGGAAGAATTTTTTTTAAAAAAATTGAAAAAGTGTAATCAGAATTAAAATTATCAATAATCAATAATGAACCATTTAGTATATTTTGTTGAAGGCTAATAATTTGAATTTCAGATAATTTAAGATATGCATCAGAACATAAAATAATTATTGCATGATTATTAAATTCATCAACATCATCAAGGCTGATTTGTGAGAGAAATTTCAATTTTTGAACGATCACTTAAAAAAGAGGTAAGAAAGGTGATATTGTTAATATTACATTCTCCTTTGAGCAAGATTTTATCAGATTGAGCGTGTAGGTTTTCTAAAAGAAGCCCAATTATCAATAAAACAACTATATTTAGTTTTTTAATCATTATTAACAATTTAGGTTTTAATTTTATTTAAATGAAAACACTAAAATTCTATCTTATAATTTTAATAACTATATCTTTTGTTATTTCACAAGAAAAGAGTTTTGATCAATCAATTAAAGATACTGAAAATCAAATTAAGGAATTGAAGAATTCTATTAATGTTGGAAATAATGAAGTAAAAAAGCTCCAGAGTCAGTCCAAAAAAACTAAAGAAATATTAGCGCTAACCAAAAAAAACATTAACAACTCAAATACATTAATAAAGACCTATGAAAGACAAATTAGTTTGTATAATAAACAATTGAGCAATCTTCAAACTGCAATTAATAAAAATAATTCAACAATTAGTGAAATAAAGAAGTCTTATGAAACAAGATCAATTAGTCTTTACAAGAATAAGAATGTTGGATTCTCAAATTATATATTTAATTCCCAAAGCTTTTCACAAATGATTTATAGGCTAAAATATTTCAATATTATATCTGAAATTAACCAGGATTCAGTTAATAAAATTAAAACAACACAAAGATATAATAAGCAAAAAACAAAGGAAATTGAATTATTGATGTCGAGAGTTGAATCAAGTAAAAGCTCAAAAAAGAATGAAATAGCACAATTAAGTGATAAGAAAAGATATCAGGAAAAGCTACTAAGCCAACTTAAAAATGAAGAAAGACTTGTTAAGCTTGAAATTGATAAACAATTACAACAGATAAAATCTTTAGAGCAATTAAGAAAGAAAATTATTGCTGAAAAAGAGAAGTATAATGCTCAGCAACTGGCAAGTTTAAATAAAATTGATAGAGATATAAGAAAGTACAAAGGAAAATTGCAGTGGCCAGTGAAGGGAAAGATAGTAAAATCCTTCGGACCTCAATGGAACCCTAAATTGAATACAACTCTTGATAATCCTGGGATAGATATAAGCGCCAGAGCAACTACACCTGTTAAAAGTGTATTTGACGGGTATGTTTCAACCATAACATTTATTGCTGGGTACGGCACAACCGTGATTGTTGATCACAATAATAGTTATTATACCGTATTTACTCATCTTGAAAATTTATTGATCACAGAAGATATAAATATTAGAGAAGGTCAAAATATTGGCTATGTTTCAAAAGAAAATATTATACATTTTGAAATTTGGGGAAATAACCAAAAACTAAACCCTGAAGGTTGGTTGATAAGTGGAAATTAAGGATATACAAAGCGGAGTATCTAAGCTCCTGGGTTCTGCTATTAATGAGAAAAGAATTTCTAATGCCTATATCTTTTATGGAACATCAGGATCAGGGAAGGAAGCTCTAGCGCTTGAATTTGCAAAAGAAATCTCATCCACAGATTCAGAAAAATTTATTTCTAGCGACAATATATTTTTCATCATTCCGGCTAAAAAAGATTTTTATGAAAAACTATTTAAGAGTAAATCATTTGATTCAGATGAGTATAAGAATTGGAAACAGTTTCTAAGTAATAAAATTCACAATCCTTTGCAAAAAAAAATACTGTCACATAGTAATAATATTCCTGTAGAAGCAATTAAAAATCTTAAAGAAAAAATTTATTTCAAATCTAACAATAGAAAAGTAGTATTAATTTTTAACTCTGAAGCATTATCACATGGCAGTGCTGAATCAGCAAATATGTTATTAAAAATTCTTGAGGAACCTCCTAAAAATACAACATTTATATTAGTAACTGACTTGATTGATCAAGTGACTCCAACAATTAAGTCTAGATGTCAAACAATATATGTTCCAAGGTTAACCTCTGAAGTTATATCGAGTATATTTTCAAGCAATAAATCTTTTTCTACTGACTTTATATCTTTTATTACTGATAATAACTTAAATACAATTGATAGTTTGATGTTATGGAATGAATCAAAAGTACTTGAATGTATAAAAAATTATATGAATGCAATCAGGTATAAAAATGCAGATTCAATTTCAAATTTTACTAATTCAACTTTGAATCTATACAGTTCATCAAAAAGTGAATTCAACCTATCTTTTAGAGTAATTAAAAAATTTATAAAATTACTCTCTATGAAAAATAAATCTATAGATTCTAAAATTGGCTTTAATGAGTTTGAGGAGCTTGCATGTATCGTAAGTTCTAAATTCATCAACATGAATCATACTGAACTAGTTAAAAATATCGAAGACTTTTACTTAGGTATAGATGCAAATGCAAACCCTCAATCATCTCTAATGAATATGATAATAAAATCAAATAAGGCATTAAATTAGTATATGCAAAAATACTACCTAACTACACCTATTTATTATGTAAACGATAAACCGCATATTGGGCATGCCTATACAACAATTTTAGCAGACACTCTTGCAAGATATCGCGCACTGCTAGGAGAAGACCCCATATTTCTAACAGGTCTTGATGAACATGGGCTCAAGGTACAGCAAGCAGCAGAAAAAAATGGTAAATCACCAAAAGATCATTGTGATGATATGGCCCCAGCTTTTATAAATCTTTGGGAAAAATTAAATATACAATATTCAGATTTTATCCGAACAACAGAAGAGAGGCATACTACTATTGTGCAAAAAATTCTTGATGAAGTATATCAAAATGGTGATATCTATATCGATGAATATGAGGGATGGTATTCTGTATCTGAAGAAAGGTTTATCACAGATAAGGAATTAGATAGCGGAAAATTTGGTCAAGTCAAAAAGATTAAAGAAAAAAATTATTTTTTTAAAATGAGTAAATATCAAACGAAGCTAATTGAAAAAATTGAAACTGATGAACTTTTGATTCAGCCCCTTAGTAGAAAAAATGAAGTACTAGGATTTTTAAGGAACAAACTTTCAGATTTATGTATTTCAAGACCGAAATCACGTTTAGAGTGGGGAATTGAATTACCATTTGATAAAGAATATGTAACCTATGTTTGGTTTGATGCGTTAATTAATTATGTTTCTGCAATAGGCGCCTTTAATGATACAGAAAACTTTGAAAGATTATGGCCAGCAGATGTTCATTTGATTGGCAAAGACATTTTAACAACACATTCAGTGTATTGGCCTACTATGTTACTATCTTTGAATATGCCGCTACCTAAGCAAATTTTTGCGCATGGATGGTGGTTAACTGATAATGAAAAAATGAGTAAATCTTTGGGAAATGTTGTTAGCCCTTTATTGCTAATTGATGATTTTGGTGTTGACGCTGTAAGATACTACTTGATGTCAGAAATGGTATTGGGGATGGATGCTACATTCTCATCTGAATCTTTTGAAAAGAAATATAATAGTGATTTAGCTAATGATTTTGGCAATCTTGTTAGTAGGGTTTCAACATTAATAAACAATAATTTTGATTCTAAGATTCCAATTCCATCTACCATGGAAAGTGATTTAGCAAATAACTATAAGAAAATTAATTTAAAGGATAGTCTCGATAATCTAGCAATAGACAAGGTTATAAACGATACAATGACTTTTATAAGAAGTATAAACGTATTTATGGAAAAAAATGAACCATGGAAGTTGGTTAAAGAGGATAAAAAGAAGGCAGGTCATATACTATTTCATTGCGCTGAAGCATTAAGATTGTCAGCTATTCTTCTTTCACCGGTAATGCCTTCAAAGTCAAATGATATCCTTAAAATTTTAGGAACAAAAGAAAAAAGTTTAGCATGGGGTCAATTAAAACCTAGCTCTAGTATTACGCTTTCAAAACCAATATTTCCAAGAATAAATTAATGGCTTTAATTGATACTCACGCTCATCTTTACTATGAAAATATGGAAAATGTTCTTTCTGAAGTACTTTCAAGAGCAAGTTCCAAAGGAGTTAATAAGATTGTTTGTATAGGAACTGATCTAGACACTTCTTTAAAATCAGTGAAGATTGCAGAAAAATATGATAATGTATTTGCTACTGTTGGCATTCATCCTCATGACGCTAAAGATGTATCATCAGATTATATCATTCAATTAGAAGACTTGTCAAAGCATGAAAAAGTGGTAGCGATAGGTGAAATAGGTATTGATACTTTTAGAAATCTATCTCCAATTAATATTCAAAAAAGAGTAATGATTGAGCAGATGGAGTTAGCAGCAACACAAAATTTACCTATTGTTTTTCATAACAGAGATGCTGACAATGATATTTTGGATATATTAACCAGGCATAAATTTTATAAGGCATTAGCTCATTGTTATTCAAGTAATTTGTTGTTTGCAAAAAAACTTATTTCTTTAAATGTATTATTATCATTTTCGGGCAATGTAACTTTTAAAAATGCTACTAATATTGAAGTAATACAAAATATTTCATTGAATAATTTTGTCTTAGAAACAGATTGCCCATTTCTAGCGCCACATCCATTTAGAGGTTCAAAAAATGAACCTTTTCATGTATATACTATTGCAGAAAAAATTGCTGAAATAAGATCTGACAGTTTTGAAAATATTGCAGAAGCTACAACAAGAAATGCACAAAATTTTTTTAACATATAAATGGTATTTGCAAAGAAAAAGTGGGGACAAAATTTTTTAGTAGATAATAACCTGCTTGAAAAAATTATAAATACTGTTGATTTAAATAATCAAAGTGAAGTGTTAGAAATTGGGCCAGGTCATGGTGCATTGTCTGAAAAGATTGCTTTAAAAACTAAAAATCTTACAATGGTTGAAATTGACATTGATTTAATACAGTCAATTAAACAAAATTTAGCAATATCTCATTTCCCACTTTTAAATCAAGACATATTAAAAACAAACATTAAAGACATTGACATAAGTAATCCGAAAGTAATTGGGAATATCCCATATAATATTACATCTCCAATCATTTTTTGGTTAATTGATAATTTACCATATTGGGATGAATCATTTTTAATGGTACAAAAAGAAGTAGCACAAAGATTGGTTGCAAAAAGTGGAACAAAAGAATATAGTAGGATCACAGTCATGACCAGCCTTTATTTTGATATTAAAATTTGTTTTTATATTTCGCCAAATGTTTTTAAGCCTAAGCCTAAAGTTGACTCTGCGTTCATATCTATTAAAAAAAATAATAAATATGATATTAATAAAATTGATACTAAAAAATTTAGTCAAGTTGTTCGAATGGCGTTCAATCAAAGGAGAAAAATGTTGAGAAATTCTCTTTCTTCATTAAATATTAATCATGATAAATGTTCAGTAGATTTTCAGCAAAGACCTGAGCAGCTATCTATTGATCAATTTGTAGATATTTCAAACAATATTATATCATAATTGGCATTTCTGTATTTTATCGTTAAGTTTCCGCACAATGATTGAAGTAAATATAAAAGACAACGAGTCTCTAGAAAGAGCTTTAAGACGTTTCAAAAAGAAATGGGAACGTTCTGGTGTTCTAAAAGATGTAAAAAGAAAAGCTTTTTACGAGAAGCCAAGCGTGACAAAGAGAATCGCTAAAAAACAAACTATCCGTAGAGCAGTAAGACTAGCAAAGTTCAATAACTAATTAGTCGATAACTCCTCTTTCAATTCTAGTTAAAAATTTCTAACCTTTTACTATGTTTATAAGAAGCGCATCTGGCCTAAGAGGAATAGCGAAGGAAGATTTTTCTCCCGATGTTATTGATCAATATGTTTGCTCGTATATTCTAAATCAAAATATCCAAAAATGTACCATAGGACGAGATGGAAGAAAGTCTGGAAATGAAATTTCAAAATGGGTTATTAATTCTTTAATAAATAACGGAGTTGATGTAGTAAATTGTGACTTGGCCACTACTCCAACTATGCAATTAATTACAGAAAAAAGTGATTGTAATGGAGGTATTGTTATTACAGCTAGTCACAACCCAGCAGAGTATAATGGATTAAAATTTTTACAATCAGATGGAACTTTCTTAACTCCTAAGCAATGTGAAGAATTATTTAAATCAGTCGATAATGAGGAAAAAATAGAATTACAAACAAATATTGGACATATTTCTCACTATGCAAATGCTGATAAAGATCATATAAATGCTATTTTAAACTTGTCATGTATTGAACGAGAAAAAATTAAGAGTAATAAATTTAAAGTTGTTATAGATGCTACAAACGGTGGAGCTTCAAAGATCCTACCTCTACTATGTAGAGAGCTTAGTTGTTCAGTTGTTACAATTAATTGTGATGGCAATGGAGATTATTCTAGAAATCCGGAACCATTGTCAATTAATTTAGGCGAGCTTGAAAAAAGAGTAAAAAAAGAAAATGCTGATATAGGATTAGCTACAGACCCTGATGGCGATAGATTATCTATAGTGTCAAACGATGGAAAAGCAATTGGTGAAGAACTTTCCTTACCCTTAGCTATAATGAATTATAGTTTTTATTCAATCAAACCCGAGACATTTGTTACAAATTTATCTACATCTATGATGGTTGATGATGTTGTTAGTAGCTTTAATGGTACACTGCTAAGATCAAAAATAGGAGAAGCAAATGTTGTATCCTTGATGAGAAAACATAATGTTAATCTTGGTGGAGAAGGTAATGGAGGAATAATACTTAAGGAGGCTCATTTGGGTAGAGACTCATTAGTCGGAGCAGCAATGGTATTAAACTTAATGTCTATTAAAAGTAATACCCTGGACAATATTATTACTGAAATTCCTCAGTATGTTTTTATTAAAGATAAAATTAACCTCAATTCATCTAAAGAAATAGATATTGATAGTCTTGATAGTGTTTTCAATTGTGACGAAATTAATAAGTTAGATGGCATCAAGTTCATTTGGTCAAATAAATGGATCCATATTAGAAAATCTAATACTGAACCCATCCTCAGAATTTTTGCGGAAGGTACATCCATCAATGAGCTGAGATCATTAACAAAAAAGCTACAAGAGTTTGTAAGATGAAATTACTAGAAAAAAAACATATCCCATCTGAGATTGAACAAAAATGGTATGATTACTGGCTTAAAAAAAAATACTTTTCAAGCAAGGAATCAGATAATCATTATACAATCGTTATACCCCCACCTAATGTTACTGGTAAGCTTCATATGGGGCATGTTCTTAATAACACCATTCAAGATATATTAATTAGAAAAGCTAGGATGGAAGGTAAGAATGCTTGTTGGATTCCTGGAACTGACCATGCCTCGATTGCTACTGAATCAAAAGTCACAAAAATGTTACAAGAACAAGGAATTAACAAAAAAGATTTATCTAGAGATGAATTTCTTGAACATGCATGGCAATGGAAAGAAAAGTATGGTGGAACTATTATTAATCAATTACAAAAACTAGGATGTTCATGTGATTGGGATAAAACAAGCTTTACAATGGATCCAGATTATTCAAAAGCTGTTTTAGAGTCTTTTGTTAGACTTTACAATAAGGGTTTAATATATAAGGGAAGTAAGCTTGTTAATTGGTGCCCAAAATCACAAACTGCGCTAAGCGATGAAGAAGTCATGTTTAAAGAGGTTAATGGAAAGCTTTGGCATATTAAATATGCAATTAATAATAGTGACTCATTTATAGAAATTGCTACAACTAGACCAGAAACGATGTTAGGCGACACAGCTATTGCTGTTAACCCCAAAGATAATAGGTATAAGCAAATGGTTGGTAAAACAGCATCCTTGCCGCTAGTGGGAAGAAATATTCCAATTATTGCCGATAGCATGGTTGATCCAGAATTTGGTACCGGCTGTGTAAAAATTACTCCAGCACATGATTTAAATGATTATGAGGTTGGTATCAGACATAATCTTGAAATAATAAATATCATGAATTCAGATGGGTCTATAAGCAATAAAGCTCCAGATAAATATGTAGGCTTGAGCAGAGAGGATGCAAGAAAAAAAATAGTCAATGATCTCAAAGATCTAGGTCATTTGTCTAAAGAAGAGGAGTATTTACATAAAGTAGGATTCTCGGAAAGAGGAGACGTACCAATAGAATATTATTTATCTGAGCAATGGTTTTTAAAAATGAAAGATCTTGCTATGCCTGCTAGCAAAGCTGTTAAAGATAAAGAAATAAATTTTTATCCTAATCATTGGGTAAAAACGTACAATCATTGGATGGACAATATCCAAGATTGGTGTATTAGTAGGCAGTTATATTGGGGGCATCAAATACCAGTATGGTATAAAAAAGATTCAGATAGAACCAATCAAGAAAACTGGTATATTTCTACTACTCCTCCATCGGACATAGAAAATTGGGAGCAAGATGAAGACGTGCTAGACACTTGGTTTAGTTCATGGCTATGGCCTTTCGCTGTACATGGGTGGCCAGATAAAGAAAAGACCAATTATTTTCCAACTAATGCACTAGTAACAGGCCCAGATATTATATTTTTTTGGGTCGCTAGAATGATTATGTCAGGGTATGAATTCATGGGAGATTTGCCATTTAGAGATGTTTATTTTACCAGCATTTTAAGAGACGAAAAAGGAAGAAAGTTAAGCAAGTCGCTTGGAAATTCTCCTGACCCTATAACACTTTTTGATAAATATGGCACTGATGCAACCAGATTTTCAATAATGCTAATGTCTCCACAAGGATCAGATGTTTATTTTTCAGAGAAAGGAATTGAGGTTGGTAGAAATTTTATGACAAAGATCTGGAATGCTAGCCGATTTATTATGCTAAATCATAATGACGATTTTTCTGATGAAATTGATTATGACAATATTGATAATTTTGACAAATGGATTTTAAGCTCATTGGATGATACAGTAAGAGAAGTAAATAAATCATTTGATAAATATCAATTTAATGAAGCAATCAAAAAAATATATGATTTTACCTGGAATGAATTCTGTAATTGGTATATTGAAATTGTAAAAGACAGATTTAATAGTTCAAACTTATCTCTTAGAAGCAATGCATTTAATATTTCAAAATATATTATCAAAAAAATACTATTATTATTACACCCAATTTCTCCATTTATTTCGGAAGAAATTTGGAATCATTTAAAAAACAAAAATGATAAAGATATTATAATATCTCCATGGCCATCTACTAGTAATAAAGTTAAATCTTATGATAATGAAAGCATTAAAGATTTTAAAGAAATCGTAACATCTATTAGAACCATACGTTCAGAATTAAATATTGCTCCATCTAAAAAAATTGATATTATAATATCAGTTAAGAGTGATTTAGAGGTAAATACAATCAATGCTTACACACATTTGATAAGAAAGCTTTCAAATACTGATAAAATTGATTTAGGTCTCAAAATAGAAAAGCCTTCTAACTCAGCACTTGCAGTATGCAGAATAGCAGAAATATATATTCCATTGGGCAAGCTTGTTGATAAGAATGAAGAAATTTTAAAACTAAATAAAAGACTATCTGAACTCGATAAATTAATTTCGTCGATTGAAGCCAAGTTATCAAATAAGCAATTTATTGATAAAGCTCCTGAAAAAGTTGTAGATGGAGAAAAAAATAAACTAAATGATTTTATCATTGAAAGAGAAAAAATTCTTTCTAATATTGAGGTATTAAAATGAAAAAAATAATTTTACTCTTTTTATCGTTAAATCTTGTTTTTGCACAGCTTGATAGCCCTGCTAGATCGCTCACGATATATAAAGATAATTTTGCTTTAGTAAATGAGCCGATTGTTTGGAATTTGAAATTGGGAAGAAATATTTCTTCGTTTACCAATATATCACAAAATCTCCTTTTTGATTCGCCTGTGCTTAGTGTAGAAGGTGTTCAAGTATTATCTCAAACTTTAAATAGAAATTTTTCATCAACTGACGCATTTTTAAAAAATAATATTGGTGCTGCTGTTGAAGTAAAACCTAATGATGGTTCCAATGTGCAAGGAATCCTAATGGATTATAATGGTTCAACTATTTCAATAAAGACAAATAAAGGATTAGTTGTATTTCAAAGATCGCAGTTGAGTTATTTCACATTAAAATCCTCAACTGTTCAAGATAAGTTTACGCCAGAAATTCGCTGGGAAATAATTTCAGATGAAGATAAATCAGTCAATGCTGATTTATCATATATTACATCAGGTTTTTCATGGAAACCAATTTATACATTAACAATCAACAATTCTGATTCTTCAGCTATGTTGTCGATAAATGCTGAAGTATCTAATAATTCTAATGTTAATTTGTTTGCTTTAGATTTAAGCGTAGTTGAAGGCAATGTGCCATTGCATTCTTCTAGAAAAAATTCTAGCAGCTATCAAATGGTGGAATCTAGAGGGAGTGCCATGGAGAATCGTGCCATGCTTGGAGATTTCTATATTTTTAATTTAGGAAAAAATTTGAATTTAGATGCTATGCAAACAATTCAATTACCTATGATGAAAACAAGAAATATTTCCTATGATAAAAAATATATCTATAAAAATTCGGAAAGAGAGCAAGGAGATGGACCATTAAGCGTTGAAGTATCATTTGAAAATTCCATTGAAAATAATCTTGAACTTCCTCTTCCATCTGGCATTTTATATTTGTACGAAAAAAATGTTACAGGGGGATTAAGTTTTTTAGGTAGAAATGGATTATCTCAATTGTATAAAGGTGGTACTGCTATTTTAGATGGTGGAAAAGCATTTGATGTTATAGGTAAAAGAAGGATTTTAAACTTTGATAGACAAACTAATAGTGAAGAATCAACTATCTCAATACAAATTATTAATACTAGCGATAAATCTATTAAAGTGAAGGCCATTGAAAACATTATTGGTGATTGGGTAATTAAAGAATCTTCATCAATGTATATTAAAGAAGATGCTTCTACTATCTATTTCCCACTTGAAATCGAAGCTGGAGCTTCCGAGCTTATCACATACACTTACAAAAAAGAATGGAAATAATGTCTTTTGAGCGAAGCGTTACAAAATTCTAATTCGTTAGAAACACCAATACAGTATATTAAAGGAGTCGGTCCTAAAAGAGCTAATGCGCTTGAATCCCTTAATATTTTTACAATCAAAGATTTACTTTATTATTTTCCAAGAAAATATGTTGATAGAACATCTTTATCTACTATAGGATCAATTAAGGAAGGAGAAGAAGTCAATCTTGTTGGTAGAGTAAAGTCTGTCAGTCTAAAAAGAATGAAAAAAGGGAACTTTGTTACATCAACTGTGGCTGATCATACTGGATCAGTACGATTAATGTGGTTTAATGCTGCAGACTATATTCACCAATCTTTAAAAGTAGGAGATTTGATTACTATTCATGGAAAAGTAGCGGCTTACAAGGGAAACCCACAAATTGTCCATCCAGAATATGATAAACTAAATGCTAACGAAATTTCGTTAACAACGGGATTTATTATTCCCGTATATCCTTTAACAGAAGATTTAAAAAAATCGGGTCTAGATAATAGAAATTTAAGAAAGATAATATATCTAGCTTTGGAGTCGATTGATAATATTGACGATCATTTCAACCAAGAGTTAAGAAAGGAATTTGAAATCGAAGATTTAAATACATCTTTGCGCAATATTCATTATCCAAAAGATTTTAAATCATTAGACAATTCAATTCATAGGCTAAAATACGATGAACACTTTTTTCTTCAACTGCTATTAGCATTACGAAAAAACAAAATCAAAGAAAATAAATGTGATTCTATAAAGTTTAAAACAACTACTTATAATAAAATTTTAAACAATCTTCCTTTTGATTTAACAGGTAGTCAAAAACTTACACTTAGAGAAATTGTAGATGATTTTTTATCCGAAAATCCAATGAATAGAATGATTCAAGGTGATGTTGGATGTGGTAAAACAATCGTATCAGTTCTTGCTTCTGCTATTGTAGTTGACAATAATTATCAAGTTGCTATTATGGCACCTACAGATTTACTATCAAAACAGCTCTATAAAAATTTTAAATCTCATTTTGATCAAGCTAATATTAAGTGTTCGTTGTTAGTTGGAAGTCTAAAGGCAAACGAGAAAAAGAAAATATTAGAAAACATAAAAAGCGGTAAATCTAATATAGTTATTGGCACGCATGCACTATTCCAGAAGGATGTAGTTTTTAATAATCTTGGGTTTGTAGTTATTGATGAACAACATCGTTTTGGAGTAAACCAAAGAGAAAAATTACTATCAAAGAGCAAGAATCCAAACCTTATGGCAATGACAGCTACGCCAATACCAAGAACACTAGCTATTACTTATAATGGAGATATGGATCTTTCAATAATTGATGAATTGCCAAAAAATAGGCCGGAAATACATACTTCATATATTGCAAAGGACAATCTTTCAACTGCATATAATTTCATTAGAGAAAAAGTTGATGACGGTGGTCAAACTATCATTGTATATCCACTAATCAATGAAAGTGATAAACAGGATCTTTCAGCTGCAGTTGAATCATATGAATATTTAAGAGATAATATATTTCCTGATTTAAAAGTTGGACTGATGCATGGAAAACTAGAGAATGAGTTAAAAAATGATGAAATGAAAAAGTTTATGAATGGAGAAATCAATATTTTAGTTTCGACAACAGTTGTTGAGGTGGGCATAGATAATCCGAATGTAAACGTAATATTAATCAATAATACAGAAAGATTTGGTCTAAGTCAGATTCACCAATTAAGAGGTAGAGTTGGTAGAGGAGTATTGACAAGCTATTGTCTATTATGTAGTGATAGCGAATCTCCTAAAACAAAAGAAAGACTGCAAATTATAGTTAACTCAAGAAATGGTTTTGATATAGCAGATGAAGATTTAAAATTAAGAGGACCAGGAGAATTTTTTGGTGAAAAACAAAGTGGATTTATAAAGTTTAGAATTGCTGACTTAACTACAGATGGTCCAATTATTAGAAATGCTCGAATGAATGCTTTTGAAATTATTAAGAATGATGCAAATTTGACCCAAGAAAAACATTTAATTATCAAAGAAAAATTTGATGAGGAATATTTAAAATTATTTTTAAAAACAACAGTAAACTGAGGACGTTATGAAAGAAAAACCAACAGAAAAACAATTATTTGATGCTTTAATATCACAAACAGCATATGGTATTTGGGTATCATTAGGAAAGCTGCAAAATCCAGTGAGTGGAGAAACTTCAATAGATCTTACACAGGCTTCAATCCAAATAGATATGTTAGGAATGATTAATAATAAAATGCACGCAAGTCTTACAGATGATGAAAGAGAATATATTGATAAAGTTTTAGCAGAAGCAAAAATGAATTACATCGAAGTAGAAAAAAATGAAGAAAATAATGCAAGTGAATCTTTAGAAGAAGAAAATAAAGATACTGAAAAATAAATTGAATTTTTTCACTTCCTATAGTAAAAAATTAGAGCATACAATAGCAGCAATATTATTTATAATTACTTTTGCTATTTATTTCTCTACCATGGCTCCAACTGTTTCTTTTTGGGACACAGGAGAGTTTATTGCAACTTCTCATATCCTTGGGGTTCCTCATCCCCCTGGTAGTCCATTATTCTTACTCATAGGAAAGTTTTTTACTTTAATACCTATCAGCAAGGATATTGCATTTAGATTCAATATTTTTTCACCAATAATTAGTGCATTAACTATCAGTCTATTATTCTTGATATGTAATCAATTTATTAACAGGCTGGATACAAATGATGAATCAAAGTTTTTTAAGATGTGGTCCTCAGTTACTGCTTCATTGACTTTTGCATTTACACATAGTCATTGGTTTAATGCAGTAGAAACAGAAGTGTATGCTTTTAGCGGTTTTATGACAGCACTGGTTGTGTATTTAATTATGCTTTGGTCTAAAAATATTCAAAAGGACAATCATATTATTTATTTGATTTTCATTGCGTATATCATTGGACTGGCTACAGGACTTCACTTGCTTAATTTGCTAACAATTCCCTTTATTGGTCTAATTATATATTTTACTCTAGGACATTTAAGTAAGGTTAATTTTTTAATAACAATAATTATTTCGTTAGCTGTTTTCTTTGGGATTCAGGATGGAATAATTAAAGGTATACCTATTTTAACAAATTCTATTGGCCTTTATGGTTTGTTAGCAACTCTAATATCACTATTAATTTTTACTGCTTATTCAATTAAGAATAACAAAATAATATTGTCTATTTTTTCAACATCCATAGTGTTAATTATTTTAGGTTATTCAACTTATTTTGCAATTTTTATCAGATCAGGTCAAGACCCTAATATAGATGAAAACAATCCTGAAACTATAGCTGAAGCTATATCATATTTAAACAGAGATCAATATGGGCAAATGACTATTTTACCAAGAAAATTTAATTCACTTCCTTCAAAGATATCAATTGTTGGGTCTCCAGAAAATGGGGGTACTGATTTTTCTATCAATCAAAATATTGACTATATGTTATATGAAATTCCATCTCAGATGAATTTTTTATGGAATTATCAAATCAAAAAAATGTATATAAGATATTTTCTTTGGCAATTTGCTGGAAAGGGAGATAGTGAAGATCCTTTTGTAGCAGCAGTTGGTGCAAAGGAGGCCGAAGATGGAGTTGATTGGAGACAATTTGGATTACCTTTGGCATTGATAATGGGTTTAATTGGAATGGTTTATCACTTTAGAAGAAATAAGTATGATGCTTTTTCTTTAATGGTATTGTTCTTAATGACCGGCTTAGCAATTATCTTTTATTTAAATCAAGATTCTCCTCAACCTAGAGAGAGAGATTATTCATACGTTGCAAGTTTCATGACATTTTCTATTTGGATAGGTTTAGGAGTGTATGCATTCATTAATTTTATTTCTGATACTTTCTTGGAAAAATCTATTAAACTAAAATTTTCATATTTTATGATTTCTCTATTTATTCTATTTATGCCCATGAGAATGTTGTTAGCCAATTATGATAGACATGATAGAACTGGAAATTACATTGCATGGGATATGGCTTATAATATGCTTCAAACATGTGAACAAAACGCCATTTTATTTACAAATGGAGATAATGATACATTCCCATTATGGTATTTGCAAGAAGTAGAAGATATTAGAAAGGATGTGGTAGTTGCAAATTTAAGTCTATTAAATACACCTTGGTATGTTGAGCAATTAAGAGATAGATACCCTAGTAATCCATTTATAAAAATGAATAATTCTGAGATTAAACAGTTAGATTTTAAAAGATGGGAAGCTAAAACAATATCAATCAATGCGCCTAAAAATGAAAATAATATTGAGGGGAAAATAGAGTGGGAATTAAATCCCACTTATTTAGGGGTAGCATTGAGGACTCAAGATATTATGGTATTAAGGATTATAAACGATAATAATTGGAATAGACCAGTTTATTTCGCGGTGACAGTTTCTCCTACAAGCATGCTAAATCTTGATAATTATTTACAAATGGAAGGGTTAGCTTATAGGCTGGTTAATAATTCTAAAGATGTTATAAATCAACAAAAAATGACTGAAAATCTTATGAATTATATAGGAGATAAGTCCTGGTTTCAGGACTACGACGCAAATCAGAATGTCAAATCCAAAGATTCTATTTCAAAACAATATCAAAGAGGATATATCTATAGGAATCTAGCAAATCCAGGGGTCCACGTTGATCCACAGCTTGGAAGATTAATCCAAAACTATAGAACTGGTTTTGTAAGACTATCTATATCACACTATCTAGAAAAAAATTATCAGCAAGCAGAAAATGCTTTATTAAAAATGGAAGAGATAATGCCAAGCAGTGTAGTGCCAATACCATCAAAAGAGTTACAGTATCAGATTGCTCAAGTGTACAACGGAATAGGCAATCAAGAAAAAATGAAATATCATATGAAAGAGTTGGTTGCTCGTAAGGACTTGATGCTTTCTGATTATTTATTATATGGAAAAACATTTATTCAATCATTAGAAGATTTTGATGAATCAAGATTAATTTTTGAAACCATTTATCAGAACTATAAAATCATAGATCGGGCTATTTCTAAAAAAGGATTTGCCGCAACAAAAATTTCACAATCAGAATGGAATGAATGGCAAAAATCATTACCTGAAATCATTTATTTATTATACTTAAGCTATAAAAACTTAGAGATGTATGAAGAGGCTAAGATTTTGTTGAAAGAATGGATTGATAAAAATCCTTTAGATGACAACGCTCAAAAATTATTAGACGAGATTATTCTGTTAGAATCTTCATCATGACGGTTTCGATAATTATTCCACACCATAATGGTAAAAAGCTATTATTTGATTGTGTCGATTCTATATATAAAAACATTACCACTCAAGACTTTGAAGTAATTGTCGTTGATAATATGTCAAATGATAATTCTGCTGACGAGGTTAAAGAAAAATTTCCAACAATTAATCTTCTCAAAACAGGTTCAAATATAGGTTATAGTGGAGGGTGTAATTTTGGAGCAAAACATGCTCAAGGCGAATATATAATTTTCTTAAACAATGATACTTTACACACAAAAAATTGGATTGAAGAGTTGGTAAATTTTTTAGAAAACAATCCTCAAGTGGGAGCTGCTCAACCTAAAATCCTGAATGCAATTAACAGAGAGATGTTTGATTATGCAGGTGGTGCGGGAGGATTTATAGATAAATATTGTTTTCCGTTTGTTAGAGGAAGATTATTTAATACTCTTGAAAAAGATATTAACCAATATGGAAATCCTAAGAAAATATTTTGGGCTTCAGGCGCTGCTTTCATTATCAGAAAGCGTTTATTAGAGGAATTAGATTATTTTGATAATATCTATTTTGCGTACATGGAAGAAATTGATCTGTGTTGGAGATTACAGTCGTTAGGATGGAGTGTTTGGTATGTTCCTTCCTCTTTGGTATATCATTATGGCAAGCAAACAATAAAAGAGAATTCTTTCAAATCACATTATTTTAATCACCGAAATTCTTGGATTTTATTCTTCAAGAATTCCCATTCATTTGAAAATGGATTATTAATTTTCAAGAGATATATCTTAGATCATATGGCTGCTATTTATTCTATTTTAATCTTAGACTTTAATAGATTTTTAGCAATTTTTGCTTCTCATTTATGGATAATTTATAATTGCAGAACTTTATTTCATTCTCGTAAAAATAATCATCTAAGAAATTCAAAAATAGATTTAATCTATGAAAATAGTATCGCTGTAGATTATTTTTTTAAAGGTAAAAAATATTTTTCTCAAATATTCGACTGAAAATCTTTATATATATTTGATCTTTGAGAATCCAAATATTGCATTTTAGTTAACATTTCTGTTTGTCCTAATTTTTCCATTATTTCTCCAATTTTAGGTCCATGATATTTCATAAACATGCTTGTATAGTTTTCCTGTGTATAATTATCATAAATTTCATCGAGGTTTTTAATTATTTCTTTTAAAGAAATAAGGCAGTCGTCAATATTCCCATTATCAAATAATTCATAGGTAAGATATGTAGAGTACCTAAGTTTTCTTAAACCATTGTTTTCAGAAAGAATATTAATTTGCAATAGCCTTTGTTCCCAGCCTCGCGAGAAATTAGATGCATTAGAACGTACTGCTATGCTCCTTGCTTTTTCGTAGTGTTGATTTCCACCATAAAGACTCCAACTATCGAGCTCAGATCCTAAAATTATATTACCATAAAATCCAAGCAAACTCGATAACGGATCATAATATACACTATCATAATAAAGAGATGAATTTTGACTTAAGGAAAACTGCGAACCTTTATCAAAAAAATGTAAATCTACATTATTGCTAAAAAGTGATTGGATTAAAAAAGCTTCAGAATTTCCCGTATTTGCATTGCCTTCAAAAATAATTTGAATATTTAAATTCAGTTCTAAGTCTCGGTATTCATCATTCCATACAGTATCAACATAAAATTTTTTAATACTATTATTCAAATTAAAAAGTGCAGATTTTTCATCATCTCTAAGCAGTCTGTCATCAAATGAAATCGTTACATCTTTAAATTGAGCATAAAGATTTGAGAAGAACATTAATATGATAATATATTTAATCACTTTTAATGCAAAAGTATATTTTATTAGTTTTCTTAGCATAATAGACCTATATATTTTTTAATTTACAAAATGACAATAATTAAAGACATAATTAACCAAAATAAACGCTTAAGCAAAATTGCAGAAGTTATTGCAGAGCTGAGTCATAAAACTAAGACACCTTCTTTTTTAGTCGGTGGATGTGTTAGAGATCTCATGCTAGACCCTGAAAAAGAATCAATAGATATTGATATTATGGTTGAAGGAGATGGAATACAGTTTGCACAACAATTAGCCAAAAAGCTTAACGTAAGAAAGGTTGTCCCGTTTCCAAAATTTGCAACTGCTAAAATTCCATATAAAGAATGTGAAATTGAAGTAGCTTCAGCGAGGCTAGAAATTTATGATAAAAGTTCAAGAAGTCCTTCATCGGTTACTTTAGCAGATATAAAAGATGATTTAATGAGGAGAGATTTTAGAGTAAATGCGATGGCAATATCTTTAAATAAGAATAATTATGGTGAATTTATAGATCCTTTTAAGGGGTTGGATGATTTAAGAAATAAAGTTTTGAGAACCCCTCTTGATCCAGATTCTACTTTCTCCGATGATCCATTAAGAATGGTAAGAGCTGCATACTTTGCTTCAAAATTATCACTTGAAATTAATGAAGAGTGCTTATTATCGATGCAGAGGAATTGTGAAAGAATTAAAATTGTCTCTCAAGAGAGAATTACCAATGAATTATTCAAAATTCTAGGTACAGATAAACCTTCTATTGGGTTGGATATTTTACAAAAAGTAGGACTAATGGAATTTGTATTTAATGAAATTTCAATAATGTATGGACTTGACCAGTCCAATGAATATCATCATAAAGATATTTTTTATCACACCTTAGAGGTTGTTGATAATGCAGCAACTTTATCTTCAAAAGTAGAACTTCGACTAGCAGCTCTCGTTCATGATATTGCTAAGCCAAAAACAAGAAGACTGAACAAGGTTAAGGGATATACATTTTATGGCCATGATGATGTGGGAGCCAGAATGTTAAAAGATATTTCCAGTAGAATGAAGTTTGCAAATATAACAAGAGACTATATATCCAAATTAACAGCTTTGCATTTAAGACCAATTAGTCTTGCTAAAAAGGAAGTCACTGATTCTGCAATAAGAAGACTCATAGTAGATGCAGGAGAAGAAATTGATGATTTAATGATTTTATGTAGAGCTGATATCACAACAAAGAATCCAAAAAATATTGCTAAATATTTAGGAAACTTTGATAGGGTGGAAAAAAGGATAAAAGAGGTTATCGAAATAGATCAATTGAAAGCTTTTCAGTCCCCAGTTAGAGGAGATGAAATAATGAAAATGTTTGACTTAAAACCAGGGAAAGAAGTAGGAAAAATTAAAAATATGATTGAAGAAGCAATCATTAATGGTGACATCAAAAACGATTATTCTGAAGCTTTATCTTTTTTAGAAAAAATTAAACAAGAAAAAACCAAATAACTTTTTTGATAATTATGTTCGAAGATGAGTATTGTTATAGCTATTAAAATTATATAAATTGCTAGCTTGTGAATAGTAAGAAATATTGAAACTTTTAGTCATAAATTGTGTCTAAGAAATATCTAAGGATTAAAATGAAGAGAAAATTTTTATTTATATTATTACTTTGTGTAGCAAATGCCCAAACATTAAGCATTGATGAGGCAGTTAGAATTGCTCTTGAAAATAAGGCAGCAATTACTAATGCTGAAAAAGATGTTACTATTGCTAGACTAAACAGAAGCTCTTCTGCAGCATTATTGCTTCCATCTATCAGTGCAAGTAATTCTTACAGAGAAACAACATATGGTAGTTCACTGATTTCAGGTGGAGAATCATATTCTGGAGGAGTTAATTTATCTCAAAGCCTTTTTAATTTTGGAAATAGAGTCAATTCGGTTCGTCAGAGCGATAATACCTACCAGATTTCTAAGATTCAAAAAAGAGAAACAACCTCTAGAATTATTTTAAATGTATACACATTTTATTATCAGTATTTAAAAAATTCAGAACTTTTCGAAATTGCAAAAGAGGACTTATTGTTATCAAAAAAACAACTAAATCTTGTAAAGCAGCAATTTGAATTAGGCGCAGTAAGCAAGACAGACTATTTAAAAGCAACCGTTAGATATGGGACTGCAAAATCTACTCTTCTCAATAGAGAGCTTAACTTCAATAATTCTGTAAAAAATTTAAGAAATAGTATGGGATTGATTGGTAAAGATATTTCAATTAATCTACCAAAGAAAGTAGAAATTAACCTCATCATACCTTCTTTTGAAGAGGCTTTTCAGTTAATGTCCCAAAACAGTCCAAGTTTAAATATTTTAGATAGAAGGGTAGACTCTGCAAAAATTAGTGTTAAACAATCATGGGCTTCAAGCTTGCCAAGCTTAAGCATGAATGTGGGTTATAATGCGACTTCAGGCGATCAAATTACAAAACAATATTTTGAGGATAATTATATTAAAAGTGCTAATTTGACCTTAAGTATTCCAATATTTAATGGTTTTAGAAAAAGAAATGATGTTAAAATTTCTAAACTACAATTATCAAAACAAAAATCATCATATAGCACTGCATTAAAAGATGCTCAAGTAGAATTACATTCGACTATTAATAGGTTAAATAATTATGAAGAGTTAATCCCTATTCAAGAAGAAGTATTGTTATCTGCGGAGGAAGATTTGAAACTAGCACAACAAAAATATGAGTTAGGTTCAGCAAATATATTAGAATTATTAGATGCTCAATTAGCTGTTATCCAAGCTAGCTCATCATTGGTTGGTACAAAATATGATGCTGCAATTCAATTAGCTAGTTTAGATAATTTAATTGGTACACTTGATAGAAAATATAAATAAGGAGTTTTTGTGAAAAAGTTCATTGATTTAGTTATGCAAAATAAAATAAAAGCACTTGGTGCTTTAGTAGTTACAGCTTTAGGTTTCTCTTTTTTCGGTGGAAGCAATGATGAAAGTATGCTTGAAGTATCTGTGCAAGAGGTTATCACCAAAGATTTAAGCAGCAAGGTAGTAGCTGATGGAGTATTAACTCCAGAAACTGAAGTAAAGCTTAGTGCAAATAATACTACATATATCACAGCAATTGCTGTAAAAGAAGGTGATTTTGTTAAAAAAGGGGACTTTTTAATGTCATTAGATGATCGTCAACAAAAAGCAGCTACTGAAGCTTCAAGAGCAGGTTTAGAAGCAGCTAAAGTTCAGCTTGAACAAAGAAAAGCACAGCAAGAAAGACAATCAAAGCTATATAGCCAAGGATTAATTTCAGATCAGGAAATGGAGTCAACTAATTCTTCATACGCTTCAGCATTAAGTTCTTATAATGGTGCACAATCTAGATTAATACAAGATGAAGATGCATTATCTAAATTAAGATTGATTGCTCCCCAAGACGGTACAATAACTTTTATTGATGGCGAGGTTGGAGATTTAGCTCAAGGCGGTATGTTTAATCCAAGTGTACTGTTAAAGCTATCTGATTTATCAAAGATGGAAGTGTACGTTAATGTTAATGAGAATGATATTGCAGATATTTCATTAAATGACGTTGCATTAATTCAGGTGGATGCTTATCAAAATAAAAAATTTAAAGGAGTTGTAAAAGAGGTTGCATATGCAGCAACAACTTCTAGTGGAGGCTCTTCTCAGCAAGTAACAAATTTTCAAGTAAAAGTTCAAATGTTGGAAGTGTTAGATGGTATGCGCCCAGGAATGAGTGCCACCGTTGATATTATTACAGAAGAAAGATTAGGAGTGATTGCTATACCAATTCAAGCACTAACAACTCCTAGACCTTCTAAAAAATCTGAGGGCAAAAAACCATCAATGTCTGTAGAAGTTTCATCGGGAGGAAAAGATTGGTCTCAAATGAGAGGAAATTCTGATAAAAAAGCTAAATCAACTGTTGTATTTGTATTAAAAGAAGATAATACTGTAGAAGAACGAGTTGTTGAAGCTGGTATTGTTGGCGATAGAGATTATGAAATTCTCTCAGGGCTTGAAAAAGGTGAAAAAATTGTTACCGGAAGCTTTATTGCTATAAGTAGAGAGCTATATGATGGAGCAACAGTTAAAGTAAAAGAAAATTCCAGACCTAGTCGTAAACGTGGTTAAAAACAAAAAAGAAATTATAGAAATACAATCTGTTTCAAAAATTTATAACCTTGGACAGACTGTTGTTAAAGCCTTAGATAATATATCATTAAGTATTTATGAAAATGATTATATATCAATTATGGGTCCATCAGGATCAGGTAAATCAACTTTAATGAATATTATTGGATGTTTGGATGTTCCAACAAAAGGTGATTATAAATTTAATAGTGAATTGATATCAGAAATGAATGACAATCAGCTTGCGAATATTAGAAATCAAAAAATTGGCTTTGTCTTTCAGACATTTAATCTTTTGCCAAAATTAAATGCAATGCAAAATGTTGAAGTTCCTTTGATATATTCTTCTTTAGGTAAAAAAGATAGAACTGAAAGGGTTGAAGAAGCTCTGAGTATTGTTGGTTTACAAGATAGAATGACACATAAACCTAATGAGCTTTCAGGAGGTCAAAGACAGAGGGTTGCAATTGCTAGAGCGCTTGTCAATAAACCATCTATTATTCTAGCTGATGAGCCGACTGGTAATCTTGATTCAAAAAGTGGAAATGATATATTAAAATTCTTTTCAAAATTGCATAAAGCTGGAAATACTATCATTATGGTTACGCATGAAGAATCTGTTGCAAAACTTTCAAAGAGAAGAATAGATATTTTTGACGGGAAAATTGCAAGAGATGAATAGTTTTTTTAAAAATATTTTAATCGGTTTATTTTCAATCAGGTCTAATATGACCAGAGTTATTTTAACCTCAACTGGCTTAACTATTGGTATTTTTACAGTTAGTTTAGTGACAGCATCAATTTCGAGTATCGACAAAGAATTTGCAAAATCCATGGAATACTATGGAAATGATAAAATATATGTAGGTACGTGGCCTTGGTCTTTTGATTTTGATTGGTGGAAATATAGAAATCGCCCCAAAATTGATGAGTCATCTTTAGAGTATATAAATCAATACAGTGAATATATTACCGATGTAAGTATTAAAAAAAATACTTGGACTAGAGCAAGCTATGGGAATAAAGCTTCTTGGGTTCAATTAAATGGTGTATATCCTAGTTATCAAGATATGCTTAGCGGCACAAAGATTGTTAATGGACGATTCTTTTCGCAAAATGAGTGGGACTTACAACGAAGAGTAATTATTGTAGGTGGTACAGTAAGAGATGGTTTTTTTGAAGGGGAAGATCCTATTGGTAAAAAAATTAGACTAAATAATGTTACATTTGAAATCATTGGCGAGCTGAAAAAACAAGGGATGGGAATGGTACCAGGAGGAACTTTAGATAATTTAGTTATCATGCCTTCAACAACCTTTGAACGTATTTTGACTAGGTGGGGATTTGATGAACTAGTTCTTCAAACTAATGCTGATGAAATCCCTCAAGCAAAAGAAGAGGTAGGTATGATCATGCGTGTTGCTAGAAAAATACCCCCAGGAGATGATGATAATTTTGCTGTGAATTCTGCAGATGCTTATCAGGCTCAATTTAATGATATGAAAAATGCTATTGCAGGGATGGGATTTTTAGTCACTGGAATTTCTTTAGTTGTATCTGCTATTGGAATTATGAATGTAATGTTTGTTTCTGTTAGAGAAAGAACTAGAGAGATTGGTTTGAGAAAAGCAATGGGCGCTACAAATTTTAATATTTTAACTCAGTTTTTAAGCGAGGCTGTCGCTATTGCAATTATTGGTGGATCTGTTGGTATTTTACTTATACGTCTAACTGTTTTTGGTATTTCTTCTTTTCCGATTGAAAGTTTCAATGGCTCCACTCTTCCAGTAAGTTTCGATATTATTTTAGTTTTTTACACTTTTATGGTTTGTGTAGTAATTGGTGTTTTAGCTGGAATGATTCCTGCTAGAACTGCAGCAAATTTAAATCCAATTGATGCCCTAAGAGATGAATAGAGTATTTAGTTATCTTGTTGATGCTGTTGGAGGTGTCTTATTCTATTTTGGCCAAACAAAATTAAGAACTGCATTAACTTTAATGGGTATCACTGTTGGTGTTTCATCAATCATTGCAATAATGACTGTTTTAGCTACTTTTGAAAAACAAACTGAGATGCTTGTCAGTGACATGAAAACCAATATTTTTTATATCACAAAAGATAATCCTATTGATATTCAATTTGGACCCAGCACTGGTCGTAAAGGAAGAATTCCAAGAATTACATGGGATGAATATGAACAATTAAAACGCACTCTTACTTTAACAACAAATATGGCCGCCACTACAACTGAAGAGCCAAGCGATAGAACGATATCTGTTGGAAAAGAAGAGTTGAAAAGCAGACTTGCAAGTTTTTGGGGCTCTGATGGAGATGTATTATCTGTATCCAAATATGATATTCTTGATGGAAGAAATATTCAAGATATTGATATAGAAAATTCTCGTCGAGTTGCTATTGTAGGATATTATATTAAAGAACAACTTTTTCCGTATTCAAATCCTGTTGGTCAATCAATCGAAATTGATAATATTCCGTTTGAAATCATTGCTTTAACAGAACCAAAAGGTGAATTATTAGGACAAAATATGGATAGTATGATTGGTATCCCAATTAGCACTTTTTTGAAATATTTTGGTTCAAAAGGATGGAGAGGGAGACCCGATCTTCAACTTATTCTAGAAGCGGAATCTATGGATAGTTTGGCAGATGCTACTGATGAGGCTATCGGTGTGTTTCGAGCGATAAGAAAAATTCCTCCAGGAGATCCAAATAATTTTTATATCGCAACAAATGATCAACTAATGGATACATTTGGAGGTTTTACTTCTTCACTAACAATTTTTGTTGGATTGATTGCAGGTATTTCATTGTTGGTTGCAGGGATTGGTATTGCCAATATTATGCTAGTATCACTCACAGAAAGAATCAAAGAGATTGGTATTAGAAAAGCACTAGGTGCGAGAAGAATAGATATTTTCTTACAGTTCTTAATAGAAGCGATTTTGATTTCTCTTCTTGGTGGAATAGTTGGAATTATTTTAGGATTATCATTTGGAAGTGTTGTTGCAATATTTTTGGAGCAGGACCCTGTAATTCCATTTGATTGGGTGTTTTATAGTTTACAAATCTGTGCTTCTATGGGAATTATTTTTGGTTTATACCCAGCAATAAGAGCTTCAAGATTGAATCCTATAGATTCTATGAGATATGACTAGGCTTAAAGCCTTTTGCTTGCTGCAAAGTACTTAATCATCTAAATTCGTTTTAATCAATTATGTCTAAAAAAAATAAAATCACAGAAGAAGAAGTAAAGAAAATTGCTAGTCTTTCAAGATTATCTTTAACTGAAGATGAACTTCAAAAGCGTACAGAGGATATGAATAATATTTTGAATTACATGGATTCATTGAATGAGATTAATACCGATAATGTAAAAGAGCTTAATAATGTTCATGATATGAATGCTTCTTTAAGATCAGATTCATCTGATGAGTCACTAAATCAACAAGATATTTTAAATAATAGTCCTAGCTCAAATGGAGATTATATTAAAGTACCTTTAACGGTTAAAAAGGAAAGCCAGTGATAATTGGCGTTATTCCTGCAAGGCTAAATTCCACTCGTTTTCCTAATAAAATTCTTTACCCATTAAAAGGTAAACCCGTTATTGAACATGTTTTTAATAGGGCAAAGCAATCTTCATTGCTAGACGATGTTATAGTTGCGGTTGATTCTAAAAAAACTCTAGAAAGCATTAATTGTTCAAACGTTGTAATGACTTCTGTCAAACATCAGTCTGGAACTGATCGAGTAGCAGAGGTTGCTAATAAATTTGATTGTAATCTCGTTGTTAATATTCAAGGAGATGAGCCAGGTATTGAACCGCACTTAATTGATAATTTAATTTCATTATTTGATGATCCTGAAGTTGAAATGGCTTCTGTTGCATCAACCGATTTGCATGATGAAGATTTAATGAATGAAAATGTAGTGAAAGTAAATTTGAATGAAGAGAATTATGCATTATCATTTATTAGAAAAAATCTAAAGGATGATCATCAATATTATAGACATGTTGGGATTTATGCTTACCGAAAAAGAACATTGGATTTATTTACTTCACTTAAACAATCATCAAGTGAAAAAAAATATAGTTTAGAGCAGCTGAGAGCACTTGATAATAATATTGCAATTAAACTATTAATTTGTGATTTTAATCATAGAAGTATCGATACAAAAGAAGACTTAAAAAACTATGAAAACTAAATTCATTTTTGTTCTTGGGGGAGTAATGTCTGGTTTGGGCAAAGGAATTTCTGCCTCTTCAATAGGATACCTTCTCAAGAGTGCAGGATTGAAAGTTAATATTTTAAAGCTCGATCCTTACCTAAATATTGATCCCGGTACAATGAATCCATATCAACATGGAGAAGTATTTGTTTTAGATGATGGTTCTGAAACAGATTTAGATCTAGGTCATTATGAAAGATTTATTGATGAAAATATGTCATCAATGAATAATGCAACTGCTGGACAGGTTTATAGCACTGTATTAGATAAAGAAAGATCTGGATCTTACCTAGGAGAAACTGTTCAGGTTATTCCGCATGTAACGGATGAGATAAAAAATAGAATGAATGCTTTAGCTAAATCAAAAAAATATGATGTTGTTATTTGTGAGGTTGGTGGTACAGTTGGAGATATTGAAAGCCTACCTTTTCTTGAAGCCATCCGTCAATTATCTTTAGATTTAGGATATCAAAATTCACTTATTATACATTTAACACTACTTCCATTTATTGATGCAAGTGGCGAGTTAAAAACTAAACCGACACAACACTCTGTAATGAAGTTAAGAGAGATAGGGTTGACCCCAGATTTTATTTTCTGTAGAACGCAAAATAAAGTAACTAAAGACATTAAGGAAAAGTTGGCATTATTTTGTAATGTTCAAGCTAGTCATGTAATTGAGAATAGAGATGTTTCAAGTATTTATGAAGTTCCTTTGTTGTTAGAAGAACAAAATATTACAAAAAAAATATGTCAAAGACTTGGCCTTAAAAATAAACCTTCAATTGATAAGCTTAAAAATTTCATCAAAACTTATAAAAATCCTGGAAGCACAATTAAGATTGCAATGTGTGGAAAATATACTGAATTGCACGATGCTTACAAAAGTATAACAGAATCATTCATTCATGCAGGAGTTGAAAACAATACAAAAGTAGAAGTCATTTGGGTAAATACTGAACAAATCAAAAATGATAAGCAAGCCCATAAAGCTTTTGAGCATATTGATGGAATTTTAATTCCAGGAGGGTTTGGTTCTCGAGGAGCTGAAGGAAAGATTTTAACATCAAAATATGCAAGAGAACATAACGTCCCATTTTTAGGAATTTGCTTGGGGCTGCAATGTGCTGTAATTGATTATGCAAGAAATGTGTGTAATATAAGCGAAGCTAATAGTGCAGAGTTTAAGCCTAAAGCAAAACACAAAGTTATAGATCTTATGGAATCGCAAAGAGCCATTAAATTAAAAGGTGGAACAATGCGACTAGGATCTTATGATTGTAATATTCAAGCAGGGACTAAAGCATCTTCAATATATCGTAAAAAATCTATTAGCGAACGCCACAGACATAGGTATGAAGTAAATAATAAATATGTCAACAAAATGAAAAAAAATGGATTAATTTTTTCAGGTTTGAATGAAAAACTTGGTGTTGTAGAAATTATTGAATTAAAAAATCATCCATGGTATGTAGGCTGTCAGTTTCATCCAGAGCTAAAAAGTAGAGTTGATAAAGCTCACCCGCTTTTTAGAGAATTTGTTAAAGCATCTTTAAAAGAAAGTAGAAAATAATGGCAATAAATAAAGTTCAGGTAGCAAATATTATTTTTGGAGATAATTCAATTCCTTTTATTGGGGGGCCATGCGTTATCGAAAGTAGAGATCATTGCTTTGGTATGGCTGAACAAATTACTGAGGTAGTGACAAGATTGAATATACCTTTTATTTTTAAAAGCTCTTTTGATAAAGCGAATCGTACTTCAATATCTTCATTTAGAGGGAATGGCATTGAAGAAGGATTAAAAATTTTAGAAGAAATCAAAAACAATTTTAATATTCCTGTAACAACAGACATCCATCTTCCAGAACATGCTAAGGAAGTATGTGATGTGGTAGATATAATCCAGATTCCAGCATTTTTATGTCGACAGACAGACTTATTAATCGCTGCAGCTAAAACAGGAAAGGTGATAAATATTAAAAAAGGACAATTTTTATCTCCTTATAAAGTTGGAAATATTATTAAGAAAGTGCAAGATGTTGGAAACAATAATATTTTAATTACAGAAAGAGGCAATACATTTGGTTTTGATAGTTTAGTCACTGATTTAAGGTCAATTCCAATTATGAGAAAATTTGGTTATCCGGTTATTTTTGATGCGACTCACAGTGCACAAATACCTGGAAATCATGAGAAAACAACAAGTGGAAATAGAGAATTTATTCCATCTCAAACATTCTCAGCTGTATCATCTGGTGCAGATGGTATTTTTATGGAAGTGCATGATGATATAGAAAATGCATATAGCGATGCAAGTACCCAGTGGCCAATTAGTAAACTTGAAAAAACTTTAAAATCAATATTAGCATTTAGGGAGACTTATTTAAAACATGGATAAAAAATTAAAAGAAAAGCTTTCAAAAATTAAACTATTTATTTGTGATATCGATGGTGTCTTAACAGATGGAGCTTTTATAAAAAGCACATCAGGAGAAGAGCTTAGGTCATTCAATGCTTTAGATGGTGTTGGATTTGTGATGCTTCGTTTGTTACAGCTTGATATTAAAACTGCTTGGATTACAGGTAGAGAGTCTGCAACTACAACACTAAGAGCAGAAGAATTGCAAATTGATGACATCTATAATGGCGTTATAAGAAAGATTGATGCATATAATGAGTTAAAAAGTAAGTATAGTGTTTCAGATGATGAAGTTTGTTTTGTAGGAGATGATATAATTGATATCCCACTACTTGAAAAAGTTGGTTTTGCAGTTACAGTACCAAATGCTCCCAAATATATTGGTAATTATGCACACTATACTACTTCTTTGTCTGGAGGAAAAGGGGCAGTAAGAGAAGTAATCGATATGTTGATTGAATCTAGAGGGAATTATACTGCTCATCTAGATAAGCTTCTCAAAGAATTAAGATGATTAAAAGATTTAATAGTTTTTTTATCCTTAACATGTTTTTTTTAATTGGATGTTCAAATTCTGAGACCAATAAGAATATCGTTGAAAGTCGCCATGATCAAGTATCAAGCAATGTAGTAATTACCTTAACAAAGAAAGGAAATATTACAGCAAAAATACAGTCTGATATTCTTAAAAAAAATAACGAATCATTACAGCTAGAGCTCTACGATAATGTCAATGTAAATTTATATGACGAAAATTTTATGCATAAATCTTTAATTAAATCTCAGTCTGCAATTGTGGATGAAAAAGATAATCGAATTGAGGCTTTTGGTAGTGTAAGCGTAGAATCAAATGACGGTAAAAAATTATTGACTGATTCCTTGCTTTGGGATAATAGCTCAGACAAAATATTTACCGAAGCAACATTGAAATTTATAACTTCAGACACAGATACATTATATGGTAAAGGATTTGAATCAAACATAGATTTAACAAATTGGAATATCCTAAATCCAAGGGGTTCAATTAGTAATGAGTAAGATTTTAAAAGCAAAAAATTTGGTCAAAAAATATGGAGATTTTTATGCGGTCAATGATATTGATCTAAACTTACATAAAGGAGAGGTTGTGGGCTTGTTAGGCCCAAATGGTGCCGGGAAAACAACAACATTTTATATGATAACTGGAATGATTAGACCTTCTTCAGGGCAAATTACATTTGGAGAAGAAAATATTACAAAATCTCCTATGTACAAAAGAGCTAGAATGGGCATAGGATACTTAGCACAAGAACCATCAATATTTGCTAAGCTTAGTGTAGAAGATAATTTAAAAATTGTTTTAGAAACAATCATCCCTGATAAAAATGAACAAAATACATTAATTGATAAATTATTGAATGAATTCAATATTTCTCATATTAGAAATAATATAGGCGCAGGCTTATCTGGTGGCGAAAGAAGAAGAGTTGAAATTTGTAGAACTTTAGCTCTAAAACCAGATTTTGTTTTACTTGATGAGCCTTTTGCAGGCGTCGATCCAATTGCTGTTGAGGATATTCAACAGATGATAATATCATTAAAAAAACAAAATATAGGCGTATTAATTACCGATCATAACGTCAGAGAAACATTATCCATTACTGATAGATCATATTTGTTGTATGGTGGAAAGATTTTGAAATCTGGAGACGCGCAAACACTTTCAAATGACGAAGAAGTAAGAAGAATATATCTTGGAAAAAATTTCAAACTCGATCAATGAGCAAACTTTCAACTAAGCTTAGACAAAAACAATCCATTGTTCCACAGCAAATTATAAAGTCAAGATTGCTAGAACTTTCTGTAGAGGAACTGGAAAAAGATTTAGAAAATGAAATTCAAATTAATCCGGTTTTAGAAGAAAAAAGTATTCAAGAATCAAAGGCGGTTAATGAATTTAAAGATGGTTTTGCTGATCAAGGATCATACGATTTATTTCTAGCAAATATTCCTGAGAAAAAAGATATATCTGATGACCTTATCAACCAAATAGACACATCAGATTTAGATGAAAGTGATAAGCTTATTGCAAGAGAAATTATTTTCAATTTAGATAAGAACGGCTTCTTAGATGCTGAATTAGAATTAATTGCGGACAACAATGCAGTAGATGTGGAAAAAGTAGATAAAATTAGAAAATATGTGATGCAATTAAATCCAAATGGAATAGCATCTAGAGATTTGCAAGAATATTTAACTTTTCAATTAAATGGCATAAATAATCTTTCAACAGAAATTGTTAAAAATCATTTTAATCAATTTTTATCGCAAGATATAAAAGGAATCAAAGATACATTGGATTCTGACTCAGAAGAAATTGATCAAGCGTTGCTATTAATAGCAGAGCAAAACTTTTCACCAATATTTGATGTAGATTTAGGAGATGAAAATATTATACCAGACGCAGTTGTAAAGTTAAAAGATGATGGATGGCTCATTTTAATTAATGATAGTTTTTTAAATAAATATCAAATATCCCAAGACTATTTAGATGCAGCAATAAATATAAAATCTTCAGAACAAGAGAAGTCTTTTTTAGAAAATCATATAAGCAGCGCTCAAAATATTCTAGATACACTCAACTATAGATCAACAGTATTAAAAGAGGTCATAGAGCAAATACTTTTAGTGCAAGGCGATTATTTGTCAGAAAAATCAGAATTTTTGAATCCATTGAAATTAGAAGATATAGCAAAAAAAATTGAAAAAGATATTTCGAGTATCAGCAGGGTAATAAAGAATAAATATATTGATTCTCCTATTGGAATTATTAGCTTAAAAAGTTTATTTTCTAGTTCATTAATAAAAAATTCTGGAGAAGTATCATCTTCAAACGAATTAAAGTATATGATTTTAAATATTATTGAAAATGAAGATAAAAATAAACCACTTTCTGATTCAGATATAGTAGAAAAATTAATGATAAAAGATTTTTTAGTTGCTAGAAGGACTGTTGCTAAATATCGTAAAATATTAAAAATTAAAAATGCAAACCAAAGGAAAGAGCAATGAATGTAAAACATTGTATTAAAGTTGATGATTTCAACAAGAATGAAATATTAGATTTATTTGAATTAGCAGCAGAGCTGAAAGCAAAGTATAGAAATAAAGAAAGTTATACACCATTCAAAGATCATTCAATGGCAATGATATTTGCAAAACCTTCTGCCAGAACAAGAGTATCTTTTGAAACTGGATTTGCTTGGATGGGAGGACATGCTATTTATTTAGCACCGCAAGATATTGGTTTAGGGACTCGCGAAAGTGCTTCTGATTTAGCACAACTTTTTAGCAGATATAACGATATGATTATGGCAAGAGTCTTTAGTCACAAAGATATGCTAGATTTTGAAAAGCATGCGACTGTTCCAGTGATCAATGGCTTAACAGATTATAATCATCCGTGTCAAATACTTACTGATATTTTTTCTATCTGGGAGAAAAAGAAGGATAATTTTGAGAATCTGAAAATTGTCTATGTTGGAGATGGTAATAATATTGTTAATTCTTGGATACGATTAGCAGCTATTCTTCCATTTGAATTTACTTGTGTATGTCCACAAGGGTTCGAACCTGACGCTGATACAATATCTTTTGCTAGGTCTAAAGACATATCAACAATTAATATTTTACACGATCCTATTGAAGGAGTTCAAGATGCGGATGTCATATATACAGATGTATGGGCATCAATGGGACAAAAAGAAGAAATTGAAGAAAGAATAAAAATATTTTCTCCATTACAAGTAAACGAAGAACTTATAAATCATGCTAAAGATGATTATATGTTTATGCATTGTCTTCCAGCTGAAAGAGGTAGAGAGGTGACTGATGGAGTTATCGATTCAGAAAATTCTATTGTTTTTGAACAGGCAGAAAATAGATTGCACACTCAAAACGCAATAATGGTATCATTAGCAGATAAAGCATAAATCAAATACTATTAACTGTTACTGACTGTCCATCATATTTGATGTAATTAAACTTATTTTCTGAGCAATCATCAATAATAATTAACTCCTTGTTATTTTCCGAATAATGAAAAGAATGATGATAATGCCCCATAATTACTAAATCTGCCCCTTTATCCCACTCTTTTCTAGAAAATTGAATCAATTCATTATGAATTTTTTCCAGTAATGCATTATTAACTTGATGAGAATCTTTCCTTTCGTATGATATTTTTTTTGCAATCGATAATGCAAGAGATTTAGGAAGCATTGAGTAGAAAAAATTAAATATTCTACTTCTTAAAATTGTTTTTAATAATCGATAGCCTTTGTCCCATGATAGTATCCCGTCTCCATGAGTCACATATATTTTTTTGGCACCAATCGATATAGTTTGATCAACAAGAAATGACTTGGTAGTATAAGAGCGAAATTTATCTCCTATCCAATAATCATGGTTGCCAGCCATAAAGTAAATTTCAAAACCTGTTTTTTTGATTTTATCAAGCATTGAAAAAATATCATCAAAATAATCAGGATTATTTTTTTTGTACTCAAAGTAGTAATCGAAGAAATCCCCCATTATAAAAATACTTCCTTTATTTTCTTCTAGAGAATTAATGAATTCTTCAAGTTTTTTAATTTTCTTATCATTTGATAAAGATGGAGTAGGGGAAAAATGATTATCTCCAAAAAAATAAATAGGTAATTGCATGGAAAAACTTAATCTTTTATGAAAATTGCATCAATGAATTAATATTATATATTTTTTTTAAGGGTAATTATTCATTCTTTGATAGTAAAAATTAATTCCATTCTTTAAATTAATTGAAACTTTACCAATTTTTTAACTTATAAAATCATATGAAAGCCATATTAATTCTAATATTATTTGTAAATCAATTATTTGCCCAAAGTTTTGGGCAAAATAAAGTTCAGTATGACACTTTTGATTGGGAATATGTTGTTAGTCCAAATACTAATGTGTATTACTACGGAGATAATTATGATTTAGCTATATTTACTTCTAAGGTTGCTGAGAAATCTTTGGAGCAAATTGGTAAACATCTTCGCTGGAGTAGCAATAAGCCAATTAAAATTATTGTATACACATCTCATAATGATTTTCAGCAGACTAATGTAGTTAATGTTTATATGTCTGAAGGTGTTGGTGGAGTTACAGAATTATATAAGAATAGGATTGTAATCCCCTTTGAAGGGTCATATGCTCAATTTGAGCACGTAATTCACCATGAATTAGTTCATGCTGCGATAAACGAATTAGTTTACGGAGGAAATGCTCAAGGTCTTATAAGTGGTAGAATATTGCTACAAGTACCTTTGTGGGCGAATGAAGGATTAGCAGAATTTTTATCAGTTGACTGGGACTCTAATTCAGATATGGTACTGAGAGACCTAGCTATTGAAGAGAGATTACCATCGATTCCGGAATTAAATTATTCTATTCTTGCCTATAAAGGCGGACAATCAGTTTGGCAATATATTACTCAAAAATATGGTCGAGAAAAAGTTGGAGAAATATTTCAGCAAATGAGAAGAACACAAAACGCAGAAAGAGGTTTTGAAAGTGCATTAGGGGTAGATTTTGAAAAATTAACAGATGACTGGCACGATTTTTTAAAAAGAGAATATTGGCCTGACCTAGTGAACAGAGAAAATTTTGACGATTTTTCAACAAAAATCACTGATAGGTCAAAAACGAGAAATTTTTATAATGTAAGCCCTTCGTTTTCTCCAGATGGGAATACAGTAGCATATTTTACAGATCAGAGTGGTTATATGGATTTAATTTTGTATGAAGTTGGTTCAGAAAAACAGAAAAAGAGATTGATCAGAGGAAACACATCTCCAGACTTTGAAGAATTAAAGTGGTTACAACCAGGAATCTCTTGGTCTCCAGATGGCGATTTTATATCGTTTGCCTCTAAAAGTGGAGAGCAAGACTCAATTATTATTGTAAATGTAAAGTCCGGAAAGTATAAAAAGATTCCCATAGACTTAGACGGAGTTTTTACTACTTCATGGCATCCATATGAAAACCAAATTGCATTTATGGGACACAAGGATGATTCGAGTGATATATATGTAATTGATTTAGATAGTAATGCGATAAGAAATATAACAAATGATATATTTTCTGAAGCTTCTCCAAGCTGGTCACCGGATGGATCTAAAATATATTTTACCTCTGATAGAGGAGTTAATTCTAAGGTTGATGCAATGTTTGATGTTGATTTTTCACAAACTGATATTTTTGAATATGACTTTGGTAATGCTAAAATATCCCAAATTACTAATACAGATGTAAATGAAAATTATCCTGTAGGAAATGCTGATGGTGATTTATTCTATACTTCAGACTATAATGGAATAACTAATATTTTTAAACATAATCTTTCTAGTAATGATTCATTTCCAATTACAAATGTTGTTACGGGAGTTCAGCAAATAGATATAGATAAAAATAATAATTTAGTTTTTTCAGGCTTTAAAGAAAGAGGATGGGACTTGTACTTAATGAGTAACGCAAATCAAGTTTCAAGAAAAGAAGTTAAGGAAACAAAATTCTATGCAGAAAAAGGCTTAAGTAATGATTTTGAAGATTTAAGATCTTTAAAGAAAAATCAGAAAGTTGCTACTCAGCAAAACTATTCAACGTACATCTTTGCAAGAAATTATAAATACAAAAATTCAGAAGACAAAGAAACCGAGGAGACAGAAATTGATTCTTTGAGATTCAAAGATGAGTTTATTGCGAGAAAATATCAAACTGAATTTTCAGTAGACTATATTTCCACTTCAGCAACAATTGATAATCTTTTTGGAACAAGAGGGGTTGCCAATTTAGCATGGAGCGATGTAATGGGAGATCATCGTATTAATATTGGAACAAACCTTGTGCTAGATTTAGATAATAGTGATTTTGTTGTTCAGTACGCATATTTAAAGAATCGTACTAATTATTATACAACCTTATTTCAACAGGCAAACACTTTTTCATTAGGATATAATTTAAGCTATGATTTTATAGGACAGTTGAGAGACTATGGAATTGGGTTCTTTGGGCAATATCCTTTTTCAAAATTTTCAAGGTTAGATTTTGGAGCCACACTTAGATCGGTAAATTATACAATAAAACAATTTGATATTTTTACATATCAAACTACTACCAATTATGAAGAAAATTTAAAAGCCTTAGTACCATTAACTAGTTTTGTATATGATAATACTACAAATGGATATACTGGTCCTGTAGATGGATTTAAGCAATATCTAACATTTCAATTTAGTCCTGACATTGGTAGTAACTCTGTTCCTTTCCAGACATTGAAATTAGATATGAGAAAATACTTTAAATTAAGTCGAAATTATAGCATTGCAGCACGATTAATGCTTGGTAAGAGCGTGGGGGATAAACCACAAAAATTCTTTTTAGGAGGGAATTCTCAAATGATGATATTCTCCGATACTCAAACCGAAGGAAGAGATGATTCTGGATTTTATGCTCAAAGAGTTTTGGATTATGAAAATACAAGTATTTTAGAGGATGTTTATTTTAGTGAATATGTTTTTCCGTTAAGAGGTGCAAGATATAGAGAAAGAGTTGGTGAAAATGTTGCTGTAGCTAATTTTGAATTTAGATTCCCATTTGTAAACTATGTTGATGTTAGTTTTCCTGCTAGAATAAGATTTGGAAATATTTTTGGGCATTTATTTTTAGATGTTGGAGCTGCATGGGATTCTTCTGATGAATTTGATAATAGCGAACTTGTTAGAAGTAAGTATGGATTAACTGACCCTAAAGCTTCTCCCGTGTTGACCACTTTTGGATTTGGTACTAAAATCTTTACTCCTTTTGCATTAATTAGAATTGATACAGCATGGGATAAATATCCAAGCGGAGGGTACTCTAAACCTCAATATATTATTTCCTTTGGTTATGATTGGTAACCAAGATTGAAATTCACTGTTTTATCGGAAGACGGTCACTCGTTAGCACGAACTGGTAAAATTGAAACTGATCATTCTGTTATCGAAACACCTGTTTTTATGCCTGTTGGCACTCATGGAGTAGTAAAATCACTTTCACCTAATGATCTCCACAATCTTGAAGTAGAGATGATGTTATCAAATACCTATCATCTATATTTAAGACCTGGAACAGAAATCATTCATGAAAATGGAGGCCTTCATCAATTTTTAAACTGGAATAAAAGTATTTTAACAGATAGTGGCGGCTATCAAGTATTTTCCTTAAGTAATATGAATAAAATTACTGACACAGGAGTTAATTTTCGTTCACATTTAGATGGAAGTGAACATTTTTTTACTCCAGAAAAATCTATGGAAGTTCAAAGGCAGCTTGGTTCAGATATTATCATGGCATTTGATTACTGTCCACCTGCAGACTGTTCAAAAAAAGAACTTAAGAGAGCTTCAAGGCTTACTGAAGACTGGACCAGACAAGCTTTTGAGTATATTGAAAGTAAATCTAATGTATATGGACATAGCCAGACAATGTTTCCAATTATACAGGGCGGAATTGATCCATCTGAAAGAATGAAATGCTTAGAGCAAATGCTTCCATTTGCAAAGTGTGGAATTGCTATTGGAGGACTTTCAGTTGGAGAAAAAAAAGAGCCTATGCTAGACATTGTAGAACTATTAGGAAAAAATATGCCAACAGAACAACCAAGATATTTGATGGGAGTTGGAAAACCGACCGATTTAGTAAAAGCTATTTTAAGAGGGATAGATATGTTTGACTGTGTATTACCTGCCAGAAATGCAAGAAACGGACAACTTTTTACGCATGATGGAGTTATTAATATAACGAATAATAAATATGCACATGATACTTCTCCAATTGATCAACATAGTTCAATTGAGTTTGCAACACAATTTTCAAAATCATACTTACGTCACTTGTTTAAAGTAAATGAAATGTTTGGATTGAGAATTGCTACTCTTACAAATATTGCATACTACTTTGATTTGATTAAAGAAATTAAAAATGAAATTAATAATAATACTTTTGTAAAATGGTCTGAACAATATTTACAAAGATATGATAAATAAAAAATGTTAAAAGTTGGCCAAAAAGCTCCATTATTTGTTTTAAAAAATCAAAATGATAAAGATATCTCTTTAGCAAATTTAATAGGCTCAAAAGTATTCATTTGGTTTTTTCCAAGGGCAAGTACTAGCGGGTGTACGAAAGAGGGCATCGGATTAAATGATCAAATAAACGTATTTAAGAAAAAAAATATTTCAATTATCGGAATAAGCAAAGATTCAGTAAAAGCACAAAAAAACTTTTGTTCTAAAAATAGTTTTAAGTTTGATATTCTATCAGATGTAGAATTGAAAGTTCTTAAAGCATATAAAGCATGGGGATTAAAAAAAATGTATGGAAAAGAATACGAAGGTATTCTTAGAATATCATACCTGAGTTGATGAAAAAGGAAATATTGAAAAAACATTTGATAAAGTTAAAACTGCTACACATGCCACAGACGTTCTTGAGTCACTTAATGCGTAATATCTATTTATTATCTATTATTTTTTTATGTTCTTGTGCATCAGTCATGTCTCCTTCTGGCGGCGATGAAGACTCAATGCCCCCTGTATTAAAAAAAACATTGCCAAGCGATTTAACTAATTTATCATCTGAACAAAATATAACCCTTTTTTTTAATGAGTACATTCAGGAGCAGTCTTTAAAAAAAGCAATTCAAATTTTCCCAAGCATAAATGAAAAAATTCAATATGAATATAAAGGGGATAGAATAATTGTAACGCTTCCAAGCGGTCTTGATAACAAAAAAACCTATATTATGACTTTAAACTCAAATTTTTCAGATGAACATAATGTCAAGCTCAAAGAGGATATAGTAATTCCATTTAGCTTATCAAGTTTAATAAATGATGGTAAGATTAGTGGAGAAATATATGGTTCATTTACTAAACCATCTATTTTGTTGTGGAAAGGTAAGATTAACAAAGAAGAAATGTTAAGCATTGAGCCAGATTATATACTATCAGGATCAAACACTTACAATTTTGATTTTTTACCATATGATGATTATACTATTCTAGCTGTAGATAAATATAATAGAAGACTAAACTTGAATGAGAATATTGTATCTTTTAGTTCCTTGTCTCATATATCAATTAAAAAAAATATCATAGGTAAAGCAAATTTCTTTTTTAATGAAAAATTTATTGAGGAAGATTCAGATAGTCTTGAAACAGAAAAAATTGATAACGCTGGCAATGCAGTGTTACTAGGAAAAGTGAGTGGGAATTTTATATTACCAACAATTGTAAGCATTAGTAATGGAGCTCATTCATTTTCAGCTAATGTTGGTATCAATGGGGAATTTAGTATTGTTAATGCTGTTGAAGGAGACTATCAGTTAGTAGCTTTTCAAGATAGAAATAATAACCAGATTCTTGATACAGGATCTTTTATAGACAATGTATTTTCAGAAAAATTTTCAGTATATCCAGATACGTTGAGTTTAAGATCAAATTGGGAAATAGAAATAGCAGATTGGAGATTATAAATGAATAAAAAATTAACAACGGTAGCTGTGAGTGGGTATTTTGATCCAATACATGTAGGTCATCTTGAATACCTGCAATTAGCAAAAAAATTAGGAGATAAGTTGATAGTTATTATTAATAATAATTTTCAAGCAAAACTAAAAAAAGGCTCAACATTTATGGATGAAAAAGATAGAATGGAAATAGTTGCAGCCTTAAGATGTGTGGATGAGGTTTTTTTAAGCATTGATGAAGATAAAAGTGTTTGTAAAAGCTTAGAATATATAAAGCCAGATATATTTGCAAATGGAGGGGATAGATCTTTAGAAGAAATACCTGAAACTGCTGTAATGGAAAAATATAATATTAAAATGGTAGATGGTTTAGGGTTAAAAATAAGAAGTAGTAGCGATTTAACTGGACTAGGGAAATGAAAAGAAAAATTGATAAGAAGAAAACCCAATTGCTTGAAGACTTTTTATCGCTAGGTGAAAAGTGTAATATTAAAATTATCCATGATAAAGGAGATTTTAACGGGGACAACTGTTTGCTTTTTGCCAATAATACCATTGTAATCAATAAACACAAACCATTAGATCAACGATTACATGTTTTGGCAAAGTGTTTTAGTCAAATTAATCTTGATAATGTTTATATTAAGCCTGTATTAAGGGATTTAATAGAACAAGTAAAAGCAGATAAAGTATATGAGTAATCAAAAGCATTTATGGGCTCCATGGAAGATGGATTACCTTGAAAATAAAAAAGGAGATTCCCAGAAAATATTTTTAGATAAAGCAAACGAATCGAACGATAGAGAAAATTTGATATTGCATCGTTCTAATTATTGTTATGTTATTATGAATTATTATCCGTACAATAATGGACACTTAATGGTTGTTCCTTATAATGAAGTAGATAGATTTGAAGATTTAGAAGATGCAACATTGACTGAAATTATTACCTTATCAAAAAAAATTATGAAAATATTAAGATCAAATTTCAACTGCGATGGTTTTAACTTTGGAGCTAATATTGGAGAAGGTTCTGGAGCTTCCATTCAATCGCATTTACATTTTCATATTGTTCCTAGATGGAAATCAGATACATCATTTATGCCAGTAATTGGAAATACCAAAGTAATGCCACAAACCTTGGATGATACATATCAGCAATTATCAACTTTATTTAAGGAAAACTTATAATGGATTTATTTTCACATTCCTGGCTTCCTTTTATATATCAATATGGTTTCGGAGTATTAATCTTTGGTGGTGGACTATTTGCAGTATTTAAAGCATATGGGGGTCAACAATTTTGGAATGAGTACAAGATTTGGATTCAAATTCTTGTATGGGGTTTCATTTATGTTACTTCTATTCATTTGCTTATGACTGTTTCTGCTCTTAATGATTTTCCTCAATTATATTTTGTTATTTTATTGATGTATGTATTTAATGTCATGTTATTAACAAGGAAACTTTCATGACCACTATTCCAACTACAGAACTTTTTTGGGTTATTCTTACAGCATATGTTTTTTTTGTTTTAGGTGCTGGTTTATTTTTTGCTCGTAATAATCAGTCCACTGAAGACTTTTTCTTTGGAGGAAGAAGATTTTCTTGGTGGTTAATTGGAATGTCCATGTTAGCTACTGGTGTTGGATCACATAGTTTTGCAAAGTATGCATCAAAAGGATTTGAATACGGATTTTCATCCACAATGACTTACATGAATGATTGGTTCTTTATGCCATTATTGTTATTTGGCTGGATACCAATTATTTACTATATGCAGGTTAATTCTATTCCAGAATATTTTGAAAGACGTTTTAATTCCACGGTAAGAAATTTGTCAACAATCACTATGCTGCTTTACCTCATTGGCTACATTGGTATTGGGTTACTAGCTCTTGGATCATTATTGCAGCCAATATTAGGATGGGAGATAAATACGATTATCATTGTAGTTGCAGTTATTTCAGGAGTATATGTTTCTCTGGGAGGTCAAACTGCTATTATCTTTACTGATTTTCTTCAAGGAGTAATTTTGCTTTTTGCAGGACTATTAATTTTTGGGCTAGGTATTGCATATATAGGTGGATTTGATTTGTTCTGGGACAATCTTTCTACAACCAATAAGTTACCATTGGCTGACTTTAATTCACCTCCAGATTTTAATTTTGTAGGAATTTTCTGGCAAGATGGTGTGGTAGGTTCTGTTGGATTCGCATTCATGAATCAAGCAGTAATTATGCGATTTTTAGCATCTCGTTCTGTAGCGCATGCAAGAAGAGCAACGATGATGAATGTACTTGTATTTCTACCAATTGGAACCGTAGCGGTTTCTAATTCTGGATGGATTGCAAGGGCTATAGCTAATATTAATCCAAATATTATTCCAGAAACAACAAACCCTAATGGAATCTTTACTGTAGTTGCTTCCTTGGTATCTAATTCTGAACCAATTTTTGCATTTTTAGTTGCAGCTGTTGTTGCAGCCTTAATGTCTAGTCTAGATTCTCAAATTAACGCTTCGGCAGCAGTAGCTGTAAATGATGTATATACTCCATTAAGCAAAAATCCTTCTGAAAAAACACGTTTGAGAGTATCTATGCTTACTTCTTTGTTGGTAACGTTTATTGGCATTCAAGCAGCATTCTTATTTGCACAATATGGAACTATTTATGAGGCACATGGAGCCTTTCATAGTGTAGTAACTCCACCTATGGTTACGGTTATATTTTTAGGAATTTTCTGGCAACGATTCTCATCAAGAGCGGCCATATTAACCTTTTTGCTAGGAGCAGTATTTATTTTCTTAGGTATCCAGTATCCACAATTTTTTGTTCAACCATTTTCGCATGGCATAGAGTACGTTGAAGCAAAACCATGGTCATACATAAGAGCGCTTTATAATGTATTTGCCTGCACAACCATTGGAGTGATTGTAACATTATTAACAACCAAGCCTGGCAAAGATCATTACAAAAAAATTAAAGGATTAACCTTGTGGACTATTAAAGATGGTCCAGAGTATTTCAAGGGGTCTACAGTTAATGAAAATGCTGGAAGTAAAATTACCTTTAATGGTGAGATGATTGAAGTTATTAGTAGTACATCTAACGAAATTAATTTACCAAAGGATTTAATGGATGAACTAGGGGCAAAAGAAGGTGATTTTGCATACATATCAGATGTAAGATGGTATTTTGGAGGACTAAAATCCACCCATGCCAATATCGGAAAATGCTCTTCAAATAAAAACATTCAGATTTCAGATAATGTCCAAAGTCATGGTCAATTTGACCTTACAAAAAAAATTATTTATCGAGCTAGAATTATAGTTTTTTTTTAAAAAAAGTTGACAAATGTTTTTCTTTTTTTTTATAATCGCGTAGTTAAAATCGCTTTTTAAGATGTTGAAGCAGGTCTTAATGAAAAAAACTGACCTGGCCATGCACTTAAAAAGAGTTTCATTCTTTCATTATCATATGAAAGAGGCCCAGCGACTGTTCGTCTTTCACTTAATCATCAAGGAGAATTCCTTGAAGAATTTAATGATTCAAAGTATGAAGATAGATGGTATGATAAGTCAACATATGTTGATTTAAATGCAAATTATAATTTAAGGGAGAATATGTCTATCTATGCTGATTTCAATAATTTAACTAATCAGCCATTGAGATATTACCAAGGAAGTAGCAGATATATGATGCAAGAAGAGTATTATAATAGAAAATTTACTTTCGGAATAAAGGCAGATTTATAAAATAAGATTAATAATTCTTGTTTTTTAAGTAATAATATTAAAAATTTCTACCATATTCCGGAGTAGCTCAGTTGGTAGAGCGAGTGACTGTTAATCACCAGGTCGGGAGTTCGAGTCTCTCCTCCGGAGCAATAATTAAAGAGTTCAATAATAAGGGAATAAAATAAATTGGATTTTCTTACACTATGGTCTTTATTAGGTTTCTTATTTGCAGTATATGCTGTTACTGCTAATGATAGTATTCAAACGCTAGGAACTTATATTTCATCAAACAAAGATATTAAATGGTATTGGATGTTTGCATATATGGGATCGGAATTTTTGTTCTTACAATGTTTCAGGGTTTTGGTACTAACGATCCCGCTTTTGGTAGGTTAGATAAATTTCCTGATCCAATTTCTATTCAATGGTATCACGCACTGGCTCCACTCGTTCTTGTTGCTTTGACCAGGTTAAAAATTCCAGTTTCAACCACCTTCTTAGTGCTTATCAGTTTTTGCATCTTCTGTTGTTATGGAAAAGATGTTGCTTAAAAGCTTTCTTAGGTTATGCAGTATCATTTGTTTTTGCATGTGGATTCTTGGTACCTAATAAGTAAATATTTTCTTAATGAAGGAGAAAAAGGTAAAAATAAAAACAATGATTATTGGAGAGTAGCACAATGGCTAACAACTGGCTGGCTGTGGTCTACATGGTTAAAGCATGATTTAGCGAACATAATGATTTTTTTACCTAGATATAGCTCTGTCTCAAAGTTTTCAGTTTCAGTTATTTGTTGTACTAGTTATGTTCTTGGGCTTAGCGTTTATGTTTTATGAGCGTGGAGGAAGAATTCAAGAAATTGTTCTATCTAAGACCAATACGCAGTTACGTAAGGTCTGCCACACTTATTGATTTAGTGTATTGTTTTGTTCTTTACTACTTCAAGGAGGTGAATAATATCCCCATGAGTACGACTTTTGTTTTTATGGGAATGCTTAGCTGGAAGAGAGCTCGGTATCTGGATGTCTATCGGTTATGGTGAATTAACCTATACTAGCAGGCATAAGAAAGCAATTTTCCCAATGTTATATATGGATTTTTTAAGGCTAATGCTTGGTCTAATGATTAGTGTTTCCTTAGCATATGGAATTCAATGGTATGCTAATTTATAATACTTTATTTTTAAATAATGAATCTTAAACATAAACATGTTTTAATTACTGGTGGAGCAAAAGGAATTGGTTTAGCAACCGCTAAGCGTATTTTAAATGAAGGTGCCAATGTTATTCTTTGGGATTTCAAAGAAGATGATTTATCAGCAACAGTTCAAGATTTAAAAGAAAAAGGTCATCATGTTTTTTCTCAAATCTGTGATGTGACCAACAAGGAGCAGGTATATCAAAATGCTGCAATCATTAAAGAAAAGTTTGGAGGCATTGATATATTAATAAACAATGCTGGTACTGTATATACGGGCTATATGTTAGATAGAACTGATGAAGAGCTTGAGAACCTTATTAATGTAAACTTCACATCAATGATTTATACTATTCGCGCTTTTATGCCAGGGATGTTAGAGAAAAATCTTGGACATATTATTAATATTTCCTCTGCTTCTTCGTTAACTGGTGCTCCAAAATTAGCTGTATATGCAGCAACAAAGTGGGCAGTAGCAGGACTAACGGAATCCCTTAGATTAGAAGTAAAAAAAATGGGGAAACATGGAGTGAAGTTTTCTTCAGTTCACCCAAACTTTCTTAAAAAAGGATTATTTGAAGGTACAAAACTTAATTTTTTAGGGCAGTTATTAGCTCCAGGAGTTAAAAGTCATGATCAAGTTGCTAAAGTGATTGTAAATAGAGCAATTAAGCTTGGATTTCATTCACCAAAAGTTCCATGGATTATGAATCAAATGGTATTATTCAGAGCATTATTACCAAGCTCACTTCTTATTAAGCTAAGTAGTTTTTATGGGTTATATAATATGATGGATGACTATCAAGGGTATAAAGACGGCAGATAATTTTTCTTTACTATTCTTTTTAATCATTATAGAATTCATACATGAAACACACATTTAAAATCTATTTTATATTTATCTCATTTTTAATTTATTCTTGCAATTCAACTGAAGATATTGCTGTTGAGAGCGATAAAGAGCTAATGGTTACTTTTCAAGACTCCTTAAGTTATGCTATGGGTATTAATATAGCTGGAAATTTACCAGACGCAGAAATTAATCAAGAATTATTAATTGAAGGGCTTACCGACTATTGGAATAAAGAAAATCCTAGATTAGATGCACCTACACGAAATGATATTCTTAGAGCATTTAATATTATGAACTCACAAATTGAGCGTGATAAAATGCAAGCAAATGGGAGAAAAGGCTAAAGAGCTTTCAAGGGAAAACAAAATGAAGGGCCAAGAATTTCTTAATAATAATAAAGTTAAAGAAGGTATAAGAGTTTTAGAAAGAAGCCAGATTCAATATAGAGTTATTGCTGCTGGAACAGGAGAAATCCCAGATTATGATGATTCTGTCGTTGTTCACTATAATGGTTATTTAATAGATGGATATAAATTTGATAGTAGTTATGATAGAGGGCAGCCTGCAACTTTTGGAGTGAAAGGTGTTATAGTTGGCTGGCAAGAAGTTTTACAAAAAATGCCAGTGGGTTCTAAGTGGGAAGTATTTATTCCTCAAAATTTAGCTTATGGTACAACTGGAGTTCCCTCAGATTCAAAAAAAGGTGAGTATGTTATTCCACCATCTTCAACATTGATTTTCGAAATTGAACTTTTGAGTATTGTTGATTAATAAATGAAAAATATTAAACTATTCTTTCTATTCATTATTGTTTCATTGATTGGCTGCAATACTAAAACAGAAACAATTACATTAACAAACCCGATGTTTTATACGGAACCTGTTGAAGATGCAGGAATGGATAGTATTGGATTTTTAATGCGAAAACATGTCATTGTTGTTACTGTAAAAGATAAAAATGAGATTCATCTTTATGGTGCAATGGATGGTAAATTTAAAAAATCAATTCCTCGTGAAGGCGCCTTTCCAAACGGGGTTACTGTTATTAATGATCAATTTGTTTTAGTTACTGAAAGAGATAATAAGCATGTTGCTGTTTTTAATACTTCAATGGATTATTTAGGTTCTTTTGGCGCAAATGAATTAAGAAGTCCTTATGGTATTTCGTTCTATAAAATTGACGATGGAAAATATAAAGTGTTTGTTACTGACAGTTATGAATATAATAATCCTAAACAAGATAGAATTCTGTCATGGGATTTTAATATCGAGAGCGATGCTTTTACAGTTAGCTCTGCATCAGTTTTTGGAAGTCCAACTTTATATCAAGTTGAAAGTATCCATGTAGACAAGCATTTCAAAACAATGTTAGTAGCTGAAGAGATGGAAGAACATCATAAAGTAATGGCGCTCGACTTAGAAACAGGTCAAACAATAATTGAAGATTTAGGAAATTTCAATAGAGGGAATGATCCGGAAGGAATTGCCTTAGTTATTAATCGCGATAATACAGGATATTGGATTTGCACAGAACAAAGCAAAGATGATAATCGTTTTCATTTATATAATCGTGAAGATTTAACCTATATCAACACTTTATATCTTAAAGATGTATCATATACGGATGGAATTGCTACAGCCTATATGCATGGTAAGTGGTTTTTATATGCAGTAGATAGCGATAAAAGAATTGCAGCTTTTGAATTACCAGCAATCAATTAGTAGATAATTATGCTTTTATACCTATTATTTTTTATTGTATTAATTATTTTCATCTATTTTTTTCGTAATTCAATAATTATAAATATCTATAAACTGCCGATGATACGAAAGTCTTGGCAGCTTCCTCATATGAATGCACACAATGTTAATCTTGTTAATAATGATAAGCCTGTAGTTGTTTGTTGTGGTGACAGTATCACTCATGGTCATATTGGATACGATTGGGTGAGCACTTTAAGAAAGAATGATGATTCAAAAGTCTATATCAATGCGGGTATTAATGCAGATCTGACTTGGAATTTAAATCAACGAATTGAAGATATTATCAAGCACGATCCGGAATACATTACTATTTTAATTGGAACAAATGATGCAATTGGAAGTCAACCAGTTAAGTTAATACAAGATTATTATATGGAAACTAAAGGGTTGCCACAAAAACCTTCGATAGACTGGTACAAAGAACAGTTAGAATTTTTTATAAAAAATATTAAAGAACATACTAATGCTAAAATTGCAATTTTCACACTTCCTTGGTTAGGAGAACAAAAAACATCTTCTATTATGCAAGTTGTAAGAAGTCACAACAAAATAATTAAAGATTTAGCTAAAAATTATAATCTAGAAATCCTTGATCTGTATAATGAATTTGATTTGAATATTACAAAAAACAATAGCGTACCATATACAACATCAGAACTAAGAAGATTAAGAGGGTTGAGGGCAGTTGTTCTCCATTATGTATTTGGCTGGAGTTGGAATGATATTGGGGAAAAATATAGATTGAAATTATTATGTGATCATATCCATCTAAATGAAAGAGGGGGATTGATTATAAAGAATTTGGCAAAAGGTTTTCTATCAAATTCGTCGTACCCCGGATAGGATTTGAACCTATGACCTACGGATTAGAAATCCGTTGCTCTATCCAGCTGAGCTACCGGGGCATGGGCCAAATTTAATCAAATAAAAAAATATTTAAAGCTTTTTTGTAAAAATTTATAGAGGGGGCTCCGTCGAGAAATTTCTTGCAAAAAATTGTGTTTAGATGTAGACTTGTTTAGTAATAAAAATAAAGCTTATAAATAATCTTTTAAGGAGAAAAAAAATGGCTGAAAAAGTAAAAACAACAGGTGTTAGTAAAGAAAAAGGCTATCTATATTATTTAGGTAAAGATGGTAATGTATGGCGTTCAGGTATGTCAAGAGGCGGATCTGGTGGCGGAAATGCAGAAAAAGTTGCTGACGCAGGCGTAACCCGTGAAAGCGGTTTCCTATACTTCATCGATAAAGATGGTGATGTATCACGTGCACCTATGGCTAGAGGTAGAGGTTAAGAAACTTTTATCGTTTAGGTATAATTAAAAAAAAGAGCACTTAGGTGCTCTTTTTTTTTACTTAACTATTGAATTTTTGTGATTTCCAACTATCCCACTTGTAACTATCATATTGAAAGCTTCTTCAACATCAATATCTGCAGGAGTCGTATCTTCTTTTGCAATAATTAAAAAGAAACCTGAAGTAGGATTAGGAGTGGTAGGTACAAAAATATGATAAAATTCTTCGTTAGCTTGATTTGTTGATTCGCTTGTAACAAATCCAAGTGTCCACATGCCTTTTCTAGGATACTCAACATAGACAACCTTTTGAAACGAATCATTATTTGATCCTGAAACAGTTTCAATTAATTGCTTTGTTGTTCCATATATTGTGTCTATTAAAGGAATTTTCTTAAAAATGCTCTCAAACCATCCAACTACTTTTTTACCAAAAACATTTCTTGCCAGGGCACCAAAAATAAATAGAGCTAAGAATACTATAATTAGACCAACTAATGAACTTAATAGACCAAACCCAGGAAAAGTTACATCTACAAATCTTTTTAATGGTTCTGCAACTGTTCCACCAATCCAATATGTAATTTCTAAAGTAACTTGTAAAACATATACTGTTAACGCTAAAGGAACAATAGTAGCAATACCAGCAAGCAGATTTGATTTAATTTTTTCTATCATAATTTAATTTATTATAAAATAGGTTCTATTTCCTATAGATTAGTATAGAACTTCCTAAAATAAGTAAAGTTCCTATTATTTCCTGTGAAGACAGTATTTCTCCTAAAAATACCCAACCTAAGAAGATAGCCACTATAGGCGGAAAAATAGCAACATAGGTTACTTGAGTTACATTTAAATGCTGATACAGCCAAAAATAGATACCCCACGATATAAATCCGCCAAAAACAATTAAATAAAGAGTTGAGAGTATTAACTCATTGTTCCAAACAATGACAGATAAATCTTCATTGAACACTGAAGACATTGAAAGCATAACAATCCCCGTCATAACTTGACAAACTGCATTCATTTGGTAAGGACCAACCTCATCGTTATATTTTTTGTATTGAACGCTAGGATATGCTGCAATTATTATAACGCTAATTAGTACTAAAATTGCAGAAAAAGATTGTGAAGCAAGATCAATTTCTTGATTAGCACTCATAATTGCTACTCCAGTTAGTCCCATCATTAAAGCACCAATCTTGTTTTTATTAAGCCTTTCATCTGGATCATCTTTTATCATAAAGTGTGCCATAAGACTGGTAAATAACGGGAATAACCCCCATAATATTGACGAAATGCTTGAATAGATATATTGTGTTGCCCAGTATGTCATTCCATATGATAAACTGAAATTTAATAAACCAAAAGACAGGTATAATTTTATTGCCTGTGGAGTGGTGGGAATAGATAGTTTTTTATAATATATGTAAACAAAAAATATTATTCCTGAAAATAGAAAACGTAAACCAACTCCATAAAAAGGAGGCACTCCAGCATTCAGTGAAATCTTGATGAAATACCATGTGGATCCCCAGATTAAGCATAAAGCTATAAAAGGAAATAGAATCCTATTATTCATTATTTAGAATTCTGATAAATGGTAGCAAGTAGTGCACTTGCGATATAAATACTTGAGTATGTTCCAATAATCACACCCACTAGCATTGTAAATGAAAATGGTCTAATAACTTCTCCACCGTAAACAAGTAAAACAAGAATTACTAATAATGTTGTTAAAGAGGTTATTAATGTTCGACTTAATGATTGATTAATGCTTTTATTAATAGTTGATTCAAACATTACAGTCCCTGAAGATTTCATATTTTCTCTAATTCTATCAAGTATAACGATTGTATCATTCAGTGAATATCCTACAATAGTCAAGAAAGCTGCTACTGTGCTTAACGTAATTTCAAAACCGGTGAGAGAAAAAATTCCTAACGTTATAACAACATCATGCACCAAGGCTAAAATTGCTCCAAGAGCAAATCTAAATTCGAATCGAACAGAAATATAAAATAATATAAGAACAAGCGCTGAAATTACTGACCAAAAAGCTTTTCCACTTAGCTCTGATCCGACTTTAGGACTTACTGAACCAAGAGATAAAATAAAATCATTTTTGTTATCCGGGGCTTTGTTAGTTAAGGAACTATATAAATGATTGATTATAACCTGACCAAAATTTTCCGGTTCATTTTCAAGCGTTTTAATCTTAATCATTACATCGCTTTTACTACCAAAATATTTAATTTCCTCTGCACTTAAATCAAAGTTGATATCGTTTACAGATACTGTTTTTAATGAATTTCTAACTTCTTCAATTGTTATCTCTTCAGAAAAACTGACTCCAATAGCAGTTCCACCCTTAAAGTCTATTCCTAGATTTACACCCATTAAAAGCAATATTACAGAACCTAGAGCCATTGCAGAAGATAATCCAAACCCGAAGGTTTTAAATTTCATAAAATTGATTTTAGTATTTTCCATAAACTTCATAATTATATACTCAGCTTTTCAATATTTTTTCTAGATGTAACAAAGTCAAAAACAAATCTCGTGACAATTATTGCAGTAAACATGCTAACAATAATTCCCCAAAATAATACAGTTGCAAAACCCTTAATCGGACCGCTACCATATTGATATAAAACAGCTGCAGCTATTCCTGTAGTTAAATTAGCATCAACAATTGTTGTGATTGCTCTTTCGTAGCCTGAGTCAATAGCAGATCTAACAGATTTACCATTTCTTAGTTCTTCTTTTATTCTTTCAAAAATAATAACATTAGCATCTACAGACATACCAACAGTTAATATTAATCCAGCAATTCCAGGAAGTGTTAAAGTCGCTTCAAGTAAAGCAAGAACACCTAGAAGTAAAATCAATGTCCACATAACTGAAAAACTAGCAATAAGACCAGACATTTTATAAAAGAGAACAATAAAGATAACAACAAGTAATAAACCGATACCCATTGAAAGTGTTCCCTTGGAAACAGAGTCTGCACCTAATGATGCACCAACAGTTCGTTCTTCTGCAATAGTAACAGGAACTGGAAGAGCACCAGCTCTTAATACAATTGCTATATCTTCAGCTTCTTCAATAGAGTCTAAACCTTCAATGACAGTTCCTCCACCAAAAATTTGACTTCTAATTACAGGAGCCATATGTACTTTTCTATCTAAAACAATTGCAATTCTATTGTTGATATTAGCACCAGTAATTCTAGCCCATTCTCTGGAACCTTCAGTATTCATTTCAACTTCAACAACTGCTTGTCCAGCTGTTACGCCTGCTTGACTTAATCTCATTTGAGCATCTTCTATAACACCGCCTGTTAATTCTGCATTATTGAACAAATGATATAACGTATAAAATTCTTCTTCTTCTCCAATTTCATTGACCAGAACAATTGGTGAATTGCTAGTTAAAATAGTGCTATTTGTAGCATCTAAAATTTGCTTAACGTTATCTTGAGACAAAATATCCTTATAAGAGACTAAATTTTTGGATGAGATGGCTAGATTTCCTCCAACAGATATTAACAATGAAGAAAAGTTAAATTCACCTGAGTTTGTTGCATCAAATAGTTCATTAATTTCGTTTTCATTATTATTTAAAACTTTTTCATTTGATGTTGAAGTAATACTATCTAGCTGTCTAATTAAAGCATTAGTGCTTTCAATATCTTTAACAATCATTAGCTCTAAAAGCGCAGTACTCTGTAAAAGATCTCTTGCTCTTTCGGAATCTTGAATCCCAGCAAGTTCTACAATAACACGATTGTTTCCTTGTTTTTGAATAGTTGGCTCAGCAACGCCAAATTGATCAACACGATTTTGAAGAATTTCAATAACTCTTCTTATTGAATCTTCTGATTGAAGCGAGAGTTGAGCAATAATTTGTTCTTTAGTTTTACCATAATTGATAAAATATCTTGGCAATTTTAAATCTTTTGTATCTGCTAATTGTTCAAAAACTGTAAAGAAGTCGCCGGAACTACTATTATATTCATTTTTTAGTTCATCAAGAAATAAGTCAAAATTTTTATCTTTATTCTTTGCAAGATTGTTAACTAATTGAGGTAAATCAACCTCAAGAACTATATAAATTCCACCTTTTAGATCTAATCCTTGTTTGATAGTTTTTGCATCATAATAGTCAGCTTCTTCCTGTGAAAGGTTAGAAATTTTTTCATCACTAAGCATAGCATAGCGTAACGATGGGAAGAGGGCATAAATCCCCAATCCAAAAACAAAAAGGATTGTTAATAATCTATTTCTTATTGAATTATCCATAAGTGAGTGAATTTAATACATTAAGTGCTTTTTTCACTAATTTTTTAAATAATATTTAAGGACTTTCCACAATCATGAAATGCTTCTACAGCATAATCTAATTGTTGTTGAGTATGCAGAGATGAGAGTTGCACCCTAATTCTTGCTTGATCTTTTGGTACAACAGGGAAAGAAAATGGTATGACATAAATATTTTTTTCTAAAAGCATTTCAGACATAGCAACTGTTTTTTTTGCATCATAAATCATTATAGGAACTATTGGATGAGAATCTCCCTTAACTTCGAATCCTATTTCATGTATTTTTTTTCTAAAATAATGTGTGTTCTCATGTAATTTGGATATTAATCCATTATCATTATTAATTATTTCAAAAGCTTTTAAACATGCAACAACGAGTGCAGGAGCTAAGCTATTTGAAAAAAGATATGGTCTAGATCTTTGTCTTAAAATATTAATTATATTTGATGAGGCTGATACGAATCCACCAGAAGCTCCTCCAAGTGCTTTCCCAAATGTAGAAGTAATAATATCAACTTGGTTTAACACATTATGATGTTCTCCACTTCCTTTACCATTTAAGCCTATAAAGCCTGTTGCGTGACAATCATCTACCATAACTAGCGCATCATATTTTGCAGCTAATTTAACAATTTGGTCTATTGGAGCAATTGTTCCGTCCATACTAAACACTCCATCTGTAGCAATCAATTTTATTCTTGCTGTACTTTCCTTTAGTTGATTTTCCAAATCAACCATATCACAATTTTTATATCTATATTTTTGTGCTTTACATAATCTAATTCCATCAATTATTGATGCATGATTTAATTCATCAGAAAAAACAGCATCTTCTTTATTTAAAATAGTTTCAAATAAACCGCCATTAGCATCAAAACACGAAGAGTATAAAATAGTATCTTCCATATTTAAAAAATTGCTTACAGTTTCTTCAAGTTCTTTATGAATAGTTTGAGTTCCACAAATAAATCTGACAGATCCTAGCCCAAATCCCCATTGTTCTATTGCTGATATAGCTGCTTTTCTAATTTCAGAATTATTTGCAAGCCCTAAATAGTTATTTGCACAAAAGTTTAAAACTTTCTTTCCTAAGACATTGATTTCATCTTCTTGGGCTGTTTCAATGATTCTTTCATTTTTATAGGTCCCTTGATTTTTTATTGTTTCAAGTTCTTTTTTTAATATCTGATCAATTTTTTTCATTTATCCATCATTTTATTAAGAATTTTTAAAATAAATGTTTCAACATTTTCAGAGCTAGAAAAATCCCATTTATTTTTTGCTTCATCACAATTTAAACTTGAAGGCCATGTATCTGCAACAGATTGAAATTTAAAATCAATCTCATATTCAATTTTGAATTCACTGAACTTGCTTTGAATAAATTTATATAAGTCATTGATTGAAAAACTTGCCTCTTGAATGTTGAAAACTCTTAAAGCTGAATTTATTGTATCTATATTCATTAACTGATTTATAGATGAAACTGTTTTATTAATACTTATAAAAGGTAATATGGTCTGTTCCGAAAGTTTGCATACGTATTGCTCATTATTTACAGCTGCATGAATCATTTGAGGGGCATAATCTGTGGTTCCGCCATTAGGAACAGTGTCATTACTTATTACTCCTGGAAATCTTATTGATCTAAAATCAATACCATAATTTTTTGCGTCACTTTCTAAATGCTTTTTTGTTCCATATTGCTCAACTGCTAATTTATTAATTCCATATATGGTAGTTGGTTTAATTATATCAACTTCCGAAGCATTATGAATTTTTCTAGGGCCATATACTGCAATAGAGCTTGGGAAAAAGAATTTTACTTTTAAATTATTTTTTATTCCGTGATCCATTGCACAATTAATTAGATTTTTTGATGCCTCTTCATTTATTTGTGTTGCTAATTCAGGATTGTTGGAAGCTGTTTGACTTAGTAATGCTGCAAAATGATATACTTCAGATATAATGTTATTATCAAAAATTGATTGTATCAATTCTTTGTCTGAAATTGATCCTTGTATCAAATCAATATTATCATCTAGGATTGTTTTTTTGCTTAAATCTATTCCAATAATTTTAGAATTTTTTTTGGCTAAAAAATCAAGAGTTTTGCTACCCAATTCTCCATTAAATCCTGTTATTAAAATTTTTGAATTCACATTATAAGTTAAGTGATATAAAATGATTTTTTAAAAACTTTGTATTACCCTTTTAACCAATTAAATTTTTTAATCAAATGCTAAAAATAATTTCAATAATAAATCAAAAGGGCGGTGTAGGAAAAACTACTACAGCTATTAATCTAGCTGCTAGTCTAGGAATTCTTGAAAAGAAAACATTGTTAATAGATTTTGACCCTCAAGCGAATGCATCTACTGGATTAAATAATTTTGGGATTGAATCTGATTTGACTATTTACGATGCAATGATTGGCAACGAAAAAATGAAAGATATTATTTCTAGGACAAATATTGAATACTTAGATTTTATTAAATCGGATACAAATTTAGTTGGTTGTGAAGTAGAGTTGGTATCTATTTCTAATAGGGAAAAACAGCTTTTGCAATTAATTAATAGAATTAAAAAAAAATATGATTATATATTAATTGACTGTCCACCATCCTTAGGGCTTTTAACTTTAAATGCCTTGACTGCTTCAACGGATGTATTAATTCCAATTCAAAGTGAATTTTTTGCGTTAGAAGGTTTAAAAAGTTTACAAGAAACTATAAAAATTGTGAAAGAAAACATTAATAATAAGCTTAACATACTTGGTTTATTAATAACCATGCATACCAAAAGACTTAGGTTATCAAAAAAAGTTGAAGGTTTGTTAAAGACAAATTTTAAAAATAAATTATTTGATACAAAAATTAATAGAAATGTTAGGCTAGCAGAAGCTCCAGACGATGGAATGCCAGCAATAATGTATGATGTAAATTGTTCAGGAGCTAAAGACTATATGGATTTAGCATTGGAGATAGTTAATGGCAAAAAATAAAAATTTAGGTCAAGGATTAGGAGCTTTACTTACACCTTCAAAATCTAGCTTGGAGGATTTTACTCAAAGCAGCATTCTTATCAGTAAAATTAAACCAAACCCCAATCAACCCAGAAAAAATTTTGAAGATAAATCTTTAAAACAATTAGCACAATCAATTGAAGAAAAAGGGTTAATTAGTCCAATTACAGTTAAGCAAGTTGATAATAAATATATTATTGTTGCTGGAGAAAGAAGATATAGGGCACATAAGCTATTAAATAAGAAAAGAATTTTAGCATATGTTATCGATGCGGAATCTAATAAAGATATAATGTATATGGCGTTGATAGAGAACATTCAGCGAGAAGATCTTAATCCAATTGAAGAAGCAAAAGGATATAAATACTTACAAGATAATTTAGAATCTTCAATTACTGAAATTGCGAAAACAGTCGGAAAATCTAGGCCAGCAGTATCAAATGCCCTGAGGTTGCTTAAGCTTCCAAATGAAATCCAAGATAGTATATTAAAAGGAGAGATAAATGCAGGGCAAGCTAGGGCAATTTTACAGAACAAAACTTCTCAAGGCATGATTCAATTATGGAAAAAGCTTTTGACGGAAAAAATATCAGTCAGAAAAACAGAATCTTTAGTTGCAAAGAATAAAAAAATATCTCCGCAACTACAAGACATGCAAAGCTCTCTTTCAAGATTAATTGGAGAGAAAGTATTAATAATGCAAAATAGTAAAACTAAAAAAGGTTTTATAAAAATTAGCTTCGATAAAAAAACAGTTAGTAGAGTTATAGATAAGCTACAATCTATAAAACCTGATTAACTTAATTCCATGAAACTTAGTAAATATAAGATTTTATTTATTTCACCTTTTACGGATAAGAGTTGGCAAATTGAATTTACAAGATTCACTTTTATTGCCTCTTTATCAGCTTTAGCTGTATCGCTAATTCTTACATTAATTCTGTTATTTATGTCTTCTCCGATTATCAAAGAATATTTCAGAATTTCTGCAATAAATAATGAAATTAAACAACAGCAAGAGATCATAAGTAATATTGATGAAACTATCGATGAAATAGCACTCATGAAAACATACATAGATTCCATTATTGGAACAGAAGAGTCTCATAACCTAAATGAAAAAAATGTTAGATATATGATAACTAACAATATTCCATCTGTAAAGCCTGCTAAAGGTTTAATTAGTAGAGAGTATGATATTGATACAAAACACTTTGGTATCGATATCGTGAATGAAGTTTCAACACCTATCTTTTCCATTGCAGATGGCCTTGTTGTATTTAGTGATTTTTCAAAAGATTTTGGTAATTTTTTAATAATAGACCACCAGAACGGATATTTATCACACTATTATCACAACGAAGATTTATTTTTTAGTAAAGGAGATAAAGTTTTAGCGGGAGATATCATTGCTAAAATGGGTAATACAGGAATGTCTTCAGGGCCACATCTACATTTTGAAATTTGGAAAGATGGAACTCCTATCAATCCAAATACTTTTTTTGAAGATTTTAAATTAAAATCAGATAAATTAACTACTAATGAAGATTCAAACTAAGCCAACAAATAGTCAGACTATAATTGCTGAAGATGTATCCATTGATGGAGATATGATTCTAAGCGGTAATGTTACTATTTATGGTGAAATAAGAGGTTCTGTACATACTAATGGAGCAATCCAGCTTGCTAAAAGTGGTAAAATATTTGGAGATGTGAAGGCATCTATGATTCAAATTAATGGCTTTATAGAAGGAGATGCCCAAATTAATGGTCCAGCAGAATTGTTGAAAGGTTGTGAGTTAGTTGGAAATTTACAATATAAAGTGCTTACTATTGAAGATGGAGCTCAATTTTCGGGCAGATGCGATATAATCGTTGATGAGTGATAAAAAACCTTTAAGTAGAATTCTTGCAGAGAGCTACTCAGTATATTTTGAATTCTTAGGCATAATAATCTCTTGGCTTCTAATTGCTTTTTTCATTTTTAATGATTTTTGGAGAATTCTGATAATAATTATTGGTGTTTTTCATGCTTCTTATCGTGCATACAATCATGTAAATAATAATAATTAAGGATTACACTTTTTTTTCTGTTTTTCCTTGTACGTTTCTATTTATATTTCGGCGATGTTTGTTGGTGAAAAAGTTGGAAAAGAATGGACAATGGATCAAGCCCCACAATATGCCATTGATCATGTCGCCAATAGTAAAAAAAATATTTTTGAATTTGAATTTCTTAATTCTCTATCCGAAAAAATCTCAAGTTTCTTTGGATTAACATCCGATTCTTTGTTTTATATTGATCTTGGAATTACTAAACATGTTTTTTTATTATTTTTTGTATCAACAATTGTTGTAGCAACTTTAATTACATTTATTCAGGCATATATCTCCCACAAAAAAAATATCCCAAATAAGTTTATGAGTATCATTGAAATGTTTGTTATTTATTTAAGAGATGATGTTTTAAAGAATTTTATTGGAGCAAAAGAATATAGAGATTGGGCTCCTCTAATTTATACAATATTTTTCTTCGTACTTTTCGGTAATGTATTAGGATTAATTCCAATTTTTGACTTATCAGGTCTAATTGGTAAAATTGGATATCAAGCAGATATGTTAAGCAAGGATAATATTTTATATTTATTATCCAAGGGCGGACATACAGTCACTGCTAATGTGAACGTTACTTTTGCTATTGCGACTATCACTTTTTTTGCATTTATTGGAGCAGGTATTCAAAAATATGGTTTTATTCAACATTGGAAAAACTTGGCACCTTCAGGATTGCCATGGCCACTATATTTTGTTGTAGTTCCAATTGAATTTATGGGTCTTTTTATACGTCCATTAGCTTTAACGCTTAGGTTGGCTGGTAACATGATGGGCGGACATATTGCTTTAGTTATATTTATTACATTTATTTTCAGTGCTACTGCGGAACTAGGAGGACTTGCTGGTTTTGGTATTGCTCCTTTTTCAATTTCGCTTGCACTAGGATTGACTATGCTAGAATTGCTTGTTGCAGTTATACAAGCATATGTTTTTGCATTATTAACAGCCGTTTTTATTGGAATGGCTATACACGTAGATCACTAACAAAAAAAAGGAGTCTCACTATGGGAGCAGGGTTAGCAGTAATTGGTGCTGGAATTGGCATCGGATTAATTGGGTATGGAGTAGCACAGGCTATTGCAAGACAGCCTGAAGCAGCTGGAGAAATTAGATCACAAACATTTCTTTTAGCAATTTTGGTTGAAGGTGCAGCAATTTTGCTTGGATTGTTATCATTAGTTCTGTAATCAAAATAAGGAAATAATATGAATCCATTATTAACGCCAGAACTAGGCACATATGTCTGGTCATTAGTTATTTTTATGACTGTACTTTTTGTATTAAGAAAGTATGCATGGAATCCTCTTCTTGACTTCCTAGAAGAAAGAGAGAAAGATATTGCAGAGTCTCTTAAAATGGCAGAAAGTGCAAAAACTGATTTAGAGCAAATTAAAGATGAATCAGAAAAAATACTTAACGAGGCAAAAAAGGAAGGTAAAGCAATTGTAGGTGACAGCAAGCAAAGAGCTGAAGAATCTGCAGCTAAGATTCTAAATGACGCAAAAGCTAAATCAAATGAATTTCTTGATGATGCTAAATCAAAAATAGAAATTGAAAAGACGCGTGCTATAAAGGAAATAAAAGAAGAGGTCATAGACCTTAGCTTAGAATTAGCTACAAAAGTTTTACAAAGAAATGTTAAGGATGATGATAATAGTAAATTTATTAAGTCATCATTAGAAGCAGTGAAAGTAGATGAAGCAAAATCTTAAAAAGATAAATATATACTCTAATTTATTAAACGATGCTGTTAATACGTTTGACGATTTTAACAGCGTTAATAGTGGATTAGAAAATTTTTGTATTGCTCTTAAGAGGGATCTGGCTATTAATACTTTCTTCAAATCAAAGACTGTTGAAGTTTTTGAAAAAATTAGTCTTTTTGAAAAAGCTGTTTCAAACTCAATGAATGAAATTTTAATTGAAGTATTAAAGGTAGTGATTGAAAATGATGATACAAATCTTATTCAAGATGTATCTAAACATTTTACTTTATTATCCAAAAAGAAATTAAATATAGCATTTGTTGAAGTAGTATCATCTCATGAAATGGACAGTAAGCAAAAAGATGATATCAGCAATTCTTTAAGTGAGTTAGTTAATAAAAAAATCAATATTGATTTTAATGTTGATAAAAATTTAATTGGCGGACTTAAAATTAAAGTAGACGATACACTATATGATAGTAGTCTGCAAACAAAATTAGAAAACGCAAAATCAAAATTAGTAGGGGTGTAAATGGATATTAAAACAAATGAAATTGGAGATTTGTTAAGAAGTCAAATCAAAAATATCAATGAAAGCGTTGATGTTAATGAAGTTGGCGAAGTTTTAGAGATTGGTGACGGTGTTGCTAGAACAAGTGGACTAGGAAGTGTCATGAGTTCTGAGCTTGTAGAATTTCCGAACAATGTTTTTGGAATGGCTTTAAATCTTGAAGAAGAAAATGTTGGGGCTGTATTGTTTGGAGACAGTAGTCTTGTAAAAGAAGGTGACATTGTCAAAAGAACTGGAAAAGTTGTTGAAGTTCCAGTTGGAAAAGAGCTTTTAGGTCGAGTTGTTGATCCTTTAGGTCAGCCAATGGATGGAAAAGGTCCTATCAATGCAAAAGAAACATTGCCAATTGAGCGAAAAGCTTTAGGTGTAATGCAAAGATTTCCAGTAAAAGAACCCCTACAAACTGGACTTAAATCTATTGATAGTATGATTCCAATTGGTAGAGGTCAAAGAGAATTAATCATTGGCGATAGACAAACAGGAAAGTCTGCTATTGCCATTGATGCAATTATAAATCAAAAACTAACCCACACTTCCGATAGTCCAGTTTACTGTGTTTATGTAGCAATTGGACAGAAGGCATCTACTGTTGCAAAATTAGTTGCAGAGCTTGAAGCCAATGGAGCAATGGAGTATACAACAGTAGTTGTTGCAAATGCTTCAGATCCAGCTCCTTTACAATATATAGCACCATATTCAGGATGTGCTATGGGAGAATATTATAGAGATAATGGTATGCATGGATTAATTGTTTATGATGATTTATCTAAACAGGCAACAGCATATAGACAAATGTCCCTTGTTTTAAGAAGGCCTCCAGGAAGAGAAGCTTTCCCAGGAGATGTATTCTATTTACATAGTAGATTATTAGAAAGATCGTCTAAACTATCTAAGGATTTAGGTTCAGGTTCTTTAACAGCTCTTCCGGTAATTGAAACACAAGAAGGAGATGTATCTGCATATATTCCTACAAATGTTATTTCAATTACAGATGGCCAAATTTACTTGGATACCAACCTATTTAATGGGGGTGTAAGACCTGCTGTTGATGTTGGATTGTCAGTTTCAAGAGTTGGTGGAAGTGCACAAATTAAAGCAATGAAAAAAATTGCAGGTAAGTTAAGATTGGATTTAGCTCAGTTTAGAGAGCTTGAAGCATTTGCAAAGTTCGCTTCTGATTTAGATGAGTCAACTGCAGCTCAAATTACTAGAGGAAGAAGAATGGTAGAAATTCTTAAACAAAATCAATATGTACCAATGACGACTGAAAAACAAGTTGCAATTATTTACGCAGCTAGCCAAGGTTATCTTGATGATGTTGAGTTGGATTCAGTAAAAGAATTTGAAGTAGGACTGTTGGAACATTTTGATGCAAAACATTCAGAATGTTTAGCTGAAATTAGTAGCTCTGGAGACATTTCTGATGACTTAGGAAAGAAAATGAATAACGCAATCGAGGAATTTAAAAAGAGTTTCTAGGATGGCTAATTTAAAAAATCTATCAGAAAGAATTAAGTCTGTAACTAGTATTCAGCAAGTAACAAAGGCAATGAAAATGGTTGCTGCAGCTAAGGTAAAAAAGGCTCAAGATAAGATGGAAATTTCCAGACCTTATGCAAAAAATACGCAGGAACTTATCTGTAGAATATTACCTCAAATCACTTCAACTGATATTTCATTAGTTGAAAAACGTAATGTCCAAAATGTTGGGATGATTATTGTTACTAGTGATAGAGGTTTTGCAGGTTCATTTAATTCTAGTGTCATTAGGTTGGCAGAAAAAGAAATAGAGAAAATTGGCAAAGATAAAGTTCAACTTTTTTGCTTGGGTAAAAAGGCATCTGAATATTTTTCAAAAAGAGATTATAATGTGAAAGAAACATTTTTTGACTTTTGGAAGGATATGAACTACGATACAGCATCTGATATTTCAAAAACTTTTATAAGTGCTTTTGAAAATCAGGACATAGATGAAGTTCATGTAATTTATAATAGATTTAAAACGTTGGCTTCTCAAGATTTGATAATGGAAAAAGTATTGCCTGTTGATTTTTCAGCAGATTATAATGTTACAAATTATAATTATGACTATGAACCAGGACAAAAAGAGATAGTTTCCACACTGATTCCAAAGCATATCAATGTTCAGATGTGGCAACAACTTCTTGAGTCATATAGTAGCGAAGAAGCTGCAAGAATGATTGCTATGGACAATGCAACAGAGAATGCAAAAGAAATAATTAAAGAATTAAAACTAGAATTTAACAAAGCTCGTCAGGCCGCAATTACAACAGAAATGTTAGAAATTGTTGGTGGGGCAGAGGCATTAGTCGATTAAGGGGACATAAAAATGAATAATAAAGGTAAAATATTACAAATAACTGGTGCGGTAGTTGATGTAAAATTTGAAGAGGGACATCTTCCTAGAATCTTAAATGCATTAAGTATCAAAAGAAAAGATGGTACAGATTTAGTACTTGAAACAGCACAGCATTTAGGTCAAGGAGTAGTAAGAACTATTGCTATGGACTCTACTGATGGTTTAGTAAGAGGAGAAAGCGTAAGTGATTCAGGAAAGCCAATTTCAGTACCAGTAGGTCAAGAAACCTTAGGAAGAATGTTTGATGTATTAGGAAATCCTATTGATCAAAAAGGTGACGTTAAAAATAAAGTAACATCTCCAATTCACCGTTCAGCACCTGCACAAGAAAGTTTAACTACTTCTTCAGAAATGTTTGAGACAGGAATTAAAGTTGTCGATTTGATGGAACCTTATACTAGAGGTGGTAAAACAGGACTTTTTGGAGGAGCTGGAGTAGGTAAAACAGTTCTTATTCAAGAATTAATTAGAAATATAGCTACAGAACACGGTGGTTTTTCAGTGTTTGCCGGAGTTGGTGAAAGAACTAGAGAAGGTAATGACTTGTATGCTGAGATGACAGAGTCGGGAGTAATCGATAAAACTGCCTTAGTATTTGGTCAAATGAATGAACCTCCAGGTGCTAGACTTAGAGTAGGTTTAAGTGCTTTAACAATGGCAGAATATTTTAGAGATGATGAGGGTAGAGATGTACTACTATTTGTAGATAACATTTTCAGATTTACGCAAGCTGGTTCAGAAGTGTCAGCACTTCTAGGAAGAATGCCTTCAGCGGTTGGATATCAACCAACTCTTTCAACAGAAATGGGAGATTTACAAGAGAGAATTACTTCAACTAAAAAAGGATCAATTACTTCAGTACAAGCTATTTATGTACCTGCTGATGACTTGACAGATCCTGCACCTGCTACTGCATTTGCTCACTTGGATGCTACATCGGTATTAGAACGAAAAATTGCAGAGCTTGGAATTTATCCAGCTATCGATCCTTTAACTTCTACTTCTAGAATTCTTGATCCACGTGTAATTGGAGACAGACACTATAACGTAGCAAGATCAGTTCAGGCTACCTTGCAACAATATAAAGACTTGCAAGACATTATTGCTATCCTTGGTATGGATGAATTATCAGATGAAGATAAACTGAGTAGTTTCTAGAGCTAGAAAAATGCAGAAATTCATGTCTCAACCATTCTTTGTTGCAGAGCAATTTACTGGAATTGAAGGTAGATATGTTAAGCTAGAAGATTCAATTGCTGGTTTCGAAGCTATTTTGAATGGTGAAGTTGACGAGTTGCCAGAAAATGCATTTTCGTATGTTGGTTCAATTGATGAAGCAATTGAAAAAGGAAAGAAGTGAAAAACTTTTTCAAACTAGAAATCATTACTCCAATCAAAACATTTAGTTTTGATAATGTTTCATATGTGAAATGTCCTGGAGTTGATGGATACTTTGGAATTATGAAAAATCATACCAATTCTATAATCAATTTAACGGATGGAACTATATCCATCAAAACTGATAAAGATGAAGTAAGATTTTCATGCTCATACGGCATAGCCGATATTAATTCTGATTCTTCTGATGACATTGAAGACAAAGTTCTTCTACTTGTTGAAAATGCAGAAGAATTAGAAAAATAATTATTAGATTGTTATAGATGACTATTAGAACACATAATTGTGGTGAACTGAATAATAATCATATTGACAAAACTGTAAAACTTTCAGGATGGGTTAATTCGATTCGTACCCATGGTCAGATTATTTTTATTGATATTCGTGACAGGTTTGGTAAGACTCAAATTATTCTCAATACAGATAGTTTGGTTGAAACAGGAAAGTCGCTTTCAAATGAAGACGTTATTCATATTACCGGTAAAGTTATAGCTAGATCTGCAGATTTAATTAATCCAGATTTATCTACAGGACAAGTTGAAGTTATTGTAGAAGAAATAGCTGTTTTAAGCTCAGCAGAGCCAGTGCCATTAAACATTAATGATAGAGATGCATCATCAGAAGAGCATAGATTAAAATATAGATATTTAGAACTTAGAAATTCTTCTCTTCAAAAGAATTTAATTATTAGACATAAGACAGCACAAATCGTAAGAAATTTTTTATCTGATAATAATTTTTTAGAAATTGAAACTCCTGTTTTAATGAAGTCAACACCAGAAGGTGCAAGAGATTATTTAGTTCCAAGCAGGGTACATAATGGGCAATTTTATGCGTTACCTCAGTCTCCTCAAATGTATAAACAGCTTTTCATGATCTCAGGCCTAGATAGATATTTTCAAATTGTTAAATGCTTTAGAGATGAAGATTTAAGATCTGACAGACAACCTGAGTTTACTCAAATTGACCTAGAAATGAGTTTCGTAGATGAAAAAGAGGTAAGAGCGCTAGTAGAAAATTTAATTACAAAAGTCTTTAAAGAAATAATCGATGTCGATATACAAGAATTTCCTGTTTTGGCATATCAAGATGCTATTGAAAAATATGGAACAGACAAACCAGATTTAAGATTTGAAATGACAATTAACGATTTTAAATCTTTTTCAGATAAATCTGATTTTAAAGCATTTTCTTCATGTGAAGCTGTAAAAATGGTTTCTGCTAAAAATGCAGATACTTTTTCAAGAAAGGTAATAGATGAGCTTGATAGTTTTGCTCAATCTAACGGCGCCAAAGGATTGGCTTGGTTTAAGGTTAATGATAATAATTTAGAGGGAGGAATATCTAAATTTTTTAATGAAGATTTACGTAAAGAAATTATTGAAAGCTTTAATCTAGAAAATAATTCTATTTGTTTTATGGTTGGTGATAAGCTTGATAATTCACTTCGTATTTTAGGAAAAGTAAGAAGTAAATTAGGTGATATGCTTAATCTTAAAAACAATGCATCATTTGCTCCGGTTTGGATAGTGGATTTTCCACTATTTGATTGGAATGAAGATACAGGTCGATTTGATTCAGTGAATCATCCATTTACCGCTCCTAAAGATTCTGACAAAGATAAGGTAGTTTCTAGTCCTGCAGATATCATTTCTAAAGGTTACGATATAGTAATTAATGGGTACGAAGTAGCAGGGGGATCAATAAGAATTCACGATCATGAGCTACAAAAAGAAATTTTTAAAATTATGAATCTATCTGAAAAAGAAATTTCAGAAAAATTTGGATTTTTTATAGATGCTCTAAAATATGGTACACCACCGCATGGAGGTATTGCTTTTGGTCTAGATAGGCTTGTTATGCTATTGGCTGGAGTAAATAATATTAGAGATGTCATTGCATTTCCAAAGACCACATCAGCATCCGCACTTATGGAAGAAGCTCCAAATTACGTTTCAACAGAACAATTAGATGAACTTGGAATTAAGGTGCTTAGCGATGAAAAAGACGTTTGAAATTCAAGGTATTGATTTAACAAATCTTTACGGTATCGCAGATAAGAATATACTTTTTTTAGAGTCGCAATTACCTTTAAAACTCAATGTAAGAGGGAATAATATATATTGCCAAGGCTTAAAAAAAGACATTAATCATTTTGATATTGTTTTAACTCAAATGATTGATTCAATTAAAAAAGGAAATACGTTATCTGAAAAAGATATTACCCAGCTTGTGATGTTGAATAATGCTACTCCCATATCTTCTAAAAATGGTTCAGCTGAAAATGTTCTTTTCTATGGAAAAAAAGGACCAGTTTTTCCAAGGACAGATGGACAAAAGGATTTGGTAAAATCTTTTTTAAAAAATGACATTATTATCTCAGTGGGACCTGCAGGGACAGGAAAAACGTTTTTAGCAGTAGCTTATGCATTATCATTATTGGAAAAACATGATATCGAAAAAATTATTTTTTGTAGACCAGCTGTAGAAGCAGGAGAAAATTTAGGCTTTCTTCCTGGAGACTTGAAAGATAAAATTGATCCTTATCTTGCACCTTTGTATGATGCGTTGCATGAATTATTACCAAAAAATAAAATACAAAATCTTTTAGACAGAGGTATTATTGAAATTATTCCTTTGGCATATATGAGAGGTAGAACAATCAATAGGTCTGCAATGATTTTAGATGAAGCTCAAAATGCATCTTCAATTCAGATGAAAATGTTTTTAACTAGATTGGGTATTGAATCAAGAGCGATAATTACAGGAGATGTATCACAAATTGATTTACCAAATAAATCAAATTCTGGTCTGATAGATGTATTAAAGATTTTAAAAAATATTAATGATATTGGAATAGTTAAATTAAGTGAACATGATATTGCTAGGCATCATTTAGTTAAGGATATCATAGATGCTTATTCCAAATCAAGTAAATAAAGGAGTGTTTATATGAGTTTAATTTTTGAAAAAATTTCTGACAAAAATCATGAACAAGTTGTTTATTGTAACGATCCCCTATCTGGTTTAAAAGCTATTATAGCAATACACAATACGGTGTTAGGCCCTGCGCTTGGAGGATGTAGAATGTATCCATATAAAAGCGAGGATGATGCTTTAGTTGATGTACTAAGATTGTCAAGAGGTATGACATATAAAGCTTCAATTTCAAATCTTAATCTTGGAGGTGGAAAGGCTGTAATAATAGGCGATCCAAATAAAGATAAATCTGAAATTTTATTGAGATCTTTTGGAAAGTTTGTTCAAAGTTTGGGTGGAAAATATATTACTGCAGAAGACGTTGGAATGTCCGTGCATGATATGGAATATATAAGGATGGAAACAGACCATGTTACTGGAATTAAGAGAGCTATGGGAGGAAGTGGAGATCCTTCAATACTAACAGCTCTTGGAGTTTTTGTAGGAATGAAAGCTGCTTTAAAAAAGAGATTAAATATTCAATCTATAAAAGGCTTAAAAATTGGAATTCAAGGTTTTGGAAAAGTTGGATATTATTTATCATCCCATCTTATAAAAGAAGGAGCTCAAGTTTTTGGTAATGATATAAATGAAGAAGCCTTGAATAGAGTCGTAGATGAATTTGGAGTTATTCCTGTTGGAGGAGATGAATTAATGTCGATGGACTTGGATGTATTCTCACCATGTGCAATGGGCGCAATAATAAATCCAACTTCCATAGAAAGTTTAAAGTGTAGTGTCATTGCTGGAGCAGCAAACAATCAATTAGAAAAAGAAGATAGAGATGCTAAACTTTTAAAGGAAAAAGAAATAATGTATGTACCAGATTATGTGATAAATGCTGGTGGTTTGATTAATGTAGCTAATGAACTGCAAGGCTATAATAAAGAAAAAGCAAAGTATCAGGTAGAAGGAATATATTATATATTGATGAGAATATTTGATTATGCAGCTAACAATAATATTTCAACACTTGAAGCAGCGAATTTGCTGGCTGAAAGAAGAATACAAGATTTTATTAAATGGAGTCATCAATAATTAGATGGCTAAAGTAGACAAACAGCAAAGAAAGTTAGCTAGAGAAGCTGTATTGCAAGCATTATATGCTAAATATGTATCAAATGAGGAGCAAAAAAAAGTTCTAAAAGACATTAATTCTAGATACAAGTTTGACAAACTTACAATAAAATTTGTTGATGAACTTTTTAGCTTAACAGTAGAGAATAGCAGTGAATTAGATAAAAAAATTGAAACTAATTTAGATAATTGGACTTTAGATCGTTTAAATGTTATAGATAGATTAATTTTGCAAATGTCCTTATGTGAAATGATATATTTACAGTCTTATGATATATCTCACAAGGTTACAATTAGTTCAGCGTTAGAAAATGCAAAGAAATTTAGTTCAGAGGATAGTATATCATTTGTCAATGGTGTATTAGATTCAATTTATAAGGAATTATAAATGGGAATTTTAACAAAAATATTTGGAACTAAGTCAGACAGAGAAATCAAAAAAATTCTCCCTAAAGTAAAAGAGATTAATGACTTTTACGATACTATTGATGGCAAAGATATAAGATTTCTTCAAGAAAAAACTAAAGAATTACAAAAAATAATTAGAGATAGAATTTCTGAACAAGAACAAACGCTTTTATCTGAAATTAGCGATTCAAAAGAGCTGAAAAAAACTAGATCAGAAATCACAGAAAATATTTTAAAAGATTATATTGTAGAATCTTTCGCTTTAGTTAAGCATGCATGTAAGCTTCTTTATGGAAAGGAGTGGTTAGCTGTAGGTCAAAAAATCAAATGGGAAATGATACCATATGATGAGCAGATTATTGGCGGTCTTGTTCTTCATAACGGAAAAATATCTGAAATGAAAACTGGTGAAGGTAAAACATTGGTAGCTACATTTCCAATATATCTAAATGCGCTAGCTGGAAGAGGTGTACATGTTATTACGGTAAATGATTATTTAGCTCAAAGAGATGCAGAATGGATGGGAAAAGTATTTGAAACCTTAGGTCTTTCAGTAGGATTTATTTTAAATACAATGAATCCTGAACAAAGAAAATCTGCTTATGAATGCGATATAACTTATGGTACTAATAATGAGTTCGGCTTTGATTATTTGCGAGATAATATGACTATTGATAGCGAACATCTTGTTCAACGAAAACATAATTATGCAATTGTTGATGAGGTTGATAGTGTTTTAATTGATGAAGCTAGAACGCCATTAATTATTTCTGGTCCTGTTGAATCTAAAATTAATCAATCATATATAGATTTAAAACGTCCCGTTCAATCACTTATAGTGAAACAAACACAATTGGTAAATTCATTAGTAAGTGAAGCTAGTAAATTAATAAAAAAAGATAAGTTATCGGATGAAGACGCTGCTGAAGCAGGGCTCTTATTGTTGAAAGCTAAGCGAGGATTGCCTAAAGATCAGAGACTCCAAGATTTATTTCAAGAGCAAGGTACGATAAAAATGATGAATTCAGTAGAGTCAGAGTATATTGCAGAGAAAAAAACATATTTATTAGATGACGATTTATATTTCTCAATTGATGAGCAATCAAACAGTGTAGATCTTTCGGATAAAGGCAGAGAAGCACTATCTCCCGATAATAAAGATGCATTCACAATTCCAGACTTAGGTGAATTATTAACAGATATTGATGAAAAAGATTTACCAGATGATCAAAAACAATTAGAGAAAGAAAAAATTCATAAGCTTCACTCGGAACGAAGTAGTAAAATACATTATCTAAGTCAACTGCTAAAGGCATATGCATTATTTGATAAAGACGTAGAGTACGTTGTTCAGAATGGACAAGTATTAATTGTTGATGAGTTTACAGGAAGAGTTTTACCTGGAAGAAGATTCAGTGGAGGTTTACATCAAGCTTTAGAAGCTAAAGAAAATGTAAAAATTGAAAAAGAGACCCAAACTCTTGCTTCTATCACTATTCAAAATTATTTCAGAATGTATGATAAGCTTTCAGGTATGACTGGTACAGCAGATACAGAAGCAGCAGAATTTGAAAATATATATGGTTTAGGTGTAACTGTTATTCCTACGCACAGACCAATTAAGCGAAATGATTTTAACGATGTTATATATAAATCTATGCAAGCAAAATACAAGGCAGTTATTAATGAAGTAAGTGAATATTACACGAAGGGTCAGCCTGTATTAATTGGCACTATTTCTGTTGAAATTTCTGAACTACTATCAAAAATGTTAAAACAAAAAGGTATTCCTCACAATGTTTTGAATGCAAAACAGCATCAAAGTGAAGCTGAAATTGTTGCACAGGCAGGTTTAAAAAAATCAATCACCATTGCAACCAATATGGCTGGTCGAGGTACAGATATCAAGCTAGGACCAGGAGTTGAAGAATTAGGTGGATTACATATTATTGGAACCGCCAGACATGAATCAAGAAGAATAGATTTACAATTAATGGGTAGATCGGGAAGGCAAGGTGATAGTGGTTCATCAAGATTTTATATCTCTTTAGAAGATGATTTAATGAGACTATTCAATATGGATAGATTAGCAACGTATATGGATCGCTTATCAATGGATGAAGACCAAGAGTTAAGTGCTGGTATGTTAAATCGAGGTGTTAGCAATGCTCAAAAGAAAGTTGAAGAAAGAAATTTTGCAATGAGAAAACACCTTTTAGAATATGATGATGTTCTTAATCAACAAAGAGAAATTATTTATGATTTAAGAAATAAGGCTTTGCAATCTGATTCTATAAAAGATACAATTCATGAATTTATTGAAGACTATATAGATGATATTTTAGGAGAGCTAGATTTTAAGCAAGTCAATGAATGGGATTGGCAAGGAATCAATCAAGAATTTAACAGTAACATTTTTGTAAGTGTTGATATCAAAGAAATTTCATCACTCAAAAACACTGATGAATTAATTACGCATGTATATAAAAAGGCACTACAGTACTATAAATTGAAAGAAGATATAATTCCAACAGAACTGCTTAGAAAAGTAGAAAAATTTATTGTTTTAAGAACTATTGATGAAAAATGGAGAAATCATCTTCTTGGAATGGATCAATTAAGAGAAGGGATTGGATTAAGAGCTTATGGACAAAAAAATCCGTTAATCGAATATAAATCTGAATCATATAATTTCTTTCAAGAATTAATGATTAGCTTGAGAAGCAATGTAGTGCAAAGAGTCTTTCATGCACAGGTAAGCGATCAAGTTCAGCCGCATGCAAATCCTTTACAAAAAAACTTACAATTAAAACATGATAATGTTAATAATGAAACTGCTGGAACACCTTCAAAGGAAAAAGTACAAATGCAAACTTCTGATGACGGTGAGCATAAAATTGGTAGAAATGACAAGATAAGTGTTATATCTCCAGCTGGTGAGAAAGAAGAAATTAAATTTAAGAAATTAGAATCTTATTTATCGAAAGGATATACTCGTGGCTAACAAAAAAAATAAATTACATTTTTCAACAAAGACTATTCATGTGGGCAATAAAATTGATGAAACTGGAGCTGCTGTAACTCCGATACATTTTACATCTACATTTAAACAGCCTACGTTTAATAGTGATTCTAAATATGTTTATTCAAGAGTGGGAAGTCCTACATTAGCTGCCTTGGAAGAAAATTTAGCAATGCTTGAGAATGCTAAGCGTGCTTTTGCTTTTTCTTCTGGAATGGCTGCTATGACAGCAATTTTTATGATGTTTAAGCCAGGAGATCATGTTTTAATATCAAGGAATGTGTATGGTGGCGTTTTCAGGTTAGTAACCAAAGTATTAAATGATAATAAAGTAGATTTTGAGTTTATTGATACAACAAATCTAGATTTAATTTCTGAAGCAATTAGAGATAATACAAAATTAATACATCTTGAAACTCCAAGTAATCCCTTATTAGAGATGGCGGATATCGAAAAGGTATCATCTTTAGCTCGTAAACATAACATATTAGTTAGTGTTGATAATACTTTTATGAGTCCTTACGGTCAAAGACCATTGGATTTAGGAGCAGATATTGTCATGCACAGCACAACTAAATTTCTAAGCGGTCATTCTGATGTTTTAAGTGGAGCTTTAATGGTTAACGATGAAGATGCTGCAGAAAAAATTACCTTAATTCAAAATACGGGAGGAGCACTTCCTAGTCCATTTGATGCTTGGTTGCTTTTAAGGTCAGTTAAAACCTTATCTGTTAGAGTAGAAAAACAATTTAAAAATGCAGAGGTAATTGCAAAATGGTTAGATGGTAACCCCAAAGTTACAAGAGTAATTTATCCTGGATTGAAATCACATAAACAATTTGATTTAGCAACAAAACAACATTGTTCTCCAGATGGAAACCCAGTGTATGGGAGTATGATTTCTTTTGAGCTTGAAAAATCCATTGGTCTCGATTTTTTTGCAAAAAATTTAAGTATCATTACCTTAGCTGAAAGTTTAGGGGGAGTAAAAAGTTTAATATCGTGTCCATATTCAATGACTCATGCATCAGTTCCTCACGAAGAAAAAGCAAAGCTTGGAATAACACCTAATTTATTAAGGTTTTCTGTTGGTATTGAACATGCAGATGATTTAATTTCAGAGCTTGATTATGCAATGAATCATAATTAACACTTTTTTAGGTTAATTTTTTTATATTGTAAAATACATGCCGTGGTGGCGGAATTGGTAGACGCGCTGGTCTTAGGAACCAGTATCGTAAGATGTGAAGGTTCGAGTCCTTTCCACGGTACTTATGGAAATTATATTCCTAGGTGCTATAATTCTGATAGCTTTAGTATTATTTGTTACAGAATTATTTCCAATTGATGTAACAGCCTTACTAGTTTTAGGCTTATTGCTCATTCTTGGTCTTGTCAGTCCTGCTGAAAGTCTTGCTGGATTTTCTAATCCTGCAGTGATTACTATTGCTTGTCTTTTTATTTTAAGTTATGCATTGCAAAAATCACATGTTCTTGAATATTTAATTATTAACATCAATAAATTAATAGATCAATCAAGAGTCATTGGTATGATTGCATATCTTTTTGTTATTGGAATTGCATCTGCTGTAGTTAATAATACCGCTATTGTTGCAATTTTTATGCCTGTCACAATACGATTAGCTGATAAGTATAATATAAGTCCATCAAAAGTTCTTATACCTTTAAGTTATGCTGCAATTTTAGGTGGAACCTTAACACTGGTTGGGACCTCAACTAATCTTATTGTGAATTCAATTTTAGTTGAATCTTCTAGCGGAACAATTTCATTGGGGATGCTTGAGTTTGCAAAATTTGGCATAATAAAGTTTATTGTTGGCTTGATATATATATTTACTATTGGGTATAAGCTATTACCAAGTAGAGTGGCTAAATCATCAAGTATTGAAGATTATAGATTGGATGGATATCTTACAGAATTTAAAGTTAGTAATAATTCTCCATTAATCGATAAGACTCTCCTAGATAGAAAGATAAATGAAAATTATGATATTATCGTCTTAGATGTATTAAGAAATGGAGAAATTATTAATTCAAATCTTAGAAACCTTAGTATTAAAGAAGATGATATTCTTTTTGTAAAAGGTTCTTTTGAAAATTTTCAAAGATTAAAAGAAATAGAAAATCTTACAATGCTTGCAGATGAAAAGCTTACTCAGGAAGAACTTGAGCAAGAAAATAATATACTTGCAGAATGTTTAGTCACAGACAATTCTGAGCTGATTGGTCTATCTTTACAAGAAGCTAATTTTCGAAGATCATTTGGAAGTTTTGTTTTGGCAATCAGAAGAGAAGGAGAGATTATTAGAAGAAAGTTAGCTCATTTTATTCTCAAGCCTTTTGATACACTTTTAGTTTATGGACCTAAAGATAGGATTAGTCAGCTTGCAAATAAAGAGGGTTTCATTGTTTTAGGAAAAGTTGATGGCTCTCTAGATGGACATCCATTTTGGTGGTTAAGTTTAGCTTCAATTCTAATTGCAGTTACTTTAGCTATTTTTAATATTATTCCAATTGTAGTTGGAGTTATTTTAGGAGTTATAGCATTACTACTATCTAGAGTTATTACACCTAATGAAGCATATAGTTCGATTCATTGGCAAGTCATTGTTGTTATTGCAGCCTTTCTTCCAATGGGTGCTGCAATTAAACGTACAGGATTAGATGTTATAATAAGTGACCTAATATCAAACTTTGTAAATATTTTTCCAGCGGAGATACTTCCATATATCCTACTAGCTTTAATTTATTTTATTACTATGATTCTAACTGAAATAGCTTCAAATGCAGCTACAGCAATTATTATGACCCCAATTACTCTGTCGCTAGCAGCTAGTTTTGGATTTGATCCTAAGCCATTTATCTTTGCTGTTTGTTACGCTGCCTCAGCGTCTTTTATTACCCCAGTAGGTTACCAAACTAATTTGATGGTATTTGGTCCTGGAGGTTATAGATACTCAGACTATATTAAAGTTGGTCTTCCTTTAGGAATAATTTTATGGATTATTTCTGTAGTAATGATTCCAATGATTTGGCCATTTTAATCATGGAATGGACTTGTAAAAATAATATTCTTTCTAAAACTTTTGAATTTCATTCATATTTAGATGGAATTGATTTTGTAAATACAATTGCAAATATAGCAGAACAAGAAAATCATCACCCTGATATAAATATTGGATATTGCAAAGTAACAATATTCCTAACTACTCATGATGCTGGCGAGTTAACTGATAAAGACTACAAGCTTGCTAAAATAATAGATGACCTAGGAATTTAAATTGGCTTATCTATTAGCCATATCAGTTTTATGGTCTTTTTCATTCGGGATAATAAAATATGGCTTATCTGGAATTGATTCTTCATTTATAAGCTTTGCTAGAAATATAATTGCATTAACTTTTTTTACTTCTATAACATTTTACAATATCAAAAAATTTAGTTTTGACTTAAAGTTAGTAGGTATTGGTGCTTTACAATTTGGTTTGATGTATATTTTTTATATTGAATCATATAAATACTTACCAGCTTATCTTATTGCCACTTTTACTATTACAACACCAATTTATGTTGCTTTAGCTAGCCAATATTTAAATAGTAAGTCATTTACGCGAAATGGATTTTATGCTATTTTAATGGTTCTTGTTGGGTCATATTTAATGAGGTATAATTCTCTAACTCTTGAAAATTATATGTTAGGCTTTTTGCTTATTCAATGTGCAAATATATTTTTTGCAACTGGTCAAATATTATTTAAAAAATGGAATGAAGAAAATAAGGATAATGATATTATTCATAATTTCTCTCAATTATTTTTTGGAGCTACTTTAATAACTTCAATTTTCTACTTTTTAGGATCATCTAAATCTATGATTTTAACCCAAAGCAATTTATATGCTTTACTTTTTCTAGGAATTGTATCTTCAGGAATAGGGTTTTTAATGTGGAATATTGGCGCAACTAAAGTGAGTGCAGAAAAACTAGCCATTATGAATAATGCAGTTATTCCAATCGCAATTTTTAATTCCTACTTAATTTTTGGAGAAGCAATTAATATTATATTATTCTTACCTGGACTGATATTTTTTTATTTAGCTTTTAAACTAATCAGTTAGATTGATTTTTTAATCTGTAATTATCGTGTTTCTTTTGAAATTCTCTTCCCATTATTAGGTAGATTAATTTTCTAAACGCAACAACTACATTCCATTGCCATGGAAAAATGAACACCTTTCTTTTTTTATCTAATGCACGAACTATTTTTTTTGCTGCTTTTTCCGTACCGATTAAGAAAGGTTTAAATTCAACAGGATCTGTCATTTCACTTTTTACAAATCCAGGACAAATTAAGGTAACTGATATTTGTTTTGGTAACGAATTTCTTAAAGACCCTGTTAATGCTCTTACGGCCCATTTTGATCCTGCGTATGCGCCAGAACCAGGCCAAGCAACATAACTAGCTACTGAACCCACCACAGCTATATGTCCACTATATTGTTCAAGCATTTTGGGTATAAAAGGTACAACAGTATTATTTACACCAATGACATTTGTATTAATCATATCATTCATCGCAGTAGGATCTCCTTTTTCAACAAAATCAAGTAATCCTAAACCTGCATTTGCAAAAACTAAATCAATTGTAGAAACTTTGCTTAAAAAATCTTCAATTGACTCTTTAGTTGAATGTTGATCTGTGACATCAACGGAATAGGTATATATTTTTGCACCTAGAGATTCACACTTTTGAGCAATATTTTCTAATTTTTCCTTACGTCTAGCACACAGTGCAATAGTTGCACCTCTTTTACTATATTCATAAGCTACATATTCGCCAATACCGCTACTAGCACCTGTAATAAAAATATTCATCGGCTATACTACAAATTTATAAGTCACAATTCCAGAAAAACTATTTATATTATCAATTGTATGGATAAAACAAAAATAAATGGATTGTCAAAATCAATCTTAGAAAGTTTTTCTTGTCAATTGTTAGAAGTCTCAAAAAATATTGATGATGATATTGTGAAAGCCTCAGAGCTAATTATTAATCATCCCGGCAAGCTTGTTGTCTGCGGACTAGGTAAATCAGGGCTTATTGGTCAAAAAATAGTAGCTACTTTATGCAGTACTGGTACGCAAAGTGTTTATATGCATGCTGCCGAAGCAATTCATGGAGATTTAGGAATTTATAGTCCCGGGGATCCAACTATTCTTATTTCTAAGAGTGGAAATACAGAAGAGCTTGTGAGGCTAATTCCAATTTTACAAGAGTTTAAATCTCCATTAATATCAATTGTTGGAAATATTGATTCAAGTATTGCAAAAAATTCTGATGTTGTTTTAAACGGAACTGTAGATAAGGAAATTGATCCTTTGGGAGTCGTTCCGACAACAAGCTCTTTAGTTGCTTTAGCTATCGGAGATGCATTGGCCTCAGTATTAATGGTTAAAAGGGGATTTAATAAAGAAGATTTTGCTAGAAATCATCCTGGCGGTGAATTAGGTAAACAGTTATCATTGAAGGTGGAAAGTATAATGCATCATATTAATGATGTTGCACAAATTACAGAACAAGATTCAATAAGTGATTGTGCTACCAAGATGACAGAAAAACCTTTAGGTGCAGCATTATTTTTAGATAATAATAAGTTGTTAGGAATAGTAACAGAAGGTGATATAAGAAAATCCATTGCTACATCAAATGACTTATCTCAACCAATTAAAAACTTTATCAACTATAATCCTATAGCTGTTAACCCTTCAATTTCAATTTTAGATGCTATGAAGGTTATGGAAGATAGAAGTTCTCAAATTTCTGTTTTACCTATTGTTGATGGTAATAGTAATTGTCTTGGCCTACTAACATTACATGACCTTTATCAAACAAAATTAGTTTAATATAATTAGAGACTACCTTACGATAACCATTTTCATGGTTTTATTATAATCACTTTGGCCATCAACTTTAACTCTTAATTGATAAAAATATACTCCGCTACTGACTTTATCGCCATCATCGTTTTTACCATCCCAGATAGTTGTGTATTGTCCTACAGATTTATCGCCTTCATCAATTGTTTTAACAAGCTTACCTAGTGTATTGTAGATATGAATTTCTACATCTACCATATTGACCATCATAGATGGTATATCGTATTTAATAGTAGTTTGATTATTAAATGGATTTGGATAGTTCTGATATAATTTAAAATCATCAGGATTGCTTAGTTGTACCATTCCATTTCCTGCTAATCCATCTTTTGAGAACAATTGATAATTTAATTCAATATCATTGGTTATAGCGGCTCCTTCAACAGTAATAATTAGTTGATTATCATTAGATGAAAGGTTACCAAATTCAAATTCATAATATTGATTTTCTTGATCAGTATTTTCAAGCACCATGTAACCTTCTTTATTAGAAGCTTTAAAAGTATAAATATTGTTTAAGTTGCTTAGCTCAAATCTTCCAGCTGTAGTACCTTCTGGTAATTCAATGATAATTTGATTACCAACAACTTCAGCATCAAATTCAATTGGAATGATTTCTTGTGATTCTTGAGCAATTCTTCCTTGTGCTTTAGTCCATAGCCAATTTCTTGAGAATACGCTAATATCATTAATGTCTGCTGTTCCATCTAAGGAAGGCATAGGGTAAGGGCTTGCTCCACTTGCAGGACCAATATCAACATTTGGCCAAGCACTTACAAATGCATTTAAGTCAGTTACATCGACATCCCAATCACTATCTGAATCACCAAGCAATGAGGTATAAGTGTTAAATTCTTTGATTACAAAAGATGATTGATTATCTGCTCCATCTAATGCAACAACTTTCAAATAATAAGTTGTGAAATCATCTAGGGTTAAATCAGTAAGCTGTAGATTGGTCAAGCCAACATTTTTATATGCAACAATATCTGCAGAGTTGTCATCACCACTAGATCCAATTCCCATAAAGTATGCTGATATACCTGTATTATCAGACCATCCATCTACTGTTATAGACACTTCTGACGTACTTCGAAGATACGACGAATCGTATATATCGTTTAATGTAACTGTACCAGCTGTTGGTCCAGAAGAGTCAAGAAGGAAGCTCACTTCAGACCCAACAGTTTCATTGCCATCATTATCAACTGCTCCTACTTTATAATACCATGTATCTCCTTGACTTAATCCTTCATGGATGTAGGAATCAACACCAAATGTTTGTCTGAAAACAAATGTAGTATCTGCCCATGGAGAAGATGAAGGAGAGGGTTCAAGATGTTCAGAATCAATATTTCCTAATGTCCCTTGACCAAGTAACGTGCTACCATCTGCTGTAAAACTTTCTGTTTGGCTTCCATATACATTATAAGAAGCAAAATCATCTTCTAGATTTCTATTCCAATATAAACCAATCTTATCTAATGATGGAGTCCATACCGAATTCGTTGAATCATATTCCAGTTCTGCTCCAACAGTAACTCCTTGAGGAGCTAAAGGGGATCCAGCAGAATCAAGTTGTCCTGCAGTTAAAGTAAAATTATCAAAAAATGCATAGCCTTGTCCTGCTGTATAAACATGAATCGCCACTCTAACTTTTGTTCCTGCGTATTGAGTTAAGTCATAAGATCTTTCAGTCCACGCTCCTACAGCTTCTGTAACTGTATCTAATGTTACTGTGAAACTCTCTGGAAGAGCAGAACCAGTAGGGGAAAGCATTACTGAATAGTTTTCTTCTTCACCATTCATATTAGTATAAAATTTAATTAAATTATCTGTACCAGGTCTAAGCCACAGTTCAGGACTTACTAACCAATCATCTGCAGTGGCACTACTATTCATTCCAAGTCCTGCCATCCAGTGACTACCGTCTGCAGCACCAAATCCAGCTGTATAATACCACCAACCCCATGAGTCTGAATCATTATTTTCATCAAAGTATGAAAAGGCATGAACATCTCTTCTATTATCTGCCCATCCATAAGGATTTGTTTCAAACCCTTCTTCCCATAAGGTATCTTGCTGAGCAGTTACCCATATTAGATTTGATTTTGCAACATTATCAGTACTTGAACCATCTGAAACTTGTAGTGAGACTGAATAACGTCCTGAGCTTTGGAAGGTATGAGATGGAGACTGCTCTGTACTAGTATTACCATCACCAAAATTCCACAACCAACTACTAACATTACCAGTAGATCTATCGCTAAAATTAACAGTTAGTGGAAAAACTCCAGAAAGTTTGTCAGGAGTAAATGCAGCATTTAGTGGTGCAGTGGATGTAAATCCAGTAGAATAAAATATCCCTCTTCCATGTGTTCCCGCAGCCAGTGCATTATCTGAAGATCTTCTAACGAGCATATCAGTTCTTACGTTTGCTAATCCATCATTTGATGGATACCAAGTAGGAGATGCAGCTGTGACATCGTCCGATACCCATGTACCTAATTCGGTAGCTAGTATAACTTGGTTATAATTTTCAGGATTGTATAATCCCCATCTTACTGGCATATCTGAAAGATCACCTTCAATATCTGTCCAGCCGTTAGAACCGCCTCCACCGACTGTTTCCCAAACAGAAACTGCCCCATAGTTTGATATAGTTGCTAAAATTTGATTATCAGAAGCTCCTATATCAATAGATGAAATATATCCCTGCATGCTTGATCCACCTATTTCTTCAACAGTATATGATGAAGTGCTTGCATTAGAAATTTTAAAAATTCTACCAGCTGACGTTCCAACAAACAGTACATCACTACTATGAGGAGAGATTTTAAAAGCTGAAGCTGTTGAACCTAGGGAAACTTGCATAACTGATTTGTCAGCAAGCGTTGCATAGTTTCTTAATTTTAAAATTGAAGTAGCATCTAATGCAGAGTAAAAAGTTTGAGTATTACCATCTATTGTAGAAGGGTTAATGAAGAAGCCTGTATCTCCACCGTCACTTGTTTCATGATTAGCATAATAACTCCAAGTCGATCCACCGTTGGTGCTTCTATAAATATTGTTATATGTTGTTGCTGTAAACTGATAATTTGGGTCAACTTGATCAATATGGGTATATGCTCCATCACCTCCAACTACAGCATTACCATCTCCAATGCCGGTTCCACCAATTGTCCATGTACCGTTATCTTGCGTACCTCCTATAACATATTCACTGCCAGCATCAGGATGAAGTGCTACTGAATAGAATTGACTTACATTGTAACCAGTATTTCTATCTGCTAGTGTTGCACCAGCATCGTTTGTATAATAAACACCTCCATCATTTGAAAAGATAATTTCATTACTTGTTACAGTTTTAAGATTCTGTTGATCAACATGCATATAAGGATATGTTGAACCTCCGGAATTAGAAACTTGAATCCAAGAATCACCTCCATCAGTTGATTTAAAAACATCTAACTCTCCTGCATATAAAATGTTTGGATCATTTGGATCTACGCCAAGACTTAAATCATAGCCGGCTTGTCCGTTAGCGTCTCCTAGAACATTTCCATTGTCATCAACTGGAAATGGATCAGATGTCCCTGCTGTGTATGTCGTCCAGTTTGCACCGCCATCAACAGTCTTAACAATCCATTGAATTTTTCTAGTATCAGAACTAGCTATCATTGCATAAACATAGTTTGGGTCAGATGGAGCTACTGCGATTATAGTTCTATTCGGGCTCCCTAAAAATGAGATAGATGCTTTTGTCCAATTTAAGCCATCGTCTGAGCTGAATATATCACCGCCGCCATTACCATAAACATTTGTTCGAGATGCAGCCCAAATTTTGTTGTCGCTTCCCATATCTAAGTCCATTATTTCATATGCATCACCATCTGTAGAAGCTGTATCCATTACTTGCGACCAAGTTGTGCCACCATCTGTTGATCTCCAAAGTCCAGTATATTCTGATCCATGCCATTTACCTTCATAGCGATGACCGCCTACACCAATATATACAACACTTGATCCACCTTCATTTCTTACAAGTATATCAGTAACGTAATTAAAATTTTCAGTTGAAGATAAATGTGACCAAGTTGCACCACCGTCAGTTGTTTTCCATAGCCCTAATCCGCGACTAGCAGTTGAAAAAATACCCATTCTTTCACCAGTACCAACATACATTGTATTGGTGTCATTTGGATCATAGTTAATACTACAAACAGCTAAATTACCCCATGTTCCATCTACGCTATTCCAATCTGGATTTGAACTCGTAATATCATTGGTATACCATAGTCCGCCAGATACTCCAGCAGCCCATAGCTTTTTATTTGAAGAATCATTTGGATCTAATAATAATGCCCTAGTTCGTCCGCCTATAGTATTGGGACCTCTTTCAATCCAATTAACTTCCGTCATTTTTTTAGAATACATTGAGCTAGTTCTTTTTTCTTCAGCTTCATCAATAGCATTTAGAATTCTTTCGGTTGGGATAGTCCCGGTATTCAAGTCATACATCATTAAATAATCATGAGCACCTTTAAGATCTGGTCTCAAAGCTTTAGGTAGTTTTTTACTATCCTTATAAGACAATATTTGTTTACTAGCTAAGAACTCATCAATGAACGCTTCACGTTCAATTCTTTGATTTTCAAGATAAAAATTTTGTACTGGTTGAAATAGTAAAAATATTGCAATAATAAGTCCAATTGATATGTATGTAATTTTTTTCATTTTTTACTCTACTATAATATATCCATTTACTGATTGATTTAAAGTTATATCGCTTCCATCTACATCTAATATTTGTTGAGAAGATGTATTTGAATCAAAATTAATTGAAATACTTTCTCCGCTAGCTCCATTGACAGTAAAGTTAATAGTAGCTAAAGTGCCATCTCCATCTGCGCTAGGTTTATCTGATGAAAGAGATGATGTATAAATTGATAACTGTGTTGTAGAACCATCTGTTGAAGTTTCAGTCACAAGCAAAGGATCAGTATTACCTTGTAAAAAGTCTCCATCGTCAATATTGCCTAAAGTAAGTTTTGTATTATCCCAAATTAAAATTGCTTGAGCTGCCGCAACGCCAGTCGCGCCTAAAATATTCCAATTAATAGTTACTGAATTTCCAGATGTTGCAGAAGTATATTTACTATCAATAACAAATGCAGGAGTTTGAACATCGCTAACATTGATATAGCTTGAAAGAACATTAGTATCTGTTCCACCGTCACCAACAACTGAAAGTGTTACATCATAAGCTCCAGCAGTGGTGTAAGTATGCACAGGATTTTCATCAGTGCTTGTATTGCCATCACCAAAGTCCCAAAGAGAAGTATTGTACCTCACTGAAGAATTAGAAAATTCAACTCTCAAATCTTTTGTTCCAGAGGTAGGCTCACCAGTAAATAGGGCAGCTGGAGGAGTTGCAGTTACAGTTACATAATTACTTTTTGTTTCAACATCTACACCATTCGGCCCCGTTGCAGTGAGCGACACAGTATAAGTACCAGCTTCATTATAAGTGTATTGTGCTAATATTCCTGAAGCATCTAAAGTACCATCTCCATTAAAATCCCAATCATGTGAAGTAGTATTAGTAGAAGTAGATGTAAAATTAACTATTAAAGGGGTACTGCCACTTAATGGTGTTGCAGAAAAATTAGCTACCGGAGGATCGTTGTTTGGCCCTGGACCTGTATCATCTCCACCTCCACCGCCACCGCAGTTAATTAGGATGAGTGCAATAAAGATTGGAAGTAATTTTCTGAACATTAGTTAATGTACAATAAATAATTGTTTGGTTTCAATAATTAAAGAAGGATTTAAAAAAAAATTATAAAAGAGTTAAAGAGATGTTCCTATCCATTAAATATTGTAATAGAAAATCAAAACATTTTTTATTTGAGCCAACAATTTCTGGAGGATGAACTCCTTTTTTATCCCATAAATTATTAGCTAGCATGTTTACAGTTGCTGTAGCAGTATAACCGGTTGTTCGCGCCATGGAAGAAGATGTAGTATCCTCATCAAATTCATCATAAAGATGATATTTAATATTTTTTGCACTACTATATATATTAATATCTAAAACAGTAAATTCTTTTTCGTTCTTGCCTAATTCCCAATCTTTAAAAAGATTAGTTGCTGTTTGCTTGATATTTTCTTCATTAAACAGCCCTTTGTCATATAGTGATTGCATCAATTCAGCATGTCCTGGATAACGTAAGGTTTTTTCCTTCATATTAGGGATATGAGTCATTGTGGTTAGCAATGATCTTAGTCCATCCGTATTAAATGCTTCAAGTTTTCCAACATCTAAAATATCAAGAATTTCAATTTCAGACAAAGCAGGTTTAATAACTATTTTTGAATCTATCATCATTCTAGCTGGTCTAGTATATTCTTCAATAACATCTATTGGAGAAAAAGGAGCTTTATAATAATAAGGGGGAATGGGATTCTTAGGAAGTCCGCCTACAACATATTCAAAAGCTTCTACTTCCAGCTGAGAATTCCAATACCCTAAAACAAAGTTAGGTATTCCAGGTGCAACACCTGCATCAACTACAGCACAGACATCATTTGTTACAGCGAGATCATGGAGCATTAAAACATTTTCAGGAGAAAAAGAGATATCAACAACATCTTTTCCACTTTCAATTATTGTCTTAAGTGCATCAAAACCTAAAAATCCTGGAACAGCAAGTAGAACAATATCAGCATCTTTAATCCATTTACTTAAACTTTCTTTATTTGTTACATCTAACTGATGAGTATGAATGTGGTTTAGTTCAGATTTAATTTTCTGTAGTAAGTTTATATTGGAGTCTGCTAAGTGAAGGTCAAAATTTCTAGATAAATCATGTGCCATTGTTTTTCCAACAAGACCGGCACCAATTTGAAAGATTTTTTTCATTGAAAATTTGCGGGATAGACGGGACTCGAACCCGCGACCTCCGGCTTGACAGGCCGGCGTTCTAACCAACTGAACTACTACCCCAAATTATTTTTTATAAAGCAAAGCTAGTGGAATAATTACTATATAACCAGCTAGCAATAGTAGAGGAGAGATTGCAAGACTTTGAAAGCTATTAACTTCTCCTAAATACATTATCAAATAACCCACAATTATAACGAAAACTCCAACACCAAACAAAAGATAATTTTTTCTTTTATAAGGCCATAAAAATTTCACCGACTGTTTATTTTTTGCTTTCATAATCGTTAAGTTAGTTTTGATAATTTATCTTTGCAAAAATAATATTCCATTCATTGATTAGAGAAAATAAATAAGTTAATTTCTTCCTTTCAGATGAAAGAAATAAATACTATAACCTCCATTGCAATATCGTTTCTAATTATTTTAAGTACTGCATTTTTATCAATAAATAATAGAGAAATAACACCTAAGACAATTACTATAAATAAAGGAATGTCTTTAAATACTGTTATAAATCTTTTACAAGAAAATAATATTATTATTAATAAGAATGTTTTAAAAGCTAAAATAATGATACAAGGACTATCTTCAAAAGTGCCGACTGGAACTTTTTTAATAGAAGGAAAAGTATCAGATTCAAAGTTAATAGATATTATTTTTAATAAAGGTCCAATAAAGCTTAAGCTGACAATTCCAGAGGGAACATCTTCCAAAAAGATTTTTGAAAGTATCAACTTATTACTTAATACAAACTATCAATTTGAAGATTTATTGACTGAAAAAAATATATTGAGTAAGTATGATATTGACGGAAGCTCTTTTGAAGGATATTTATACCCTAATACGTACTATTTTTACTATGATACTTCACCTGAAGATATTATAGATACACTCGTATCACAGTTTTGGAAAGAATTCGATGAAAACTTAATAAGTAGAGCAAATGAATTAGGATTATCGGTACATGAGGTTGTAACTTTGGCGTCTATCATTGAAGGTGAAGCGATGCTTGATAATGAACGTTCAACTATCTCTTCAGTTTATCACAATAGACTAAAAATAAATATGAAATTGCAAGCAGATCCAACGATACAGTATATTATAAAAGGTCCACCTAAGACATTATCAACAAGAGATCTAAGGATTAAATCTCCTTATAATACTTATCAAAATTATGGATTACCTCCTGGACCAATTAATAATCCAGGTATTCAATCCATCAAAGCAGCACTTTACCCATTAGAAACAAATTATTTATTTTTTGTTGCTCAAGGAGATGGATCTCATGCTTTTACAACCAATGAAAAAGATCATGAAGCTGCCAAAAGGATATATAAAATTAATAAGAGAAATAAAAAATGAACTTACAAGACTTAAACACTCAACAATTAAAAGCTGTTCAAACCGTATCAAAGCCTGTATTAGTTTTTGCTGGCGCAGGAAGTGGTAAAACCAGAGTTTTAACATATAAGATTTGGCATCTTATTAAAGAAAATCTTTTTAAGCCAAATGAAATTTTAGCCCTCACTTTTACAAATAAAGCTGCTGCTGAAATGAAAGTTAGAATACAGGAAAGTATATCATGTGATGGAGTGAATGTTGGAACGTTCCACTCAATCGGTGCTCGAATGCTTAGAATGCATATCACATCTTTGGATGATAATTATAATTCTAGTTTTACTATTTATGATACTGCAGATCAAAAATCAGTTATTAAACAAGTAATTGACAATTTAAATCTTTCTGAATTTAAAGAACTAAATGTAGGTTTTTTGAAAATGCAGATTGATAAATTTAAAAATGCAAATCTTTCAATTAAAGATATTGAATCAAAATCTCAAACATTTGAAGATGAAAAAATTGTAGAAGTTTATAAAGCTTATTGCGACACATTAAGGTCAAACAATGCTCTAGATTTCAATGATTTACTTTTGCTACCAATTCGTTTATTAAAAGAAAACAAAAAAATATTAGATTACTATCAAAAGTCATGGAAGTATGTTCTAGTTGACGAGTTTCAAGATACAAATTCTCCACAATTTGAAATAGTTTCACTACTAGCAGGGAAACATCAAAACATTACTGTTGTGGGAGATGATGATCAGTCTATTTATGGATGGAGAGGTGCCAACATAGATAATATTTTAACTAATTTTCAGGACACATTTGCAAAAAATATTGTGATTAAGCTTGAAAAAAATTACCGATCAACTCAAAGAATTCTTGATGGGGCATGGTCTGTTGTTTCTAATAATAGTAATAGAGCAGAAAAAAAGTTAGTAGCTACCAGGGGGAAGGGCGAAAAAATTTCTTTGATATCTACTGGAAGCGATGAAGAAGAATCAAATGCTATTTGCGATTCAATAAAATCTGAAATAAAGCTTAATAAGAATACATTTAAAGATTTTGCAGTTCTTTATCGTACTAATGCTCAATCAAGATCGATTGAACAAGCAATGGTGAAAGAAGGTTTGCCTTACAATATTGTTGGTGGAACAAAATTTTATGATCGCAAAGAAATAAAAGATGTATTAGCCTATTTAACATTAGTTGCTAATAATAGCGACGATGTAGCACTTAATAGAATTATAAATTTCCCTGTCAGAGGAATTGGAGAAAAATCCATTAAAATGTTTATTGATATAGCTGCCAAAAATAAAAGTTCGCTGTTTGATAGTTTAGAAATGTGTAGAGAATTAAAATTAAGAGGAAAGCAGCAAGATTCTATTGAAAGTTTTCATGCTTCAATAACCAAGTTTAGCAATCTATTAGAAACGCTTGACCCAAAAGAATTGCTTAGAACTTTATTAGAAGAATTTAATATTGAAAATTATTATAAAAATAATCCTGCAGAACAAGATCGATATGATAATATTCAAGAATTAAAAGCTTCGGTTGACAAATTTTCAGATCAAACAGGCGGAAATCTAAAAGATTTTCTTCAAGAAATTTCATTATTTACTGATATCGATGAATGGGATGACAAAGAAAATTCAATAACATTGATGACTGTTCATGCAGCAAAAGGACTAGAATTTTCCACAGTCTTTGTTGCAGGATTAGAGCAAGGATTATTTCCACTTGTAAGAATTGATGATGGTCCTGATCAAATGGAAGAAGAAAGAAGATTATTTTATGTTGCTGTTACAAGAGCAATGAATCAAGTATACCTTCTGAATGCTAAATATAGAAGAAGGTTTGGAGCAATGAATACAACATCTTTTGTACAATCTGATTTTTTAGATGAGATTGATAAAGCTGTTATTAAAATAAAGTCTTATAAATCTGTATATACAAGAAGAGTAGTAGGAACTGGCAGCAAGAAAAAAATCCAAATTTCAAGAACTGTCACAGAGTTTGACGATTTCAAGATTGGTGATCAAGTTCAGCATAATCTTTTTGGTGTTGGAACAATTTTAGTATTAAGTGGAACAGGTGAAAATCAAAAGGTTGGAGTTGAATTCGACGGCGGTCTCAGAAAAAAATTAATTGTAAAGTATGCTCGCTTAAAAAAAATAGATTAAGCTTATAAATTAATGTAATTTGAATTATGGAAAATTTAATACCATGTAGGTTTCATGTTGAAGTGGAAGAAGTTCTTAAAAGTGAAGGTCTTAGAGCAACAAAACAGCGACTTGAAATTTGGGATGAACTTTCTTCCTCTGATAAGCATCGAGATATTGAAACAATTTTACTTGATTTACAGAATAAAAAAATTAATGTTTCCAGAGCAACATTGTATAGAACAATAGATGTATTTGTTAAGCATAGTTTATTAAAAAAAATTACTCTTGATTCTGGAAAATTTCTCTATGAACATAATAAGAAAACTATTACCCCAAAACATGATCATATTGTTTGCGAAGATTGTGGTGAAATATTTGAATTTTATGACAATAGTATTTCCAGTATTGAGAAGAAAATTGCAGACGATTTAAATCTTAAGGTTACAAAAAGAGTTCATCAGCTTTCTGGATCTTGCAAAGATGATAAATGTTCACACGCTAAAAATTAGCTAAATGAAATCTATCTTAATTACCAATCTAGTTGCAGATATGAAGCTTCAAGGATTTTATTTATGCATTGAAAAGAAAGTTCAAAAAAAAAGAGATGGTTCGCCTTACTTAAACTTGCTACTTCAAGATAAGTCAGGATTAATTAGAGCTAGAATTTGGGACAAAGTTCAAACATTTTCAAAAAAGTTTGAAAGTGGCGATCCAGTAGCGGTGAAAGGATCTACCTACCAGTTTGGTGAAAGTTTGATGATTAGAGTTGAGAATATTTCAAAAGCGAATGAAGAAAAATATAAAAAATTTGGATTTAAATCTTCGGACTTAATTCCTGTTTCCAAAAAGAATCCTAATGAACTATGGAAAATATTAGCAAAAGAGGTTAATGGGATATCTAAAAGTCATTTTAAAAAATTAACAAAAAATATTTTATCAGAACATAAAGATAAGTTCAAAATATATCCTGCAAGCATATCTTATCATTACAATTATCAGAGTGGATTAATTGAACAAACTGTATCATTACTAAAAATTGCTAAACAAATTGGTGTACATTATGATATTGATATTGACTTGCTTGCTACCGGTGCTTGTTTACATCAAATTGGAAAACTATATTCGATAAATCTAGGATCGTCTTTTGCAAAGTCAAATCATAAGGCGCTTGTTGGAAACGCTATTCTTTCAAGGGATATAGTAAACAAATATATTTCTGAAATTAAAAATTTTCCGGAAGATGATAAGCTGAAACTAGAACATTTAATTTTATCATATCAAGGTAGGAAAGAATGGCAAAGTCCTGTTGAGCCTCAAATTATTGAAGCGGTTTTATTGCATTCAATAAATTTAATGGATTCAAGAGTTAATTTTATGAAGCAGGATGAATTTTAAATCTAAGCTTCTTTTTCTAATTTGTTCATTAAGCGTATCAAATGGACAAGAGGTTATTCCGTTTGATATTTCAAGTCAATTTGCAGTGCCAATAAGTAACAACCAATTAATTTGGAATACTGATCGGTCCTTTAAAAAACTTTTGATTGATAGATCAACCAAAAATTTCAGACAAAAATTTACAAATTTAACTTTTGAAGAATTGCCCAACGATTCAACTTACGTGAAAAGTAAATTTATATACGAGTTTGGCGATTATGGCTTTGATAAGCTTAGTGTTGGATTGAAAAAGCATTCAAAAAATAATAATTTTGAATTTACTGGCATGAAAAAAAGTTTTTTTGGTCAATACTCTGAATTTGCTAATTCAGAAACACCGCCATTGAGCTTGTTCTATCAGTTTGACTACTCTAAGAGCTTTGAAAGAAGTAAAATTTATTCTTCATTAGGGTATTTCAGAGAAAATTCAAATTTCCTTTTTGATTCATCGTTAGATAGCAATTACTCTGAACCAAGTAATGAATTTTCTGATTTTATTTCTTTAACCTTGGGAAATATTTTTAGTAAAAATAATTTTAATTTTGATTTACAATTAAATCATATAAGTAAATACAAATCGTCACTAATAAATGAGTATAATATTAATAGTAAATATGATTTAGATAGAAATAGGTTTGTAGCTGAAATACACAAAGATAATTTTTTATTTTTAAATATTATTCTTAATAATAGTTTTTATAATGATAAAAAATCATTCAAAAGATTTGCATTAAATTCTTTAACTATAACTCGTCAAAACTATAATTTTTCTGTTCCAACAGGAAAAAATTACCCCGCAGGAGAATTGATATATGGTGTTGATTTATTTGAAGATCATATCAAGCCTAATATTTATTATAAAAATATTTTTGGAAATCTCGATGTAGTATTTAAGACTAGAAATCAACATTCAATAGTCCTCATGAACACTTTGGATTATATTGAATCAGAAGAAGTTTTAATTGCCAATGATCAATTTAGTGGTAATGAAGTTGAGGAGTGGAAAAATTTAACGCTCACTTATTACTTTAATACCAAAACAGATTTTTCAGCTTCTTTGAAATATGTAAAAGCTAATAATTTTATTATACCGGAGGCAGATAGATATAAATTTATAAACGATGACATGTTATCACTTCAGACGAAGATTGAAATTCCATTCAAATATGGTATAATAAATTTTAATCATTCTTATAATTTTGATGATAGTTTAATTAGTTCAAATAGAGCTCACATTCTTAATTTAGATTATCTTTACAGCTTATCTTTGATTGAAAATAATCTGGGAATTGATGGAAAACTTAGTTTTCAGTATATGTCAAAAAATAATTCAGACTATAGTTTTAATTATTTTAAGAATATGCCTGAAAGGAATAACAATATTAACAGTGATGAATATATTAATATTGCTCTGAATACAGAGATTGCAATATCCGATGTACTACTAACTATCCGACTCCAAAATGCTTTAGGAAAATTTTACTCAAATGAAGACTACTCATTAGAAAATCATGAATTTTTTAATCCAATGAGCAGTCTATTAACATTTGGAATCATCTGGGAATTTGATGACTAAAGTTGATATTCAACTGTAAGATTCATGCTTCTTCCAGGCTCTGGATATCCTATAGTTGAAATATATTCTTCATCAAGAAGATTATCTACAGTCAAATTAGCTCTAATCATATTTTGACTACTTCCTAACGTTATGTTTTTTGAAAATGCTAAACTAACTAATCCAAAAGATGCATCGTTTACTGGCTCTGCCCAATCAGATCCATATTGTAAAATTCTATCTCCTGTTAGTTTATATACTAAAGAATAGTTTGTAGAGCTATTTTGTTTGAAAGTAAATAATAAGCTAGCTGAACTATCAGGAACATACAGTAATTTTTCGTCCATGTCTTTATCTAAAGAGTCATAAAGATTGTATGTTAATTGCATTTGAACTCTATCAAACTCTTTCAAGTATTGCAAATTGTATGATGTTCTTTCAGCGGAAGATACATTAATTGGAACATATTTAAAGGATTCATTAGGCTGCCATAATATTAAATTTTTATAATCTTTGAATGAGGCAGTTAATTTTATTTTTCCTAATAAAGATTGATTGGAAACAGAAAGAGCCATATACTCACTTTCTTCTGGTTTTAATTCTGGATTTCCTCCGCTATATAATCCATCTGGCCAAAATAAATCGTTCATTGTTGGAAATTGAAATGAGGATCCAATATCTAAATTAAAATCAAAAGAACTAGTTGTCTTGTTAAATTGATTCAGCGCTTCAAACCCTAGATTAAACGTTGATTTCTCATTTTCTTCTCTAGAATCAAATCGTAATGATGGTGATATCTTGTAATCATTTTCAAGATTGACATAATTACCAGTTAATGATAATGAAGTTGTTTTAAGCTCGCGTTTTTCTAAATCACTGCTATCCACTCTTTCGGTTTTTTGATTAAACAAAACTTCATAGTTAAGTGATTCAGTTATGATTTGTTTACCTGTTAATCCAAAAGAAGTGTAATCTAAATCATGTTCACTAAAAACAGGAAAAGATGCATTAGAGTCATCATAAACCTGATCATTGCTTGAACGATTCATTTGTATTTTTAAAAAACCTTTATCAAAGAACTTATTGAAAGATAGTGCAAATAATTCAAAATCATCAGTTCTGGTTGCATTAGGGGATGGAAAGCTAGTGCTTCCTGATGCTCCTCGTATATTTTCTGTTTTTAAAGTGAATATATTAACGACAAAATCATCGCTAATAACAAATTGTCTATCCATTGCCATAAAAAATTGGTCTAAATAATTATTAACTCTTTTAACTTGTTTGCCGGTTGCATCTTCGTATTTAAAATCTCCATCGTAAGATGTTTTTCCAAAAACTATATTTCTTTTTGATGTTTTTCTATCAATAGAATAATTGGCCCCAAATTGTGAAAATCCATAATCTCCAGTCCCATAGAAAACGTTATTATTTTCTATGCTATTATTAATATTAAGCGATCCATCAATTGATCCTGATCCATACTTAGTTCCTGAATTAAGTCTGTAGTTTATAGATTTTAGAGCAAATGATGGCAAAGTAGAAAGATCTGCTTGTCCATTCATAGCATCTGTTAAGTCTACTCCATTGTAAAGTACTTTAGTATGCCTAGCAAAGCCTCCATCAAATGAAGCTGATGTCACGCCGGCATAACCTCCGTATGTTCTCATTTCTAACGAAGGTATTTGGTTTAAAGATCCTCCTCTAGAATAAGTTCCTAAATTATTATAAGAAGTTTTATTTCGTAAATATTCATTTTTATTTCTTCCATAAACATCCACTGTTTCAAGTGAAATATTATCAAAAAGCATTGTAACATATTTAGTTAATCTTTCATTCGGTTTGATAATTAGGTTTTCGAATCCAATTCTCTTAAATAGTACATCAGATTCATTGTTAACGTTAATTATAAATCCACCATTCTCATCAGACATAGTCCAATTTGTATTTTCTAAATTTGCATTAATTTCTTCAATTATTACATGAGAGATTGGTTCTCCTGAAATATCTTTTATTACACCAGAAAAAGATTGTCCAAGAAGATTGGTGAGAAGTATAGCAAACAGTATATATGATTTTTGTATCATACTTTCCTCCGAAGTTATTGTTTATATTTTTAACAAATAAGGTCTCCTGGCTTATACCTAAAACAGTTTAATTCCTTCTCCTACATTGTAGAATGGATTTTATTAAACCTCAGTAATTACAGTAGCGGGGACTGCTAAAGATTTGAACTTTATTCCCTACAATTGTTAAGAAACTTTAAAGTTTATTTTATCAAATGTAAACGATTATTTATTTAAATTAATATATGTCAAAATATCAATCTAATCGTTTAAACAGCTTAACATTAATTTTAAATGCTAGTTATTTACCACTAGGTGTATGTAGTTCAAAAAGAGCTATTTGCCTATATTTTCTTGATAAGGTTGATATTTTAATGAATTATGATGAACGTATTCATTCACCTTCTTTACAAATGAAGATTCCAAGTGTAATAAAGCTCAAAAAATATGTATCCTTTAATAGCTTAGATATAGTTTTAAATAGAAAAAATTTACTAATGAGAGATAATTCATGTTGCCAATATTGCGGTTCAAAATCAAGCTTAACCATTGATCACATTGTCCCTAAGCAAAAAGGTGGGCAAGATACATGGGAAAATTTAATTATTGCATGTTCGCCATGTAATTCAAAAAAAGGGAATAGAACTCCATATGAAGCTGAAATGAAATTGATGAAAATCCCAAAAAAACCAAATAGATTTATGTATTATAATCAATATATTAGTCAAAGAAATGAAGGATGGAAAGACTACCTCTTTCAAAATAAAAATTAAAATATGAATAAAAGAATCTTAAGTGGTGTTCAGCCATCAGGGCAATTACATATCGGAAATTATTTTGGTATGATCGATAGAATGATATCCCTTCAATCTAATTCAGATTTATTTTGCTTTGTTGCTAACTATCATTCTTTAACATCTATTAATAATAAAGATGAGCTTGAAAAAAATACTTCTGAAGCATTTATTGACTTATTGGCACTTGGAATCAATCCAGAAAAATCAACTTTTTGGATTCAATCACATGTGCCAGAAGTAACAGAGCTTGCTTGGATTTTATCTAACTTTTCATCAGTTGGATTAATGCAAAGATCTACTTCATATAAGGATAAAATCGCAAATGGGCTTAAACCAAATATGGGGCTTTTCTCTTATCCAATCTTAATGGCATCAGATATCCTACTTTTCAACGCAGATGTTGTCCCAGTTGGTAAAGATCAAAAACAGCATTTAGAAATGACTCGTGATATTGCAATAAAATTCAATAATTTTTTTGGAGATATTTTTACAATACCTGAAATTGAAATAGATAATACTAATGATATAATTATTGGAGTAGACAATCAAAAAATGAGTAAATCTTATAACAATACTATACCAATTTTCGGGGACCATGATACAATTAACAACCAAGTCATGAATATTGTAACTGATTCAGCAGGTTTAAATGAACCAAAGGACACAAATACTCCTCTTTTCAAAATTTATTCTCTTTTTTTAGATATTGAATCAAAAAAAGAATTGCATGATAGATATAATACTCCTGGTTTAAAGTATATGGAAGTCAAAAAAGAACTGGTTGATATCATTATAAATTATTTTGCTGATCAAAGATCTAGAAAAAATGAATTACTTTCCAACAAAGATGAAGTAAATGAGCTAATGAATTTAGGAAAACTAAAAGCTCAAAACATTGCTCGTGAAACATTATCCCATGTAAAACGCGCAACCGGTTTATTATAAATGTTTAATATTAGACTAGAAAATTTTGAAGGCCCATTAGATTTACTACTCTATTTTATTAAAAGAGATAAAATTGATATTTATGATATTCCAATTACAGATATCACAAATGAATACATTCAGGTTATAGATGAAGCAAAAAAATTAGACGTATCTATAGCAGGAGAATTTTTATTTATGGCTTCTATGTTACTTAGAATTAAAACTCAAATGCTTTTACCAAGAAAAATTGATGAAGAAGGATTAGATATCGATGATCCAAGAATTGATTTAGTTGCTCAATTGATTGAATACAAGAAATATAGAGATATTGCACATCAGCTTAAAAACCTTCATGAAGATAATAAAGATTCATTTTTTAGGTCATCTGCTAAGGTTGTTTACGATCAATCACCTGAAGTATCTGATTTTTTAAAAGAAGTTAGTCTATTTGATATTTCTAAGATTTTTAAGGATGCTATCGACAATGCTCCTGCCCAAGATTCTTTTAAAATTTATAAAGAAATAGTTTCGCTCAAAGAACAAAAAAATTTTATTATTGAAAGTTTTAAGGGAAATAAAGTTGTATCGCTAAAAAAAATAGTTAAAAAACTTGAAACAAAAATAGAAATAATTGTTACATTTCTTGCGCTATTAGAAATGATAAAACAATCAGAAATTTTATGTACTCAAAAGAAAATATTTCAAGATATCGAAATCAAATTAAATATTGCTGAAGCATGACAAAAAATCAACAGATTATTGAATCACTTTTCTTTGTTTCAACTACGCCATTAGAGCAAAAAGATATTAATAAAGTGTTTGGAAAAGACAATCCTCCAAGTCTCGATGATGAAGTAAAGCATCTTAATAATTTGTATGAAAAAAGTTCATTTTATATTAAAGCTATAGGAAGTGGATTTATGATGGTTAGTAAAAAAGAGTTTGAACCTTTTATTTCTAATTTAATACCTTCAAAAAAACTTATGCTATCAAATGCAGCATTAGAAGTATTAGCGATCATTGTATATAAGCAACCAATTTCAAGAATTGATATTGAATCTATTAGAGGCGTAGATTGCAAGGGCGTTATCAAAAATCTTTTGTCTAAAAATCTTATCAAAATTCAAGGTAGAGAAGATACTATCGGTAAGGCATTATTGTATAAAACAACTGACGATTATTTAAAACATTTTGGTTTAAGTAACTTAAAAGATATGCCAACACCAGACGAAGTTTCTGAATTAGTCGAATCTGATACCTTATCATAATATGAAACTATTTAAAGCGATATCGTCTTCAGGCGTATTGTCCAGAAGAAAATCAATGGATGCTGTTAAAGAAGCTATGGTAACTGTGAATGGGAAACTTATCCTCGATCCTTCTTTTGAAATTAAAACTAATGATGATGTGAGATTAGATAATCAAAAAATTAAACTTAATTCAGAATTAACAACTATTTTACTTAACAAGCCAACTGGATACCTATCTACAAAATCTGATGAAAAGAATAGAAAAACAATTTTTGATTTAATTCCGAAAAAGCCTCCACTTAATCATATAGGTAGACTAGATATGGATACTACTGGTGCAATACTATTAACCAATGATGGTAATTTGGCACAATTTTTAATGCACCCAAAAAATAAGATTGAGAAAGAGTATATTGCAATTTCAGATCAATTTATTGATGATAAGACTATAAATAAGGTACGAAAAGGAATTTTTATAGGTTCAGGTCAAAAAGGAAAAGCAAAAATAACTTCTCAAGAAAAACATAAAGGAAAAGTAGAAATACGACTAATTTTAAAACAGGGTAAAAAAAATGAAATTAGAAGAATTTTTAAATTTCTAGATTTGAATCTATTTTCTTTAAAAAGGCTAAGAATCGGAGAAATTAAGTTAGGTAATTTACCTATTGGTAGCTGGAGATTACTTTCAAAAAAAGAGCTTAGATATTTATCAACTTTGCAGTCAAAATAGTATAATCTTAAACATCTTGGTATTTGTCTAAAGAAAAACTAACTTTCTGAGCATTTTTATGGTTATTACTATTGATGGAGCCGCAGGCGTTGGTAAGACAACAACTGCTAAAGAGTTAGCTAAAGAGCTAGGGTATCAATATTTTGATACTGGTGCAATGTATAGAGCAGTAACGTTCTATTTTTTAGCTGAAGGGGTAGATTTGCAAAAATCTAGCAACATAAGTGAATCACTTAAAGCCATGAATCTGCGAATTGATTTTTTATCTGGAAATGAAATGATTTTATTCCTTGATGAAAAAGATATTAGCTTGAAAATTCGTAATCAAAAAGTTACTAGCTATGTAAGTGAAGTAAGCGCTTTGAAAGAAGTTAGAGAAATGATGGTTTCTATTCAAAGGACTACCACTGAAAAAGGTAATTTTATAGTTGAAGGAAGAGATATAGGTTCTGTAGTATTTCCTGATGCAAAATATAAATTTTATCTAACCGCAGATTATGATATTAGAGCAAAAAGAAGGTTGGCTGATTTTGAAAAAATAAATGAAGCCAAAAATATTAACAAAATTAAAGAGGATTTGATTGTAAGAGATAAGTACGATAGTAATCGTAAACTATCTCCATTAAAAAAACCTGATGGTGCTATAATAATTGACACCTCAGAATGTTCAATTAAAGAGCAAGTAAACCAAATTCTTAAACACATAGAGAGATAAAATGAACGATAAATTAGAAACCAAAGAAGTAGAAAATATTCAAGAAACTGTAGCAGATGAGAGTGTTGAAGTAGAAACAGCGACAGAAGAAAAATCTGTTGAAATTGCACCTGAAGTAGATACAAAAGAGGTCAAAGAAATAACCTCAATTAAAAAAATTAAAGATTATTTAAGTAAGGACTTATTTGCTGATATCAAAAGAATATCATTTACCGATGATGCTAATTCTTCAGATGATTCTAAGGATTTATTGTCCGAAGAATATCAAGGAACATTCAATGATATTTCTGAAAATCAGATTATATCAGCAAAAGTGATAGGAATTAGTGACAGCGATGTAATGGTGGATATTGGATTTAAGTCAGAAGGATTAATTAATCGTTCAGAATTTGACAATAAAGATCTTCCAGAAATTGGTTCTAACATTGATATATTTTTAGAAAAGTTTGAAGATACTGATGGTAATATTACTCTTTCAAAATATAAAGCAGATTTTATCAAACGTTGGGATGAATTGAAACATTTTTGCGATAATGCTGAGCCAGTTAAAGGTAAAGTTATTAAAAGAGTTAAGGGTGGTCTTGTTGTTGATCTTGGAGTTATACAAGCCTTCTTACCAGGTTCTCAGGCTGATGTCCAACCAATTAAAAACTTTGACGATTTAATTAATCAAGAATTTGATTTTCAAATCGTTAAAGTTGACGAAATGAGAAAAAATTTAGTGGTTTCTAGAAAAGCTATACTTGAAGAATCTCTGAATGAAAAAAGACAGGAATTAATGACAACAATTGAGGTGGGAGCTTCATTGCAAGGTGTCGTTAAAAATATTACTGATTTCGGTGCTTTTGTTGATCTTGGAGGAGTTGATGGCTTAATTCATATAACAGATTTTTCATGGGGAAGAATCAATCATCCATCAGAAATAGTATCTATTGGTGACGAAATTACTGTACAAGTTATTGATTTTAACAAAGAGACATCTAGAATTTCTCTTGGGTTAAAACAGCTTGTAGATAATCCATGGGAAACAATTCCTGATAAATATAAAGTTGGGGATGTTGTAAAAGGCAATATCGTAAGTATTATGAATTATGGAATTTTCATTGAAATTGAAAAAGGAATTGAAGGCTTAATTCATATATCTGAAATTTCTTGGACAAAAAATGTTCAAAATTTGCAAGATACTTACAAAGTTGGTGACTCTATTGAATCAAAAGTTTTATTTGTTGATGCAAAAGAGCAAAAAATTAGCTTAGGTATCAAGCAGCTTTCTGATGATCCATGGAAAACAATTACCGACCATGTTAAGATTGGAGACAAGAAATCTGGTACTGTTAATAAGGTTACTAAATTTGGAGCTTTTGTTTCATTAACAGATGAATTAGAAGGGTTTGTAAGAACCACAGATTTTCATTGGACAAAAAATCCATCTCATCCGAAAGAATTTGTAAATGAAGGTGAAACTCTTGAATATACAGTATTAGATATTCTTGAAAAAGAAAGGAAAGTTCTATTAAGTGTTAAAGACTTAGTTGAAAATCCATGGTCCGATATTGAATCAAAATTTAATTCAGGTGATAAATTATTAAGTTCATTTGAAAGGATGAATGATTCAGGAGTTATTGTTAAGTTACAAGATGATATTGAAGGTTTTATCCCTATGAGCAAAATATCTAAGGAACAAAAAAAAGATGTTATCGGTTCACTTAATGAGGGTGATAACTTAGATGTGCTTGTAGTTGAGGTGAAAGCTGATGATAAAAATATTACCTTGATGCTTGATGATACAAATGTTAACGATTAATACCAGAAAATTTAAAAGAGTTTCATACTCTTTTTTAATAGCTTTTGTTTTTTGGTTTTTCATTAAAAGTGAAGACACATATTCTGTGAATACTAATATTCCCTTGGTAGCTAGAAATCTTCAAGAGCAAAAAACATATAAAGAAGAAGTCCCTGAGAGAATATTTGTTACTTTGAAAGGCACTGGAAGATCTTTTATCTGGTTAAGACTTTTTAATAGTTTTTATGAAGAAGATTTTAAAGCTGTAATTGATTTAAGTAGTATTACTGACGAATATGATTTTGAACTCGATTCATATTACAAAGAAAATCCAGAAAAAATTGTGCTACCTGAAGCTTTAGATCTTCAATTTGTTGAAGTTTTATCTCCAAGAAATGTTCAAATTAAGCTTCAAAGATATCTAGTTAAAAAAGTACCTATTAAATCACAAATACTTAGTTTTACAGAACCTGGGTATATTGCTTTAGAAGGAATTTTTACTCCTGATTCAATTAGTATTGGTGGACCTGAAGAAGCTGTAAATGCTATTAAATTTGTAAAAACTGAGAAAGATACATTATTAAATTTAATCTCTTCTGTTGAAGATGATTGGTCAATATTAAATCCAAATAAGCTTGTCAATTATGATCCTAAAAAGGTTACTGGTTTTATTAACGTTCAACCAATTAGCGAAACTATTGTAACAGGTATTCCAGTTCAGCTTATCAATAAGCCAAACGATGTAAATGTTTTTGTTAATCCTGCAACAGTTGCATTAACAATTGTTGGAGGCCTCGATCAAATTGCAAATATACTTCCAACTGATATTGATGTTGTAATTGATTTTTCATTATGGAATTCTGATAAACAATTTTATTCACCTAAGATTAATCTACCGGAATATCTAATAGAGTGGAAAGATTTATCTCCAAGCAATTTAGAGATTCTAGTCATTAAAGAAATTAATTGATTATACTTGGAATAGAAACATCTTGCGATGAAACAGGAGTCGCTCTTTGTAGCGACTTTAAAATTCTATCAAGTTTTACTAAAACACAATCTATACATCAACAGTATGGAGGAGTTGTACCTGAAATTGCATCAAGAGAACATGAAAAATATCTTCCTGGCATAACAAAAAAAGTTTTAAAAGATGCAAATATTGAACTAAAAGATATTGACGCTATCGCAGTAACAAATGGACCTGGATTGATGGGCTCATTATTATCCGGAATAAGTTTTGCTAAAGGTATTTCATTCGGATTAGATATCCCAATTATTCCAATAAATCATTTAGAAGCACATTTGAATTCAGTATTTATAGAACATGAAGAGCTCGAACCTCCATTTATTAACTTATTAGTTTCCGGAGGACATACTCAACTTTGGTTGGTAAAAAATATGTTCGATTATGAACTTCTTGGCGAAACATTAGATGATGCATGCGGTGAGGCTTTTGATAAAGGAGCCAAAAAGTTAAATTTAAATTATCCCGGTGGTCCTGAAATAGAAAAACTATCAATTTCAGGAGATAAGAGCATAATTAATTTTCCTAGGCCGATGATTAATGATCAGTCATTTAATTTCAGTTTTAGTGGTCTTAAAACTTCATTGATAAATTGCGTTAATAAAAATAAATATAATTATGATGATATTGCTGCCAGCTATCAAGAAGCATTAGTAGATACATTAATTGCCAAGTTTAATAAGGCTATGGATAGTTATTCAATTAAATCTGGTATAATTTGCGGCGGAGTTGCTGCTAATAAACGTTTAAGAGAAAAATTGGATAAGCTAGATAAAAATATTATTTATCCTTCAATGAAGTATTGCACTGACAATGCAGATATGATAGCTTATTTAGCAGAGCATAAAATCAAAAATAATAAAGTTGATTTAAAAAAAGATTTTAGTGCTTATTCGAGAGGAATGGTGTACTAGTCATGCTTCTAAAAAAATCTTATTTGTTTGGCATATCTATTTTTGTAGCTATTGCTTCAGCAATCTACATTAATTTTTTATCTTTAAATATCAATGAAGATAAGATTGAAGAAAAAAAAATTGAAAATGAGATCAAGCTTGAGACGTTTGAAGAGGGTGTAGATGTATCAATTGAAAATGTCATAATATATCCAAATCAATATGATAAAAATTCAATTTATATTGATACTGAAATTTTGAATATTAATGGAGAAGGAAATGTTCAAATAGCATTAACAAATGACAACAATTTAGTTGCATCGAGCGAAGTTTTTTTAAAAAAAAATAAATCAAATATTTCTCAATCATTTCTTATTTCTGACAATATAGACTTCAATAAAGATTTTGAGATTAGTATCTCTGCTATAAATTCTGAAAAAGATATTTCTAACAATAGATATTCCTTTAGAAGTTCTTTAAAAATTCAAAAGCCTAAAGTCGCTATTTTGACTGGAAAATTAAATTTTTATACTCCATTTATTCTAGATAATATTAATGCTGATTTTTCGCATTATTATCCTAATCCGCTAAATGGGGATTTTGATATAACAAATTTCTGGTTTAATAATTATGATATTATTATTCTAGATAACTTTCCAATCAAACCAGTATCAGATAAGTGGCTTAAACTTTTTTTAAAGAAAATTTATAGTGATAAAAGTTCGCTAATTATTAATTCTAATCTTGAAAAAGATTTCGTTTCACTAGAAAATTTTTTGCCAATATTTGGTTTGAAATTAAAAAATGAGAGTGAGCTTCAAGCTTTACAAGGATTTACAAGATTTTCTAAAGACTCTTTTAAATCTTCACTTATTTTGACAGATGATTTTTATAATTTATCAAAAAATAATTTAGAAGATTTTCGGGAAACAGTTGAGTGGATTTTATTGGATAGCGATGTAAAGTATTCTTTTTTTCTTGGGAGTAAAAATAATACAATCGATAAACAGCTTTTATTATACGGATATTCAAATGTTCTTGATAGCGATATACAAAATTTAAGTGCTCAAATATTCAAAGATCGACAAATAATAGAAGATTTCAAGTTGTTATATAATCCAATTTCAGGATACTATTTTAGTGGAGTACAATTTCAAGAATATGGAGAATATCTAATAAATATTATGAATGGAAGCAAATTAATTGATACTATAAATGTTAATTTATATGATTAATTGAGTAAATTAATAAAATGTTAGACATTAAAAAAATTAGAAAAAATAGCGAAGCCGTAAAAAAATCGCTTATTAGAAAAGATAAGAATTTATCGATTGATAATATATTAAGCCTAGATAATGATCTAAAGTCTTTAACTACCAAGCTTAATGATCTTCAGGCTGAACAAAATAGCAAGTCTAAAGAAGTAGGTATTTTGAAATCTAAGGGAGAATCTGCTGAGCTTGTTTTTAAAGATTTAAAAACTTTGTCTGATAAAATAAAAGATTTAGAAAAAGAACAAAGAGAGCTCTCATCTAATTTAAAAAATGCTTTATTGGAGATACCTAATACTCCTCATGAAACTTCCCCTGATGGAATATCTGAAAAAGATAATGTTATAGTTTCTGAACATGGAACCAAAAAAGATTTTAAGTTTGAAATAAAAGATCATATTGAGCTTGGTAGAGAGCTAGACATCCTCGATTTTGAAGTAGCAGCTAAAATTTCTGGTAGTGGATTCCCTTTATATAAAGGTGATGGCGCTTTATTAGAAAGAGCTTTAATCAACTTTATGATAGATTATCATCTAAAAAACTTCAACTACACAGAATTCTTTACTCCATATTTAGTCAAGCCTGAATCTGCAATTACAACAGGTCAACTACCAAAATTTTCTGAAGATATGTATCATATTGAAAAAGATAATTTATTCTTAATTCCAACTGCTGAAGTATCTTTAACAAATATTCATAAGGATGATATTTTAAAAGTTGAAGATTTGCCAAAATATTATCTTGGATATTCAAGCTGCTTTAGAAGAGAAGCGGGTTCTTATGGAAAAGATACAAGAGGCCTTCTAAGAGTGCATCAATTTAATAAGGTTGAATTAGTAAAATTTGTAGAACCTAAAAACTCTTATCAAGAATTAGAGTCTTTGGTTAAGCAAGCAACAAATATTCTTGAATTATTGGAGTTAAATTATCGAACAATTGAATTATGTACAGGCGATTTAAGTTTTGCTGCAGCTAAATGTTTTGATTTAGAAGTGTGGTCGCCAGGAGAGAAAAAATGGCTAGAAGTGTCATCATGTAGCAATTTTGAAGACTTTCAGTCTAGAAGAGGAAATATTAGATATAAAAATAATGATGGTAAGCTTGACTTTGTTCATACATTAAACGGTTCAGGCTTAGCAACTCCAAGAATTTTTGCAGCTTTTATAGAAACTCACCAAAATGAAGATGGTACTATAAGTATTCCAGACTGTCTACAACCTTTCATAGGAAAATCGGAGATAAAATAATTGCGAATAATATGGATTTATTTAAATCTCATTTTATGGACACTTCTTTTTGGGCTTAGCTCATTTATTGTAATTTCAATTTCAGGAAGAAAGAATCTTTTTAAATTTTTTGGAATTATTTGGGGCAAGACTTTATCCTTAATTTTTAATATCAAGCTTATTGTCAAAGGTGAAAATAATTTGTCGAGCGATATAAATTATATATTTTCAGCAAATCACGCTTCATTAATTGATATTCCTTTATTATTAATTGCAACAAACCGATATACAGTATTTATTGCGAAAAATGAATTAAGCAAGATCCCTATTTTTAAATCTATCTTAGATAAAGCTGGATTTATATTTGTTGATCGAAAAAATAGTAATAGTGCGATTGAATCAATGCACAATCTTAGCATTGATATTAAAAAAAATCCAAGATCTATTGCAGTTTTTCCAGAAGGCACACGCACAAAAGATGGAAGTTTGAAAGAATTTAAAAAAGGAGCTAGCGTGTTAAGTTTAAATACAAAAATATCAATTGTACCAGTAGCAATATCTGGTAGCTTTAAGTGGTCTCAAAAAAAATTATTTGATTTTTCTAGTAGTACAATTATTATAGAATTTGGTAAACCTATTAATCCAGAAAATTTTTCTTATGAAAAAAGAGAAGAATTAACAAATTTAACCAAAACTAATATTAAAAAAATGATAAGAGCTTGACATGAAATATATAATTAAAAATAATTTAGAAAATATCCGTGCTTTGAAAAAAGAATCAAAAAAAATAGTTTTTACTAATGGATGTTTTGACTTATTACATGTTGGGCATGTTAGATATTTATCAATGGCAAAGGAGTTAGGAGATTATTTAATTGTTGGTTTGAATTCAGATCAATCCGTTAAGAAGCTTAAAGGTAAAAATAGACCTATCAATATCTTTGAAGATAGAGCAAAATTATTAATGGCACTAACCTCTGTTGATTTAGTTTTAATATTTGAGGAACAAACGCCCAGAAATCTGATAAAAGAAATACTGCCAGATATTCTCGTTAAGGGTGGTGATTATAAAATTGAGGAGATTGTAGGTTCAAATATCGTAATTAGAAATGGTGGAAAAGTGGAGATACTTCAGTTTCATGAAGGTTATAGTAGCTCAAATTACATTGGTAAAATAAAAACACTCACTTGATTATCAGATTTATTACAAATAATTTCACGACTTTATGACAAAAAAATATATAATAATTATTTTAGTAATATGCTCTACAATTTTTGGTCAAAATCTTTCAGAAAAGCCAAAAAAACCATTTATGAATACAGATGATATTTCTTTTTTAGGAACATCAAACCGTATAACATCTATTCTTGACGAAGCAAAACAGTTTTTATCTGATGCTATTATTGCAGATGTAAACTTAGACACCGTTGAAGTAGTATATAATATTAAAAAAGTATTTGACCTAATGTCTGACGTTGAACAGTTAGGCGTTAGGGAAGAATTAGATAAAATTGAATTTGAAAAATTTCAAACAGATTTTGTCAAGATTTATACCACGAGACTTAATACCATAGATAGTTCAACTCAGTTTTTAACAGCAGATTTAATTAGACGAGATATTGAAGCATTTACTTCAGAAAATGAATCTGTTGAGATGGGATTAACAAAGTTTACAATTATTGATGATAGAGAAGGACACATCCCTCTTGTTACAAATTCTCAAGTTGAAAGTTATATCAGATATTTTCAAGGAAAAGGAAGAAAAGGATTTAATATATGGTTGAATAGATATGTTCAGTATAGAGATATTATTTTACCGATTTTAGATGAATATGATTTACCAGAAGAGTTAATAGTTGTTTCAATGATAGAGGCAGGGTTAGACCCTAAAGCTATTTCTAGAGCTAAAGCTGTTGGATTATGGCAATTTATGTATTCAACTGGAAAAGAGTATGGTTTAAACAGAAATTGGTACATAGATGAAAGACAGGATCCGATAAAATCTACTCATGCTGCTGCTAAATATTTTAAAGATCTTTATAAAGAATTCGATGATTGGTATTTAGTTTTAGCTGCATACAATGGAGGATGGGGAAGGTTAAATCGTGCATTAAATTTGCATGAAACATCTGATTATTGGCAGCTGTATTCTTTACCTAAAGAAACAAAAAATTATATACCATATTTTTTATCTGCAGCAATAATTGTACAAAATCCTGAAAAATATGGTTTTAAAATTCCAAGGTCAAATCCTCTTAAGTATGATGTTGTAAAAATTGAAAAAAGTGCAGATTTGACCGTTATTGCTAAAGCTGCTGAAACAAAGCTAAGTACTATAAAAAGATTGAATCCGGAGCTTAGACAGCCTGCAACGCCAAATAATGGTCCATATTCACTGAACATACCTTATGGAAAAAAAGATATTTTTGAAAAGAAATTTAATGAAATTCCAGAGGATAGAAAGTTTGCTTTTCAAAAAGTAGAGCACAGAGTTCAAAAAGGTGAAAATTTAATATCTATTGCATCAAAGTATAGAGTGTTGGTTGCTGATTTACAGACCATAAATAATATTTCTAATATTAATAAATTATCTGTAGGACAAAGATTAAAAATTCCTGTAAAAGGTGGACTATATTCAAATTATCCAGAAAAAATTATTTATTCTGTGAAAAGTGGCGATACTCTAGGACATATTGCTGAAGAATTTAATACAAGGGCCAGCGAAATTAGAAAATGGAACAACATGGGCTCTAAATCCCTAATCTATCCTGGTCAAAAGCTATCTTTATTTGTAAAAGGGCAACCAGTTAAGGATACTCCAAAGAAAAATGTTTATATTGTTAAGACTGGTGATAATTTAGGAAAGATTGCTAATAAAAATAATACTACTGTTGCAAAAATTAAAAGTTGGAATAGTATGAAATCTTCCACAATTTACCCTGGTCAAAAACTAACAATTTATTTTGAATGATTAAACAGGATATAGTAGATAATGTAGCAAATGCCACCGGCCTGACAAAGGTAGAGGTTGAAGCTGTACTTAATGAATCTTTTAGTGAAATAATTAAAGCATTAAGTAGTAATGATAAAATAGAGTTAAGAGGATTCGGTACATTCAGTGTTAAGCATAGATTGCCAAAAAAGGCAAGAAATCCTAAGACTGGAGATCCAATTTTCTTACCAGAAAGATATGTGCCAGTTTTTAAACCATCCAAGCTGATGAAAAAAACTGTAAACGAAAAATTAATTGAATACTAAGGAGCAATAAATGCCTTGCGGTAAAAAAAGAAAAAAAAGAAAAATGAATACTCATAAGCGTAAAAAACGTTTAAGAGCAGATAGACATAAGAAAAAAAATAAATAATTAACATGCAAGTCAAGAGTTTTGCTATATGGGCTAATGCAGAAAAAGAAAAAGTTCCTGCGTTAGTCCAAAACGCTTTGCAATGGGCTAGTGAAAATAACTTAAATGTTCATTTAGCCGATCGCCTGAAAAGTATTAGCATCAATGGTGATGTGTCATACTTTTCAACCCAAAACCCACCAGATGTAGATTTCCTGCTTTGTTTAGGTGGAGATGGTACACTTATATCTGGTGTCAGAATTTTTTCCAATCCTTCAGTTCCTGTTCTTGGAGTTCATATAGGAGGTTTAGGATTTTTAGCTCAAATTACCCCAAAAGAGTTAATCGATAAGTTAGAGGCAGTCAAAAAATAATGAATTTAAAATTCAAGATAGATTAGTTCTATCTGCCAAAATTTCAAGCAATGACGATTCTTTTTATGCAGTTAACGATTTTGTTGTTCAAAATGAAACGTCATTTAGGGTAACATCTTTATCTTTATATATCGACAATCAGCATGTAAGTGATTATAAGTCTGATGGAATTATAATAAGTACTCCAACTGGATCCACTGCATACTCTTTATCTTCTGGCGGGCCAATTGTCCAACCTGATGTTTTTTCAATTATAGTAACTCCTATTTCACCGCATTCTCTTACTTCCAGACCTCTTGTCTTGCCACCTGATGTCGAAGTTGAATTTAGATTTAATGCTGAATCAGAAAAAAACCTTAACTTGATTATTGATGGGCAGAATATCATAAAATTTACTAATCAATCAACTGTTAAATTGTCTCAAGCTAAACATCATTATAAATTTATTACTTTTAAAGATTATAATTATTATGACACTCTAAAGAATAAAATGATTTGGGGAAAAAGAGGTTCTTAAAAAAAAGGAAATTAAAAATGTCAAAAAAAATATCAACAGAACAAATAAAACAACTAAGAGTTAATCTTGCAGAAGATAAGCATACAAAAGTTGTAAGAAATGCAATGATTAAAACTAATTCTAGTGAACTATCCATGGATTGGGATAAATATAGAAAGATAGATCATTCATTCTCTCATGTTGTATCAGGAGAAATGCCGGCTACTAATCAAAAATCTAGTGGTAGGTGTTGGGGTTTTGCTGGATTAAATCTTTTTAGAATTTATTTAGGAAGAAAACATAATTTGAAAGACTTTCAATTTTCTCAAAGTTATTTCATGTTTTGGGATAAGCTAGAAAAAGCAAATTATTTTTTAGAATCGATTCTTTCTACAGTGGAAGAAAAATCTAATAGTAGAATTATTATGCATTTGCTTCAAACACCAACTGAAGATGGTGGTCAATGGGATATGTGGGCTAATTTAATAAAGAAATATGGTGTAATACCTCAATCTGAAATGTCTGAATCATTTTCCTCAAGCCAATCTTCTGAAATGAATAAAATGCTATCAAGAAAATTAAGAGAAAATGCACATGATTTACGTAAAAAATTTACTGAAGGTTGTTCAGGTGATGATTTAAATAAGCTCAAAAATCAAATGATTGAAGAAATTTTTAAAATGTTAACAATGCATCTTGGAACTCCTCCAGAAGTCTTTGATTGGCAGGTCAGAGATAAGGATAAAAAGTTTATCAGATTTGAAAATTTAACTCCTCAATCTTTTTACAAAGAACATGTTGGATTAAATCTTGATGATTATGTTTGTTTAATTAATTGTCCTATGAGCGATAAAGAGTATAACAAGATTTATACAGTTGAGCACTTGGGTAATGTGGTGGAAGGTAATGCAATTAGATATCTTAATGTTGAGAACAATATAATGAAGGATGCTTGCATTAAATCAATCAAGGATGATAATCCAGTATGGTTTGGTTGCGATGTTGGAAAGCATTTCCACAGAGATTTAGGAGTTATGGATACTGAATTATTTGACTATGAAATGTTCTATGATACAGGTTTTAAAATGAATAAATCTGAAAGACTAGAGTATGGTCAAAGTCAAATGACTCATGCTATGCTATTTACAGGTGTTGACTTAGATGAAAATCAAAATGCTGTTAAATGGAGAGTAGAAAATAGTTGGGGCGTAAAAGGCGGTAATAAAGGATATCATATTATGACTGATAATTGGTTTGATGAGTATAATTATGAAATTGTCGTTCACAAAGACTATATATCCGATGAATTAAATGAAATTTTTAAATCTGAAGAAGCAATTCCATTAAAGCCATGGGATCCTATGGGAGCTTTAGCAAAGTAGGTGGACACATTAAGTCATGCGCTATGGGGAAATGGACTTTTTGGTTTTAGAGGACATTGGAAATTAGCCATTTTTTTTGGTGCAATGCCTGATCTCGTTTCGTTTGGAATTCTATTTATTGTAAAATTTTTTAGCGGTTCTTTAAAGTATGGAGGGTTACCAACTTTAGAAAGTTTAAAACAGCTTGAACCATTCCCAGATTGGCTTTTTTTCATGGATAATTTATCTCATAGTTTTATAACTGCTTTTATTGTAATTGCTGTAGTTGCAAAATTTAAAGAAAATCTAGTTTGGCCTATGTTAGCATGGCCTTTCCATATTTTTTTAGACTTCCCATTTCATACAAAAGAATTTTTTCCTGTGAAAATTTTTTGGCCGTTATCAGATATGCATTTCGATGGAATATCATGGTCTTCTCCGGAAGTAATAATACCAAATTGCGCAGGAATAATTTTACTATATATTTATAGATATAAAAATTTATCTAAGTCTTAAAATTGAGGAAAATAAATTTTTGATTATATATCCTGCCATTTTTGGATTCTCTTTTAATCTCCTGACAGAATAATCATACCAATTGTCTCCATAAGGAAGATATACTCGAACAGTATTACCATCATCCATTAATTTTTTAAGTTTTTTACGGATTGGTACTCCATGTAATACCTGGAATTCAAACTTATTTTTTGCAATATCATTTTTCTTTAACCATAAACATAATGTATCTATTAAATATTCATCATGGGTCGCAATTCCAACATAAGACCCTTTCTTAATAGCCTCTTTAACAAGTCTAATATAGTTATCCCTTATTTCTTGATAGTCATTTAGAACTAGTTTTGGGTCTTCTACATAAATGCCTTTACATATTCGAACATTAAAGCTTTCACTGCTAAGGTCCTTAATATCACTCAAAGATCTATGTAAGTAGGCTTGAATTACAATGCCAATTTTTTGATATTCTAAAAACATATCTTTGTAAAGTTGAATTGTCTCAGATGTGTATGGAACATTTTCCATATCTAATCTGAGAAAATTATTATTTTTTTTAGCTGCTCTTACTAGATCGTAAAGATTTTTTTTCACTACATCATATCCCAAATCTTGACCAATATGAGTTAATTTCATTGAAATGTTTGCTGATAATTCTCTTTTTGAAATTTCATCATAAATTGATACATATCTATCTGTGATTTCTTTTGCTTCAGATTCAGTTTGAACATGCTCACCTAAAATATCAATAGCTACTTTAAATCCTTGAGCATTTAATTTTTTTACATTATCAAGCATTTCGTTGTCAGTAATACCTGCTATGTAAGGAGATGCAACAATTTTGACAAAAAATTTTGGCAAAAAAGGAATGATTTGAATTATTAAATTATTTATTAACTTCATGCGTAATAAATTTAATAAATAAAAAAAAGAATGAAAGTAGTATTAATAATAGGCGGAGCAGTTTCAGGTTCAACAGCTGTAAAAAAACTTACAGATGAAGGTATTCGTTGTGTCGTCGTAGATCAAAATAGAATGCCTTACGGAAAAATAGAAGATGGACTTCCTAGATGGCATGAAAAGCAAAGAATTAATGAATATTTTAAGATTGATGATATTCTATCTCACGACTTAGTAGAATTTGTCCCACTTACAAGGATAGGTCAAGATGTTTCATTTGAAGAGATTTATAACATGGGATGGAGTTGTATTTATTTTGCCAATGGAGCTTGGAAAGATAGATCTTTTCCAATATCGGATATCGAAAAATTTGATAATTTTTATTACCAAAATCCTTTTGTGTATTGGTTTAATCATTACCACGAATCATCTTATAACGGTCCTGAAATAGCAATTCAAGATAATGCGATAGTTATTGGAGGGGGGCTTGCTTCTATAGATGTATGCAAGATAACCCAATTAGAATTAGTTAGACAGAGAGTTGAATCCAAAATTGATAATTTTGATATTATAGAAATGGAGCACAAAGGTATCCCAAAATATTTAGAACAATATGGTCTTAACTATCAAGACTTGAATATTAAAGGTACAACCTTAGTATATCGTAGAAATATAGAAAATATGCCACTTACTACTATTCCTGAAGATGCTCCTGAAGCGATGATTGAAAAGAGAAAAATGGCTAGAAGAAAAATTCTCAGTAATACGCAAGATAAGTTTTTGTTTAATGTTGCCGAATGTACTCAGCCTGTAGGTTTATCTTTTGATGGAGAAAAATTAAATGGTATAGAGGTAATTGAGAACGAAATAATAGATGGAAAGCTAAAGCCCAAAGAAAATTCAAATAAAATTCTACATGGCAACACTTTTATTAGTTCAATTGGAAGTTTGCCTGAACCAATTGAAGGAATACCAATGGACGGTTCAACTTACAATATTGTTGATCAAGATTCTGGGAAGTTTGAAGACTTAGATAAGGTCCATGGAATGGGTAATGCTATTACTGGAAAGGGTAACATAAAAGCTTCAAGAGTAAGCGCTAAAACAGTTGGTGATTTAACAATAGAATTAATTCATGATATTGATGAGGATGTAGTTAAAAAAATTGAAGCAAGAGTTCAAGAATGGCAATCAAAATCATCTTACAATGGAAATTATTTTGAGTGGAAAGCAAAAAAATAATATTTTTGCAATAATTTTATAGAACTCAACAATCTTTTTTAGTACCTTCACTTGTCAAATTAAGACATTTGTAAATTCATAAGAGTTGATGCAAAAAATTAAGATTAAAAAGGGGCATGATATCAATATTTCTGGGTTAGCATCTAGAGATTTTTCTTCTGCGTCCAATCCAAAATTTGTATCAATTTCCCCTCTAGATTTCAATTATATTAAACCTAAAATGCTCGTTAAAGAAAACGATTCAGTTTCAATGGGCGATGCACTTTTTTTTGATAAAAATAATCCTGAAGTAAAGTGGCCTTCTATAGCTTCTGGTACTATCTCTAAAATAGTTTATGGCGAAAGAAGAGCTGTACAAGAAATCATTATTGAAGTAGATAGTGAGAGCGAAAAAAATAATGATTCATTTGGAGAGCTTAATCTTTCATCTAGAACCGATATTAAAAAATTTATATCTAAATGTAATATGTGGCCTTTTATAACTCAAAGACCTTTTAATAAAGTTGTAAATCCAGATGATGAACCTAAATGTATTGTTGTTTCTTTAGCAGATTCATCTCCATTAGCTTGCGACCTTTCTTTTTCATTAAATGACAAAAAAGATGATATAGTTTCAGCTCTATCAGTATTGAAAAAATTAACGGATGGACCTTTATATGTTGCAGTTAGGGGAAGTAATTTTGCATTTTTATCAGATTATGATTTTGTGAACCTTGTACAGGTGGAAGGTCCTCATCCATCAGGGAATGTTGGTGTGATATTAAACAAAGTTAATCCCATAAATCAAAATGAGGTTATATGGACAGTTCAAGGTGCACATCTACCAATTCTTGGAAAGTTGTTTTCAAAAGGAGAATATGATTTCTCATTAAATATTAATGTGGCTGGTCCAGCAGTTAATCCATCATACTATAAATCAAGAATGGGTATTCAATTTAATTGTTTTAAATCCTCACTAAAGCAGGATGAGGTAAGAATAATATCTGGAAATGTTTTAACCGGAAAGAAAATAGAAATTGATAGATTCTTAGGATTCTATCATTCAACTTTTTCTGTTATTGAAGAGTCATATGAAAGACCATTTATTGGTTGGCTGCATCCTGGAGGCAAAACAAGATACAGTGTTTTCAATGCATATTTTGGATCAAATAAAAATTCATATGATTTTACTACTTTGCAAAATGGAAGCAATAGAGCCTTTGTACCAGTTGATGCTTGGGAAAAAGTTTTTCCAATGGATATTTATATCAATTCACTTGCAAGAAGTATTGAGGCAAACGATGTTGATGAAATGGAGCAATTAGGAATTTATGAATGCGATGAAGAGGATGTAGCACTTTGTTCATTTGTATGCCCAAGTAAGTCAAACGTTGGCTCCATAATAAGAAAAGGATTAGATACAATATACTTTGATAAATAATTATGAACTTTTTGAGAAAAATATTTGCTGAATCAGGAAAATTAGTTGAAAAAGGAAAACCTTTATCATGGGCTTATCCAGTATGGGAAGCAGCTGATACAATTTTCTTTTCAACTAACAAGCAAACAAGTAGTGGTCCTCATATTAGAGATAATATGGATATTAAAAGAACCATGTTCTTTGTTGTACTTGCTTTAATTCCTTGTTACATATTCGGAGCATACAATATTGGATACCTAAATTCTTTAGCTCTAGATATTGAAAGAAGTCTTTTAGCAAATACTATATTTGGTTTGACTTATGTGCTTCCAATTTTAATCGTTACTTTTGTTGCCGGTGCTATATGTGAATTAACATTCGCTATTATTAGAAAACATGAAGTGAATGAAGGATTTCTAGTATCATGCGCATTAATCCCATTAACTATGCCACCAGATGTTCCATTGTGGCAGGTTTTTATGGGAACTAGTTTTGGTATAATTATAGGAAAGGAAATTTTTGGTGGAGTAGGTACAAATGTATTTAATCCAGCATTAACTGCTAGAGCCTTTATGTATTTCGCTTTTCCTACTAAGATTTCAGGAGATAAGGTTTGGGCAGTGGGTCCTGATGGCTATAGTGGTGCAACAGCATTAGCTATTCCAGCAAACCCTGTTGAGTATGATACAGCTTCAAATTTATTTGCAGCATCAACGCAATTTGATTTTTCGTTACTGAATATGTTCTGGGGTTTAATTCCTGGATCGATTGGTGAGACAAATAAAGTATTAATTATAGGTGGAGCTTTATTCCTTATTTATTGTGGAATTGCCTCATGGAGAATAATTATGAGCTCGGTGATTGGTTTGGTTTTAACTGCATTCTTATTCAATCTTTTAGCAGGATTTTCTTCCAATGCAATGTTAACTATTACTCCTCTCCAACATTTATTAATTGGAAGTTTTCTATTTGGAACGGTATTTATGGCTACAGAGCCTGTCACATCATCGCATACTAATACTGGAAGATGGATTTATGGATTTTTAATTGGAGTGCTAACTGTTATTATTCGTTCAATTAATCCCGCTTATCCAGAGGGAGTAATGTTAGCCATTTTAATTATGAATATGTTTGCACCACTAATAGATTATTATGTTATTCAATCAAATATTAAAATGAGGCTTGCAAGAAATGCATAGTAATAATTATACACTTGGATTTGTATTCATAGTTACACTTGTATTGGGTGTCATGTTATCTTTCACCAAAGATAGCGTTAAAGACCTGCAAGATCAAAACCTCAAAGCAGATGTCCAAAAAACCATTCTAAGATCTTTAAATTTTGAAGAAAATTTACTTTTGAGCAATGAAAGTATTGAGCAAACTTTTAAAAACTATATTGATGCTAAATGCGTTAACGTTGAAGGTGATATTGTAGAATGCAATATTGAAGAAGTAGATATTGAAAAAAATGAAGAAACTTTGCCAATATACATTAGAAAGAACGATGAAAAAATTGAAGGAATAGCATTGCCTATAGCTGGTAAAGGCTTATGGTCAACAATTTTTGGATACATCGCATTAAATCCAGATACCGATTCAGTATTAGGAATTCAGTTTTATAAGCATGGAGAAACACCTGGTCTTGGAGGAGAAGTAGAAAAAAAATGGTTTACTGATAACTTTGTAAATCACCCGCTTGAAGAGCCAAATGGTGAAGTCACATATGTGCCAAAAAAGATTAGAGATGAGAATGGAAAAATTATAAGTATTACCGTCATCAAAGGTGGAGTTGATTATTCCAAATCTAATAAATCAGCAATTCATCAAGTTGATGGAATATCTGGAGCTACTGTTACAGCTGATGGTGTTTCTGATTTTCTTCTGGAAGATTTATTAAGATATGAAAAAACATTAGATAAGATAAGAGATTATGGAACTATTTAATTCAGAATCAAAAAAAATAATTAGCGATCCAATCAACGTTAATAATCCAATATCTTTACAGGTATTAGGAATTTGCTCTGCGCTAGCAGTAACAATTAGACTTGATCAAGCTATAATTATGACATTGGCTGTTATTTTTGTTTTATGTTCATCTAATGTCATTCTATCTTTAATCAGAGATTATATTCCTGCTAGAGTAAGAATAGTAATTATGTTATCTGTCATTGCTTCGCTTGTATCAGTTGTTGATGAGTTGCTAAAAGCATATCTCTATGATATGAGTAAGCAATTATCTGTATTTGTAGGTTTAATTATTACAAATTGTATTATAATGGGTAGAGCAGAAGCTTTTGCATTGAAAAATGGTCCCTCAAAAGCATTTTTAGACGGTCTGGGTAATGGTTTTGGTTACGGTTTAATAATAATTATTGTTTCATTTTTTAGAGAATTATTTGGTGCTGGTACAATAACTCTTCCAGATGGAGGAGCAGGCTATGTTCTTTGGAGTATTCCAGAATCATGGTATGCAGCTGGATATGAAAATATAGGTTTATTAGTTTTATCTCCTGGAGCTTTTATAATTTTAGGGTTAGTCATTTGGGCTCAAAGAGAAATGGCTGGAATCGAGGAGGAAGCATAGTGTCTGGATTAGAACATTATTTAAGTATTTTTACCAAAGCTGTCTTTATTGAAAACATCGTATTGGCCTATTTTTTAGGTTTATGTTCATTTCTTGCTATTTCAAAAAATATCAATGCTTCAGTAGGTATTGGAATGGCCGTAGTGGTTGTATTGACAATTACAGCGCCAATCAATTGGGTTTTATGGGAATTTCTTCTTGATAAAGGTGCCTTGGTATGGATTAGTGAAGATTTTAAGGATACAGATTTAGGGTTTTTAAAACTAATTGTATTTATTTCTGTTATTGCAGCAATGGTTCAATTAGTTGAAATGTTTATGGAGAGATTTTCACAATCATTGTATAACAGTCTAGGAATTTTTCTTCCATTAATAGCTGTAAATTGTTCAATTTTAGGTGGATCATTATTTATGGTAGAGCGAGAGTATACAATACCTGAAACGATAGTTTATGGTTTTGGTTCAGGTGTAGGATTTTTTCTAGCAATTGTTGCTCTTGCATCAATTAGATATAGAATTAGATATTCTAATATCCCACCTAGGCTTCAAGGGGTTGGAATGGCTATGTTGTTAACTGGTTTATTATCAATGGCCTTCATGGCTTTTTCAGGGATTGATTTATAATGAGCGATATTTTATTAGGTGTAATTGTTTTTTCGTCAGTCATTCTATTCTTGGTGATTATACTAAATGTATTAGGAGATATTTTACTTCCTCAAGGAGAAGTTACTTTACTAATCAATAATGATTCTGACAAATCAATTAAGGTTGATACTGGGGGAACAGTTCTAAATGCATTAGCCTCTCAGAACGTTTATTTGCCATCAGCATGTGGCGGACAAGGGACATGCGCTCAATGTAAATGTCAAGTTATAGAAGGTGGCGGCGATATCCTCCCTACTGAAGAAGCTTATATTTCAAGATCAGACCAAAAAGACAATTGGAGACTAGGTTGCCAAGTTAAAATTAGAAATGATATGAAAATTCAAGTGCCAGATGAAATTTTTAGCATCAGAAAATGGGATGCTGTAGTAAAGTCAAACGAAAATGTAGCAACATTTATTAAAGAATTGATTCTTGAGTTACCTGCTGATGACCCAATACATTTTGAGTCTGGTGGTTATATACAAATTGATGTTCCTTCTTATAAGGACCTACAATATAAAAATTTCGAAATACAAGATTTATATACATCAGATTGGGACAAGTTTGACGTTTGGCAGTACACGGCCGAAAATAATGAACCTGTTTTTAGAGCCTATTCAATGGCTAATCACCCAGCTGAAGGAAATATTATCATGCTAAATATTAGAATTGCAAGTCCACCACCTGATAATCCATCAGTTCCTCCTGGGATTGCTTCATCGTATGTTTTTAATCTTAAAGAGGGAGATAAAGTAACTGTTTCTGGGCCTTATGGTGAGTTTTACATAAAAGATACTGATCGTGAAATGGTTTACATTGGTGGAGGAGCGGGTATGGCTCCATTAAGATCGCACATTTTTCATTTACTAAAGACAGAAAAATCAAAAAGAAAAATATCATTCTGGTACGGTGCACGTTCAGAAAAAGAAATGTTTTACGATGAAGAATTTAGGGCTTTAGCTGAAGAATTTGATAACTTTACATATCATGTTGCTCTTTCAGACCCACTTCCAGAAGATAATTGGGAAGGTCCAACTGGATTTATTCATCAAGTAGCGCACGATATGCACTTAGAAAATCATGAAGATCCAACTGAATGTGAATATTATTTATGTGGCCCTCCAATGATGATTAGTGCGGTTCAAAAAATGCTATGGGACCTAGGCGTAGAAGAAGATATGATCGCTTATGATGATTTTGGCTAGAATATTAGTCTTTTTATCTCTCTTTCTAATAGTTAGTTGTGATTCATCCTCAAAAAATAATATAGATGATATTGTATCTATTTCAGGAAGAACCATGGGAACAACTTACAATATAAAATTCCTTCCTATGAGCAATAGCTCAAAAGAAATTGAAGACATTCATTTGAAAGTTGAAGAAATTCTAAAAGATATTAATCTTCAAATGTCTACTTATATAGTTGAAAGTGAAATTTCAACTTTTAATAGCTTAGAAAAAACCGAATGGTTTACAATTTCTAAAGATTTTGAAACAGTGCTTAGAAAGTCTTTTAAATACTATGAGCTATCGGATGGATTATACGATATTACTGTAATGCCACTTGTTAATTTATGGGGATTTGGTCCAGCCATTTTTGATTCTAAACCATCAAAAACAGAAATTGATAGTGTTATGACATTTATTGGACAAGATTTAATAGAAATCGATGACTTAAAAATAAGAAAAAAAGACTCAAGAGTTCAGATAGACTTGAGTTCAATTGCAAAAGGGTTTGCAGTTGATAAGTTGTTTAATTCTCTTAAAAATTATGATGAGTTATTTATTGAAATTGGAGGAGAAATTAGAACTAGATCAAAAAATAAAGATTGGAAAATTGGGATTAATACCCCTACTATTAATAATATTGATAATAATATTGAGTTAATTATTTCTCTTAATAACTTATCAATTGCCACTTCTGGTAATTATAGAAACTATTATTTTGATAACGATAGTTTTTTTCATCACGAATTAAATCCAAATACTGGATACCCTGTATTGTCGAATATCGGTTCAGTTTCAGTGATTTCAAGCGAGTCTTGTATGGATGCTGATGCTTTGTCAACTATGTTATATATAATGGACCCAAATTTAGGGAATGATATTGTTAAAGATATAGATCAAGCAGAGTCATTAATTATTAAAGTAGATAGTGACGGAAGTTTTACAAAAGAATTTTCTAAAAACTTTCCTAAAAATTAGATATTACTTTCACATTTTTCTGGCTCACCGCCACATATTTCACAGCCGTCAGGTGAATCTCCACAAGCTTTTTTTAAAGGTTTATTTTTTAAAATTAATCCTACATTCATCGCTATCATTGATAAAGCTATAATAATCAAAACTAGTAGTAAGGTGTCCATTCACAAATATAAAGGAAACTATACGATTTTAATAATTATTTCAGTGGTTTGTATTTAAATTATCGCCTATGGAATTATTAAATCATCCTGTCGGAATTATTTCAATAATATTATTTATTATAGCATACGCTTTTGTAATGACAGAAGAAGTAACTCATTTGAGAAAATCTAAACCTGTTCTTTTTGTCGCAGGACTAATTTGGGCAATGATAGCGTGGGTTGGTGTTCAAACCGGGGATTCATATGCAGTCAAAAAAGAAATTATGCATGCGTTTGATGAGTTTAATCAACTGATGTTGTTTCTGCTAGTTGCAATGACTTATATCAATTCCATGTCTGAAAGAAATGTATTTGAAAAATTACGTTCAATTTTACTCAATCAAGATTTCTCATATAAAAAATTATTTTGGATTACAGGATTTATATCTTTCTTTTTATCTCCAATTGCTGACAATCTTACAACAGCGCTTACTATGTGTGCTGTAGTCCTAGCTGTTGGTAAAGGTAATAAAAATTTTACAAGTATTAGCTGTGTTAACATCGTGGTTGCTGCTAATGCAGGAGGTGCATTTAGTCCATTTGGTGATATAACTACACTAATGGTATGGCAAGCTGGGTATGTTGAATTCACTCAATTTTTTCAACTGTTTTTACCTTCTTTGGTGAATTTTATTATACCTTCTTTTATAATGAGTTTTTTTATTACAGGTTCTGCAGATGACGTTGAAAATCCTCCAGTAATCTTAAAACGTGGAGCTATTACTATTAGTATTTTATTTTTAGTTACTATCATGATGGCGATTTCTTTCAAGAATTTTTTAAATCTTCCACCTGTCTTTGGAATGATGTTTGGTTTAAGTTTCTTACAGCTTTTCGGATATTATCTGAAAAGATCATATTCTTCTGGAAATAGAGTTAACAGAGATGGATCAGATCAGCCTTTTGGAGTTTTTAAGCAGATTGCGCAGGCTGAATGGGACACACTTTTGTTCTTTTATGGAGTAATAATGTGCGTAGCAGGACTTTCAAAAATTGGTTATCTAGCTTTATTAAATACTACATTATATGATGGTCTTGGTTTTACTGTAGCTAATTCTTTGATGGGAATTATATCTGCATTAATTGATAATATTCCTGTTATGTTTTCAGTAATTCAGATGCATGATACAACAACAATGGATCTAAACCAATGGCTTTTAATTACGTTGACAGCTGGTGTTGGCGGTAGCCTTCTTTCTATTGGTTCTGCTCCAGGTGTTGCTTTAATGGGTCAGGCCAAAGGCATTTATACATTTTCAAGCCATCTCAAGTGGACAGGTGTTATTTTTATTGGCTATGTCATGAGTATTCTTACTCATTTATGGCTTTCAGGAATTTTATAATGAGAATTACAAAGGTTACTACCAGAAATGGAGATAGTGGAAAAACTAACTTAGCTAAAGGCGAAAAAGTTCTCAAATCAGATGATATAATTCATGCACTAGGTGAGATTGATGAACTCAGTAGTGTTATTGGTGTTTGTTTAGCAGTTTCAGATGATTCAAGCATTTCAAGCTATTTAATGAAAATTCAAAACAATCTTTTTGATATTGGTGGACATATTTCGATGAATCTTAATGACAATTCTATTGTAAATAGTGAAATGATTAGCGAATTAGAAAATCAAATTAATTTTTTAAATGAAGATTTAGATCCTTTAAAAGAATTCATTCTTCCAAGCGGCAATCAATTTTCAGCAAATTTACATGTTGCAAGAGCTGTAGCAAGAAGAGCAGAAAGATCAACTGTTCAACTGTATATTGATTCTCTTGTAAATAATCCGGTAATAATGTATTTAAATAGATTGTCTGATTATTTTTTTGTGCTTTCAAGATATTATAATAAACAAAATAATATTCCTGAAACTACATGGAAGAGGTAGTTATGAATTTTGCTGAAATCCAATCCATAATTGATAAACATGATAAAATTTTTATATCATCACATATAAACCCTGATGGAGACAGTTTGGGATCAGCGTATGCTATGTATGAATATTTATGTGGTCTTGGAAAAGACTGTATGATTGTTAATCATTCTCCATTTCCTGAAGTATATAATTTTTTGAATAAGAAAAATATTTTTAAAGAACTTGATGGAGATGCTGTTGCATTTATTAAGAGTGCCGATTTAGGTTTAATTTTGGATATAGGAGATTTTTATAGGCTTGGAGATATAGCATATTTGATTGAAGAAAATGATATTGAAACTTTAAGTATCGACCATCATATTAAGTCAGATAATGATTTATTTACGTATGATTATATCGATACAGATGCATGCTCTGTTGGCGAAATTCTTTATTCATTTCTATTTGAAGTAGACAAGTCAAAAATTTCTGAAAAGATTATGTTAGGAATTTATGTTGCAGTGTTGACTGATACTGGATCTTTCAGGCACAGTAATACAACAGATATTAGCCATGAAATAGCAGTTCACGCAATTAAGCAAGGATTAGATATTTCCAAAATATATCAAAATATATACGAAAACTCGTCTAAAAGTAGAATGAAGCTTCTTGGTAATGTTATTCAAAAATTAAATTATGATTGTGGTGGAGATTTGGTTTGGTTTGCTCTCAATCATGATATGATTAAGGAAGTAAATGGAAGTAATCAAGATTTTGATGGATTTACTGATTTTTTTCGAGGAATAAAAGGAGTAGAAGTATCTTTAATGCTTTATGATTTACAAGGAAAAGTAAGGCTTAGCTTTAGATCAAAAGGTAAATACAGAGTTAATGAAATCGCCAAAAAAATGGGCGGAGGTGGTCATCCCTTTGCAGCAGCAGCATTAGTTGAAGGAGAATTTTCAGAAGTAAAATCAACTGTTTTAAATTTAATGTCAACATACATAAATAAGTTTAATGAAGATAATAATAGCTAAAGACGCAGGATATTGTTTTGGAGTAAGAGATGCTGTTAACAGCGCTTATGAAATGAGTAAAAAGTATGGTGAAGTCTACATGCTTGGTGATATCGTTCATAATGAAAGCGTTGTAGACGATTTGGCTAAAGAGGGAGTTAAAGTAGTTGAAAAGCTTGATCAGATTCCGAGCGATAAACCTGTACTTTTTAGAGCTCACGGAACTGCAAAAAATGTTTGGCAGAAAGCAGAAAAACAAAAAATGAATATTATTGATGCTACATGCCCACTTGTTCATGAAATTCATCATGAAGTAAAAGCGCTCCACAATGAGGGTAGAAAAATAATAATTATTGGCGATCATGGACACGATGAAGTAGTAGGTATTGCTAGTCAAATTCCTGATCCAATAGTTATAGCTTCTGTCGAAGAAGCAAAAGCTTTAAGGAAAACAAAAAAAGCCGGCATAGTTAGTCAGTCAACTCAAACCATAGAAAATGTCCAAGATATTATAAATATTCTAATGACAAAAGTATTTGATTTAAGATTTGTTAATACAATTTGTTTCCCAACAAAAAGAAATCAAGAGCAAATCAAAGAGCTGTCTGAAGTTACAGACTTGATGATTATTATTGGTTCATTTACAAGTGCAAACTCAAAAAGATTAACGGAACTAAGCAAAGAAAGAAATAAAAATACATATCAAGTTACTTGTGCAGCAGAAATTGATTCCACCTGGCTATCAAGTGATGTAAATTCTGTTGGAATATCTGCAGGAGCTTCAACTCCAGATTGGATAATCGAATCAGTAATTAAAAAAGTCAAAGAAATAACTAATACAGAAGAAAAGGAAATTATTCATGAGTAAAGTATCATTTAAAGTAAAAGTTGGTTTAGCAGAAATGTTAAAAGGTGGAGTTATTATGGACGTAACAAATGTTGAGCAAGCCAAAATAGCTGAAGATGCTGGAGCAGTGTCAGTTATGGCCCTTGAGAGAATACCTTCTGACATTAGAAAAGATGGTGGTGTTGCAAGAATGAGCAACCCTCACATGATTAAAGAAATACAAGAAAATGTATCGATACCTGTTATGGCTAAATGTAGAATAGGGCATTTTGCAGAGGCACAAATCTTGGAAGCGTTGGAAGTAGATTTTATTGATGAAAGTGAAGTATTGACGATGGCTGATGAATATGCGCATGTAGATAAGCATCCTTTTAAGGCACCATTTGTTTGTGGTGCAAGAAATTTAGGAGAAGCATTAAGAAGAATTCATGAAGGCGCAGCATTAATTAGAACTAAAGGTGAAGCAGGAAGTGGAAATATTGTAGAAGCTGTTAGACACATGAAAATGATAACTTCTCAAATTGCTGAACTTCAAAATGCAGATTTATTATTGAAAGCAGAAGAGTATAGAGTCCCTCTTGATTTAGTTGAAGAAGTTGCAAAAAATCAAAAATTAACTGTACCTAATTTTGCTGCTGGAGGAATTGCTACTCCAGCCGATGCATCATTGATGATGCAGCTAGGAGCTGAAACAGTTTTTGTAGGCTCTGGAATATTTAAGAGCGAAGATCCATCTGAAAGAGCACATGCAATTGTAAAATCAGTAACACATTATAAAAATGCAAAAGATGTTTTAAGCGCTTCTTATAATTTGAAGGACGCTATGAAAGGTATTCTAATGTCTGATATCCCAGAAGATGAAAAATTTTCAAATAGAGGAGACTAATTGTGATTGGTGTCCTTGCACTTCAAGGAAACTTTGATGCTCACTTAAGAGTCATCAAAAAACTTAATCTAGACTACAGACTGGTTAAGAAATCTAATGATATTGATTGCTTAGATGGTTTGATTTTTCCTGGGGGAGAATCAACTACAATTACAAAATTATTTAAAAAAGATAAAAGTTTGATTGAAGGAATTAAAGATTTTTCTAATCATAAGCCTATACTTGGTACTTGTGCTGGTATTATTTTAATGTCTAAAAAAGCTAACGATAAAAGAGTTTATAATTTTGGTTTTTTGGATATTTCTATGGAAAGAAATGCTTATGGTAGACAAATACACTCTTTTGAGGGAAAAATATCAGTTAATTATTTAAAATCTACAAAAGATGCTAAAGCGCTTTTTATAAGAGCGCCCAAAATAAAAGAAGTTGGAAAAGATGTTGAAATTTTTGCAACTTATAAAAATGAAATAGTTGGTGTAAAGCAAGGAATGCATGTAGGGATAACATGCCACCCAGAATTATTAAATGAAACTTTAATACATGATATTTGTTTTAGAGAGCATAAATGAATTATATAAACAAAATAAAAAAGCCTAATGACCTTAAAGATATCCCTAGAGAAAATCTAGTTGACGTTTGTGATGAACTTAGGATTCATATAACAAAAACAATCAATGAAATAGGTGGACATTTGGCACCAACTTTAGGAGCAATTGAAGTTACAACAGCTGTTCATTATGTTTTTGATGCACCAAGGGATAAAATTGTTTGGGATACAGGACATCAAGCATATGCCCACAAGATTCTTACAGGAAGATATGATAATTTCCCAACTATACGAAAATATCAAGGTTTAAGTGGTTTTTTAAAAAGATCGGAAAGTGAATATGATGTTTTTGGAGCTGGCCATGCTTCAACCTCAATTTCAGCTGCGCTAGGAATAGCAGCAAGTAGAAATTTAGAAAATGATGATTTTAAAGTTGTTAGTATCATTGGAGATGGTGCTCTTTCTGGTGGATTGGCATTTGAAGCTATGAATAATGCTGGAAATATAAAAAAACAACTGCTTGTAATTGTCAATGATAATGATATGTCTATAAGTCCTAATGTAGGTGCGTTTAGAAATTATTTAGTAAAAATTGCTACCAATAAACATTATAATAGATTTAGAAAATGGATTTATAATACAATTAAAAAACTACCTAAAAGTTTAAATATAGTTGAATCTTTTTTAAGAAAAGCAGAGTCTAGCGCAAAAAATTTTTTTCTTCCAACAACAGTTTTTGAGGATTTAGGTTTTAGATATTTTGGTCCAGTTGATGGACACAATATTATTGAACTCGTAGACATACTAGAAAAAATTAAAGAATTAGATGCTCCAGTGGTTTTGCATACAATTACTAAAAAGGGTAAAGGTTTAGATTACGCTGAAAATGATCCTATAAAATATCATGGCGTAAAAGAAAGAAAAACAGATTCAAATGTTAAATCTGAAAAAGCACCTATTTATCAGAATGTTTTTGGTGAAGTTATGTGCAACCTTGCAAAAGAAAATAAAAATATTGTAGCCATTACTGCTGCAATGCGAGAAGGAACTGGTTTGGTTAATTTTTCTTCAAAGTTTTCTGATAGATTTTATGATGTAGGAATTGCAGAAGGACATGCAGTGACCTTTAGTGGTGGATTAGCAACAGAAAATAAAATTCCAGTTGTAGCCATATATTCAACTTTTTTACAAAGAGCTTTTGATCATATTATCCATGATATATCCTTGCAAAATCTTCCGGTTATTTTTTGTTTGGACAGATCTGGATTAGTTGGCGAGGATGGTGCTACTCATCATGGTGTTTTAGATATTGCATATTTAAGATGTATCCAAAATATTATTATTTCTGCTCCAAAAGATGGAAATGAATTAAATAATTTACTTTATACAGCTTCATTAAATAAAAAAACACCTTTTACTATAAGATATCCAAAAGAGTCATCAGTAGTATTTGAGAATTCAACACCTCAAAAATTATCCATAGGATCTTGGGAAGTCTTAAAATCTGGCGAGGATGTTCTCATTCTTGCTGTTGGTTCAATGGTTCATAAAAGTTTAGAGGTTTCTAAAAAATTAGCTGAAAACAATTTTTCTGCTGAAGTCGTGAATTGCAGATTCATTAAACCAATGGATATTGACTATCTAAGTTCTGCATTTAAGAAATTTACAAAAATTATCACCATAGAAGAGGGTGTAATTGATGGCGGTTTTGGTGAAGGCGTGCTTAATTGGTCTGCTAAGAATAATTTTTCTACAAACATCTTAACACTAGGTGTTCCTAATAGATTTGTAGATCATGGACCTAGAGATGTTTTATTAAAAGAAATTGGATTAGATTCAGTAACTTTATATGAAAATATTTTTAATTTTATAAGAGACTAAATGACTAAAAAGCCAAAAAGAAATCAAAGTTTTAAAAGCATAAGCGGTGAAGAGCTTAAAGAGTCTTATTCTGCAAACAATAATATAGATAAGTATAATATTGACCCAGGACACTTTCCTTATACTAGAGGAATTCATAAAAATATGTATAGAGGGAAACTATGGACAATGAGACAATTTTCTGGTTTCAGTACTCCAGAAAAAACAAACGAAAGGTATAAATATCTTTTAAAGAATGGACAAACAGGATTATCAGTAGCATATGATATGCCGACACTTATGGGTTATGACCCTGATCATGAATTATCCGTTGGTGAGGTTGGTGTTTGTGGAGTAAATGTATCTTCATTAGAGGATATGGAAACTTTATTTGACGGTATAAATTTAGAAGAAATTTCAGTTTCACAAACAATTAATGGTCCCGCAATTATTCTTTTTGCTTTTTATATAGCATTAGCCAAAAAGAAAAATATTGATATCAGCAAATTAAGAGGTACTTTACAAAATGATGCTTTAAAAGAATATATGGCCCAAAAAGAGTGGATTTTTCCACCTGAACCGTCAGTTAAGTTAGTAGTTGATATAATTGAATTCTGTTCAAAAGAAATGCCATTATACAATCCTGTATCAGTAAGCGGTTATCATATAAGGGAGGCGGGTTCTACTGCTGCTCAAGAACTAGCTTTTACACTGAATAATGGTTTTGCTTACATAGAAGAGTCTCTTGAAAGAGGATTAAAAATTGATGATTTTGCACATAGGTTATCATTTTTCTTTAATGCTCACATGGATTTTTTTGAAGAGATTGCTAAATATAGAGCCGCAAGAAGAATTTGGGCTAATAGATTAAAAAATAAATATAATGCAAAAAATGAAAGTTCGTTAAAATTAAAATTTCATACTCAAACGGCTGGTTGTTCATTGACTGCTCAACAACCTGAGAATAATATAGTAAGAACAGCTTTTGAAGCTATGTCTGCTGTTTTAGGTGGCACTAATTCTTTGCATACAAATTCATTAGATGAGACATTGGCTCTTCCATCAGAAAAAGCAGCAAAAATTGCATTAAGAACTCAACAAATTTTGGCATATGAAACAGGAGTTCCTAATGTTGCTGATCCATTAGGAGGTTCATGGTATATTGAAGAGTTAACCGATAAGATAGAAATGCAAGCAAATAAATACTTTGAAGAAATTAAAGAAATGGGTGGCACTGTACAGGCTATTGAAGAAGGATATTTTCAAAAGAAAATTGCTGAATCAGCATCTATATATCAAGAGTCTATCGATTCCAAAGAAAGAATTATTGTTGGGGTAAATGATTTCGTTGAAGAAGATGAAAAATTAGATATTGAAATTCTAAAAATTTCTAAAGACGCTCAAGAAACACAGGAAAAAAAGATTCAAGAGCTCAGAAAAAGAAGAGATAATAAACTTCTCGAAGAAAAAATGAAAAAACTAAGCGATGCCTGTAAAAAAGATTTAAATTTAGTACCCTATTTAGTAGATGTTGCTGAAACTGGTGGCACAGTAGGTGAGATTGTTGAAATAATGAAAAAAGTTTATGGAGAGTGGGAAGAGTCTTTTGGAATTTAAGCTATGAATAAAGTTACTATATCTATATCAATTGTTTTTGTAATTGTTGTTAGCTGGATTTTTTACTTAACAAATTTTAAGCAAGATAGTTCATTAACTGTTCGTTATTATTCAGTAGGTGAGCTATCTGACATCTCTAGTCAGATTGATAAAGTAAAAGTAGGAGGATATATCAAACCTAATTCTATTATTATATCTGAAGATGATCAATTAGATGCATCTTTTTTTGTATATCAAAATAATGATAGTGTTAAAGTATCCTATTACGGTATTCGTCCTGATTTGTTTAAAGATGATGCCGAGGTTGTAGTTTCTGGTTCATATAACAATAGTCAAATATCTGCTACAGAATTGCAAACAAAGTGCGCTTCTAGGTATGAGGGCGATTTAAAAAATATTGAAAAAATATAATGATCTCCCAAATTGGTAGCATAGCAATTAGTTTGGCAGGAGGTTTGATTTTTTCTTCCTTTTTATTTCTTGGTTTATTTAAGATTCTAGATAACAAAAAATATTTATTTGTAGCTGAGAGAGCAATTTTAGCGACATGTTATAGTATTTTTTTAGCATTTTTTTGTTTATTGAATGAGTTATTGGTTAGCAATTTCAATCTTCAGTATGTTGCTCAATATACTAGCTATGAAACACCGATGTTTTTTAAAGTTACTGCTTTATGGGCAGGGCAAGCTGGATCATTGTTATTCTGGTCATTTATAACTTCGCTTTTTACTGTCGTTTATATTTTTACAACATTAAAACGAATGGAGTCACTCAAGTTTCATTCATATCTAATACTTGCATTTATTTTTTCGTTTTTTATACTTTTGTCAAATTTTATTGCAAATCCATTTGATCCTGTTTCTTCAGATATTATTGTACAAAATGGAAATGGATTGAATCCATTGTTACAGAATTTTTTTATGGCTATACATCCTCCTATTCTTTACATAGGATTTACTGGCTCAGCTATTATATTTGTTATGGCTTTAGCTGCATCAATTTCAAAAGATATTACCTTTGATTGGGTACAATCTATAAGGAGATGGTCGCTATTTGTGTGGACATTTCTTTCTGCTGGTATTATTCTTGGAGGATACTGGGCTTATAATGAATTAGGTTGGGGCGGTTATTGGGCTTGGGATCCAGTAGAGAATTCTTCATTGATGCCTTGGCTTACATTAACAGCTTTTATTCACTCATCAATGATTCAGGAAAAAAGAGGAATGCTTAAAAAATGGAATTTTTTATTAGCTACTTCAACTTATTTATTGGTAATTCTAGGAACTTTTATTACAAGAAGTGGTGTTATTTCATCTGTACATTCTTTCACTGCTGAAAACCTTGGACCTATGTTTTTTAGCTTTCTTTCGTTATTAATTTTTTATACGATATTTTGGTTTTTCAAAAGAAAGTCTTACTTAGATACTGATGATAGAATTGATTCTTTCACATCCAGAGAAGGAGGATTTCTTTATAATAATTTAATCCTTATTTTAATGTGCTTTACTATAATGTGGGGTACACTATTTCCCATCTTATCTGAAGCTTGGGACGGTAATAAAATATACGTTGGTGCATCATATTTTAATCAGCTCAATATACCTATTGGTTTGGTTTTATTGTTTTTAATGGGTATCGGTCCATTGCTTTCATGGAACTATACATCTAATGATATATTACTGCGTAGATTTAAATTGCCTTCAGTTCTAAGTTTTACTTCAGGTTTTTTCTATTGTTTATTTACAGCATCATTTCAGCTTTATGTTTTTGTAGCTATTATGGGTATAGTATTTACCTTAACTTCTATTCTAGGAGAATTTTTTAAATCATATAAAAAACAAAAAAATTCTTCTAATATTATTATATCTGTTGCCAAAATGCTGCTTAGTAATAGACATAAAAATGGGGGATATATTGTTCATATAGGTATTGTACTAATATTTATTGGATTTATTGGAAGAGCATTTGAAGTTGAAAAAGAATTTAGTTTATCTCCTGGTGAACAGATCTATTTTGCTAATTATACCTTTAAGCTTAATAGTATAAAAAGTGAGGCTAGGGACAATCATTATGCATTTTTAAGCGATATAGATGTTATAGATAAACAGAATCAATTTTTAACTAATCTTAAGCCTGAAAAAAGAATTTATTTTTACTGGAATTCTGATCCTGAAAAAAGACAGCCTCATAGTGAACTAGATATTCATAGTACTATTCAAAAAGATATATATTCAATTTTTTCAGCTTATGATGCTCAGAAAAATCTTGGTTATTTTAAAATAATGATTAATCCATTAGTCAATTGGGTTTGGATTGGTGGTGTTATGATGGTAATTGGTTCATTATTTGCATTTTGGCCTTCTAGGAGAAAAGTATAAAATGGAATTATTCAATCAAGTATTTATCTTTTCATTTTTATTTATTTTAATCGTTTATGTATTTTGGCCGCTAATAAAAAACATTAAATAATGTTAACAGTTAAGAATCTTAGAAAATCATTTTCAAGCACATGTGTATTAAATGATGTTTGTTTTTCTATGGATGTGGGAAAAATTTGTGCAATATCAGGTTCAAATGGTTGCGGTAAAACAACATTTTTAAAATGTATTTCAGGCTTAGTTAGCTATGACTCAGGATCTGTAGAGTTTAAATCCAATACTAATTTTTTGTTTTTAAGTGACAAGGCTAATATTTTTGGCGATTTAACTATGGAAGAAAATTTGATTGTTCTTGCTAGGTACCATAATCAAAATATAAATATGAATCAATTTTACGATTCATTAGATAAACTAAATATCAAGGAGCTTAAAAATTTACCACTAAAATTTTTTTCTCAAGGAAATTTGCAACGCAATAAACTATTAGTTGCTATGAATTTGAATTGGGATTATTTATTTATTGATGAACCGTTTAGTAATTTAGATCGCTATGGTATTAAAATATTTAAAGAAATTTTTACCAGTTTAAAATCTAATGGTAAATCAATTATTTTTTCCACCCATCATATTGATGAAAGTAAGTCTATATGTGATAGTATGATTAGTATTAAAAATGCAACCTTTAAAAGTAATGTTGTCTAAGCTGATATATAACGAATTTTATCTCGAAAGAAAATCCTCTTACAATGTATTTTATATGTCTTTTTTTGCTATTTCATGTTTAATGTTTTTACTTTTTTCTTTTCCATTATCAAAAATTACCGATATATCAATTTTTAATGGCTTTCTTTGGATAATTGTTGCTTTATCATCAATAAAGCTTATTGAGAATTCATTTGCTCGAGAACGTGACTTTAGTATACATGACCTCATATATTCATCATCTATAGATTCATCATTAATTTTTCTTTCAAAATTAATTTCTTTGAACTTGATACTGACAGTTGTTCAATTGATTATCCTTTTAGTATATATTTTATTTACTGGATTAAATATTGATATTGCTTTCAGTTTAATTCCACTGTTTTTACTTACTAATTTTGGTTTAGTTGGATTTGGTATACTGATTTTTTTAATTACAAATACAACAACTTCAAAAAGTTTTTTATTTCCAGTTATTTTTTTTCCAATAATTATTCCGATTCTTATTAATTCTTCAAATATATCTTTAGGTTTAATTGTTCAAAATAATACATCTTTATATATTGATTCATGGTTGATATTATTAACTTTTGCATTGCTTGGTATTCTTTTAGGAATAAATCTATTTGGGAGACTGATTAAACAATAATGAGCTTAACTTTCTTTATAGTAACAATATTTTTGATGTTAATTAACTTGTGTTGGATTGTATTTTTTACACCAATGGTTCCTGATCAAGAGTGGGCGCAAAAAATATTCTACTTACATGTTCCAATAGCCTGGTCAGGTTTTTTAGCCTATTTCATTGTTATGATAAATGGTTTTTTATATTTATATAGTAAAAATCTTAAATATGATAGAATTGGTCATGCTTCAGCTGAAATTGGTACTATTTTTACTTCATTAGTATTAATCACTGGCCCTATTTGGGCAACTCCTATATGGGGAAAACCATGGGTATGGGAGCCTAGACTTATTACAACCCTCGTATTATTTTTAATATATATAGGATATTTTATTTTAAGAAATATTGGTCTGTATAGACAGAGAGTTGCTTTAGTATCAGCTATTATTGGTATTATTGCATTTTTAGATATACCTATAATTTTTATGTCTGTGAATTTTTGGGCAGCAGAAATTCAGTCTCATCCGCAATTGGGAATGAATAAGCAACCAACTGGTATCTTAAATCCATTTTTATTTTCATTGTTTTCGTTTACCTCATTGATGATTTTGATGTTACTTCTTAAAATTCAGGTTTTAAAAAAGAAAGATATTGAGGATAGATATGTATAGCTATTTATCTTATTTTTTGTCAGCACTTTTTGTTGTATTTATTGCTATTTTTACTTGGTTTGTTATTAATGTTAAAAAGTATAGAAATTAATTTGGGGAAATTATAGTCATGGAAAGAAAAATTGTACATATTGTTGGAACAGGAACTATTGGTGAACCTTTAATCGGAATATTGTGCGACCAAAAAAGCAATTTAGGTATCGATGAAGTTACTTTTCACAAACAATCTCCATTAACCAAAGATGCTCCAAAAATTAAAAATTTAATAGCTAAAGGTGCTAGATTAGCTGTTCATGAAGACAGAATCGATAGCTTTAAAGAAATAGGGCTCGAGCCTGAATTTACAATGGATGAAGCTGTAGCTAGAAGTTCTGTAGTTATTGATTGTACACCTAGCGGATTTGGCCATAAAAACAAAGCTGAATTTTATAGTAAATATGCTGATAAAGTTAAAGGCTTTCTTGCGCAAGGAAGTGAAAATGGGTTTGGAAAAAAATATGCAAGAGGAATTAATGACCACGTTATTAATTCAGAGGATCAATTCTTACAAGTAGTGTCTTGCAATACACATAATATTGCTTGTTTAGTAAATACCATAGCTTTAAGCATATCGCCGGATAATCTTGTTAGTGGAAAGTTTGTATGTATAAGAAGAAGTAACGATATTAGCCAAACTGGAAGCTTTGTTCCTGCGCCTACAGTTAATGATCACGGGCATCCTGTTTATGGAACTCATCATGCTGAAGATGCTGCTGATTTATTTAAGACCATGAATCTCGATTTAGATTTATTTTCTTCTGCTATGAAAGTTAATTCTCAGTATATGCATACAGTTTGGTTTAACTTGACAGTGAAAGAGCCAACTTCTAAAAGTAAAGTTATTGAAATGTTGACAGCAAATGATAGAATTTCATTAACTGAGCATCATTCAACTAACGAAGTATTTTCTTTTGGAAGAGACCAAGGTCTATATGGAAGAATTTTAAACCAAAGTGTAATCGTCGAGGATTCTATTAATGTAAAAAATGACCATGAAATATCAGGTTTTTGTTTTACGCCTCAAGATGGTAATTCAATTTTATCAAGTATTGCAGCCACAGTACGATTCTTAAATCCTCATTCATATCAAGATAAAATTAATTCTCTAAGTAGATATTTCTTCAACAGAGTTTAATGATTCACTACAAAAGAATAGTATCCAGACTTCTTGATCAGAATATTTATGTTCTTTATAATGATTTAAATGAAGCAATCATTGTTGATCCGGGTCTGGGGTTTGACTTGATAGATAATTTCTTAAAAAATAAAAATTTAACTCCCATTGCTATTATTGGAACTCACGCTCACATCGATCATATTGCTTCTGCAAGCGATTGCATAAAGCATTATAATATCCCGTTTTATATTTGTAGAGGAAATAGTATTATGCTTGAACATTATGATATTATGAAGGGATACATGAACGTTGATTCAGAAAGACCAGAAGTAAGTCATTGGATCGAAGAGTCGGAAAGAAAGTTAACTATTGGTTCATTTGAATTTAATGTTAATTATAATCCTGGACATTCTCCGGGGTGTATGAGTTTTGAAATAGACTCACTTATCTTTTGTGGAGATTTAATATTTAAGGGTTCAATTGGCAGAACTGATCTTCAAACATCAAATCCAGCTGATATGGAAAAATCATTAGAAATGTTTGTAAATTCATTTGATGTAAATTCTACCTTGCTCCCTGGGCATCGTGAAATAACAACATTAGATTATGAATTAAAAACAAATCCATTTTTAGTGAAATATGCAAAATAAAATTTTATCAAATATTGAATCACAAATTGGAAATGAGAAACCTCATTTTCTTTTGGCGATATCAGGCGGCGTAGATTCAATGGTAATGTTAGATTGTTTTATAAATATGTCTAATCAGTACCAGTTTTCTGTTTGCCATGTAAATCATAATTATCAAGAAAATGCATTGCTTATGGAAAAATTAGTTTCAGATTCTTGTGGCTCTAATATAAAATGTATTATTAAGCAAATTTTATCAAGCAATATAACATCAAATATTGAATCACAGTTTAGAGATTTAAGGTATGAAGCACTTGAAGAAGCTAGAATAGAAATTAATGCAGATTATGTTATTACAGCTCATCACGCTGATGATCAAGCTGAAACAATTCTTATGAAAATCTTAAATTCATCAGGATTTGATGGATTACAAGGAATTAGAGCAAAAAATAATAATGTCTTAAGGCCAATGCTTAATATTTCAAAGGAAGAAATTATAGAATATGCAAATATGCAAAATATAGACTATTTAGATGATTCTTCGAATGACGATATTGCATTTACTAGAAATTATCTAAGGAGTGAAGTTTTCCCGAATTTAAAAAAAATAAAAAGTAGCATTCATTTACCATTTCTTAATTTTCAAAAAAGAGTAGATGATGTAAACGAACTTATTAATTATGTTGAAAATACACTTTACAATTCTGATTCTTTTAATCAGTCAGAAAAGTTTGTTAGAATTGATAGAGATATTTTTTTGAATCTACCTGTTCTAGTTCAATTAAGAGTTATAAATAAGCTTTGTTACAAAGAGTACAATAATTCATTTTCAAAAACAATGATTAGAGAAATGAATGATTTTTTTAGAAAAAATGAAACTGGTTCAGAGCGAAAAATTAATGAATTAACAATCTCTATTGATAGAAATGATGTCATCATTTTTAAATCTTTAGAGAATGAAATTTATAAAGAGGTTTCCGCTGGTGAAAATGTTAAAGATAAAGATTTCATTTTTTCTTGGAATTTTGAAAAAAAACCCCAGCATTTTAACAATGATTGTAATATAGAATTTATTGATGCCTCAAATTTAAATAATGAATTAATTATTAGATCTGTAAAAGAGGACGATCAATTTCCTCCTCTTGGAATGAAAGGTTCAAAAAAGGTTAATAAATTTCTAAAAGACAAAAAAGTATCTTCTTTAAATATAAGTCAATCTTTGGTTGTATGTAATAACAGTGAGATTATTTGGGTTGCTGGATATCAATTAAGTGATAAATATAAGATTGGACAAAATTCAACAAAGTTTGCAAAATTAAATTTCTTGAGGAATTAGTTTTTTTATTATTCATTTTTCTTAAATTCGTCTCCAATGAAAAATCAAAAAAATAAAAAACCAAGTCCAAAAAAAGCTCCTTCAGGGCCTAGCTCAGTATTAATTTGGGCTTCAATAATAATGTTTATAATAGCATCCTTTGCATTTCTTCCAGATGAGTCTACAAACGAAGTCGAAATATCTTATAATACCTATAAAGAGCTGCTAGCAGACAATAAGATAAAAGAGGCATCAATAGAAAATGATAATTCATTTCATGGAGAATTATTTGAAGCATCTACTCTTGTTAATAAAAATGGAGCTGAATTTGAAGAAAGAATTTTATTTGTGGTATATCTTCCAGCAGACTACTCTGATCAAATAGCTGTATGGGATGAAAAAAATATAGAATATAATTTTGAAGGAGAAAAGATTGATTGGACAGCATGGATGCTTGGTTTTGCGCCATGGCTATTGCTAATTGCATTTTGGTTATTTTTGCTAAGAAGAATGCAAGGTTCTGGCAACGGAATGAATAATGTTTTTAGCTTTGGAAAAAGTAAAGCAAAAATATTTTCAGCTAATCAAAAGAAAGTAAAATTCAAAGATGTAGCTGGTTGTGTTGAAGCAAAAGAGGAGCTTGAAGAGGTGATTGCATATCTAAAAAGCCCTAAAAAATTTGAAAAATTGGGAGGTAGAATTCCTAGAGGGGTTTTGCTAGTTGGTCCTCCTGGAACTGGAAAAACTCTAATGGCAAGAGCCGTTGCAGGTGAATCAAATGTACCCTTTTTTAGTATAAGTGGAGCAGACTTTGTTGAAATGTTTGTCGGAGTTGGAGCATCTAGAGTAAGAGATTTATTTGAACAAGCCAATAAAAATTCACCAGCCATAATTTTTATCGATGAATTGGATGCTGTTGGAAGGCAACGAGGTGCTGGTTTGGGTGGAGGACATGATGAAAGAGAACAAACTTTAAATCAATTACTTGTCGAATTGGATGGATTTGATAATTCAAGCAATATCATCGTAATGGGAGCAACAAATAGACCTGATGTTTTAGATTCTGCTTTATTAAGACCTGGAAGATTTGATAGACAAGTAGTTGTTGATGTTCCAGATCTAAAAGGAAGACATGATATTTTAAAAATTCATACAAAGAAAATTAAAATGAAACCAAAAGATATTAATTTGCTAGATATTGCAAAAGGAACTCCAGGTATGGTTGGTGCAGACTTAGCAAATTTAGTAAATGAAGCAGCCTTATTAGCCTCTAGAAAAAGAAAGAAGTTTGTCGATAATTCTGATTTTCAGGAAGCCCAAGATAAAGTTTTAATGGGAGTGCAACGAAAAAGCATGATTTTATCTGACCATGAAAAGAAAGTAACTGCGTACCATGAAGCTGGACATGCAGTTGTTGCAATTTTCTCTCCTGAGGCGGATCCAGTTCATAAGGTAACTATTATACCTCGCGGAAGAGCATTGGGTGTAACAATGCAATTGCCAATTGATGAGAAGCATGGATATTCCAAGACATATATATTAAGTAGGCTTGCAGTGATGATGGGTGGAAGAGCTGCAGAGGATTTAATTTTAAATGAAATTACTACTGGTGCTTCAAATGATATAGAAAGAGCAACAAGCATTGCAAGAAGAATGGTTTGCGAGTGGGGAATGAGCGATGAGATGGGACCTATGGCTTTTGGAAAAAAGAATGAAGAAATTTTTCTAGGAAGAGAAATTCAATCTCATAGAGATTATAGTGAAGAGACAGCACAAAAAATTGATCACGAAGTAGTGTCGATTATTAAAAATGCTCAAGAAGTTGCACATAAAATATTAGAAGATAATATTGATTTATTACATTTAATGGCAGAAGAATTGTTAGAGCATGAAACAATTGATGCAAGTGACATTAAAATGATGATGAATAGTAAAAAACTTTCCAAAAAAAATAACTGAACACATAAGGTGCAATGAATAGAAAAACACTTTTTCTTATTGCCTCTCATTTTTTTGTTTAGTTTCATGTTTTTAATAAGGTAAACAATGAATATTTCGGAATTAAATAATTGGTTACTATCTGAAGATAAACAATCACTCATTATGGGAATATTAAATGTCACCCCAGATTCTTTTTCGGATGGGGGTCAATTTCTAAACAAAAATTCTGCAATTGGGCATGCTTTAAAAATGATTGAAGAAGGAGCAGATATTATTGATATTGGCGGAGAATCCACCAAACCATTTTCAAGCCCTGTGAGTTTAGATGAAGAATTGTCAAGAGTTTTACCTGTAATTGAAGACCTTAGAAAAGAAACAGATGTATGTATTTCTATAGATACAACAAAATCGGAAGTTGCTAACCAAGCACTTGAAATGGGGGCTTCGATAATAAACGATGTTAGCGCTATGGAGTTTGATGAAAAGATGATAGGTATAGCTTTAAAATTTGATTGCCCTATTGTGCTCATGCACATGAAAGGTATTCCTAAAAATATGCAAGAGAATCCACATTATTCTTCATTAATAAGTGAAATTATTACATACCTAAATGCTCGAATAGATTTTGTTTTATCGAAAGGAATTGATAGAAAAAAAATTATTATTGATCCAGGTATTGGTTTTGGAAAGTCAGTTGAAAATAATTTTGAAATTATTAATAACTTAAATCAATTTGTAGATTTAGGTTATCCTGTTATGCTTGGTGCTTCAAGAAAATCTTTTATTGGTATTACCCTTGATGTTCCTGAAGATAAAAGAGTAGAAGGCTCTTTAGCAGCAAATATTATTGGTTTTCAAAAGGGTGTTTCTGTTTTTAGAGTTCACGATGTTGATCAAACCAGAAAAGCGTTAACGATTACAAAGAAAATTTTTAATTCAGACCATTTAATTAACTAAATTATAATATGAATTTATTTGAAATCAGTTTTTTGAAATTTACCCTTACGGATTTATTCGATTTAATATTAGTTACAGCTATTTTTTCATATGCATACTCCTACTTTAGAGGAACTCGAGGTGGACAAATGCTTATCGGTCTTCTAATTATATTCTTTGCTGGTTTTATAATTAATATTCTTGGTTTTAAAGCTACTTCATGGCTTTTGAATTTATTTCAAACTGTTTGGGTTGTAGTTTTTGTTATTTTATTCCAACCTGAAATCAGAAGACTACTAACTTCTGTTGGTCAAAACAGAATGCTTAGAAAACTATTTCAAATTGAAAAAACAGCTATTCAAGAAGATATTTTATCTAGCATTGAAGAAATTAAAAAAAATAACTGGGGAGCATTATTAGTCTTTGAAAGAGAGAATTCTCTTAAAAATGTTGTTTCTGATGCAGTACCAATGAATGCTTCATTTAGTCCTGAGCTATTAGTTTCTATTTTTAATCCGACATCTCCATTGCATGATGGTGCAGTTGTTATTCATAATAATTTAATTGAAGCTGCTGCATGTATTTTACCTCTTACTGAAAGTAAGACGTTAAATCCTGAAATGGGTACTAGACACAGAGCAGCATTAGGTATTTCAGAAGAAAGTGATGCCTTAGCTGTAGTTATTTCTGAAGAAAGTGGAAAAATCTCTGTTGCTGAGAATGGTTTTTTTATAAGTTCAAGCCTTTCACTCGAAGAGCTTGGAAAGATATTAAATGATAAAATGAATGAATTTATTGAGGAAAACTAATTATGTTAAAAGATAAAATTTTAGATTTATTAAATAGATCAGAGTTTATGACTTTGTCTACCAGCGTTGCTGGAAATGCATCAGCTGCAAATGTTTATTTTGCCAATGATGGACTTGATATATACTTCTTTACTTTTAATCCATCAAGAAAGGCTGTTCAAATTTCTATGAATCCTAAAGTTCAATGTGTTATTCGACCTGATGGAGAAGATGGGATAAAAGAGTTGCAAATCGATGCATATGCATCAAAAGTTGTAGATAAAAATGAAGTTGAAAAAGCTAGAAAAGCTATTTTAAAAGTTACCGAAGCATTTTCAGAATATATGCACGATGAATTCTTAATTACTAATGATGTTATTGGATATTATAAAATCCAACCTACAACTATTAAATATGTAGACTTCTTTGCTGAAAAACAATTCGAGTGGATAGAAGTGCCAGAAAATAGAATGGGATTTTTTAAAGAGATAAAAACCAATATTATCAATAGAATTAAGTATTGGGTAACTGTTGTTAGAGCTCCATTTTTAACAGCTACCATCGCTCCTATAATGTTAGGTTCTGCTATTGCATACAAACAATTTGGGGTTTTTGACTGGTCAACTTTTTGGATAGTCATGTTTGGCGCAGTATGTGCTCAAATTGGTACAAATAATATTAATGATTACTTTGATCACAAGTCTAGAAATGATGAGATGAATAAACTAGCTAGTCCTTTTAATGGAGGATCAAGAGCAATCCAGTCTGGCTTAATAACTCCAACAAACATGCTTCTTTCGTCCATATTTTATTTTACAGCTACCATTCTTACTGGCTTATATCTAAATAATCAATTTTTTAATGGTCAAATTGATTCAACACTAATGTATTTAGGTTACATAGGTGTTTTTCTAGGAATAATGTATACTGGTTTTTTAAGGTTAGCATACAATGGATTAGGTGATTTAGCTGTTTTTATTGGATTTGGTCCATTAATGGTTTATGGGGCAGCCTTAATGCAAAATTTATCCATTGCACCAACGCAGACAATTGACCCTGTTATTACTTTACTATATTCTGTTCCAGTTGGAATATTCATTGCTTTAGTATTATTTATTAATTGCTTTCAGGATTATAATGCTGATAAAGCTGCGAATAAAAATAGTTGGGTTGTAAAGCTAGCAGGTCCTTCAGATAAAGCGAACTACAGAAAACCTTTTTCAGTATGGAAAAATCTAATGTTTCTATCATTCTTGCTTATTATAGGTGCTTCAGTATATGCTGGTAATTATTTTACACTTATTGCATTAATTCCAATGTTAATATTTAATTTTGCTAATAAAAAAGGAACTGAATGGTTAACACAATGGGAAAAAGAAGATGCAAATCTTCAACAGTTACCTTATGAGCTTTTAATTGTAAATGTTTCTACTATTGGAATACACTTTTTAACGGGAGTTCTACTAACCATAGGAGTATTGTTGAGTGTATGGATTTAAACGAAAAATATTCAATATCGTTAGATAAATATAATCAAATTAGGAGGCATCTTTGACTTGGAGTCAAAGTCCTCTAATCTTCAGGATTTAAAAAACCAGATTTCAGATCCCGCAATGTGGGATAATAATACCGAGTCTACATCAATAATGAAAAAAATATCTCTCCTTGAGAAAGATATAAGTCTTAGAAAAAGATTAGTAGAAAAAGCTGAGGATCTAGAAGTTCTCTATGAATTTTTTAATGAAAAGCAAGTCAAGGAAGAAGAAGTAGTAAAAGAGCTTGATATTTTTTCTAAATTATTAAAAGAGTTTGAATTAAAGTTAATTCTGAATGGAAAAAATGATAGCAATGATGCTATAGTGACCATTCATCCAGGAGCTGGAGGTACAGAAAGTCAAGATTGGGCTGAAATGCTATATAGAATGTATTCAATGTGGACTGAATCAAAAGGGTTTCAGTTTAATGTAATTGATTTTCAAAATGGAGATGAAGCTGGTTTAAAGGATTGTACTATCGAAATTGTTGGTGACTATGCTTATGGCTTAATGCAGTCAGAGATAGGTGTTCATAGACTAGTGAGAATTTCACCGTTTGATTCAAATAGTAGAAGACACACCTCTTTTGCGTCTGTTTCAGTTTCACCTTCTATTGATAATGAAATTGATATAGAAATTAATCAAAAAGATTTAAGAATAGATACTTTTCGATCGAGCGGAGCTGGTGGGCAACATGTAAATAAAACTGATTCTGCAATAAGAATTACACACATTCCTTCAGGAGTGGTCACTCAATGTCAAACTCAAAGATCTCAACACAAGAATAAAGATCAAGCATTAAAAGTTTTAAAATCAAAACTTTATCAACTTGAAATGGAAAAACAGCTGGAAAATAAAAAAGAGCTTGAGGGTGAAAAGAAGGAAATTGGATGGGGAAGTCAAATTAGATCTTACGTATTTCATCCTTATAATATGATTAAAGATCATCGTACTAAATTTGAAGTTGGTAACATAAAGTCAGTAATGGATGGTAATATTGATGATTTTATATATAGTTATTTGTTAGATAAAATGGAAAAAAATAAATAAGTTTTCGCAATGGAAAATAAAAGTTTAAAACAAATCATTGATAATAGGCTTGAAAAGTTAAAAAAAATTCGTGAATTAGGAGTTGAACCTTATGCTTACGACTACAATCAAACTCATCATTCTTCTCAAATAACTGAAGAATTAATTGATAGCAATGTTCATTTGGCTGGGAGAATAATGTCATTAAGAAGAATGGGTAAAGCATCTTTTGCGAATATTCAAGATCAAGAGGGTAGAATACAATTTTACATTGCTAGAGATGATGTTGGCGAAGATAACTATAATTTATTTAAGTTAACTGATATAGGTGATTATGTAGGCATTGAAGGTACAGTTTTTAAGACTAAAACTGACGCATTAACAATAAAAGTATCTTCTTTAACAGTGTTATCAAAAAATATTAAACCTATTCCCGACGTAAAAGAAAAAGACGGTGAAAAATATAATCTTGTATCAGACAAAGAGTTTAGATATCGCAAAAGATATCTTGATTTGATTATTAATCCTGAAACAAAAGATAATTATATAAAGAGATTTAAAATAATTAATTCAATCAGATCTTTTTTAAATAATAATGGATATCTGGAGGTAGAAACTCCTGTTTTACAGCCAATTTATGGAGGAGCAAATGCAAAGCCATTTACTACTCACCATAATGCATTAGATCAAGATTTTTATTTAAGAATTGCTACTGAGTTGTATTTAAAGCAGTTAATCGTTGGAGGATTTGAGAAAGTTTATGAATTATCTAAAGATTTTAGAAATGAAGGAATTGATAGAAGTCATAATCCTGAATTTACTATGCTTGAATTTTACCAAGCTTACTCAGATTATAATTTTATGATGGATTTTGTAGAAGAAATGTTTAAGAAAGTTGTTAAAGACCTTGGCTTAAAAGAAATTTCCTGGGATGGTAACGCGATTAATTTTGAAAAAAAGTTTTCTAGAAAAACAATGGATGAATTAATCGAAGAACATACTGGTCACAAGATTGATATATCTGATCATTCAGCAGTTTTGAAAATTTGTAATGAACTTAAGCTTGCAGTTTCAAAAAAAGACAGTCTTGCTACTCTTATTGATGAGATAATGAGAAGAAAAGTTGAACCTAATCTTGTTCAACCAACTTATGTAATTAATCATCCAGTAGAAATTTCACCTTTAGCTAAAGTCAATAGAGATGGAGATAAAAATTTTACAGAAAGATTTGAATTATTTATAGCAGGAATGGAATTTGCGAATGGTTTTTCTGAATTAAATGATCCAATCGATCAAAGAAAAAGGTTTGAAGATCAGTCAAGCAAAAAAGATGATGGCGATGAAGAAGCATTTCCAATTGATGAAAATTTCTTAGAAGCAATTGAAACAGGAATGCCTCCAACAGCTGGTGTGGGGATTGGAATTGATAGATTGGTGATGTTATTAATTGATACTCGTTGGATAAGAGATGCAATTATATTCCCAACCTTAAAATCCCTTAAATGAAGTTTCTATTATTTTTAATCAAAAGATTATTTTTTTCGAGAAAAAGCAGTATAGTTTTTAGAATTACAAATTTAATTACAATTCTGAGTCTTTCACTAGGTATAGCTTCTCTAAATATTGTATTGAGCTCAATTGCTGGATTTGAATCAGCGGTTACCCAAAAATTATCAGATCTTAATGGATATAGTACCATAAATCATTTATTTGAAGATGAGTTTACTATTAATGAATATGAAAACTCAATTCCCAATGAAGGTATAAAATACTTAGAAAAGTTTGCTCTTTTAAAATCAAAAAAAAACACTCAAAATGTTGTATTAAATGGGTATGATGCAATTGATCTTGGTAAAATTTATTTATTTAAAAATGATGATTTTGAATTAAAAAATACTGATTATCTAATCATCAGCAAAATCTTAGCAAGTAAATTATCCGTAAAATTAGGAGATAAAGTAGCTATTTTTAATCCTGCTAATCTCGATAAACTTTCAAATAATAATAGATATACATTCCTTGAAATAAAACATTTGTATGATTCAGGAATTAAAGAATACGATTTAAGACACGTTTTTGTAAACCTGGGAGAACTTCAAGATTTCTATAATGTTGAAAATAAAATCTCAGGATGGTTGTCTTTAGATTCAAATAATAAGCAAGTTATAAATTATCCATTTTATGAAATAAATGTTTTTGAGAGATATGCTAATCTATTTGATTGGATAAATACTCAAAAATGGCCAATATTTTTTATTTTTAGTATGATTACTATTGTTTCTTTCTTTGGATTATTGAGTTCGCTAAATATCTTATTTGATGAAAAAAAATTCAATTTTTCAATTTTAAATATTTATGGTTTATCTAATTCATCTATATCTAAAATTTTTATTTTTCAATCAATATTCCTTACTTTTTTAGGTTCATGCATAGGCATAATTATTTCTTATTTTTTCATTCTATTTCAGAATCATTTTAAATTTATATCTATAGCTCAAAATATTTACTTTGTTAACTATCTTCCAATGGAATTCAATTATTTAAATTCATTGTATTTGATTTCAGTAAGTATGCTTTTTAGCTTTATATTTTCACTTATATCAGCATCAAATTTTGTAAAAATAGTTCCCATTGATATTTTGAGGAATAAATGAAACTATATTTTTTAATTGCAAAAAGATTTTTATTTCCTAATAAGAGATTTTCTTCGAGTATCGTAAATTTTATTTCATTTATAGGTTTATTTATTGGTGCAGCTGCAATTGTACTTTCGGTATCAGTTTTAAATGGTTTTCAAGATATTCTCAAGTCAGAATATATTAAGTTGAATGGTCAATTTTTAATTGAAGATTATGATAAACAATTATATGAATCTACTAAAAGATACTTAGATTTTAATGATAGTACCTACTCGATTCATAACTTAGATGAATTATTAGTTATTGCTCAAAATAAACAAAGTCTTATTCAGCTTAAGTCAGTTACAAATCAATCTTTATTCAATTTTTATGATTTAAATTTAAAAGAAAATCAAGAATATCTATCTGATAATGAAATTATAATAGGCAGTTCGCTTGCTTCACGACTTAATTTGGCGATAGGAGATAATGTTCGAGTCGTATCCAAGGATTTTAAATTCAATTATTTTGGTATTCCTGAAATAAGAGAGGTTGTTGTAGCAAATATATTTACTAATAGAATTTTAAGAGCAGATGATTCTCTAGTCTTTGGATTGCTTAATGAGCCTTCAATAGAAAATTTATACTTTGAATTTAATAATTCTGAAGCAATAATATCAAATACATCATCAGAAATATTATCTTGGAAAGATCGAAATCTCCAACTTTTTGAAGCAACTGAAATTGAAAAGAAAATAACATTTTTTACTCTATCATTGATAATATTAGTGGCATCATTCAATTTATGCTCATCTATAATGCAAATTACCTCAAAGAAGCTAAAAGATTTAGCCGTTTTAATGTCGCTTGGAGTGAATAAATCTGGAATTAAAATAATCTTTATTATTTATAGTTATTTAATAGGAGCCGGTGCTATTTTGAGCGGAATATTTTTTGCAGTTTTAATTATTTATCTTCAAAATTCTTTTTCATTAATTAAGCTAAACCCTGAATTTTATCTAGTTGATACACTACCAATGAATATATTTATAGGTGACATCTTTTTGCTTATAGTAGGTTCTTTAGTATTAGTTGGTATTTTTTCATTAATACCATTAAGATTTGTTAAAGATATGAGTCCAAATCAAATCATCAATAGACAAATATGATTTTAAGTGTTAAAAATTTAAGTAAGAATTTTCGCGACGGTAAAAAAAACCTGAATGTCTTGCAAGATGTTAGCTTTGATGTAAAAAAAGGAGAAATTGTAACTATAAAGGGTCCTTCAGGTTCAGGAAAATCTACATTATTAAGTATTTTAGGTACCTTAGATGATGCTGATAGCGGTAAAATAGTTATTAATTCTACATTAATAAACGAAGTTAAAGACTTAAATAAGTTGCGCAATTTAAATATAGGATTTGTTTTTCAATTTCATAATCTTATTTCAGAATTAACTCTTGAAGAGAATGTATTAATACCTAAAATGATTAATAAAGAAGAAATTGATAACCAAAAAATTGAAGAACTTTTTACATTTTTTGACCTACAAGATAGGATGAAATCATTTCCAAATGATTTATCTGGTGGCGAAAAACAACGAGTAGCTGTGATGAGAGCTATAATAAATAATCCTTCTATTGTCATTGCTGATGAGCCAACAGGAAATTTAGATAAGGAGAATGTTCTTAAAATTATAGCACTTTTTAAGAAGTTGAATATTAACAATAAATTAACCTTTATCATTGCTACGCATGATGATCAAATATTTGAAATTGGCCACAGTAAGTATAATCTTGAAAGTGGAAAGTTAATAAAAATTTGAAAACATGACTTTATGTCATACATAATGACAATAATGTCATTAAAAATCTATTGGTATCATCTTTGCAACTATAAAATTGAAATAAAAATTTAAAGGAGTTTATAATGGGAAAAATTATTGGAATTGATTTAGGAACAACAAATTCATGCGTTGCTGTAATGGAAGGTGGAGAACCAACTGTAATTACTAGTCCCGAAGGCGGTAGAACAACCCCTTCAGTAATTGGATTTACTAAGGACGGAGAAAGATTAGTTGGAGATCCAGCAAAAAGACAGGCAGTTACGAATCCTAACAATACAATTTATTCTATAAAAAGATTTATGGGCAGAACACCTGCAGAGATAAAAAAAGATATTGATGAGGTGCCTTATAATGTTGTTATTGATGGAAAAAAAGTAAACGTTGAAGCGAACGGTAAACAATATCAACCGCAAGAAATTAGTGCTATGGTTCTTCAGAAAATGAAGCAAATGGCTGAACAATATTTAGGTTCTACTGTTACAGATGCTGTTATAACTGTTCCAGCATATTTTAATGACTCACAAAGAAAAGCGACTAAAGATGCTGGAAAAATTGCTGGTTTAAATGTGAAAAGAATTATCAATGAACCTACAGCTGCATCGTTAGCCTATGGATTTGACAAAAAGAAAGATGAAAAGGTTGCTGTTTTTGATCTAGGCGGAGGAACTTTTGACATTTCTATATTAGATATTTTAAATGATGAAGGTCAAAGTATTGAAGTAAATGCTAGTAATGGCGATGGAAGACTTGGAGGAGATGACTTTGATCAAAAGATAGTTGATTGGTTAGCAGATGAATTCAAAAAAAATGAAGGAATAGATCTTCGCAAAGATCCAATGGCTTTACAAAGATTGAAAGAGTCTGCAGAAAATGCTAAGAAAGAACTTTCTTCTTCAAAGCAAACTGAAATAAATCTCCCTTTTATTACAGCAGATTCATCAGGTCCAAAGCATTTAAATATGACTTTAACTAGAGCAGTTTTTGAACAGCTAGTTGCTGACTTAATTGAAAGAGTTGTAGCTCCATGTAAACAAGCATTAAAAGATTCAAAATTGAGCTCATCTGACATTAATGAAGTTATTCTTGTTGGTGGTTCAACTAGAATACCTGCAATTCAAGCAAAAGTAAAAGAGATTTTTGGAAAAAATCCAAACCAAAGTGTAAATCCAGATGAGGTAGTTGCATTAGGTGCAGCAATTCAAGGCGGTGTTTTATCAGGTGATGTAGATGACGTATTACTGCTTGATGTAACCCCACTTACCTTAGGAATAGAAACAATGGGTGGAGTTGCTACACCGTTAATTGAAAAAAATACAACGATTCCAACACAAAAGTCTCAAGTATTTTCCACAGCAGCAGACAATCAACCGATGGTTGAGATACATGTTGTGCAAGGAGAAAGGTCTTTGGCTAAAGATAACAAAAGTCTAGGAAGGTTTCACTTAGATGGAATTCCTCCTGCGCCAAGAGGAACTCCTCAAATTGAAGTTTCTTTTGATATGGATGCGGATGGAATTTTGAATGTTAAAGCAGTAGATAAAGCTACATCTAAAGAACAAAGCATTAGAATTGAAGCACAAAGTGGCTTATCAGATCAAGAAATTGAAAAAATGGTTAATGACGCTAAGAAGCATGAGGCGGAAGATAAAGCTAAAAAAGAAGAAATTGATACCAAAAATCAAGCTGAACAACTGGTATTTCAAACAGAGAAGCAGATGAAAGATTTGGATGAAAAATTATCTGAAGATGATAAAAAAGATCTCACTGAAGCATTAGATAAACTTAAAAAAGCTAATGAATCATCTGTGATTGAAGATATTAAAACTGAAATGGAAAATTTAAATTCAGTATGGAGTTCAAAAGCTTCTTCTATGTATGATGCTTCAAGCGGTCAAGAACAAGCTAATCCAGCTCAAGAACCAAGTTCATCTACTGATGCAAAAGATGATAAAAAAATTAAAGATGCTGATTTTGAAGTAGTTGATGAAGACTAGTTTTAGATTTTTTATTTAGCTATTAATAGTTAGTTTTTCAACTATGAAAAGAATAGTTCCAAAGCTAATAAAAACTCTACTAAACCTAATATCTACTTTAGTATTTTTTTTAATTATTGTTGTTATAGCATTCTATTTCTATCTATCTGACGGTGTTGAATTTAATCTTGATCAGTCAAATAAAACATTAAGTAGTCTTACTCAAAGATTCGAAATTGATTTCGATGAATCTTCCTCTGTTTTTTTTAAATCAAGAGACAATGATATAGATACTTATATTACACTAGCAAATCCTGTTATTAAAAAATCTGGAAAAATTTTACTTGAAGCAGAAAATATTACATTAAATACATCTTTGGATTTCAGAAAGTCTTTACAGCTTGCAACTCAAATTATATTAAATAATAATACAGATCTTGATTTAATTAACCCTGTTATTATCAAATTAAAAAGTCCACTACTCGACATATCTAATGTTCAAGGTCAGGATGCATTTGATAGTAGTGGTGAAAAATTTTTCAACGTATCTATTAAAGCTGAGAATGGAAAAATGATTGACGGAGAAATAGATTTAGGTGAATTTGATTTTTTATTAAATATTAAACAATTTTCACAAAAGTCAATCTTGGACAGTTTTAAATTTAGATTAAAATCATCAGAAAAATTTCCTGCAAGTTATATTGCACAATTTTTCCCAGATGTTGAAAAAATAGGAGATTCGAAAGAAACAGTATCATTCGATATCACTTTGGAGGACGAATCTGTCAATAATTCTGAGATAAGTCAAAAGTTGAATGGTGTCATTCAAATTAGAAATACAACAATGAGACTTAAAACATTTCCAGTACAATTAAAACCTGAAGCAATAAGAAGACTCAATTTAGATTTGAGTATTGTTGACAATATTGGACAAGCCAATTTGATTGGAACAGTTTATAATCCTAAAAAAAGTTTAGGATTGCAAACTAAGCCTAATCTGCAAATTGGTGGTACAATAGATTTTGCAGAAATTACGAAACCTGATTTAAATTTAATCGTTAATGGTTATGATATATATTTTGCAAAGCTAGAAAATACAAATTTAAATGGGGTGACTGACTTAACAGTCTCTATCATTGGTAAAAATGTATTAGATTTGAAAGGTTCTTTAAAAATTAAAAAAAGCAGCGGATTCTTGGTTCCATTAACCGATACTGAATTTGAAGCAAAGCACGTAATAAGAAGTTTAGATGAAAAAAAATGAACTAGATAGATTGAATGTCAAGATTCAACAAAAATCATCATTTATTGATGAACTTAGAAATGAGATTTCTAAAGTTATAGTCGGTCAAAATGATTTAATTGATAAGATTTTAATTTCAGTTATTTCTAATGGTCATATACTTTTAGAGGGTGTACCTGGTTTGGCAAAAACTTTAACAATTAATACAGTAGCAAGCTTAATTAATGCTGAATTTAAAAGAATACAATTTACCCCAGATATGCTTCCTGCAGATCTTTTAGGAACATTAATATATAATCAAAAAACTGGCGAATTCAACACAAAAAAAGGTCCTATATTTTCTAATATAATTTTAGCTGATGAAATAAATAGAGCTCCATCAAAAGTTCAAAGTGCATTGCTTGAATCAATGCAAGAGAGACAGGTTACGATAGGAGATGAAACTTTTAAACTTTCAACTCCCTTCTTGGTGTTAGCTACTCAAAATCCAATTGAGCAAGAAGGTACATATCCACTTCCTGAGGCGCAGGTTGATAGATTTATGATGAAAGTATTAGTCAGTTACCCATCAATTACGGAAGAAAAAGAAATTTTAGAACGAGCAAGTACAATTTCAAAAAATAAAATGAAATCTGTAATCAAATCTAAAACAATTCTTGATGCACAAGAATTAGTAAACGAAATATATATTGATTCAAAAATTGCTGATTATATTTTAAATATAGTCTTTGCAACACGAGAACCAGAAAAGTTTAATTTATCTAAGTTAAGTGACCTAATTACTTTTGGTGCATCGCCTAGAGCGTCTATTAATTTAGTTCTCGCTTCGAAGGCTAAAGCATTTATTAATGGAAGAGGTTATGTTATTCCAGAGGATGTGAAATATGTAGCAAAAGATATACTAAGGCATAGAATTTTACTATCTTATGAAGCAGAAGCTGAAGAAATATCGTCTGAAGATATTATTGATCAACTTCTTCAAGAAATTCCAGTTCCTTAAGGTGTAAATGTCCAAAGAAATTCTAAAAAAAGTTCGTCAAATCGAAATCAGAACTAAAAATATTGTAAACGATTTTTTTGGAGGAGATTATCACTCAAATTTCAAAGGAAGAGGAATGACATTTTCAGAAGTTAGAGAATACATTCCTGGAGATGATGTAAGGTCAATTGACTGGAATGTCACTGCAAAAACCGGTAAACCCCATATAAAAGTATTTGAAGAGGAAAGAGAGCTATCTGTGCTCTTGCTTATCGATGTAAGTAGTTCAGGGGTATTTGGATCAAAGAACGAGCTCAAAATTGATGTTGCTGTAGAAATTGCAGCAATGCTAAGTTTTTCAGCAATTAAAAATAATGATAAAGTTGGATTAGCATTATTTAGCGATAAAATTGAGAAATATATTCCTCCTAAAAAAGGAAAGAAACATGTTTTAAGATTGATTACAGATATAGTTAATCATGATTTTGGGTCAAATCAAAAAAGAACCTCAATAAAAAACGCAATAGATTTTGCAAATAAAATTTCGAAGAGAAAGAGTGTGATATTTCTTATCTCTGATTTTATTGATGATAATTTTTGGAATGAGTTAAAATTTCTGAATTTTAAACATGATTTAGTTGGTTTGCAGATATACGATTCTTATGAAAAAGATTTTCCAAATATAGGATTAATAAATATATATGACTCAGAAACAGGTAAAAAAACTTGGATAGATACTTCAAGCAGAAAAAATCGTAAAAAATTTTCAGAAAATTCTAATAAAAAACTTAATTCATTTTCAAAAAAATGCAAAAAAATAGGATTTGATTTATTGCAAATAAGCACGGATGATGATTATGTAAAATTCCTAATGCAATTTTTTAGAAAAAGAGCTAAAAGAAATTAATGAAAAAATATTTCATCATTTTATCAATTCTAATTATGTCATGCCAAGATGATATTCAGTCCCCGGAAATGGTTTTTGAAACAAATCCTAAAGTTTCTCAAATTGGTCTACCAGTAAATCATAGTATAAAAGTTGATAATATAGGTGAATTGTTTACGCTTAATAGTGTAGCATGGGAAGATTCTTCATATTGGCTTAAGGATTCTAGTAATGTAATAATTACAAATTCAAATATTGATACATTTAAAAATTCAATTTTATTTAATTATGAAATTACATTTTGGGATACTGGCAGAGTAGTTATTCCACCTCATTATATAAATATAAGTTTTCCTGATTCTCTAGTTCCTTCAATTTTTAAAACTGACTCAAGCGAGGTTCTTATTACATCTGTTTTTGACAGTACAATGACTACAGTTATCAACGATAAACCGCTAAAAGAAATAAAGTTTCCAATAGAACGTTTAAAATTGTTTGCATTTTTTCTTCTAATTACATCAATTTTATATTTTATATATCTTTTAAGTACAAGAAATAGTCAAAAATTAAAGATAAGAAAATTTTTCAATTTGAACCCGAAATTAAAAGCGTTAAAAGATGTAGAAAAAATTAGTTTAGACTTGTCATCAATGGAGTTTTATAGTCAAGTGGCAGAAATATTAAAAAAATATTTCCACAATAATTTTTATATCATTTCATTTGAAATGACTTCATCAGAGTTAAAGGAATATTTTCAAGATAATGAATTAAATATTCTATTAGACGAAATTGATCAAGCTAAGTTTGCAAAAAAAGAATCTTCAAAATCTGAAAAAAAGGGTATTTTAGAATTATTAAAAAAAGTTATAAGAAGACTATTATAAAGCAATTAATTAAATTAATTTACAATCATGAGTACAACAGCAGATATTAGAAATGGCGCCGTAATTCTTTTTAAAAATTCAAGAATGAAGATTGTTGAATTTCAACATGTGAAACCTGGTAAAGGTCCTGCATTTGTAAGAACCAAATTAAAAGACATTAAATCTGGAAAAATTATTGATCATACATATAATTCTGGAGCAAAAATTGAATTTATTAGGGTTACTTCAAGCAAGTTTCAATATTTATATAGAGATGGTGATAGTTTTGTTTTTATGGATAACAATACCTTTAATCAAGTAAATGTTTCTAAAGAAATGATGGATGATGGATATTTCTATATTAAAGAAGGTGATACCATTGAGATATCGTTCGATGGAGATGAAATAATAAGCTTAATACTACCTTCAAAAACTGTTTTAAAGGTTGTTCAGACAGACCCTGGTCACAAAGGAAATACTGCAACAAATGCATTAAAGCCTGCCAAATTAGAAACTGGTTTAGAAGTTCAGGTGCCATTGTTTATTAATGAGGGAGATTTAGTTAAAATTGATACTGGAGATGGTAGTTATTCAGAAAGAGTGAAGCAATAATTTATGTGGAAAGATAAAATAAAAGAAATTATATATATGCTTGAAAATAGCGATGTCAATGAAATCGAAGTTAGATTTTGGTTCAATAAGATTAAGGTAACAAAAAAACCATCCATCCTTAATTTGGATTCTTCTAAAGTTGCTTCACAAGATATTTCTACTAGTTCCCAAAATTTAATTTCAACTGATAACAATGTAGCTAAAGATGAACAAAAAATTGCAACTTCATCAGTTTCAAGCTTGGTTGAAGTTAAATCGCCAATGCCTGGAACTTTTTATTCTTCTCCAGATCCTGATTCATCGCCATTTGTATCAGTGGGAGATACAGTAAAACCTGGTGATACAATATGCATTGTAGAGGCAATGAAAATTATGAATGAGATTCAGGCTGAAGATGCTGGAGTAGTTGAAGAAATTTTAATTCAAAATGCTAGTCCAGTTGAATTCGATCAAGTGCTTTTCAAATTAAAACCTTCCAATTAAAATGTTTAAGAAAATTCTTATTGCCAATAGAGGTGAAATAGCTATAAGAATAATTAGAGCATGCAACGAGATGGGAATTAAAACCGTAGCTGTTTACTCAAAAGCAGATGAACATTCTTTGCACATAAAATTTGCTGATGAGGCTATTTGTATTGGAAATGGTCCTGCAGTTGAAAGTTATTTAAATATTCCTAGAATCATCGCTGCAGGCGAAATCACAAATGCTGATGCAATTCATCCTGGTTATGGATTTCTAGCTGAGAATGCAAAATTTAGTCAAATTTGCAAAGATAATGGATTTACATTTATTGGTCCAGATGCAGAAATTATTGATTTAATGGGAGATAAAGTGAATGCAAGAAAAGCAGCTAATAAAGCAGGAGTTCCTATTATTCCTGGAAGTAATACCCTTTCTTCAGTTCAAGAATTCCTCGAAATAGCAGAAAATATTGGATATCCAGTTATGCTTAAGGCTGTAGCTGGTGGCGGTGGAAAAGGAATGCGAGTTATTAGAAATGCATCAGAAGCCGAAAAAGGATTTGCTATTATTCAAAATGAAGCAGGAATGGCTTTTAATAATTCAGAAATTTATGTTGAAAAATTTGTTGAAAATGGTAGACATATAGAAGTTCAAATTTTGTCTGACAAATTTGGAAATCATTTACATTTAGGTGAAAGAGAGTGCTCAATTCAAAGAAGCAATCAAAAGCTAATTGAAGAATGTCCATCAATTTTTGTTGATAAAGATTTAAGAGAGAAACTTACTTCAAAATCAATTGAGTTAGCGAAAAATGTTAATTATGTGGGAGCTGGCACAATCGAATTTTTAGTAGACAAAGATAAAAACTTCTTTTTTATTGAAATGAATACAAGAATTCAAGTAGAACATACAGTCACGGAAATGGTATGTATGATTGATTTGGTTAAAGAGCAAATTAGAACTTATGCTGGAGAAAAGCTTTCAATGGACCAAAAAGATATATCAATGAACGGACATGCAATTGAATGTAGAATCAACGCTGAAGATCCATATAATAATTTTATACCATCCCCAAAAAAGATAGAATCACTTAATTTTGCTGGAGGTATTGGAGTAAGAATTGATTCATTCATATATGCTGGATATCAAATACCAACATTTTATGATTCAATGTTAGGAAAGTTAATAGTTCACTCTTCGTCCAGAGAAAAAGCAATTATTAGAATGAGAAGATCATTGCAAGAAACTTTTATTGAAGGGCCTCAAACAACGCTACCATTACTAGAAAAAATTTTTGAAAATAAAGACTTTAAAAATGGAAATTTTGATATAAATTTTTTAGGAAAATTTTTAAAAAAAACCGAAAGGGAGAAGGATGAATCATCCAAAGAATTTGAAGTATACATCTGAGCATGAATGGGTAAAAATTGATGGTAATATAGCAACTATTGGCATAACTGATTTTGCGCAAGGAGAGCTGGGAGATATCATATTTCTAGAATTTCCTGAACTAAATGAATCTTTTAGTGAAGGGGATGTGTTTGGTACTATTGAAGCTGTAAAAACAGTTTCAGATTTATTTATGCCTATTGATGGAAAAATTATTGAAGTAAACGAAAACCTAAATGATGATCCTGAAAGTGTAAACAAAGATCCATATGAGGAAGGATGGATGGTAAAAATCGAATTGTCTGACGAATATTCAACAGATACATTATTGGATGCAAAAACCTATATTGATTTAATTGGTTAAATATGCTTAAAAACTTAGAGCACTTCGTTCAAGTTTTAAAAATTGAAAAAAATCATTCAAAAAATACAGTAAATTCGTATTTATCTGATATTAAATCTTTTGAAAAATTCTTAAAAAAAAGAAAGATTCCTTTCAAAAAAGTCATTGATAATTCTGAGGTAATTAAAAATTACTTTAGATACTTAACCAGAAGTAAAATTTCCCCAAGATCTATTAAAAGAAAATACTCATCATTATCTTCATACTTCACTTACTTAATAGATAGAAAAGAAATTAAAAAAAATCCCTTAAATAGTATTTTTACACCAAAATTATCAAAAAAACTTCCCGTAGTTCTGTCTTTGGATGAAATTCAACGAATTTTTAAAGAATCTGAAAATACTGATAATGAATTATTAGGATTAAGAGATAGATGTATTATTGAATTGTTGTATTCGTGTGGTTTGCGTGTTAGCGAATTATGTGAATTAAGATTAAGTAATATTCAATTTGATGCAAATATTATCAGGTTCTTTGGGAAGGGTAATAAGGAAAGAATTATCCCACTTACTTTTTACGCCAAAGAATGGTTGGAAAAATATCTTTATCAGTCTCGTCATATTCTTTTATCAAGAAAATCTTCTGAAAGCAAGTTTGTTTTTTTAAGTAATAATGGGAAAAAATTAACCCGTGCTGCAATTTGGCAATCCATTAAAAAATATGTTAATGCAGCTGGAGTAACAAAGTCTGTTTCTCCTCATACTTTTAGACATTCATTTGCAACCCATTTAGTTGATGGAGGAGCAAATTTAATTGAAATACAGAAATTGCTTGGTCATGCAGATATTTCAACAACTGAAATATATATTCATCTATCAAAAGAATTTATAGATACTGAATACATGAAAGCTTTTGATAAAAAAAAGAATTAACTATCTTTTAATATGGGAATTGCCAGCTTATCATTAGAACTTCAATTAATTTTAGTTCCAACTATTCTTTTTGCTTTAACCTTTCATGAGTATGCACATGCAAGAGTTGCCTATCTTTTAGGAGATTATACCTCTTATTATCAGAACAGAATGAATCTTAATCCGTTTAATCATCTAGACCCTTTTGGTACTTTTGCGTTATATTTTTTGGGATTTGGTTGGGCAAAACCTGTTCCGGTAAACATTCAAAATCTTCAAAATCCAAAAAAAGATATGATGATGATAGCTATGGCAGGTCCAGCATCAAATATGTTCTTAGCAATTCTAGCATCTATATTTTATAGATTAAATTTTTATTTTCAATTCAGTGAAGAAGTAATATTTCCTTTAGAAATATTTATCCAAATTAATATTGTTTTAGCAATCTTTAATTTACTGCCTTTAAATCCTTTGGATGGATCAAGAATTCTTCCACTGATTGTAAAAAATCCTCAAACCTTGTATAATATTGAAGTATACGGACCAAGAGTTTTGATTGGACTTATTATCTTAAACTTAATTGGAATTCCAATCCTATCAACAATTATCTTAACCCCAGTTTCAATTATTTTCTATTTACTTACTGGTGCCTAATTGAATAAAATATTTTCAATTTTTGGTCCTACTGGAATTGGAAAGTCAAGCTTATCAATTAAATTAGCCAAAAAAATTAACGGAGAAATAATTGGAGTTGACTCGAGACAAATTTATAATGGAATATCAATTGGTACTGCTCAACCATCTCAAAAACAATTAGATGAAATTCCTCACCATTTAATAGGATTTAAATCTTTAAGTGAAACAGTATCATCAGGTGAATATTTACAATTAATAGACTCTAAAATTGAAGATATTCTTTCAAGAGGAAAGTCTCCTATTCTTTGCGGCGGTACTGGACTATATTTTAAATCTCTTATAGAAGGTATTTTTGAGGGAAGCCACACTAATATTCAAATAAGAAAAAAGCTTGAATCAGATTATGAAAACGATAAGCTAAAGCTTTACCAAAAATTAAAAAAGATAGATCCAAAATATATTGATAAAGTTCACATAAATAATAAAAAAAGATTGGTTAGAGCATTAGAAGTGTTTGAAACAACCGGTATTCCAATTTCTAAAAATTTTAGTTTATCATCAAAAAAAAGTAAGTACGTAGATGAATATTTTTTCATTTATTTAAAAGCAGATAATAGCTTTTTACATCAAAGAATTGAACAAAGATTAACTGAAATGATAGACCTAGGAATGATTAAAGAGGTTGAGAATATAATAAGCAAAGGAATCAGTATTAGTCATATTGACTATATTGGATTTAGAGAAGTAAAAGAATTCTTAGAAAATAAAATTTCTATTGAAGAAGCTGTTGAAAAAATATTTATTAGGACTCGTCAGTATGCAAAAAGACAAAACAAATGGTTTAATTCTAATAAATACGATATGTCGTTTAATATTGAAAAGATTTCATCAAATGATATTGTTGATAAATTGATTCAAATAAACTAATTTTCGCAAACAATTGGAGAAATAATGTTAAAAAGCAAACATCTTATCGGTTTAGAACATTTTCCAATTTCTGATTTAAACAAGATAATTGATACTTCTTTCAAGTTTAAAGAAATCCTTAATACAGAATCTAGAAAATCTATTCTTCTTAAAGGAAAGACAATTGTTAATATGTTTTTTGAAAATTCTACAAGAACAAAAATTAGTTTTTCTTTAGCTGAAAAAAGATTAGGCGCTGACAGCATTAATTTTTCTGCATCTACAAGCAGTGTTAAAAAAGGTGAGACTTTAAAAGACACAGTTCAAAATATTGAATCAATGAAAATAGATGGCGCTGTTATTCGTCATGGCCATCCTGGTTCAGCTCTAAAGCTAACTGAATATATTGATGGGGCAGTTATTAATGCGGGAGATGGATCTCACGAGCATCCAACACAAGCAATTTTAGATATGGTTACGTTAAAAGAGAAATTTGGGAAAATTAAGGGTTTAAAAGTTGGTATTGTAGGAGATATTCTTAATAGTAGAGTAGCTAGAAGCGATATCTTTGCTTTAAAAAAACTCGGAGCAGAAATAGTTGTGTGTGGACCAAGCACTCTTTTGCCTAGTGATGCAAAAAAATTAGGAATAAACATTACATACAACTTAAATGAAGTCCTTAACTGGTGCGATGCAGTGATTGCTCTTAGAATTCAATTAGAGAGAATGCATTTAGGAAGAATTCCTTCTAAAAGGGAATATCATAGTGAATTTGGTTTAACCTATGAAAAAATAAGTAAATTAAAAAAAGACATTGTTATTATGCATCCTGGCCCAATGAATAGGGGAGTAGAAATAGATAGTAAAGTTGCAGATTCAGATAATGCTGTTATTTTAGACCAAGTTCTAAACGGTGTTGCTTCAAGAATGTCAATTTTATATTTATTACTTGGAGATGGAGATTATAAATTATGATTAAGGGAATTAACGCAAAAAAATTTTTACTTAAATCTGGTAGAATTATTGATCCATTTTCTAAAAAAACTTTTAATGGTGATATTTTAATTGAGGGTGGAAAAATTTCAAAAATTTCAGATTCAATATCTTCAAAAGGGAAAGATTATAAAATTATAGATTGTAGTGGATTGGTAGTGACACATGGTTTTTGTGATATGCATGTCCATTTTAGAGAACCTGGAAGAGAAGACAAAGAAACTCTTGAGTCCGGTTCTTATGCTGCGTTAGCAGGAGGGTTTACCCAAGTTTGCACCATGGCAAATACAAACCCTGTCATAGACTCTCCAGAACATATTCACTATGTAGTTAGTAAAAGTCAAAAACTGCCTATTGATATTTTTCCAATTGGAGCTGTTTCAAAAGAAATGAAAGGTGAAGAATTAACAGAGATGATGTTGATGCAAAAGAATGGAGCGATAGCTTTTAGCGACGATGGTATTCCAATCCAAAATGCTCAATTTATGAAATTGGCTTTGACATACTCTAGAATGCTGAATGTTCCTATTATGAATCATGCAGAGGATATTTTTTTAAGAAATGACGGAGTGATGAATGCTTCTTCAACTTCTAATAATTTGGGATTAAAAGGAAATACTAGTCTTGGAGAAGCTGTGATGGTTTATCGAGATTTACTATTAGCAGAATCATTAAACAGTAAATTGCATTTACTTCATTTATCAACAAAAGAAGCTGTAGACTTATTAAAGCAATTTAAAAGCAATAAGCAGTTAATTTCTGCTGAAGTTTCTCCCCATCACCTATATTTCATTGATGAAGATATCGATTCATTTGATACAAACTTAAAAGTAGCTCCACCTATTAGAAGTAAAAAAGACAGAAAAGCCTTAATTGAAGGAGTTAAGTCAGGAGTAATTGACTGTATTGCAACTGATCATGCTCCTCATACCTTAGAAGAAAAAGAGACAACTTTTAACGAAGCGGCATTTGGCATGATTGGCCTAGAGTCATGTTTTGGAGTTATTAATAAAGTCCTAGTAAAAGAAAATGGAATGAGTCTTAAATCATTAATTGAAAAAATCACAGTAAACCCTAGAAAAGTTATGAATTTAGAAACTAATTTATTTGCTCTAGGTACAAAAGCTCAAGTAGCAATTTTTGATCCAAATGAAAAATGGAAATTTGAAAATAGTCATATTTTATCTAAATCTTCGAACTCCCCATTTGTTGGAAAAGATTTAGTTGGAAAAGTAAAATATGTAATTTCTAAAAATCAATTTTTTACATTATAAATTCTCTATCATTAATCATTGACTAATGCTAACACATCAATTAAGTTCCAGAGCATTTTTATAGAATTATGAAAAAGATAACAAAAACTATATCAGCAAAAGATGTTAGTCAGCAGTGGTGGCTCTTCGATGCAACAGACCAGGTGTTAGGTAGATTTTCATCTGAAGTTGCACAGGTCCTTCGTGGTAAACATCGTCCTAATTATTCTCCTAATATTTATATGGGAGATGCTGTTATTATTATAAATGCAGAAAAAATAAGAGTTACTGGAAACAAATCTGAAACCAAGAAATATTTTAGACATTCAGGTTATCCGGGCGGGGTAAAGTATTCTTCTTTTAGCGAACTCATGAAAAATGATTCCGAGAAAGTTTTGCTTAGTGCTGTTAAAGGGATGTTACCAAAAAATAAACTCGGAAGAGAAATATCTAAGCATATTAGAATTTATAAAGATAATAATCATGGTCATGATGCACAGCAACCAAAAGAATGGAGTTCTAGGTAATGAAGAAAGAATTTTATAATGGCGTTGGAAGAAGAAAGAATTCAACTGCCAGAGTTTATCTTTCAGATGGAAAAGGAAACTTTTCGATTAATAATGTTTCAGATGATATCAACAATTATTTAAAAAGAGAGTCTTTAGTTATTCACGCTGTAAAACCTTTAGAAGTTCTTAATCTCAAAGGCAAATATGACATTAAAATTAATGTTAAGGGTGGAGGATTAACTGGTCAAGCAGGGGCAATTCAATTAGGTATTGCTAGAGCTTTATTAAAAATTGATGATGAATTTAGATCTCAGCTTAAATCACATGGCCTTTTAACAAGGGACGCTAGAGAAGTTGAAAGAAAAAAATATGGACAACCTGGAGCAAGAAAGAAGTTCCAATTCTCAAAAAGATAATATTATGCAAAAAATTACTAAAGAAGACTTACTTAATTCAGGTGCACATTTCGGCCATGTAAGCAGTAAAACTGATCCAAATTTTAAAGATTTTGTAGTTTCATCAAAAAATGGTATAGACATTATTAATTTGGATGATACACTAAATAGTTTAGATAAGGCTTTAAATTTTGTTGCACATACAGTTCAAAGAAATGGTGAAATTTTATTTGTTGGGACAAAAAAACATGCTAAAGATGTTATTCAGCAAGAAGCTGATAGATGTGGTATGTTTTATATTGTTGAAAGATGGCTTGGTGGAACATTAACTAATTTTTCAACAATTAAGAAAAGTATTAAAAGATTACATTCTCTTGAAAAAGAAGGCTCCCCTATTTTTGAGGATTTGACCAAAAAAGAGCTTTTACAGTTAAATAGAGAAAAAATTAAACTTTCCGATCAGCATAGAGGTATCAAAGATATGAAAAGACTTCCTAATGCTATTGTTGTAGTTGATGGTAAAACTGAGTCAATTGCAATTCAGGAAGCTAAAAAACTTGAAATTCCAATCATTTGTATTGTTGATTCAAATACTGATCCAACTCTTTGTGAGTACCCAATTCCTGCAAATGATGATTCAATTAGAACTATTCAGCTTTTAATTAATGAGATAGTTAATACAATTATTTCAGCTAGTAAGAAAGATGAAGACAAGACAGAAGAAACTGTTAATAAAGATTCAAACAAAGAAAATAGCAAAGGGTAAACAGATGAGCATTGATGCTAAACTAGTTAAAACTTTAAGAGAAAGAACTGGAGCAGGAATGATGGACTGCAAAAAAGCATTAATGGAGGTAGATGGAGACCTTGATTTAGCTGTAGACCAACTAAGAAAGGCTGGTATAGCCAAAGCTGAAAAGAAGTCTTCAAGAGCTGCCAATGAAGGAGTTGTTTTTTCATATATCCACCATGGAAATAAGTTGGGTGTATTGGTTGAAGTAGGCTGCGAGACAGATTTTGTAGCAAAAACTGAAGGCTTTAATGAATTGGCAAGTAGTATTGCAATGCAAGTAGCCGCATCTAATCCACTAGCAGTAGACGAATCTGGAATTTCAAAAGAAATTTTAGATAGAGAAAAAGAAATCTTTGTAGATCAGGCCAAATCTTCTGGAAAGCCTGATAATGTTGTTGAAAAAATTGTTGAAGGAAAATTAAATAAATTTGTACAAGATAATTGCTTAATGCATCAATCATTTGTTAAAAATCCTGATGTAACTATTTCTCAGCTAGTTCAAGAGGCAGTAGCTAAATTAGGTGAAAATATTACAATCAATAGATTTGTAAGATTTGCTCTTGGTGAACAATTAAATTAATGTCTCAAAATCAAAGAAGAAGAGTATTACTTAAATTAAGTGGTGAAATTCTTTCTGGAAATCAACCTCAAGGCGTAGACCCAAAAATCGCACAACAGCTTGCTAGAGAAGTTGCTGCATTAAAAGCTCTTAATATAGATATTGGTATTGTTTTAGGAGCAGGTAATATTTTTAGAGGTAGAGATGCTTCTGAAAAAGGTATGGACAGAGTTACTGCAGATTACATAGGAATGGTCGGAACAATAATCAATTCAGTGACACTTCAAGATTCTTTAGAGCACGTAGGTTGCGAAACTCGTACATTATCTGGCATAGATATCCCAAAAATTGCTGAGCCTTATATCAGAAGAAGGGCAATTAGACATTTAGATAAAGGACGAATCGTTATAATAGCTGGTGGAACAGGTAATCCTTTTTTTAGTACTGATAGTGCAGCAGCTTTAAGAGCAGCTGAATTAAATTGTGATTTGTTAATTAAAGGTACTAAAGTTGATGGAGTATTCGACTCAGATCCTAACACTAATCCTGATGCTAAAAAATTTAAATCAATAAGTTTTTCTGAAGTTCTTGAAAAAGAATTAGCAATAATGGACCTAACAGCAATAACTTTATGCAAAGAGAACAAGATGCCTATAAGAGTTTTAGATATTACTAAAGAAAACAATCTCTTTAATTTCTTAAATGGAAATTTAGATATAGGTACAAACGTAGAATAAAATGTTAAGCCAAAGTTTAGATTCAGCAAAATCAAAAATGGAACAAACCATAACCTTTGTTTCAAGTGAATTGACTAAGATTAGAACTGGAAGAGCAAATCCTGAAATGTTCAATAAAATTCTAGTAAAATACTACGACAATGATACTCCTTTAAATCAAATTGCCAATATCTCTGCAATGGATGCTATAACCATAAGTATTCAACCTTTTGATAAAACGTCTATTGATGATATAGAAAAAGCAATTCTTGAATCTGATTTAGGTTTTAATCCATCTAATAATGGAAACAGTATAGTTATTGCTTTTCCTCCTTTATCAGTTGAAAGAAGACAGGAATTAGTTAAGGTTGCATCTAAGATTATTGAAGATGGTAGAATTTCTGTCAGAAATATTCGAAGAGAAATGATTCAATCTGCCAAAAGAGTAGAAGAAGAGCAAAAAATTCCTGAAGATGACATGAAAAAATTTATGGATGATATTCAAGAAGTAACGGACTCTTTTGTGAAGAGATTAAATTCAATTCAGCAAGATAAAGAAGTTGAAATCTTAGATAAGTAAATTATTTTCTAAGATTTATTCGCATTTAGACCAACCGCAATCTTTACAAACCAAACATCCACCTTCATCGACAATACCATTGCTATCACATTCTTTGCAGTACATGCCTTGAGGTTTAGTTGTACTTACAACTTCTTCTGCTAATTCAAATTGACCTTTACTGTCCTGTTGAGGTGAATCACCATTAACGAACGATTCTAAAGCTCTACCAATAGCATCAGGTGTTGATAGAATCAACTGACCATCTTCCCATGTTGGGTTGGGTCCGCTAATACCTTTTAATTGATTAATAATACTGTTTGGATCTACTCCAGATCGAAGAGATAAAGAAATTAATCTGCTAATTGCTTCAGTTTGTGCAGCAACAGTTCCGCCAGCTTTGCCGATGGCTGTAAATACCTCACATAGTCCATTTTCATCTTCATTAACGGTAACATACAATGTCCCATCTCCAGTTCTCATGCGTCTTGTCCTTCCTTCTGTAATAGGGGGACGATTACGCGCTGTTTTCTTTTCAGATGTATTGATATCAGTTGATTTATTTTCTGAAGATTTTTCATCAGTGATAAGAATTCCTTCTCGAGAACCTTCTCTGTAAACAGTAATTCCTTTTAAGTTAGCTTTGTAGGCCGTCATATAAATATCAGCAACTGTATCAACTGTGGTTTCTTCAGCTAAATTAACTGTTGAAGAAATTGAGCTATCAATATATTTTTGAACAACTCCTTGCATTTTTACTCTGAAAAAAGGATCTACGTTATGTGCTGTAACTACATAATCTGGTAAGCTTTCATCAGTACCGAACATTTCCTTGACAACTGGATGATAAACTGTAAAAGTATCAAATTCCTTACCTAAGCTATCATTCTTTTTAACCTTACGTTTGTAGGAAGTTGCAAAGATTGGTTCAACTCCTGAAGTTACTCTTGCAACAATAGCTCCACTTCCAGTGGGCGCAACTGTTGTAAGTGTGCAATTTCTTACACCATGATTTTTAATTTTTTCCTGAAGTTCTTTTGGAAGATCTTGAACAAAAAGACTTTCAGAATAACCATCCCAATCGAAATTTGGAAACTGCCCTTTCTCTTGTGCTAAATCAGCACTTGTTTCATAGGCAGTGTTTCTGTGAATTTCCATTACTTTAGCTATGGTATCAAGAGCTTCATCTGAATCATATTTGATGCCCATCTTAACAAGCATATCACCTAGCCCAAGAATTCCCAGGCCTACACGACGATCATTCATAGCATTTTGTTTTTGTTCTTCAAGAGCGTGACGATCAAGATTATAATCTATAACATTGTCTAAGAATCTTGCGCCAACAGCTGTTGTTTCTTTAAATCCATCAAAGTCAAAATTACCATTTCCATCTACAAATCTTTCTAAGTTTAAGGCTCCAAGATTACAACATCCACCATCCGGCAACGGCTGTTCCGCACAAGGGTTAGTTGATACCAATGGGCTACAATATTCAGCATTATGGTATTTGGTCATCGTGTCCCAGAAAAGTAATCCTGGCTCTGCACTTGCGTGAGCGTGTTTAATAATTTTCATCCAAAGATCTTTTGCTTTTATGGTAGTATAGACTTTGCCACCCCATTGTAGGTCAAAATCAGACTCGTTTTGAACTGCATCCATAAATTCATCTGTTAACAGTACTGAAATATTTGAATACTTAACCATGTCTACATCACCAGTTTTGATTTCAATAAATTTTTCAATATCTGGATGATCAACTCTTAAAGTTTGCATGTTAGCACCTCGTCTGCCATGCTGAGCAATTGTGTTAGTATTTTCACTAAATAAATTCATAAAACCAACAGGTCCACAAGAATTGCCTCCTGTGCCTAGGATTTCGTCACCACCTGGTCTTAAGACGGATAAGTCATGACCGCAACCACCACCGTATTTATAGGTCATTGCTTCTTGAATAACACAATCATAAATGGATTTGATTGAATCATCTTTAATGCCTACTACGTAGCAGTTATTTAATGTTGTTGTGATATCTTCTCTACCTGCTCCATGCATAATTCTTCCACCTGGAACAAATTTAAAATTTTTGAGGGCTTGAAAAAAAGCTGCTTCCCATTTTTCTTGCAATTCGGGAGTTTTTTCAACGCTTGCTAGCGCTTTTGCTTGTCGTTTCCATAAGTTCCATGGATGCTTTTCTCCTGGAGCAAGATATTTCATCTCAAGAACGCTACGACCTAATTCGTCTTCTTTATAATAATTTTCTACTTTGTATTCTTCTGGACAACTTTCAACATCATTTCCATCCATATCTTCTTTGACATTAAAGCCTAAGATCTGATTCTTTAATTCAGAATCGATTTTTGGATTTTTCTCATTATCTGTTGGAAAGTTTATTTCTATTGCTTCCGCCATAATTCTCTAATTCTTACCCTCGATTAACGTTTATATTTATTTCGTCCGCAGACAAATCTCTCAATGAGATTATTAGTTTTTTGCAAATACTAAGCTTTCGAAAAGCTTATTGGCTGGCATTTCAACTTATCTATTTTTTTTTAATTTAGTCAAGATTAAAAATGCAAATACTCTATTTTTTTTTAAAAAAAAAGCAAAAGTAATAAATAGCACTTCAATTGATAAATAGTCACATTATTTTGCCTACTTGTTTTGCATTGATTTCTGTGTTAATATTTGAAGCAATTAACGCATATGACAGATTTAAATTTGAACAATAAATTTTCACTCGAAGACAAATATACTCTCTTGGAAGGTAGGATAGTATTATCCGGCATTCAAGCACTTGTACGTCTTCTTCTAGATCAAAATAGGGCTGATTTAATTAGAGGTATAAACACCGGAACTCTTGTTTCAGGTTATAGAGGTTCCCCTGTAGGAATGTTAGATATCAATCTTGTCAAAAACAAAAAATTATTAGATCAACATAATATCAATTTTATTCCTGGCGTAAATGAAGATCTTGGAGCAACACTTATTTACGGAAGTCAAATGGCAGGAATGGTTTCAAATGTTAAGTATGATGGCGTACTTGGTATGTGGTATGGGAAAGCCCCTGGTGTAGACCGTTCTGGAGATATTTTTAGACATGCAAATTTCCTAGGTGTTGGTAAAAATGGAGGAGTGCTTGCAGTAGCTGGAGACGATCCATCGTGTAAATCTTCGACATTGCCATCTCAATCTGAACCAGCATTATTTGATGCAATGATGCCAATTTTTTATCCTGGAAATGTCCAGGAAATACTAGATTTAGGAAGATTCGCCTATGAAATGTCAAGATATTCTGGACTATGGTCTGGTTTTAAAATTGTTACTGATATTGCAGATGGATTTAGTAGTGCTATTGTTCATCCCGAGAGGATAAATATCAACATTCCAGATTTTCAATACAATGGACAACCATGGAAACATACGCAAAATGCTAAGCTTGTAGGTCATCATAGTCTACCTACTGAAAAAGAAATTCATTTAGGAAGAATTGAAGCAGCAAAACATTTCCTAGCATCCAATAAAATCAATAAAATTACAGTACACTCAGAAAATGATTCTGTTGGAATCATTACTGCTGGTAAAACTTATTACGATGTATTAGAAGCTTTTGACTCACTAGGTTGGGATGAAAAATTCCTTAATGAAAAAGGCATCAGAATATTAAAGCTTGGTGCAACTTTTCCAGTAGACAGCAAAATTATTAAAAGTTTTTCTGAAAATCTTGATGAAATTTTTATTGTAGAAGAAAAAAGATCATTTATTGAAATGCTTATCAAGGAAGAGATTTATAACTATAGTAATAAGCCTGTTATTATTGGTAAAAATGATGAAAATAATAAACCTCTAATCCCTGGATATGGAGAATTAACTGCTGATGAATTATCAAAAATTTTCTTCAATAGATATGCTCCAAGGTTCGGAGTTGAATCAGATAACAACAAAATCAATATAATTACAGAAGTCGATAAAAGAATTTACGGTCAGTCTTTAAAATCCAGATCTATGTATTTTTGCTCTGGCTGTCCCCACAATACTTCGACAGTAAAATTGCCAGAGGGCGATACTGCTTTTGGTGGTATTGGTTGTCATTTAATGGCAATGTTTGTTGATGATGGTAAAGCTTTTGGTACCACTCAAATGGGAGGTGAAGGTGCGCAATGGGCAGGTATGGAACCATTTATCGAAAAAGAGCACATGTTTCAAAATATTGGAGATGGAACTTTTTTCCATTCAGGATCTTTAGCTTTAAGGCAAGCTATTGCAGCTAAATCGCACATCACATACAAAATTTTATACAACAGAGCAGTAGCCATGACTGGAGCACAAGATCCAGATGGAGGATTAGATTTACCTGAACTCACAAAATATTTAAAGTCGCAAGGAGTTGAAAAAGTTATTGTGACCACAGATGATACATCTGCATATAATTCCATCGCAAAATCTCGATGGGACAAAGATATTGAAATCATGCATAGAGACCATATTGTAGATGCTCAAAAGAAATTAAAGGCTATAAAGGGTGTTACCGTGCTAGTTCATGATCAGTCCTGTGCAGCAAATCTTAGAAGATTGAGAAAGCGTGGTTTAGTTCATGAGCCAAAGAAAAGAATTTTTATAAATGAAGCAGTGTGCGAAGGATGCGGGGATTGTGGAGTTAAATCCAATTGTTTAAGTGTTCAGCCTATAAAAACAGAGTATGGACGAAAAACCCAAATAGATCAACCTTCCTGTAACAAAGATTATTCATGCGTTGAAGGTAATTGTCCTTCATTTATACAAGTCATACCATCTGATAAAAATGATAAAAGATTACTGCCTGAAATAAATTTTGACCCATCTATAATTCCAAATCCTAAAAAAATTCAAAAGGATGTAGCTAATATTTTTATGCTTGGAATTGGAGGAACTGGCGTAGTTACTGTTAATCAAATTATTTCTACAGCCGCTTTTATTGAAAATAAGAAAGTGATTGCGTTAGATCAAACAGGTTTAAGTCAAAAAGGCGGATCCGTTGTTTCTCATTTGAAAATTGTAAATGATAATAAAGAGTATTCAAGTAGGGTAGCTAATGGAGAATCAGATGCTTACCTGGTATTTGATTTATTAACTGGGGTAAATCCTAAAAATATGGCAAAACTAAGTACACAAAATTCAACTTCTATTATTTCTACATCAGAAATACCTACAGGAGATATGGTTAGGTCTACTGCTGAAGAGTATCCTGAAGCATCCTTCATGATTGATCTTATTAAAGAATATTCTAAAGATAGTGCATTGTTAAATGCAACAGAACTATCAGAACATTTCTTTGGTAGCAATATGCAAGCTAATTTCATTGTTATTGGGGCTGCTTATCAATCAGGAAGTATTCCTTTATCCAATGAATCAATTGAAAAAGCTATTAAAATCAATGGAGTTGCTGTAAAGCAGAATACGGAAGCATTTAATATTGGTAGAAAAGTAGTATCTGATCCACACTGGATTGATACTATTGATTTATATCGTTCTGGAAGTTTAGCGACAGAACCAAAGTTATCTTCCGATGCTATCAACTTGATTGATTCAATATCACCTGATGAAGAATTAAAACATATTTTAGAATTTAGAGTTCAAGAACTTATTGATTATCAAAATCTCGCTTATGCAAAAGAATATATTAATTTTGTTAATACAATTTATGGTAAAGAAAAAGAGTTAAGATCAAGCTCTGATTTAACTCAAAATGTTGCTAAATATTTATTTAAATTAATGGCAATAAAAGATGAGTATGAAGTAGCTAGATTATCTCTAAAAGCAGAACTTGATTCAGCAATTAGTAAAGAGTTTGGTAAATCTGCAAAAATCAGCTATATGTTGCATCCGCCATTTTTAAAAGCAATGCAAAATATTCCAATTTTAAATCTTTTACCAGGAGTAAAGTCCAAACTTGCACTAGGTTCTTGGTTTAAGATTTTCTATGTAATGTTGAAAAATATGAAGTTCATAAGAGGAACAGCTTTTGATTTTATGGCTTGGTTTACTCCCGATGTTAGAAAAGCAGACAAAAAAGCTTTGAATCATTATAAAACTACCATTATAGAAAACATCGATAAAATTGGGAACGGTGAATACCAATCGTTAAAAGATTTTTCAGTATTACCTGATATTATAAGAGGGTATGAAGAAGTAAGGCTTGAAACAATGAAAGAGTATTATCAAAAATCTGATAATATTTTTAAGTCATAGAAATCTATTTTTATTTGTCTTAATACCAATTATATTTATTAAATCAAAATTTTGAAATAAGGATATTTATGTATAAAAAATTATTAGTATTGATAGCACTTTTTAGTTTTTCATTTTCACAGCATGTTCATGACGACCACAGAGATTGGATAAGATGTGCTGCGGACGAGCTGGAACAAGAATTACAGCTTTTACATCCCGAATTTATTGCCGAAAGAGATGCTGAAATTCTTAAAGGAAAAAGATTGCTCCAACAAAATCCTCAATGGAGAACAGATTTAAGTTCTCAAAATACCATTTATATTCCTGTTATTTTTCACGTCTTGTATGCGAATGCTGGAGATAATGTTTCTGCTGCACAAATTGGTGCAAATTTTGATCAAATAAATTTAGATTTTCAAAACTTAAATCCTGATGGCGATGAAATCCCATCAGCTCCAAATCCTAGCGATGCTCCTTATGATCCAGGTGTTGATTATAGTCATCAAGCTGTTAGAGGAACTCATAATGTAGTTTTTGTTGGTGCGCAAGGGGAAACTTCTGGGGATCAATTAATTGAAGGCGTTACAATTAGAAGATACAGCATTAGTCAAAGTTCTGTTAGTGGCGTGAGTGAAGCAAGTAGTTTGGCAAGCAATACATCAACAGATAGTGGAGCTGCTGGCGGATATCAAAATGGTTTTTTAAACATTTATATTGCTCCATTAACTGGAGGATTATTGGGACAAGCATATTTAGGATTTCCTGAATCAGTTGTACTTGATGAATCTGTAGGTTCTGTTGAAAGTCCAGGAACAGCAGGCGGATATAATAGAGGAAGAACTCTTACACATGAGCTTGGACATAATTTTACGTTCAATCACACTTTTAACTCAAGCAACTGTGGAGATTATCTTTGGAATGATGTCCCTGCTCAATATGTAAATAATCGCGGAGCAAATATTTATGAATGGCCTGCAGGTAGTGGAAATTTTTGGGGAAGAGATGGAGAAAATAGTTGTATTTCTTCCACTGGAAAAGGCGATCAATTTATGAATTATATGGATTATGTCTACGATGATCAAATGAGAATGTTTTCTGAAGAACAATCCTTAGAAGGATATGCATGGGCGGCAAGTAGAACATGGGCTGAAGTAGTAAGCGGAGTTAACACTCAAGTAACTTCAAGTGTGTCATATGCCACCTCAAATGATGGGTTCAGAGTTGATGTAAGTTTTGGAGAGCAAGTGACAGGGTTTACCCAAGATGATCTTGTGATTACAAATGGAACTGTTACTAATTTTAATGGTGCTGATGGCACAAATTTTAGCTTTGATGTTGAAGCGATAGTTGATGGTGAAGTTAAAGTATCTATTGCTGAAAACAGTTGTACTGGAGTTGTTTCTGGAGATTATAATTTTGGATCAAACGAAGTAGTTGTAATTGTTGATAGAGCTGTTCCAATCGCTGGTACATTGACAATCGATAATATTCAAGACTCACAATATATTACACAAGCTCCTAGTTTAAATCTTTCATTGAATGATTTTACGGATGCAACAAGTGGATTAGGACTATACTATGTTTCTGTAGGTCTTTCTCCTCAAGGACAAGAGGTTTTACCATTTACAGCATTCTCTGATCCAGATATTAATTTGAATAATCTTGGACTTAATGACTACCAACAATATTATGTAAATGTTTACGGCCAAGACTTAGTAGGATTAAATTCTGCTACGATAAGTTCAAGTTTCTATTATTTTGGAAGTCTGCTTGGAGATTCAAACAATGATTGGGTAATTGATTTTGAAGATTATGCATATTTCATCTCAAATTATCCTGGAATTGATATTGCTCCAGTTACAGGAAGTGCACCATATTTTTTCCCAAATTTTGATGGAGTTTCAGATGCCAATGACTTGGCCATGTTTGAGTCTATGTGGAATTGGTCTATTGCTGAAAATGGAAGAACTGTTCCAAATTATACCTTACAAGGAACCCCTCCATATTTAAGAATTTTAAACGGACAATTAATTGTTCGATTCCCAATTGAAGCATCTACTTCTCAATTTTATTTTGAATACGATACGGAGAAATATGCTATTGATTATTTATCAAGCAATCTTAATAATAATATTATTCTGAGCGCTAACGATCAAGAGGATGGTATCATTCAAGTGGAAGCTGCCGATTACACCTCTGACAGATCTACTCCAATTGAGTTGGCGTTTAGCTTCGAAAATTTAACCGATACCTATGAGTTTATGAGAGTTAGTTATTCATCATACGATAAATCAAATCAAGTTATTTCTGAAGGGTATAATTTGATTCAAACAGCTCCATCAACCTATAGATTATCTCAAAGTTATCCTAACCCCTTTACATCTGGAGGAACTACTATTGAATTTGATATGCCTGTAACCGAACGTATTTCCATGATTATTATGGATATAAGAGGAAGGGTAGTGAGAACATTAATAAACAAAGAGGAACGCTTTGGATACCAATCTATTGCATGGGATGCTAAAAACGATGATGGTGATAAGGTAAGTAGCGGTGTATATTTCTATCAGATAAGGTCTGATAACTTTAATGCAGTTGGTAAGTTAGTTTTTGTAAAGTAATTAGATATGCTAACTCAACGACCAACCTTTGAAGATATTAAAACTGCGCGCAAGCGTACGGAATCTATTGTTCGCAAGACCCCAATTTTAACATCAGAGTACTTTAATGATCTTTTGGGGATGGAGTTATTTTTTAAATGTGAAAATTTTCAAAAAACAGGTTCTTTCAAAATTAGAGGAGCAACAAACGCAGTTTTTTCTTTAACAGAATCAGAAAAAGCCCAAGGGGTTGCATGTCAATCATCCGGTAACCATGGTGGTGCAATTGCATGCGCAGCACATTTAAAAGGCATACACGCTGATATTGTAATGGCCAAGAGCGTTTCTAAAGCCAAGATTCACAATGTAAAAACTTATAATGGGAATATGATATTTTGCGATACAATGGCAGAAAGAGATGAACTTTTTGCTAAGACAGTTGAAGAAGAAAATAGAATATCTATTCATCCATATGATAATTTTGATGTTATGGCCGGGCAGGGTACTATTGCTTTAGAAATAGTAGAGCAAGTACCTGAGTTTGATTCAGTTGTTGTTCCAATTGGAGGAGGAGGTCTTATTAGTGGTATTTCAATTGCTTTAAAAGGGCTGAATTCTTCCGCTAAAATTATTGGGTGTGAACCAGAAAGTGTGGATGACACCTATCAAATGTATAAAGCCAATGAACGCATTGAAATGAAGCACAGAGAATCAATCGCAGACGGGTTAATGGCTATTGTAGGTCAACTAACCTTGCCAATCATTCAAGAGAACGTAGATGATATTAGTTTTAGCTACAGAGCAAGAAATTATTGATACTACACGCTTGATTTGGGAAAGAATGAAAATTGTTATTGAGCCATCTTGCGCCTTAGCGCTTGCGGCAGTTATAAAAAACAAAGAAAAATTTGTAGGCCAAAAAATCGTACTGGTTATTACTGGTGGTAATGTTGATCTAGTGTCTTTACCATGGCTTAAAGTTAGAAAAGACTAAGAAGCTAAAAAAAATTATGTAATAAAAAAGCCCTCAAAAATGAGGGCTTTTTTATTTATTAAGAAACTCTATTTCTTACAGATCGTAACCTAAACTAATAGATGTGAATCTACCCATTTCTGGACCTAAGAAAGTTTCTCTATGAACAACATCTGTGATGTTGTCAATTGATAAACCAACTGACATTCCGTCAACTGCTTCTAAATTCCATTTGGCATTAAAGCCTAATGTATAGAATGAATCAACTTCTCCTGAGGTTCCTGAGAAACCGTCAGCAAAATATGAATCTTGGTATCTTAAAGACATACCGTATGATGTTCCATCGTTAGCATATTGCATTGAACCACCCATTTTAAACTTAGGCGTATTCATGTTAACAACCTGCTCAACACCTTCGAAGTCTACTGAAAGTGAGCTATCACTTAACAATGACATATTCATTCCGAAAGTCCATTCAGCTGATGGAAAGTAATTCATAGCTACTTCCAACCCTTGAAGATTTAAGTCATCTGAAAGTTGTTTGTAACCATAAATTAAATTACCACCGTATGGTGATTGTTCAGGAGCAACGATACCCATAGGAACTTGAGCAACTTGACCTAATAAAAGACCAGCAAACTCATCCGCACCAGTACCATTTCCATTACCACCAGCAGCAGCAGCGTCCCAACCATTAATCCAGTTAACAAGGTTAGCATCGCCCTCTGTAGCTAAGTAAGTAAGAACATTACCTACATAACTTTGACCATCACCTAAAACAGTAACTAAACCTGAAACATTTTGAAGCGAAGTAATATAGTCTGAAATTACAAGATCATATACATCAACAGACAATGTCATGTTATCAGAAATTTGACCTTTGTAACCAAACTCAGTTTGCGCCCAAGTTGTTTCTTTGTTAGCAGGAAAGTCTGGGTATTGTACAGTCGGATCAACTACAGAAAATGTTTCGTCAACCACAACGTTTCCATAAGCACTAGGTGAAACTGAACCAGCTAAACGCATTACAGCTCCAGCAGCAGCTTGTGCTTGTCCAGCACCATATGCAGCAGCACCAGCAGTGTCGCCAGTAGCAGCAGCATATGCAGCAGCAACGCCAGCAGCATATGCAGCGTTATAGCCTTGACCACCAGCTGATTGAAGTATAGAACCCATTATAATTGGTGACCATACGCCAAATGCAGCAGCATTCATTGTGCTATTACCCATTGCATAATTCGTATTAACATCCGCTCCTACAGCTGGAGACCAGTTTGAACGATATGTAGGTATGCCATTAGCATCTCTATTATATGTCCATCCTGTTGATGTTGAACCCATTGCTTTAACCTGGATATCAGGATTAAATGGTAAACTTCCAAAAGCAGCGCTTTGGAAATCAATTCCTAGTGAATTTTTGTATACAAAATCTCTGTATACAGCAATATCTAGATTTTGAGGGAAGTTACCTGGTAAGTCAATATTTTCACCATATGTTAAACGGAAACTTCCTCTAACATCTTCTGGTGACCATACAAAGGCAAGTTTTGGAGCAAATACGCTACTTGTACCAATACTGTCTAAGTAGTTATTTGAGTCAACTCTACCTGTACCCACAAATTTAAATTGATCACTAAACTTCTTTTCATAAGAATAGTATGCACCAACATTTGTGAAATCATCATCATCTTCGTTTTTACCATTAATAGTACCCTTTGTTTCAGGAGTTCTATCTAAGAAATCAAGTCCCCAAACTACAGTTTGACCGTTCTTCATTGGAACAGTGTGCTGTAATTGGAAAGCGCGATTAGATGATTCATCATATACTACGTTACCATTTACTAGACTGTAAGTAGTTTTTTGATTATTAATATTTGTAAAGAAATTTAAAAATAGATCTCCACCTAAGAAACCTTGTCTGAAGTATGCCATTTGAAATTGATATAAATCAACATCATCAGCAAATTGTCTTCCAACACCAGTCATTTCAATAGCAGATAAATTTGCATATCTAGTATTGATTGTTAGGTTAGATCTAAGGTCAGGACGAAACTCTGTTTTTGTTTCAAATACAGTTGCTTCTGGCGAAAATGGCTCAGCAGATGAAGCTGAATTTGCAACACCACCTTCAGGGTCATTGTATCCACTTGTGGAGTAGTCAATGAATGGGTAAGCAGTAGTTTGTAGACCTCTTCTAATCATTTCTGGTTCAAAGTAGTCATGACCCTCAGCATTAGCTTCAGCTAAAGTTCTAGGCATGTTTGAGTTCCAGTCGTCAAAAGATCTATGGCTAAATGATAATCTAGTAGCAGCTCTAGCGCCCCACTGATGAGCAACACGACCATAAATTTTCATGAAATTTCTATCACCAACAGTTAGTGCAATTCTATTGCCTTGGTTGAATGGTGATTTTGTAAATAGGGAAATTACCCCTTGTTGTGTGTCAGGACCGTACATTGGAGATGCAGGACCACGCACTAGCTCAACTCTTTCAACATCAGAATCATCTGGAGCGAAGAATTGAAGTAATTGTGCATTAACAACAGGAGCTCTTGTCCATCTATTGTCAACTACAGCATGTATAGAACCTGAAAAAACGCCATTAAATCCTCTAAGAGAAACATTAGAAGATTCAAGACCAGTTTTCATGTACTCAACACCTGCTTGGTTTCCGATAACATCTGCAATTGTTGTTGCGCCTCTAGCTTCGAGTTCATCTCCGCCAAAAACTGTAACACTTGCAGGTGCTTCAGTAACTAATTCTTTTTTCAAAGATGCAGAAACTACAACTTGATTCAGTCTAATATCACCTTTATCAAGTGTAAGATTTACACTGCTAGCCTTGCCACCACTAATAGTAACAACAGCGCTTGCATCATCATATCCTATATAAGATGCAGTAACTGTGTACGTACCATCGTTTAGGCCTGAAATACTAAATGATCCATCTTGATTAGATGAAGCACCAGCATCAGTACCTTCAACTGCTACATTAGCTCCAGCAAGAGCATTACCTTCGTCACCATTTACGGTACCAGTAATGTTCTGTGCAGAAAGCGTTGCAACAGAAAAAAGTAAGGCAAACATATATTGAAAACTTGCTTTATTAAGTTTCATTATTTATACCTCTTTTTTATTTATTATCAGTTAGTTCTCTTCGTGTCAAATGACACGGAGTTATCAATTAATTTCAAGGTATAACTATAAATGAAAAAAACCAAACAAAAAATCTAGACTAGTATTAACTTAGATTTCTATGAAAATCTTAAAAAAATATGTAATAATCGCATTAATGTGTTTTAGTATTAATGCTCAGACTACGGATAAAGCTATGGAAGAAAAGAAATCGAATTTAACAGACATGCAATATTATGTCACTCAATCCTGTGGAACAGAGCCAGCATTTGATAATGAGTATTGGGATCATAAAGAACCAGGTATTTATGTAGATATTGTATCTGGAGAGGCTCTTTTTGCCTCAATACACAAATATGACTCTAACTCTGGATGGCCTTCTTTTTATCAGCCAATTGAGAAAAAAAATATCACTTTTGAACAAGATTATGAATTAATTATGCCAAGAACCGAAGTAAAAAGCAAGGAAGCTGATTCTCATCTTGGACATGTGTTTAACGACGGACCAAATCCAACTGGTCTTAGGTACTGTATCAATTCTGCTGCTCTAAAATTTGTTCCAGTTAAAGAAATGGAAGAAAAAGGATATAAAGAGTATTTGTATCTTTTTGAAACATAGATGCAAAAAGAATCTCGTTTAAATGCTTTTATAGAAAATCCTTATAAATCTATGTGGACAATGGCTATGCCTATAATTGCAGGAATGATGGTCCAAACCCTATTTAATGTTGTTGATATTATGTTTATTGGATGGTTGGGAGCAGATGAGGTTACTGCTGTTGCTTTTGTAAGCCCACTGTTCTTTATTATCATAGGTCTTGGAGTGGGAATAGGAACTGGCGCAACAGCTACTATTGCTCAATATATTGGTCAAAAAGATAAATTAAATGCTGAAAGAACAGCTTCTCAAACTATTTTAATTGGCTTTTTAAGTACTATTGTTTTGACGGTTCTTGGGGTTATTTATGGAAAAGGTTTATTGTCTATTCTTGGTGCAGAAGGCGAAATTTTATCAATTGCGTATTCTTATTTGCGTATTCTAACATTTGGTCTTGGATTAGTTATTTTTTCTATGTTTTTTAGAGCTATTTTGGCTGGGGAGGGTGAAACCAAAATTCCCATGATCATAGGATTAATTGGAACTGTTTTAAATCTTATTCTTGATCCCATTCTAATTTTTACTTTTGAATATGGAGTTAGAGGAGCAGCGTATGCTACTGTAATAAGTCAAATAGCAATGGTGGCATCATATTTATTTATCATTTTTGTAAAAAAATCGACTTTTATATCATTTAACATTAGAAAATTTGCTTTTAATAATCATATTGTTGCAAAAATCTTTCAAATTGGAATTCCTTCTTCATTGTCAATGTTGATCATTTCATTTGGCCAAGTAGTGATGAATAAAATTCTAATTAATTATTCCACAGAAGCAGTTGCTGCATATCAAATAGTTTCTCGACTAGATATGCTATTATTCATGCCTATTTTAGGAATAGCAATAAGTTTAACTACGATTGTTGGAATGTTTTATGGAGCCAAAGAATTTGACAAGCTCTTGTCAGTGGTTTATTATGGAATTAATAGAGCAGTCATCATTACCACAGTAAGTGTCATAATCTTTTTTTTATTAGCAAAAAATATTTTACCTATTTTTAGTTCAAACTCTCTAGTAATTGACATCGGAGTGACATATTTAAAAATCATTATTTTAGCATATCCAGCAGTAGGAATAAGTGTTATATGTTCGAGAGTATGTCAAGCGCTTGGTGAAGGCGTTCCTTTGTTAGTAACAACAGTTACTCGTGTTATTATTTTGACGGCTCCTCTGTCATATTATTTTTATTATATCGGAAAGCCTTTAGAGTGGGTTTGGTATTCACAAGTATTTGCAATACTAGTTGCTGCAATAATTTCTTTTTGTTGGATGAGATTTTATTTTAAAAAGTTTAATATTGTATGATAAAGCGCAAAAAGTTAATTTTTTAAAGTGAAAGTTTTAAATAATCTCGATGAAGCAAAAGCGTTAATTGGCGAAGAGCTTGGATTAAGTAGTTGGCAAAGAATTTCACAAAGACAAATTTCAAGGTTTGGTAAAGTCACAGGCGATCAACAGTGGATCCATATGGCTCCAATTAAAGCAAAACTTTATTCACCGTTTAAAACAACAATTGCACATGGTTTTCTTGTACTGTCATTGCTTCCAAAATTTTTAGAAGAAACCTATTCCATTAAATCTGCAAAAATGGGAGTAAATTATGGTTTAAATCGTGTAAGATTTACTGCTCCTGTTCCTGTAAACAGTATGGTGCGAGGTAGAGTGACATTGAAAGACTTTAAAGAAATTAAAAATGGAGCCAAATTAACAGTGGAAGTTACTGTTGAATTGAAAGATAGTAGTAAACCTGCTTGCATAGCAGAACAGGTTTTTTTGATTTACGAATAAGTTTAGGAGGGGAGTATTTCACATTTATATTTAGTCCGTCACGGACAAGCATCTTTTGGTGAAAAAAATTACGACAATTTGAGCGAAAAAGGCGTTAAGCAGTCTATCTCGCTAGGAAAAAAACTCAAAAAAAGAAATTTAATTTTTGACAATGTTGTTGTAGGTCCTCTAAAAAGACATATTCAGACTTTTAATGGTATTAATGAAGGATATGGTCAAGATTTAGGAAATCCATTAGTTATTGATGAGTTTTCAGAAAATCAATTGATGGAAATTGCTCAATATTTTATTCCAAAAATGCTAAATACAAAAAAGAATATTAAGGAGCTAATGAGCGAAATTCCTTTTTGGAAAAGAAAAAAAACATTTTTGAAGTATTTCAACATTATTGCACAACAATGGATTAATGATGAACTTAATCTTTCTGATAAAAATTTTGAAAGCTACAAAAGCTTTAAAAATCGTGTAAAAATTGCCAAAGATAAAGTTGCTGAAATAATGAAAGAAGATTCTAAGACCATGGTTGTGTCTTCAGGAGGAACAATAACAGGAATATATGCTGAATGTCATCCACTTTCAGCAGAAGAAATTATGCAGTTAAATTTTAAAATCAAGAATGCTTCTATTTCATTATTTACTAAACAAAATGATACTTTTACATTAAAAACATTTAATCGTAGTTTTATACCTAGATATTTAGAAACATACATTTAAAGGGGAATCATGGCAATTTCAACAGAAAAATTTGAAGATATTAAATCTAAAATTCAACAATTTATACAGGAAGAAATGATTTCAGATGAAGGTGCTTTTGATATAAATCATAAGTTTGCTGATCATTTACCTTTCTTAGAAGAAAAAAGAAATAAAGTAAGAAAGATGGGCTTATTTACACCGCAAATACCTAAAAATCATGGTGGATTAGGATTAAGCCTTCATCAGCTTGGTCAAATCTATGAAATTTTAGGTCAAACCTTTTATGGGTTATATGTATTTAATTGTCAAGCACCCGATGCTGGAAACATGGAAATATTGATGGAGCATGGAACTGATTATCAAAAAGAAACATTTTTAAATCCATTAGTTGCTGGAAAAATTAGAAGCTGTTTCTCAATGACTGAGCCAGATTACGCTGGATCTAACCCTATTATGATGGGTACAACAGCCGTAAAAGATGGATCAAATTATATAATTAATGGTCATAAATGGTTTACTTCATCAGCTGATGGAGCAGATTTTGCAATTGCAATGGTAATAACCGATCCTGACAACCCAAATCCATATATGAGAGCTTCTCAAATTATTGTTCCAACTGATACTAAAGGTTTTAACTTTATAAGAAATATTTCAGTGATGGGCGATGAGGGAGATGGGTGGAACGCTCATGCAGAAATAAAATACGAAAATTGCATTGTTCCAGAAAAAAATATTTTAGGTCCCGTGGGGGCAGGTTTTAAAATTGCTCAAGATAGGCTTGGGCCAGGAAGAATTCATCATTGTATGAGATGGATTGGTGAATGTGAAAAAGCATTTGAAATGATGTGTGAAAGAGCGGCCTCTAGAGAGTTGTCACCTGGAAAACCTTTAGCTTTAAAGCAAACTGTCCAAAATTGGATTGCTGAATCAAGAGCTGAAATCAATGCATCTAGACTGATGGTACTAGATGCAGCAAAGAAGATTGATAATGAAGGCGCTTATGCTGCAAAGGTAGAAATATCTACAATTAAATTTTATGTAGCCCAAGTGCTTCAAAATGTTCTTGATAGAGCTATCCAGGTACATGGAGCATTAGGCATGACAGACGATACTCCATTAGCATCATTATACAGACATGAACGATCTGCTAGAATATATGACGGTGCAGATGAAGTCCATAAAACTAGAGTTGCTAAAGAAATAATGAAAAAGTACTTAAAATAAGTCTGTGAAAGTTTTGAGAGTCCCTCTAAAGCTAAAATTTTACTACTTATTATCGCTTTTTGTTCAAAATAAGAAAACGCCTGGATTCAATGAAGACTTTCCTAAAGACATTCGTAAAGGGGAAGAATTTTCGCTAGATAAGCTAAAAGCGTATTTGAAAATAAATAATATTAATACAAATAATTTTGAAGTAAAGCAATTTCCGAGCGGATATTCTAATCTGACATATTTCTTAAAAAATTCTTCACAAGAAATGGTTTTAAGAAGACCGCCTTTTGGAGCTAAGAGTTTAAAAGGTGGGCATGATATGTTAAGAGAATTTACCGTTTTAAAAAACTTGAAATCTCAATTTAATAAGGTTCCGAATGTCCATCTTTATTCTGATGATGAAAGCATTTTAGGTGCACCATTTTATATTATGGACCGCGTTCAGGGATATATTATAAGACCTAATCTCCAACAACAAAATGCTCCAAGCAAAGAAGTGATTAAAAAAATATCTAATTCGCTTGTAGAAACATTAGTAGAATTGCATTCTGTTGACATAAAGCAAGCACACTTACAAGATTTAGGACAAATTGATGGGTATGTTAAAAGACAAGTTGAGGGATGGACAAAAAGATATTTTCATTCCAAAACGGACTCTATTCGCGACATGGAATTTGTTGCAACTTGGTTGAATGAAAATCAACCTAAAGAATCTACAGCAGCAATTATTCACAATGATTTCAAATATGATAATCTTGTGCTAGATAAGAATAATTTTTCTAATATTGTTTCAGTATTAGATTGGGAAATGGCTACTATTGGTGATCCCTTTATGGACCTAGGAACTACTCTTGGATATTGGATTGATAGAAACGACTTACCCGAGTTAAAATTATTCCAATTAAGTGCCACTACTTTAGAAGGGAATCCATCAAGAGAAGGCATTCTTGAGCTGTATGAAAAAAAATCTGGTAGTTCAGTGAACAATCCTGTGTTTTATTATGTATTTGGTTTATTTAAGATTGCCGTAATAGCTCAACAAATTTATTTCAGATATAAAAAAGGATTTACTAAGGATAAAAGATTTGGATTGTTAAATCTTGCTGTAATGTCATTGTCTGTGATGGCCAAGCAAGCAATAGTTAAAAATAGATTAAGTAACTTATTTGAATAAAAAAAAGGCCTTCAATTGAAGGCCTTTTTAATTACAATGAATTGATTATTTTGTATCCATTCTAGCAGCTGCCCAAACAATGACACCTGGAAGAATTTTGTTAACAAAATCAGCTAGATTGTAAACTTGGTTTACTACATCCATATCAACTCCGCCGCCAAAGTAACCTAGAGCGTATCCAGCTGGATAAATAATCCAACCAAATGTTACGATTTTCTTTAGGTTTTCATATGCATATTGACCTGCAGCATTTTTTGATCCAGCGTTAGCTTCAGCAGCTTCACCTGACCAAATTTCTCTTAGAGCAAGACCCCAGAAAAGCATACCAGCAACAAAACCAGTTGTTGAATTGATAGCTGCAACTGCACCAGATTCTCCTAAGTAGCCAAAAACAAGCATTAGCGTTGTGTAACCAAGAAGTTTTTGAAATACACTTGAACTAACTTTAGTTACTGCTAATAATACGATGTAAAGCTCAATCATAAGTAATGGAACTGTAATTAACCAGTCAATATATCTAATAGCAACTGTTTCAACTCCGTCACTTCCTCTCATGTAGAAATAGTGAACAGCAGCAATGAAACATACCAATCCAGAAACTGTTAATGATGTTTTCCATTTAGGATTTACGTTGTCTCTCTCTAGCCAAAAGAAAAGAGCAGAAGCAAGTAAAGCCATATTAACTACAAAGAATGTGAATCCTGTTAAAGTGCTTGGATCCATTCCAATTAAGTTTATAAACATGTTTTATACCTCATTATTGTTAAATTGCAGTTAATATATAATTAAATTCATTTAAAACTCAAATACTTTAATAAGGAACATGGAAAAAGAATTTCAAAGCATTTACGATGAAATAGTTGACTTAATGAAAAGCGCTCTTAATGATTCTTCTCATACATATAGAACATTCTCTTTTGCATCTATTGACGAGAAAAGTCCAAAAGTAAGGACTGTTGTTTTAAGAAGTTTTTCGATAAAAGATAATTATTTTGAGTTTCATTCTGATATAAGAAGTCCAAAATTATCTGAATTGAAAAAAAATAAAAACTTTTCAGCATTATTTTATTCTTCTGAAACGAAGGTTCAAATTAGATTTAGTGGCAAAGTAAAAACGCTTTACAATTGTTCTGAAACAGAAAAACGTTGGGAGCAAGTGACCCCTTCTTCTAAAAGATGTTACATGGGACCTTATAGTCCATCTGAATCGTTGAATGAATATCATCCAAATATTCCTGAAAATTTTCAATTTAATAATCCCTCTGATGAGGAGTCTTCAGCTGGATATAAAAATTTTGTAATTATTAGGTGTTTTTTTGACCGACTTGATTATCTAAAATTAAAATATAGCGGACATTCTAGATGCTGTTTTAAATTTTACGAAAATGATATTACTGCTGAATGGATAGCGCCTTAAAAATGAAAAGCACAATCATACTGATGGCTTTACTTGTAGTATTTGGAACAGTATTTAATTTCTTAACAATTAAACGCTATATTAGAAAAAGAAGAGATGAAGAAAATTAAACTAATTCTATTATTTTTTGTAGTAACTTTTTCTATGAATTTTTGTACCAAAAATGTTGACGTTATAGCTATGCAACAGTTTCAAAGTGAAGTGTTAGATAAAGATACTATTGTTTTGGATGTACGAACAGAAGAAGAATATTATGGACCATTAGGACATATAGATGGTGCAATTTTAATTCCTATTAATGAGCTTGAAAGTAGAATGGATGAATTAAAAAAATTTCAAGATGAAACAATTTATGTCGTTTGTAGAAGTGGTAATAGATCTAATTTTGGTAAAGATATATTAATTGAAAAAAATTTTAAAGCAGTTAATGTTGATGGTGGCATGCTAGCTTGGAAAGCTGATAAAGATGCGAGATAGAAAAGATATCATTTCATTCTATAAAAAATCTTTTTTAACAATCATCATAATAATGGCAATTTTATTAATACCCTTTTTTCTATATGCAAATTAAGCAAAAATATATTATAGATTTTGCCAAAGGGGTGACTTGGATACTGGTTCTATCTTTAATATTCTACTACAATCAAGAACAGAATTTAACGGCATGGATTTATTTTTGCTTGCACGGCTCTTATGGGTTGATGTGGGTCTCCAAAAGTTATATTTTTCCGGATAAAACATGGGAGAGCAAAGTTGGTATTCCTTATGCTGCTTTAATTTTCATCGGCCTAGTTCTTTACTGGGCTCCCGCATTTATTATTGCTTCTACAGGACATCAAGCATCTTTGCCTATAATTACAGCAGCGATTTTTACATTCTCAATTGGAGTATTTTATCATTTTGCTTCAGATATGCAGAAATATATTTTTTTAAAAAATAGTTCTGGTTTGATTACTAATGGTTTTTGGAAACAATGTCGGCATCCGAACTATTTTGGTGAACTTTTAATTTATTTAAGTTTCGTTCTTTTAGTTATTGAAACAGCATTATGGTGGTTGCCTGTATTAATTCTTTTTCTTTTCATTGCTGCCGTATGGATCCCTAATATGATTTTGATTGATAAGTCTCTATCAAGATTTGAAGAGCATAAATCTTATAAAGATAAAACAGCTTTTTTTATTCCTTATATACTGTAATGGATTCTAAAATTATAATTTTTTATGATGGAATATGTATTCTTTGTAATAATGCTGTAGAATTTGTAATTAAAAGAGATAAGAAGAACACCATATTTTTTAGCCCTCTTCAATCTCCCTTTGCTAAAAAAAATATTGATCAAAAATATATTGAATCTTTAAATACACTTGTTGTTCAAAAAGGAAATAAGGTATTTACAAAATCTAGAGGAGCTTTTATTATACTTGAAACATTAAATCATCCATTAAGATATTTAAAATATTTTTTACCAACTTTTATTGCTGATATAATTTATAAGCTTATTGCTATCAAAAGATATAGCTGGTTTGGAAAAAAAGAAGAATGTATTTTTCCTTTAAACAATCCAAAATTTTTAATTGACTAATGAAAAAAGAACACTTCTCTAGGTTTTACAAAATGGAAACAAGGTGGTATGATGAGGATATGCTTGGGCATCTTAATCATGGAACTGCTGTAGCTTATTTTGAAGATGCTAGGGTTAGACATGCACATGATATTGGTCTTTCTCCTTATGATAGCATTAAATTTCCATTTATTGTTGCATCCATGTCATTTAATTTTTTAAAACAAGTAAAACATCCAAAAAAAATTAGCATAGGTCTTAAGGTGTCCAGGGTTGGAGGAAAAAGCTTTGATTATGAATATGGTTTATTTGTTGAAGGAGATGATGAATGCGCAATTAGTTGCAACATGACTCTTGTTTGCTTTGACTTTGTAAATCAAAAAAGTGTAAGCGTATTTAAAGAAATAAAAAATGAATTTGGGGACAATAAATGAATGTTGTTATAGAAAATGATATAAAAATAATTCAAATGGGCGATTCAGGACCAAATCTCTTAAGTGTTGATAGAGCAAAAAAAATTATTAATGAATTAAACTATAATGAATGTAAAGCAGTCATTTTTTTAGGAAATGATAAAGTTTTTAGCGCTGGATTAAATCTTAAAGATTTAACATCCGCCACAAAACCAGATGAAGTTGCTTTAATTTTTGGTACACTTGGAAAATTACTCCAAGCATGCAGAGATTTTAAGGGGCCAGTGATTAGTATTGTTGGCGGTCATGCAATAGCTGGAGGGTGCTTACTTGCTTTAGCATCTGATTATCGCTATGGAATGCACGGTATGCATAGAATGGGGTTGAATGAAATGGCAATTGGTATAGACCTGCCATCAGATATGCTTTCAATAATTTCCCACTCTATCAGTAGAGATAATTTGTTTGAAGTTGCAACACAATGTAAAATGTATACTCCAGTTCAGGCAGAGAAAAAAGGTTTAATAAATGAGTTGGTTGGTCATCGATTTTCAGGAAAGAAAAAAGCAACTTCAATTGCCTTAGAAAAAGCAAAAAAATTGGCTCAATTCTACATAAGTGCTGGTGAGCCATTTGTTAGACTAAAACAATCGTTAATGCATGAATCCACTTTTGATTACAATATATTGATTGAAAATTGGTTTTCAGAAGAGACTCAGAAAAAAGTCAAAATTGTCATGAGCTCTTTAGCAAAAAAATGAATATTCTTGTCGCAGGCGGCACCGGATTTATTGGAAAAAAAATTGTTGAGACTTTAACTAGTCAAGATAATAAAGTTTTTGTTTTAACTCGAAATAAGGATCAAAATAAAAATTTATTCGGAAAAAATGTTGAGCTAATTGACTGGAATATTACTGACCCTATTTTACTTTCTAAAATATCCATACTCATTAAGTTGAATGGGGAAAAAGTAGATCAGTTTTGGACAAAAAATATCAAAAGAAAAATTCTTTCAAGCAGAATTGATACTACCAATCATTTATACGAATTTTGCAACAGAAACCAAATTATTCCAAAACAGTTAATTAATGCATCTGCGGTTGGGATTTATGCTAATAATGATGCTAAATATGATTATTCTGTAAATGAATTTTCAGAAAATGGAAATACGTTTTTATCAGAAGTTTGTACTCAAAATGAAGACGGATGCGGAATATTTAATTCCTATAAAAATATTAAAATAATTCAACTAAGAATTGGTGTAGTTCTTCAAAAAAAGATTATATCAATGCTTTCATTGCCATTGTTTTTTTCCATTCCAGTTCCAGGAAATAAAAATCACTATTTCCCTTGGGTTCATGTAGATGATATAGTTGGATTTATATCATTTTCTATTAAAAATAATTTAGAAGGACCTTTCAATATAGTGTCACCGCAATTTGCAACACACAAAGAGTTCTTTAGGGCAATTATTAGTCATAAAAAAGGTTTACTTAAATGGGTACTTTTTTTGCCAAATAATATTGTAAAATTTTTGCTGGGAGGTATGAGTGAGATGTTATTATATGGCCCTAAAACAGAGCCTGAAAGAGTTTTAAAAAATGGATATACATTTAAATTTAAATCTTTAAAAGATGCACTTTCAAATCTCCCTTAATAAATAGCTTGTAAAATCTTTAAAATTTGGTAAATTTCAGGCTGTGAAAACAATAAAAATTCTACTAAAAGGATTAATCAATTGACTGCCAAAATTTCAAATAAACTTTCTAAAGAATTAAAAAATATTGAATCTACCAGTCCTGATGAAATGGCTGCTGCTATTGAAAAAGAGCATGCAGAAGAAGAAAAGAGAAAACAGGCGCTTGGTAGAGCTGATGAAAGAATCAAGAGATCCAAAGTATCAAGCGGTACTATTAGCATGTATTTATCAGAAATATCTCAATATGAACCCTTAGCACCTGAAAAAGAGGTTGAATTAGCAGTTTTGATTGCTAAAGGTGACAAAAGAGCGATGAAAGAATTGGTAGAGGCAAACTTAAGATTTGTTGTTTCAGTTGCTAAAAAATATCAAGGGAATGGACTTTCTTTATCTGACATTATTAACGAAGGTAATTTAGGTTTAATTAAGGCAGCAAAAAGATTTGACCCTTCTAGAGGATTTAAATTTATATCTTATGCTGTTTGGTGGATTAGACAAGCAATTTTGCAGGCGTTAGCAGAGCAAGGAAGATTAATAAGATTACCTTTAAATCGTGTTGGTACAATTACTAAAATAACCAAAGCTGCAGAAAAGCTTGAAGCTGAAATGGGAAGACCTCCAAAAGTTGAAGAGATAAGTCATCAGCTTGACGTAAAAACTGAAGAAGTCTTTAATGCATTACAATATTCAAGAAGACATAGTTCTTTAGATGCGCCTTTTGCGGAAGGAGAAGATAGTTCTTTAATTAATGTGATCGAAGATGAACAAGAAAAAGATCCTGATAACAAAGTAATGGATACCTCTATGAAAGAAGAAATTGCTTCTGCATTGAGCACTCTTACAGAAAGAGAACGCTCGGTAATAGAAATGTATTTTGGAATTAATAGAGATAGATCTTTTACGCTAAATGAGATTGGTGAACAATTTAGTTTGACCAGAGAAAGAGTTAGACAGATTAAAGAAAAAGCTATTAGAAGATTAGCTCACAAGACTAGAAGTGAGCCATTACGAGTTTATCTTGGACAGTAGTTTAAATCCTATTTTAATTCTATTTCCTATTTTTCCAATTATCTTAATAATGCATTTACATACATTTGTTAATGCCTTACAGATTAGGAAATCAATAATTGACAAAAAACTTGATCCTAGATGGTTAAAATACATGCCAGGTTGGCAAGAAATTCCCAATGAGATACAAGCCTCAAGAGAGTTATATAAAAATCTTTTTGAAGCACCGATAGTTTTTTTAATCTTTTGCTTATGTGCATACACTTTGAATCATGTATCTATCTTGAATTTATCTTTTGCGTGGATATATGTTATCTTAAGAGTGTGGCATTATTCTGTTAGGATGACAAATCCAAAAATTTCTAAAAGAAGAATTCCTTTCCAATACTCTTTGTTTGCGACTCTTATACTTTGGATTGATTTATTCATTTTTTTGCTAAAATAATTAATAGCACTACAATTCACATAGTCGTATAATCCTTTATTATGGCTAAAAAACCTAAAATAGCAATTATTGGACGTCCAAATGTTGGAAAATCTACATTATTTAACAAGCTTTCTGGTAAAAGAACATCAATTGTAGATCAATTAGAAGGAGTGACTAGAGACAGAGTTTATGCAAGCGCAGAATGGCTTTCTCAGGAGTTTAATATAATAGATACTGGAGGTTTTGTTAGTTCAAATGAGGATATTTTTAATAAAAAAATAAAAGAACAGATCTCTGCAGCTTTAAATGAGTGTCATGGAATAATTTTTCTTGTTGACGGAAAAGATGGTTTAAATCCGAATGATAATCTTTTATCTAAATTAGTTAGAAAGTCTGGTAAAAATTTTGTTATGGGTGTAAATAAGTGCGACACACCAGATCATCATCATAGAAAAGATCAATTTTTTGACATAGGTTTTGAAAATCCTTTTCCAATTTCTGCTTTGAATGGAGCAGGAATTGGAGATATGTTGGATGAATTATTTGAACATATTGATTTTAATTTAATTGCTAAGTCGGATGATGAAGAAGATTGCTCTCTTTCAATTGTAGGAATGCCAAATGTCGGTAAGTCATCATTATTAAATGCGCTACTTCAAAGAGACCAAGCAATAGTTTCAGATATAGCTGGTACTACTAGAGACTCACTGGACACCATCATTAAATGGCATGGAAAAAATATAAAAGTAATTGATACAGCTGGTTTGAGAAAAAAGAGCAAGATGGATACAGATATAGAATTTTATAGTTCTCTTAGAGCAATGGATTCTCTTCTAAGATCTAACTTAGTTTTACTTGTTGTTGATGCTGAAAAAGGATTCACTAAACAGGAAAAATCAATCGCTAAAGAAGTAATTAAAAAAGGCAAAAGAATGATTATTCTTGTAAATAAGTGGGACTTAGCTTCAGGAACTAATGTGTCTGCCGAATTATACAAAGAAGACATGTATGATGAATTCAAAGATTTAAGACACTATCCTATTTTATTTGTTTCTGCTTTAACAAAAAGAAGAGTATCCAACATTTTAGAAGTTGCTTGGGATATTTTTATCAAGCAAAGAGAAAAATTATCAACTAAAAAACTAAATGAGTGGGTTGAAAGAGCTGTTAGAAATTATCCCCCTCCAGCTAAGCTAGGAAAATCAATTAAGTTAAAATTTATTGAACAGGTGCAACTATCTCCCCCAATCTTTGCAGTATTTAGTAATTATCCTAAATTAATTTCTGTACAATATTTAAGATACTTGCACAACCAATTAAGGGATTCTTTTGATTTAAAGGGCATAACCATTAAGTTTTCTGTACGAAAAGGCTAATGACAAAAAAACAAACTTATAGTTGGGCATTATATGATTGGGCAAATTCTGCATTCGCTACAACAGTAATGGCAGGTTTTTTCCCAATATTTTTTTCTCAATATTGGTCCAATCCTGATAATTTATCTATTAGCACTTTTTATCTAGGTCTTGGAAATTCTATTGCATCATTAATTGTTGCATTAATGGCTCCTGTTTTAGGAGCTATTGCAGATAGAGGAAGTTTTAAGAAAAAATTCCTTATTTTCTTTGCATTTCTAGGTATTGTAATGACCTTAGCTTTAGGGTTTATTGCTCAAGGAATGTGGCAAATTGCTTTGTTAGTATATATTTTTTCGACTATTGGCTTTTCTGGTGCAAATATTTTTTATGATTCATTATTGCCCGCAGTTTCAGATGAAAAAAAGCGTAGATCAAGTTTCTGCACTAGGTTTTTCATTAGGATATCTTGGCGGGGGGTATTCTGATTATTATTAACTTTTTAATGATTTCATATCCTTCTGCTTTTGGATTAATTGATGCAGTTCAAGCAACAAAATACTCTTTTATTTCAGTTGCAGTTTGGTGGACTATATTTTCTTTGCCATTAATATTTTTTGTGGACGAGCCAAAGCTTCATAGTCAGGAAAGTATTAGAGACTCTATCAAAAATGGTTTGGCTCAATTCAAAAGCACTTTGATGATTTAAGAAAATTGAAAGTTGTTGCTACTTTTCTTTTGGCGTATTGGTTATATATTGATGGGGTCGACACTGTAGTTAGAATGGCAGCAAATTTTGCTTTTACTTTAGGTTTTGACCAAGCGGCTATAATGGGGGGCATTAGTTTTTATTCAATTAATAGCTTTTGTTGCAACTTTAGCATACATAAGACTTTCAAAATATATTGGTTTAAAAAAATGGTATATATTTAGGCATATGTGGATATTTAATTATTATTTTTGCAGGCTTTTTTACGGAGACAATCACCCATTTTTATATTGTAGCTTTTTTAATTGGTTGTTTTTCAAGGAGGAATTCAATCTCTTAGCAGGAGTTTATACTCAAGAATAATTCCTAAAGAGAAAGCTGCTGAATTCTATGGTTTTTATAATATGTTAGGAAAGTTTGCAGCAGTTTTTGGGCCCTATTTTAATGGGAACCGTGACTTTTATTACTAAGTAATGTAGTTGATAATGAAATTTTAGCAGCTCGTTTTGGCTTATTGTCAATTATGATTTTATTTCTATTGGGAGGTTATATCTTCTCAAAAGTAGATATAGCTGAAGGCGAAGCAATCGCCAAAAATCTTTGAAATAAATTTTTACTTACATTTTAATTTTTATTTAAAATTTTTTGAAATAAAGCAATCATAAAGTCCCAATTTTTTATAAATTATCGACGTGAATAACATTTCAGAATATTCAGAAGCTAGTTCAGCCAACGCACATTAATACTGCTGGTACACTTTTTGGCGGTTATATGCTAGCATGGCTTGATTTAGCAGCAGCAAAAGCAGCCTCAGAATTTTTAGAAAAGGACGGATGCTTGGGGCGCTGTTACTGCGTGCATTAGATAAAGTGGAATTTAAAGAACCAGTTTATCTTGGAGATTGGGTAAAGTGTAAATCACAAATAGTTGAAGCTGGGAATACTTCAGTGAAAGTACAAGTTCAAGCCTTTGCAGAAAGCAAAGATCATGGCAAAAGACTTGCTTGCACTGCTGACATCACTTTTGTTGCTGTAATTAAGGACAAAAATGGAGAATTAATCAGCTTTGAACATAATCTAAGCTTATAAAAGGAAACTAAGAATGGCATATATTAAAGAATTAAAATTTTTAAAAAATCATAAAGATTTAGTTGATGAAAATTACAGCATGGTTGCAGTACCTACATTTTCTGATACAATGGATAAAGAACTAGATCAACTATTTAAATCACAAAATAAAACTGGAAAAGTTGGTGAATTAGTTTTTGAAATAGATAATGATTCAAGAGTAGTTTATTATGGTCTTGGTAGCTCATCAGAAAAAACTCCTGAAAATTTTAGAAGAGCAGCTGGTGAGATTGTAGGATATGCTCTTGCACATAAATACAAAGATATTGCCGTAGAGTGTCCTGTTTCAGATGAAGGTGAATATTTTTGTCAAGCTTTTGCTGAAGGTTTAATCTTGTCAAGCTATAGATTTCTAGATTATTTCACAGATGAAAGAGGGGATTATCATCTGAATAGCATTACAATGGTCGGAGCTTGTAAAGAAGAAGCTGCTAAAAAAGGAGTAATTATAGGCAGCGCTGTTTGCGATTCTAGAGACTTAGGTAATCATCCTGGTAATGTTACTACCCCAACAAGGTTAGCAGAATTTGCAACAGAGGTTGGAAAGAAAGGTAATATGAAAGTTACTATTTTTGATAGAGAAGAATTTACTGAAATGGGAATGGGTTCTTTTGCTGGCGTTGCTCAAGGAACTAACGAACCTCCAAAATTTATTATTATGGAATATTCTGGTGGCAAGAAAGATGAAAAACCAATAATGCTTGTTGGAAAAGGACTAACTTTTGATACAGGCGGAGTTTCCCTCAAACCAGGTTTAAACATGGATCAAATGAAATTTGATATGTGTGGATCCGCAGTAGTTTTTGGAGTGATGAATGCAATTGCTGAATTAAAACCTAATATGAATGTTGTAGCAATAGTTCCATCAACACATAATATGTTGGGTGGTTCTGCTTATAGGCCAGGAGATATTCTCACTGCATATAATGGTAAAACAATTGAGGTGCTTAATACTGACGCAGAAGGAAGATTGATTCTTGCTGATGCTTTAGCATACGCAAGCAAGCACTATGACCCTGAGTATATGCTTGACTTTGCAACGCTTACAGGTGCAGTTGTAGTCACATTAGGGCACATAGCAACAGGATTGATGAGTAATAATGAATCGTTAGTTGAAAATATCAAAGTTTCATCCGATAATACAGGTGAACATGTATGGCAATTACCACTCTGGGATGAATATTGCGATCAAGTAAAATCTGAAGTCGCTGACGTCAAAAATTTGGGTTCTCCAGGACAAGCTGGAACAATAGCTGGAGCTGCTTTTCTTAAAGCTTTTGTAAGAGAAGATATTCCATGGGCTCACTTTGATGTAGCTGGAACTTCATATCATGTTGAAAACAGAAGTTATATCCAAAAGAATAGTGCTTCAGGTCAAGTGATTAGACTAGTGCTTGATTTAATTGGTGCTTAATGAATAAGCTAAAAGCAATTAATTCAATTCAGTTTTTTATTCAATTAATCACTGCTCTGCTTTTACTATATTTTACGTTAACATCTGATACTCCTAATCGAGCTATAATCCCAATTTTACTGTTATTTGCATGGTCATTAGGATTTTATCAGAGAAGAGTTACAAGAAGGCGCGTAAATAAGCTAAGAGGTTCAAAAAGTAAAGATGTTTTACATGAAGGTTAGTAATGAATGAATTATTCAAAAATGATATTACTTTAGACCAAGAAAATCACAAATATATTCTTGATAGCAATCCTGATTTCAAATTTTCCAGCGTTACAGAGTTTATCCATCATTTTTTTGAGAAGTTTGATCAAGAAAAAGTTGCAAAAAAACTAATTAACACACATCCTAAATATAGTGGAAAAACAGTAGCTGAAGTTATAAAAGAGTGGGGTAAAGGAGCTGAAAGAGGTACAGTTGTTCACAATGAATTAGAAATGTTTATAAAAGAAAATATTACCCCAAAACATCAAATGTCTGTTACTGGAGTTAAGTGGGTCAAGGAAAAGCAAAAAAATCCACATAACACTTTTTATTCAGAGGTTATAGTATATTCAAAAGAGCTAGGTATTGCAGGAACAATCGATGTTTTGGTTTATAATAGCGAGCAGGATATGTATCATTTAGTGGATTGGAAAACAAATAAACGCATTGATAAAAGATCATTTAGGAAAAAAAGAGGCTTGTTAAGCTCATCAGAGCATCTAGAAGACTGCAATTTTACACACTATTCTTTACAGCTGACATTTTATAGGTATATCTTAGAGCGTTTCTATGGTCTTGAAGTAGGAAGTCAAACATTGTTTCATTTGAAGGAAAATAATCAATATGAGATTTTTAACGTTGACTACAAAAGCGAAGATTTAATTAATATGCTTAGAGAGAAAGAATTAATTTAGTACAAAGTAAATAATATCAATTGCAGTATATAAAAATAAATATCCAATAATCTCCAAAAGCACATTATTAATTCTTCTAATTTTAATTAAAACCTTTTCAGTTGGCTCTGTCTTCTTATATAGAAAAATATTTGGGATAAGTCTCGGGGTAGTTTTAATATATTTTTGAAATTTTTCACCATGTATTTTTGCTAGTTTTTTTTCTTCATTAGCTATTGTGGGAATGTGAAAAAAAATAAATATAAAGAGTAAGCCTAAAGGAAGATATATAGCTTTTAATGCAAAACAAAAACCGAATAGCATTATTAGGCTGAAAAAATATAGCGGATTTCTAACCATTGCAAAAGGTCCATCTGTTATCAAGTTTTTTGTTTTATTTCCTTCAATATAAAGAGATGCCCAAATTCTGCCAAATGAACCAAAGATAACTAGCATGAAACCAATGATGCTCATCTGAAGAGATTCAATCGAAGTAATGTTTAATGTATATGCTCTGAAATTGTCATTCATGATTGATAAAATAACAAGAGAAAGCATAGAAATTCTCAAAAAATACATGCGATATTCTGCTAGCAAACTAACCATAATTTTTATTTTATATTAATCCTCTTTTCTTGAATTAATTCACATCCTGGAATTTCGTTACCATCTTGCAAAGACTCTTTAATTTTATCTTTATCTAGCACTCTATTCTCTTTTATATTGAAAAACTGTTCAGGAATTAGCTCTTCATTGATAACATTGACTTTAATAGGATTTTTGTATATTGCAATTACTATATCCTCGCTTTCAATTCTTTCAGTATTGGTTTTTTCAAAATTAATTCTTAAGTAATCTTTCAATCGTTGAATTTTTTTTTCTAAACTAGATCTTCTCTTTTTTTGATTTAATTCTACTTCTTTGATACCTGAGGATAGATGTTCAAGATTTCTAATATATTTTGCTACATTAGTAGACTTTGATTTGAACTCACCTTCAATTGATTCAATTTCCTTAATCAGATCTGTATCGTCATGATCAAGTAGGTTATCTAGCGATTTTTCAAATTCATTTGCAATATCGTAGAGAGTTGTTTTTGACATGATTTAATATAGATAAAATATTAAAAGAATTTTACAATTCTTTTACTTCTTTAAGAAGATCATTTAGCATGTCTTTTGCATCACCAAATACCATTATAGAATTGTCATATCCAAACAATTCATTTTGTACTCCAGCAAATCCTGGATTCATACTTCTTTTATTGATAATTACAGTTCTAGATTTATCAACATTAAGTATAGGCATGCCATAGATAGGACTAGATTGATCATGTCTTGCGGCCGGATTTACAACATCATTAGCACCTAAGATTAGCGCAACATCACAGTCTTCAAATTCAGGATTAATTTCATCCAAGTCTTTTAACACATCATAAGAAACATTTGCTTCAGCAAGTAGTACATTCATATGACCAGGCATTCTTCCAGCAACAGGGTGAATAGCATACAATACTTTTTTACCCATGGACTCTAATGTTTCCGCAACTTCTCTTGCAACATGCTGTGCTTGAGCAACAGCTAAACCATAACCTGGAACAATAATAATCTTTTCTGCAGCATCAAGAATCATTGCAGCTTCAGTAGTTGAATAGCTTTTAATATTTACCTCTTTACCATCTGAGCTTCCTCCGGATGTTTCTGCCCCAACAGCACCAAAGATAACATTAGCTAATGAACGATTCATTCCCTTGCACATTATATTGGTAAGAATAAGTCCAGAAGCACCAACAAGTGAACCACTTATAATAAGTGCATTATTGCTAATTAGGAAACCTGTGGCGGCTGCAGCAATTCCAGAATATGAGTTAAGTAAGGAAATAACAACAGGCATATCTGCTCCACCAATTGGAATTGTAAGTCCAATTCCAAGAAGCAGTGCGAGCGCTATTACTACAAAGAATGCATTTAAATATCCGCTATATATAGATGATTCAAAAAATAAACCAGGAGCTAAAATCAATGCAATAGAGAGTAATGCAATTATTGCATTTATAGCTTGTTGGCCTTTAAAAGTAATTGCTCTCCCAGAAATAAATCCTTGAAGTTTACCAAACGCAACAAAACTTCCTGTAAAGGTTAACGAACCAATAAAAACACTTAAACAAACAATTACAAAAGGACTATCCGGAGTGGTTAGAAATTCAGATGATGCTACAAAAGCTGATGCTGCTCCACCTAATCCGTTAAATATAGCAACCATTTGAGGCATCTCAGTCATTTGAACTCTTGTTGCAAAAATTAAACCAATGACAGCTCCAATAGCTACACCAGTAAGTATTAATGAAAAATCAAATTCTTTACCTGGATAAGTTAAGGTTGCAATTACTGCAATTAACATTCCCAAAGAAGACAAAAGATTTCCACTTCTAGCAGTTTTAGGGTGAGACAATCTCTTAATTCCTAAGATAAAAGCAATAGCTGAGATAAGATAAAGTATATTTGTTATTTGAATAGGTTCCATATTATTTCTTCTTAAACATTTTTAACATTCTATCTGTAACTAAAAAACCACCTACTACATTTATTGTCGCACAAATTAGGGCTGCAAGTCCTATATATTTACTTGCGCTACCATTGTCAATTAAAATTGCAAGAATAGCACCAACAATAGCAATGCCTGAAATAGCATTAGATCCTGACATTAAAGGAGTATGAAGTGTTGGCGGAACCTTATTGATAATTTCATTACCAACAAAAACAGCAAGAATAAAAATTGTAATTAAGCTAACAATATCAATTTGCATTACATTGCCTCCCTTGTAGGTTCGTGTCGTACTACACCATTTTCTAAATATAGCATTCCATCAATAATTTCATCTTCTTTATCAAGGTTAAATCCATTTTCGGTATGACAATGATCAATTATTGCTTCGATATTTTTGGAAAACAACTGACTAGAATGAAAAGCCATTGTGCTCGGTAAGTTAGCATTTCCATCTATTAATACACCGCCATGATTGACAATTTCATTTGGAGTAGTTAGCTCACAATTTCCACCATTTTCAGCAGCTAAATCCATTATAACAGAGCCTGGCGACATTGTTTCTACCATTTCTTTAGGTATTAACATTGGCGCAGGTCTATTTGGTATAAGAGCGGTTGTGATTACTATATCGGATTTACCTACTCTTTGCTTCATTAATTCTTGTTGTTTTGCTTTATAATCATCGCTTGTTTCAGAAGCATAGCCTCCTGAACCAACGCCATCTTCAGAATCGCTATCTACTTCAATAAATTTTGCTCCAAGACTTTCAACTTGTTCTTTTACTTCCGGTCTTACATCAAATGCTTCTACTTGAGAGCCTAATCTTTTGGCTGTAGCAATTGCTTGTAACCCAGCTACACCTGCTCCAATAACAAGCGTTCTAGCAGGTGATATTGTTCCTGCTGCTGTCATTAATAAAGGCATATATTTTCCAATATGATTAGCACCAATTAAGACGGCTTTGTATCCAGCAATATTAGCCTGAGAACTTAAAACATCCATCTTTTGTGCAAGAGTAGTTCTTGGAAGCAGGTTTAAAGAAAAAGCAGATACTTTCTTATCAGCTAATCCTTTAACACAGTCAATTTCTTTAATTGTTTGCAGGAGAGATATAAGCAATGTTCCACTTTTTAAGGATGAAATTTCATTCTCTGAAGGAGAGTTAACTTTGCAAACTATATTACAATCAAAAATTTGATTTTTATCAACAATTTTTGCACCGGCATTAGAATAATCATCATTAGAATAATTAGCGTTCAAGCCAGAATCAGTTTCAACAAAAAATTCATAACCTTTTTTTGTGAGTGCAGAAATAGTTGATGGCACAATAGCCACTCTCATTTCATTAGATTTGTTTTCTTTTAAAATTCCAATTTTCATAGCTGTAAAATCGAGGTAAAATTACGCATTTCATAGCAATCATCAAGAACTTTATTCATTATAAATACTTTTTTTATTTAAATTGAATGGTGGAACTATATCCTAAAGCCAAAGTTTTTAATTCTTTCAACCTAAAAGTGTCCGATTTACATACAATCTTTGTTGAAGAATCTGGAAATAAAAATGGTAAACCAGTAATTTTTTTGCATGGAGGGCCAGGGGGAGGAATTAGTTCTAGTTATAGACAGTATTTTAACCCTGAGAAATGGCGTATAATTATGTTTGATCAGCGCGGGTGTGGAAAAAGTACACCATTTGCTGAATTGAAAGAGAATACTACTTGGGATTTGGTTGCAGATATTGAACGAATTAGGTTATATCTTCAGATTGATAAATGGGTTGTTTTTGGAGGTAGTTGGGGAAGTACACTTTCTTTAGCTTATAGTCAAAAGCACCCTCTGTCTTGTAAAGCTCTTATCCTTCGAGGGATATTTTTAGTAAGAAAGAAAGAGATTGATTGGTTTTATCAATCCGGTGCAAGTAATATTTTTCCAGATAAGTGGGAATCTTTTTTAGCTCCAATTGCTGAAAGTAAAAGAAATGACTTATTATCAGCATATTATGAAATTCTAACTGGAACAGACCAGAAAAAAAAGATTGAAGCTGCAAAAGCTTGGAGTACTTGGGAAGGCAGTTCAGTTCGTTTAATATTAGATGATGAGTTTATTTCTGATTTTGGAGATGAAAAATTTGCTGAAGCGTTTGCAAGAATTGAATGTCATTATTTTATGAACAATTGTTGGTTTCCAACAGGAAATTATTTAATTGAAAATATCGATAAAATAAGAAATATCCCTTCGGTCATTGTACATGGAAGGTACGATATTATATGTCCCGTTGTACAGGCTTGGGATCTCCACAAAGCTTGGCCTGAAGCTGACTTGCATATAATTCCAGATGCTGGGCATTCCATCTATGAAGAAGGAATTAAAAATAAACTATTAGAATACACCGATAAATTTGTAGAGCTATAACTTAAATTAAGTTTGAAATAATTGCTATCAATGACCCGAGTAAAAATGTAGTATTGTTTGTTATATCGGAGCCAGATATTAAAAAACCAAGAAGAACTATAAGTTTATTGTCCAGTGCTAATTTTGATTTCTGATTATTAGATATTTTAACTTCATCAACATCATCATTATTAATTGTGGCTGTATTTAAAGAAGACTCAATAGATATTTCATTTTTGGAAATCTCTTGACTGTTTCTAAGAAGAAATTGAATACTTTTTCTTTTAGGTGTATCTATTTCAAAAGATTCAATCTTGCTATCCAACTGCAGTGCTATCTGAGTTGACTCTTCAGAGTTTGAAATTTCTACGCTTTTTAATGAATTATTTTTATAGTTTGAAATTGCGGTACTATCAGACTTTGCATCATATATTGTTATATAAAACCATTGCGAGGAATACCACGCAGTTACATTTTCAAGATTCAATTTTTTATTTGAATCAAGCAAGATAACAGTACCATTATTCTTAGACTCTACGTGCAATTTATTTATAGTTTGATTTTGAGTTAAAGCAGGAGTACAAAAAAACAAAAATAAAACAGTTAGTATTAGATTATTTTTCACCTATTGAATATATTATTTGTTTAGATTCATATGAAACAATTTTATCAATGAAAAGTTCACAAATTAGAGAGTCTTTTATCAGCTTTTTTGAAAGCAAAAATCACAAGCGTGTTCAAAGTGCGCCTGTATTGCCAATCGGAGATAAATCATTATTGTTTACAAACGCTGGAATGAATCAATTCAAATCAATTTTTTTAAATACTCAAGAGCCAACAGATCTTCGAATAGTTAATAGCCAAAAATGTATTCGTGTTAGTGGAAAACATAATGATTTAGAAGAGGTTGGGAGAGACGGATTTCATCATACTTTTTTTGAAATGTTAGGTAATTGGTCATTTGGTGATTATTACAAGAAAGAAGCTATTGAATGGTCATGGGAGCTTTTAACAGAAGTTTGGAAGCTTGATAAATCAAAATTATGGGTTACAGTTTTCGAAGAAGACGATGAAGCATTTGATTTATGGAAAAATTGTACAGATATTAATACTGAAAGAATTATAAGGTCAGGAGCCAAAGACAATTTCTGGGAAATGGCTGAAACAGGACCGTGCGGTCCTTGTTCAGAAATACATTATTATGTAGGTGAAGATGTTGATAATCAAAAAGCTGAAATGGTAAATAATTCACCTGAATATTGGGAGCTTTGGAATCTAGTGTTCATACAATTCAATAGATTGAAAGATGGAACAATGGAAGACCTTCCAAAAAAACATGTAGATACAGGAGCTGGTTTAGAGCGAATATGCTCAGTTTTGCAGAATAAAGATTCTAATTATAAAACAGACCTATTTTCAGCCACAATTAATGATTTAGAAAAATTTTCAGACACTACATATAAAGATTTTGAGATTACTTATAATGTCATTTGTGATCATATTCGTATGTTGTCATTTGCTATTGCTGATGGTGTAATACCTTCAAATGATGGAAGGGGGTATGTTGTTAGAAGAGTGTTAAGAAGAGGCTCAAAATTTGCTATGAATTTGAAAAGCAATGAACCATTGTTGTATAAGTTGGTTGATTCAGTTGTGAGTACAATGTCAAATCATTATCCAGAGCTAAAAGAAAAACAGCAATATATTGAACAAACAATTTTAAGTGAAGAAAATGCATTTTTGAGAACGCTCGAAAAAGGTGTTATGCAATTTGAAAGAATAGTTGAAAATACTTCTTCAGATAAAATTAAAGGCAAAGATGCTTTTAAGTTATATGATACATATGGTTTTCCTCTAGATTTAACTGAAATGATGGCTGAAGAAATTAATAAAAAAGTGGATGTAGACGGTTTCAACAAAGAAATGCTGAAACAGCAAACTTTAGCTAAAAGTGGCCAAAAGTTTATAATGGATAACAATGATATTAAATGGGAAATGGTTTCTGATGAGAAGCATTCTAGGTTTGTTGGATACAATGATATGGAAATATCTGCAAAAATAGTTAATTACGCTTTTAATGGAGATAATATAATTTTAGTTCTAAATGAAACTCCTTTTTATGCAGAATCTGGTGGTCAAATTGGAGATACTGGATTGATTACAAATAACGATTTTACCGTTAACGTTGAAGACACTAAAAAAAATGGAGATTTTATCCTCCACATTTGTAGTATTAAAAGTGGATCTATCGGTAAAAATTTAAATGTAGATTGCAGAATAGATATTAATAGAAGAGCTGATATTAAGTTAAATCATTCAGCAACACACTTGCTTCATCAAGCTATTAAAGATGTATTAGGCGATCACGTTAATCAAGCAGGTTCTTTGGTTCACCATGAATATCTTAGATTTGACATAACGCATCCCAATAAAATTTCAAAAAATGATTTAAACGCGATTGAAGATATTGTAAACAAAAAAATTAAAGAAAAAATAAATGTAGAAACAAAAATCAAAAGCCTTGAAGAAGCAAAGAAAGAGGGAGCAACTGCATTGTTTGGTGAAAAATATGGCGATAAAGTAAGAGTATTATCAATGGGTTCATATTCAATGGAGTTGTGTGGTGGTACTCACGTTATGAACACAGGAGAAATTCAAAAATTCAAAATAAAACATGAAAAAGCTATTTCTACTGGAGTAAGAAGAGTACATGCTATTACAAATAAGCATGTAGATCTTTATTTACAAAAGAAAACAGAAGAGTTATCCCTTCAAGATCAGGCTCATCAGAAAAAAGAATTAGAACGAAAAAATCAAATAATGCTTCTAAATGCCGTGGATATAGAGTCAATTATTAGAGATAAAATTTCTTTTAATGATATTAATTTCTTGATAGCAGAAGTAAATTTAGGGTCAGCTGGAGATTTAAGGGAAATTAATAAAAAAGTCAGAAGTAATTTTACTTCTGGGTTAGTTTGTCTATTTACTGAGATTGAAGACAAAATAACTCTCTCAATTGGCGTATCAAATGATTTGATTAAAAAATCAATTATTGCAGGAGACTTAGTAAAAGATATAGCTCTGAAACTTGGAGGGAGTGGTGGCGGAAGAGAAGATTTTGCAATGGCTGGAATTTCCTCAAAAAATTCTACTGAAAAAATTAAAGATATAATAAAAAATACAATTACAATTATTTTGGAGAAAATATAATGCAATTTCAAAAAGTAAAAAATTCATATATAGTGCATGTCGAAAAAGGCGAAAAGGTTGTCGAATCGTTAACAAACTTTTGCAAGCAAAATAATATTCATTCAGCTCAGCTTGCAGGTATAGGCGCAGTAAAGAATATTGATATTGGAGCATATGATATTGATACAAAAGACTATATCCATAGAGTTTTTGATGAAATTTTAGAATTATTATCTTTTCAAGGCAATATTGCTTTAAAAGATGGAGAACCTTTTTTGCATGCACATATTACTTTAGGTAATCATGATATGGAAGTATTCGGCGGACACCTGTTTGAAATGGAAGTGGCAGCTGTTGGAGAGTTTATTATTCACGACTTTCAAAATGAAACCCATAGAAAATTAAATGAAGATATTGGACTTGCAACGTTAAGTCTATGCAAAATATAAGGAGAAAAAAATGTCAGAATTCAAATCACCTAATCCTGTTGGACCATATTCAATGTTCAGAGAGCTTGCATCTGGAGGTTGGATTAGCTCAGGACAAATACCTATAAATCCTGAAACAGGAGAACTAAATAACGATTCAATTCAAGAAGAAGTCCTTCAAGTTTTTAATAACTTGGAAGCAGTATTATCTGATAATGGGAAATCGATAAACGATGTTAAAAAGTTTTTAGTTTTTTTAACTGACTTATCCATTACACCTTTAGTTAACGCCGAAATAGAAAAAAGATTAATTGAGCCATTTCCTGCAAGATCTACAATACAAGTTGCAGGATTACCAATGGGAGCCAATGTAGAAATAGAATGCTTAGGATAATAACTTTCAACTTTATTTTTGTTATTTTTTTTACATCTATAACTTTAGCTCAACAAAAAGTAGACTTTAGAACACCAGAAGAGCAGGCAAAAAATCCAAAGATTGCTCTTAAAAAATCTTTAACATTTCCTGGAATGGGTCAAATTTACAATGATCAAAAAATAAAAGGATATTCGTTGATTGCTGCAGAAATATTTTCCTTATGGAGCTTTAATGAAAACAGAAAAAAACATAAAAACTATTCAGAAAGTGATGCAAAATCACAAGATTATTATTTAAGAGAGAGAAATCGTTTTGCTTGGATGGCAATTGGGTTGTACTTTTATGGAATACTAGATTCTGTTGTTGAAGCACATCTAGATAATTTTGATGAAATAGTCAAACAAAGCGATCCAATAAAAATTGAGGGGAATCAATGAAAAATAACAGAGAGCAATGGAGTTCAAAGGCAAGTTTTATTTTAGCTGCTGCTGGTTCAGCAGTTGGACTTGGAAATATATGGAAATTCCCTTACATAGCTGGCGAAAATGGTGGTGCAGCTTTTTTATTTATTTATTTAATTTGTATCCTGTTAATTGGTTTACCTATTTTAAATATTGAGATTCTACTTGGTAGAGCTACTAAAAAGAATCCTGTAGGCGCATTTAAAACCTTAACAAATAATCCTTTTTGGAAGTATGTTGGTGCGCTTGGAGTGTTAGCCAGTTTTACTATTCTTTCTTTTTATAGTGTTGTCGGAGGTTGGTCACTAGCGTATACTTACGAAGCTTTAATTGGAACTTTTAACACTCCTTCTTTTAATAATCCATCAACTGCAGGTGAGTTCTTTAATTTAAAAAATAGTAGCCCTTTGTGGGTTTTGGGCTACCATACACTATTTTTATCTATTGTAGTTTTAATCTTGCTTTCAGGGGTGCGAGCAGGGCTTGAGAAAGCTAGCAAATTCCTCATGCCAATATTATTATTTATTATATTAATTTTGGTTGTTCAAGGGTTGATTTTGCCAGATGCAAATAAAGGAGTGTCTTTTCTTTTTCAACCTGATTGGTCAAAAATTAATGGTCAAACAATATTATTAGCATTAGGTCACGCATTTTTTACTCTAAGTCTTGGAATGGGAGCAATGATGACTTATGGAAGTTATTTATCAGATAATGATGATATCGTAAACGCTTCTTATTTAGTGGCATTTCTAGATACAGTTATTGCTATTCTTGCTGGCGTTGCAATTTTTACAGTTGTTTTTTCTTCAGGATATGATCCTACCGCGGGTCCTGGTCTAGTTTTCCATGTTTTACCACCTTTGCTTTCAGATCTTGCTGGAGGTTACTTTTTTGCTTTGCTTTTCTTTTTATTGCTATCAATTGCAGCAGTTACTTCTGGAATATCCATTTTAGAAGTAAGTGTTGCTTATTTAGTTGATGAAAAACAATATTCAAGGAAAAATGCAGTTCTAACTATGGCAGCTATGGTTTATCTTGCAGCGATTCCTTGCGCGCTATCATTTAATCTATTGTCAGATTTTACATTTAGTTTTCAAGAAAAAGCATTTACATTTTTTGATCTTGCAGATTATTTAGCATCAAATGTATTGTTACCATTTGGAGGATTTTTTATAGCGGTATTTGCAGGTTATGTCTGGGGAATTGATGAAGTGATAAAAAATCTATTAATTGGAGAGTCAAATTCCATTTATTTTGGAAATACAGTCTTTAAAAATCAGAAATTTAAATCTTTTTTCAATTTTACAGTAAGATACATATGTCCCATTCTAATATTCCTTGTATTTTTGTATTCAATTGGCTGGATTTAAAATAGATGATTAAAAAGTTTTTTCCTGTTGAATCAAAGCAATTTAATTTACTTGAAAAAGCATTCAACTCGTTCAATAAAGATACAATTGATAGGTTGGAAATGTTTTTTCCAATGTGGTGCATGATTGCATTCCAGCATTACCTAATGAAATCTTATGATATAGCAATATTTAGATTAATGAGTATTGATTCAAATAAGAGCTATATATTTTCTTTAATTGCTGAAGATTTGTTTGGGGTGGTTAATATTATTATCCACACTTTTTTATTATTATGGTTGATGAATAAATTTGATTTTTTTGGACCTTTTAGAGCTGTTAAAACAGATTTTCAAACAAATTTTTTATTGTTTTTAGTGTTTTATTCATTGTTAAGTATAATAATTTTTGGAAAAATGATGTTTGGACTAATTTTAATGTTATCCATTTTATATTTTATTTATAGATCTGATAGTTTTTTGAGTAGAGTTGTTAGCCTTGTCTTCACATTAATTGCTATGATTTTTTCAATTAATATGAATGAACCTATTATTGCCTCATCTGCAGCAATCTATTTGCCAATTTTAATCATTTCTATGTTTTTAAAATCTCAAGAAATAACAGCAGTTCTTCAAAAATATCTCTTATTAATTATATTTATTTTTATATCTACAAAAGAACTATGGTTTGGATTTATCGGACTTGCATATTTAGTATTTTTCAATATGTACTATTATTTTACTTATAAGAGCAAGTATAATTGGCTTAAGTTAGACGTAGCTTAATAATCTGCTGGTTTTTTTTATCTTTATTATTAAATTGTCCAATGTTGACCTTAATAAAAACTTTTTATTCAAAAAAGTTAGCTATACAAACCATTCCTCATTTTGCGTCCGGAGATAATTATGTCAAATAACATTGAAAAAAAATTAACATTTGATGATGTTTTATTGGTTCCAAGAAAGTCATCAATTTTGCCAAAAGAAGTAGATTGTTCTACTCAGCTGACTAAGAAAATTTCTTTAAATATTCCTGTTATGAGCGCAGCAATGGACACCGTAACTGAATCTGATATGGCAATTGCTTTAGCGAGACAGGGTGGAATTGGAGTAATCCACAAAAATTTAAGCATTGAAGAACAGGCATTAATGGTCGATAAAGTCAAAAGATACGAAAGTGGTATGATAAGAAATCCTATCACATTAGATGAAAATAAGACCGTTAGGGATGCCAAGCAGTTGATGGAACAATATTCAATTGGCGGACTACCAGTGCTATCAAATAATAAATTAGTTGGTATAATAACAAAAAGAGATATTCGTTTTGAATCAAACTTAGATACCTTGGTTAAAGATAGAATGACATCAAAAAATTTAATAACTGTAACCTCTATTGAGAGCAATGATCAAGCAAAAGAAATTCTTCAAAAACATCGTATTGAAAGATTATTAGTTGTAGATGAAAATAATAACCTTGATGGATTGATTACAGTTAAAGATTTAACAAAAAAAGAAGAATTTCCCTATTCAACAAAAGATAAAAATGGAAGATTGAGAGTTGCAGCCGCAATAAGTGTTCGCGATGATTGGAAACAAAGAATTTCTGCTCTTGTTGAAGTCGGTGTTGATGCAATTGTAGTAGATACTGCCCATGGACATTCTCAGTTTGTTTTAGATTTGGTTTCAGAAATTAAAAATGAATTTCCAAACTTAGATTTAATTGCTGGAAACGTTGCTACTCCAGAAGCTACAGAAGATCTCATTAAATCTGGAGCTGATTGTGTTAAAATAGGTATAGGTGCAGGATCAAGTTGTACTACAAGAATTATTGCCGGAGTAGGCGTTCCTCAACTTTCTGCAGTTATTGACTGCGCTGAAATTGGATTCAAATATGATATACCGATAATTGCTGATGGTGGCATAAGATATAGTGGAGATGTTGCAAAATCGCTTGCTGCTGGTGCAAATGTTGTAATGCTTGGTGGCATGCTTGCAGGAATGGATGAAAGTCCTGGAGAAACTATAGTATATGAAGGTAGAAGATATAAATCATATCGAGGAATGGGTTCTTTAGCTGCTATGAAAGAAGGTGGAGGAGAAAGATACTTTCAACAAGAAAAAGATGAATTAAAACTTGTTCCAGAAGGCATTGAAGGTATGGTACCTTTTAGAGGTCCAGTAAATAATGCTATCTTTCAACTTATTGGCGGTTTAAAGTCATCAATGGGATATTGTGGTGCTAAAAATTTAAAATCCTTTCATAAAAATAAAAAGTTTATTGAAATATCATCAGCAGGAGTTAAAGAAAGTCATCCACACGAAGTAAGTATTATAAAGGAAGCCCCAAATTATCAAGGGCATGATAAATAGTTATTTACTTAAAGAATTTAAGTAATTAGTAATTTTTGATTTCTGTCTAGCTGCGTTATTTTTATGAATAACATTCTTGCTTGCCATTTTATCTATAAAAGACACTGCATCCGCGTAATGTACATCGGCAGATTTTTTAGATTCTGCAGTTAGTACGCTTTTAATCAAAGTACGCATTCTGGATTTGTTTTGAGAGTTGATAGCTCTTCTTTTCAAATCCTGTCTATCTCTTTTAATTTGTTGTTTATGTCTATCCATAAAATGTGGTTGCAACTTATTCTATAAAGCAATAGATGTCAATAATTTTCTAATTTGATTATTGTTTTAAGTTTTATCGTTTAAATTACGCTATGTCGTCAAAAAAGCTTAAAGAAGTCGCAGATAAAGCAAAGAAAAATGATTTTATCTCTATTTCAGAATTAATGTCTGGAATAGAAAATAATATTTTTTCAAGAAAGCAGGTTTCTGAATATATCTTTAAAGAATCGCATGAATCGTTAAAAATTGGAATAACAGGACCTCCTGGTGCAGGAAAAAGCTCTTTAATGAATAAGCTAATTCCCTTGATTAGAAAAGCAGGTTTATCTGTTGGTGTTATTGCCATAGATCCATCAAGTCCAATTACTGGAGGATCTTTCTTAGGAGATAGAGTAAGAATAAATAATGCAGTTAATGATGAAAATGTATTTGTTAGAAGTATGGGTTCAAGAGCAGAGCTTGGAGGAGTAACGGAATTAGCTGAAGACTTTAGTGATATTTTAGCCTTTAGCGGAAAAGATATAATTTTTATAGAGACAGTTGGAGTTGGTCAATCTGAATATAGTGTTTCTGAAATAACTGACTTAACTGCCTTAGTTTTTGTACCAGAATCAGGAGATGAAATTCAGCTATTAAAAGCTGGAATCCTAGAACTCGCTGATATATTTGTTGTTAATAAATCGGATAGAAAAGATTCTAATTTGTTAGTCAAATCTATTAATAATATTATTTCATCAACCAAAAAAAATATTAAAAAAATCCCAATTTTTAAAACCAGTTGCAAAACTGGCAACGGGTTAGATATTTTCGCAAATGCGATTGTTGAATATTATAATTCAATGAAAGAAAATGAAGATATTCAAAACAGACAAGCAGTAAGATATAGCAGGAGAATTAAAACAATAATTGAAAAAGATATTTTAAAAAATTTTTGGAGTGAAAATAGATTATCTTTATTAGAAAAAATTGATAAATCTTCTATTAAAATGAAATCACCATATAAAATTGTTGACGAAATTAAGGGGGAAAAATGACTCAACAAGACATGTCGATAGTGGATCATTTAGAAGAATTGAGATGGAGAATTCTCAAATCATTAGGATCTATAGTTTTAATGTCCATTATAACTTTTAATTTTGCAAATTATTTAGTTGATATTTTGATACAGCCAGCTTTACAAATTAATTCTGATTTAAATCTACAAGTTTTGACAATCCAGGGAATGTTTTTATTGAAATGGAATCTTGCCATCATTGGCGGAATAATTTTATCTATTCCTGTGATTACAGTTCAAGTATGGAAATTTTTATCGCCAGGATTGTATGATAAAGAAAAAAAAATTCTTCTTCCTCTAATTTTAACAGCTTTTTTATGTTTTGTTTTAGGCGGCATGTTTGCCTATAAAGTAATATTACCATTTTCTTTAGATTTTTTTGCGTCAATGATAACTGCAGATATTCAAAATAATTTCTCGATTAATTATTATTTTAGTTTTGTGCTGTCTTTAATGATTGGAGCTGGACTTATATTTGAATTACCTGTCGCATCTTTTTTATTTTCTTCAATTGGATTAATTAATCCGGAGTTTTTAAAGACATATAGAAGAGAGGCAATTGCTGTAACTGTTATTCTTTCAGCTATAATTACACCACCTGATCCTATCAGCTTAATAATAATGTCAATTCCAATGCTAATTTTATATGAGATAAGCATTGCAGTTTCATGGTTTGCTAACAAACTATTTAAGAATCAGTAAAGATGAAGAAAATATTAATTATTAGAATGAGCTCTATTGGTGATATAGTTTTAGCGACATCATTTCTAGATTCAGTTAAAAAACAATATCCAAATTCATCCATTGATTTCTTAATTAAAAAAGAATTTTCTCCATTATTACATCATCATCCTCAAATTAACAATATTATTGAGCTTGATAAGTCAAAAGGTTGGAAAGGTTTAGTAAATTTAGGAAATCAGCTCAAGCATTCAGACTACGATCAGGTATTTGATATCCATAATGTTTTTAGATCAAAAATTTTATCTTTTTTTTTGAAAAAACAGACTTTTTTACAAATTAAAAAACCAAGATTAAAAAGATTTATGCTGTTCAATTTAAAGTTAAATTTTTTCAAAAAAGATTTTAGTCATATAAAGATGTATCACTCGATCTTAAAGGATAGCAACTCATTTCCAAGAACGTCACTACAGGTTTCCAGTGACGAACTTAACAAGGCAAAATTATTTTTGAAAAGTATAGGAGTAGAAAACAAATTTATATGTATTGTTCCTGGAGCAGCCTGGAAACAGAAACAACTTCCAGTAAATAAATATAACGAACTAATTGATTTACTTAATCAAAAATTTGAATTTAAGATTATTTTATTAGGTTCAAAAAATGACACAATTTGCGATGAAATAAAAATAGATGATAACGTATTTAATTTAAAAGATAAAACATCGCTTAGAATGGCAATGAGTATTTTATCAATATCTGAGCATACATTTGGAAGTGATACGGGACTTTTGCATGCTTCTGAGGCTTTAAATACTCCTGTTTCAATGATATTAGGGCCTACTTCTATGGAAACTGGGGCAGGCGTTAATCATCCAAATTCTAAATTATTTGAGAAAAATAATCTTTGGTGCAGGCCTTGTTCACAAAATGGCAAGAGGCCTTGCATAAGAAAAGAGCAATACTGTTTAACAGGAATAAATATCAATAAAATAGCTGAAACATTTCAAAAAGGATATTGATATGAAAATAATTTTTCTAATTTTATACAACTTTCTGATTTTCCCCATAATTTTTTTTTCATTTATAATTGCTCCATTCAATAGAAAGCTAAAAGAAGGCATAATTGGAAGGTTTGAATCGTTAAAAAATTTAAAGAAATTTGATTCATCAGCTTTTAATAAAAAATATTGGTTTCATGTTGCTTCTCATGGAGAGTTCCAACAGGTTGAAACCTTAATAAATTCATTTAAAAAAAATAACAATAATATTGGTGTAGTAGTTTCTTTTTTTTCACCATCAGGATTCAATAATGTTGATAATCAAAATATTGATTGTAAAGTGTATCTACCATTTGATTTTCCATTTACTATTTCAAGAGCTTTGAAAATAGTTAATCCTGACAAAATATTTTTTACATCAAATGATTTTTGGCCCAATTTTTTGTATTTATCTTATCTTAAAAAAATTGAGTTAATCTTAACCTCTGCGCGATTAAATGACGGTAATGATTTTAATTCCATTTTAAAGAATTTATACCAAAAAATGTTTCTTGATTTATTTAATTCTATTTTCACTATCACTGAAAACGATCAAAAATCTATTGCTAAATTAACTACTTCTTCAAATGTGTTTTTTGCAGGAAATCCAAGGTTAGATAGAATTCTAAATAATATTTCTGATAAGAGCATTGATATTAAAGATAGACTAAATAAGAAAATTTTGGTTCTTGCAAGTATTTGGAAAGAAGATAACAATGTTTTATTTCCCGCTATATTTGAGTATCTAGAAAAAGTAAAAGATAGTAAGATTGTTATAGTACCACATGAAATAAATGATAAAAATATTTCTTTTTATTCATCTTTATTGAATGATAGATCAGTTTCTTATAAAATAATTGATACATATTGCAATATTCTTGATTTAGATGAAAGAGTGATTATTATTAACAAAGTTGGTTTTTTATCGAAGATTTACTGTCAAACTTTCTTGACATACATTGGCGGAGGTTTTTCAAAGAATGGAATACATAATCTAGCAGAGCCAGCAGCAACAGGTAATCCAGTAATCTTTGGCCCTAATTTTCAAAATTCTAATAAATTGGATGCTATTTCATTGAAAGCGCATAATGCAGGTTTTTCAGTTAATTCGCGTAAGGAACTTATTGAAATTATTGATAATTTATGTAATATGGATTTTTACAACGAGTCTTCAAAAAATGCAATGAATTATGTTGCCAAACATAAAGGATCTACGCTAAAAATAATGGAGCTTTTATGAGCAAGATTTTTAAGTTTAAAGATATATTTCTTGTACCAAATTTAATAACTATTTTGAGATTTTTTTTAATTGCTCCAATGATTATTACATTTCAAAAAGGAATGCAGAATTATTTTATAATTATTTTAGCTATTTCTTTATTGTCAGATTTTCTTGATGGAATTGCAGCTAGAGTTCTTGATCAGAAATCAGACCTAGGTAAGACTTTAGATCCTATTGCAGACGGAGTCACACTTTTTGCTTTTATTATACTTTTCAATCGACAAGGATTTATACCAGACTGGTTTACAATTTTTTATTTTTTAAGACAGCTTACCATACTTCTTTTTTCTTTATGGTACTTATCAAAATTAAAAACTGTATATGGATCCAATATTTTAGGAAAGACAGGAGTATGTTTTTTAGGTGCAGTGCTATGCATATTTGCTTTAAGAATTGATACTTTAATTTATATAACTCCGTATTTATTGAATATATCTGCAATCTTATTGTTTGTTAGTCTTTTAGATTATTTAAGATTTTTTCTTAATCTTCATAAAAATAATAGCACTAATTGACATACATTTTATTTTACTTTATCGTTAATAATTTATAAATTATTAGTCATTATGGCAGACTTTAAAGTAGAATCAAAATTTTCTCCTGCTGGAGATCAACCATCGGCAATATCTGAATTATCTGGAGGATTAAAAAATGGATCTGATCATCAAACTCTTTTAGGTGTTACCGGATCAGGTAAAACCTATACAATGGCAAAAGTAATTGAAGAAATTCAAAAACCAACATTAATTATTTCTCATAATAAAACCTTAGCTGCGCAGCTTTATGGAGAATTCAAAAATTTATTCCCAAATAATGCTGTGGAGTATTTTATAAGCTACTATGATTACTATCAGCCTGAATCCTACATGCCTGTTACAGATACTTTTATTGAGAAAGATTTCTCAATGAATGAAGAGATTGATCGATTACGACTTAAGGCAACAAGCTCGCTTTTACAGAGAAAAGATGTGATTGTGGTAAGTTCTGTTTCTTGTATTTACGGTCTTGGAAATCCTAAAGAATGGAAAAAACAAGTTGTTCACTTAAAATTAGATTCTCAAACAAGTCGAAGCAGTTTAACTGAATTTCTTGTTGATATTTATTATCAAAGAAATGACCAGGTTTTAGAAAGATGTAACTTTAGAATACTAGGAGATATTTTTGAAATTTATCCCGCTTATGAAGACAAAGCGATAAGAGTCGATATTTTTGATAACCGCATTCAGTCTATTGTTTCATTTGATCCATTAACAGGCGAAGAGCATAAAGAACATGAAGAGTTTTATTTATATCCAGCTAGACATTTTATTTCTGATAAAGATAAAAATGATTCTGTAATTAAAAAAATTAGAAGTGATTTGAAAAGTAGATTAAAATTTTTTAATGAAAATGAAAAATTTCTTGAAGAACAAAGAATTGGACAGAGAACTAATTTTGATATTGAAATGATTGAAGAGATTGGTTATTGCTCTGGAATTGAAAATTATTCTAGATATTTTGATGGTAGAAAAGAAGGTGAAAGACCATTTACTTTGATAGACTTTTTTCCAGATGATTTTTTAACAATCATAGATGAATCTCATGTAACATTGCCTCAAATTCAAGCGATGTATGGAGGCGATAGAAAGAGAAAAGACAACTTGATTGATTTCGGATTTAGACTTCCTTCTGCTTATGATAATAGACCATTAAAATCGGAAGAATTTGCATCTTTGCAAAATCAAGTCATATATGCATCTGCTACACCATCTTACAGAGAGTTGGATTTGTCACAAGGAGCTATAGTTGAGTTGATTAATCGACCAACTGGGCTTGTAGATCCAGAATTAATCATTAAACCTTCTAGCGGTCAAATTGATGACCTTATATCAGAAATTAAAATTAGATCTGCTAAAGATGAAAGATGTCTGGTAACAACATTGACCAAAAAAATGGCTGAAGATTTATCAGAATATTTAAGCTCGGTTGGATTAAGAGTAAGATATCTGCATTCTGAAATTAAAACAATTGAAAGAGTAAAAATTCTTCGAGATTTAAGATTAGGCGATTTTGATGTCTTGGTTGGAATAAACCTATTAAGAGAAGGCTTAGACCTTCCTGAGGTATCTCTTGTTGCAATATTGGATGCTGATAAAGAGGGATTTCTTAGATCTAAAAGTTCGCTGGTACAAACTTCTGGAAGAGCAGCTCGTCATATTGATGGAAAGGTTATTCTGTATGCAGATAAAATTACTGATTCAATGCAATATTTAATTGATGAAACAGATAGAAGGAGATCTATTCAGCTTGAATACAATAAGAAAAATAAAATAACCCCAAAAACTGTAAAAAAATCGGTAGATGAAATTATGCAAGCAACTCGTGTTGCTGAGTCATTTAAGGAAAGCGATATAGAAGTTAAAAGAGATATAGCCACAGATAGATTTTTAAACGAAGATAAAAAAATTGTAGTTGAAATGATTAGAGAAGAAATGTTAGAAGCAGCAGAAAATTTAGAATTTGAGAAAGCCGCTAAATTGCGCGATGAAATGAATAAGCTAGAAAAAGAAATTAAATTATAGATTATGGAGAAATTATGAATATTGATTTAGTAAAGCAAAAAGCAGGAATTATTGGGGAAAGTGAAGGAATCAATCAAGTATTAGAAATGGTTGCGCAAGTAGCCAGTGTTGATATATCTGTCCTCATTAATGGAGAATCTGGCACAGGTAAAGAGCTTGTAAGTAAAGCGCTACATCTCGGAAGCAAAAGAGCTTCTAGTGATCTAGTAATTGTAAATTGTGGAGCAATTCCTGAAGGAATAATTGAAAGTGAACTTTTTGGACATAAAAAAGGTGCGTATACTGATGCTAGCGATTCAAGAAAAGGATATTTTGAAACTGCAAACAAGGGAACTATTTTTCTTGATGAAATTGGAGATATGCCAATAGAAACACAGGTAAAGGTTTTAAGAGTTTTAGAATCGGGTGAGTTTATGAGAGTAGGTGATTCTATTACAAAAAAAACGGATGTTCGCGTTCTTGCTGCAACCAATAAGGATTTAGGGAAGCTTGTAAGGGAAGGAAAATTTAGGCAAGATTTATATTATAGGCTTAAAACGGTAACTATCAATATTCCTCCTCTAAGACATAGAAAGAATGATATAAGACTTTTAGTTGATAGATTTGCTTTGCAATTCAGTAGATCAAATAATATTAAGTACAAAGGCTTTACACCTGAATCAATTAAAGAGATGTATAATTATCATTGGCCGGGAAATGTTAGAGAGCTTAGAAATTTCGTTGAAAGTATTCTTATATTACAAAAAGGAGAAAGAATAACTGCTGAAATGGTGAGCAATCAATTGGCTGGAGATATACTTGACTATAATCAGTCAAATGATTCATTGCCAGTCGTTGTGAATCGCGATCCCGATCAAGCAGAAAGGGAATTGATTTTAAGACAGTTACTTTTTCTTAGACAAGATATTGAAGATTTAAAATTAATGATGAAAGAATCTAGTTTTTCTGATTTAAATTCTTCTAGAAGTATTAATCAGTCATTTGACTCAACAATTCATAATAATGAAATTATTAATCAAGATGATAATCTCATAAAAGGCGAAGCAATTGGCGCATTTAACACTAAAGATTTAGAAAAAGAAATGATTATTAGAACTCTGGAACATTTCAATAATAATAGAAGAGCTTCAGCGAAATCTCTAGATATGAGCGAGAGAACTTTATATAGGAAAATTAACGACTATGGTATTGAAAAAAAGATTAAAAAAGATAACTAATTTTTGTTGTATAATTTTACTGACGGGATGTAGTTATTACTCTATGGCAGGGTCTATTCCCGCAAATATTAATAATGTTAATATTCCGCTCTTTCAAAATGATACTGCTGAGTTTGAGCTTGCTGAAAATTTAACATCAAAAATTACTCAAGAAATTGCTTCACAGAATATTTTAAAAGTAACAAATATTGAAAATAGCGATAGTTCAATTATAGGAATTGTTACTGATGTTTCTGATGGCCCATTTTCTTTTGATAGCAATGAGCAAGTAGATGAATACAGATTTTCTTTTTCAGTGAAAGTTAAATGGATAGATAATGAAAATGATATAAACTTAATTGAAAAAACTTTTTCAGGCTTTGGAACTTATAGTATAAATAATGACCCTTCATCTGATGGCTTAGATAATGATAATGATGGACTTTTAGACGAAAATGATGATGACGAATTTGGCGATTCAAGAGAGCTGGCGATTAATATTGCTATTAACAAAATTGCATCAGATATTGTAAATTCAATCCTTTCAACATGGTAAAAAAATGGAAAATGTAACTATAAATAAATTAAAAGATTTTATCGGTAAAGAAGTTCAGTTAAATGGATGGATTTACAATATGAGATCTATTGGTAAAATCTGGTTTGCAATCGTAAGAGACGGTACCGGTTTTGTTCAATGCGTAGTAACAAGCAACGATGTTAGTTCAGAAGTATTCAAGCTTGGTACATCTTTAACACAGGAGTCATCAATTCAGATTACTGGGATTGTTCAAGAAGACTCACGATCTGATCTTGGGGTAGAGATTCTTGTAAAGGATATGAAGGTTATTCATATTGCTGAAGAATATCCCATTGCGCTAAAAGAGCATGGTGTTAGCTTCTTAATGGATAATAGACATCTTTGGTTGCGTTCCAAAAAACAGTTCGCAATAATGAAAGTCCGTCAAAATATTATTAAATCTATAAGAGATTTTTTTGATAACAGAGACTTTGTTTTAATTGATTCTCCAATGTTTACTGGAAACGCAGTCGAAGGAACAACAACTCTTTTTGAAACTGATTATTTCAATCGCTCTGCCTATTTAACTCAAAGCGGACAATTATATCAAGAAGCAGGTGCAATGGCTTTTGGAAAAACTTATTGTTTTGGTCCTTGTTTTAGAGCTGAGAAATCAAAAACAAGAAAACACTTAACTGAATTTTGGATGGTAGAACCAGAAATGGCCTTTTGTGATTTAGATCAAAATATGGATTTAATAGAAGAATTTATCACCCATATTGTTTCGGAAAGTTTAAAGAATTGTAAAGATGAGCTTAAAATCTTAGAAAGAGATATATCGTTGCTTGAAAAGGTAAAATCGCCATTTCCAAGAATTACCTATGATGAGGCAGCAAAAATTCTTAATGATAATGGTCAAAAATTTGAATATGGGAGCGATTTTGGATCTCCGGACGAAGAATTAATAGCTTCAAAATATGATAGCCCTGTCATGATACATAGCTGGCCTCATGAAACAAAAGCTTTTTATATGAAAAGAGACGATTCCGATAAGTTAGCTTTAGGAGTCGATGTTATTGCTCCTGAAGGTTATGGCGAAATTGTAGGTGGAGGACAAAGAGAGGACGACCATGATACTCTTGTAAAGCGTATTGAAGATCATGGGCTTCCTGTAAGCGCATTTAAGTGGTATTTAGATTTAAGAAAGTATGGATCTGTAACTCATTCAGGTTTTGGTCTCGGTTTAGAAAGAACTGTTTCTTGGATTTGTGGAATTGATCATGTAAGACAAACTATTCCTTTCCCTAGAACAATGGGAAGATTGGAGCCTTAATGAAATTTGATGGCAGAATTGCTGTTTTTGGAGGAAGATTTATAACTGAAGAAATTTATAATGACACCGTAGAAATTGGAAAAAGAATGGCAGAAAAAAATTGGCTAGTTTTTTGTGGTGGCGGTGAAGGTGTCATGGAGGCCATTGCAAAAGGAGTTTCAATGGCAATGGGACTTGTATTGGTATTTTAAAAGATAAAGATTTCAAAACTGGAAATAAATTTCTTAGTATTCCCATTTCAACAGGAATGGATATAACTAGAAATGCATTAATTAGCTACAATTGCGATATTGGAGTCGCTATTTCAGGTGCATATGGAACTTTAAGCGAAATAGCATTTACTTTAGCCCAAGAAAAACAATTGATAGCTTATAATAGTTGGGATATTCCTAAGTCTATTCAAGTAGAAACTATTGACTCTTTAATTGAGGAAGCAGATAAGTGTCTCAAGCTATAAATGTTGCTGTTTGCCAGATAAATCCAACTCTTGGAAGTTTTAAAACTAATCTTGAAAAGATTTCTTCTAGCTATCTTGACGCAATAAAAGATGGAGCAGATCTTGTCATTTTCCCGGAGATGTCTATTACAGGATATCCTCCTCAAGATTTGTTAAGCAATAATAGATTTATTGAAAAAAACATTTCATCCTTAAAAGATTTATCTAAAATCGTCACTGTTCCATGTATTGTTGGATTTGTAGATAGAGTTGATGGTAAAAATTTTAACGCAGCAGCAATATGTCAAGACGGTAAAGTTGCTTTTAAGTACCACAAAATACACTTACCAAACTATGACGTTTTCGATGAAAGAAGATACTTTTCAAATGGAAATTCTATTGGAATTTTTTCTTTAAAAATTAGAGATTCAAAATATAATATTGGTCTTCAAATCTGTGAAGATTTGTGGGATGATGAATACGATAGAAAGCTTTCAGCTGAATTAATGAAACATAATCCCGACTTAATTGTTAATATTTCAGCTTCACCATTTGCTCAAGACAGAAAAGAAGAAAGAGTTAATCTTGTTAAGCGCAAATTTAAAGGGGCTAATTGTCCTTTTGTTTATTGCAATTTAGTTGGAGGGCAAGATGAATTGATTTTTGATGGATTTTCAATGATTTTTGACAAGAACATGAATTTAATTGAAATGGCTAGCGGGTTTATTGAAGAAACTATTTTAACTGATTTAAAAACATCAAAATCTATTCCATCATTTTCTAAAAATAAGCAGCTTTTTGATGGGCTATCATTAGGAATAAAAGATTATTTTACTAAAACTGGTCATAGTAAAGCAGTAATTGGCCTTAGTGGCGGTATTGACTCTGCTTTAGTGGCTTGTTTAGCTGTCAATGCTTTAGGAGCTAAAAATGTATCACTTAATTTCTATGCCCTCTAGATTTTCAAGCAATCATAGTAAGATTGATGCTAAACAATTAGCTAAAAATTTAAAAACAAATTTTGAAACAATTGATATAGATGGGTTATTTGAAAAATATTTGGATGTACTTTCTCCTAGTTTTAAAGGATTGGATAAAAATGTTGCAGAAGAGAATATTCAATCAAGAATTAGAGGAAATCTATTGATGGCTATGTCAAATAAATTTGGTTACTTAGTACTTTCAACTGGCAACAAAACAGAACTAGCTCTTGGATATTGCACTTTATATGGCGATATGAGTGGAGGATTATCTGCAATTGGAGACTTAAATAAAACTGAAGTTTATAACCTTTCACAATGGATAAACAACGACAAGGAAGTTATTCCTAACAATATCATCAAAAAAACTCCTTCTGCTGAGCTTGCTCCAGATCAATTCGATCCATTTGATTATGAATTAATAAGTCCATTAGTTGATGAAATAGTAATGGATAATAGTGAGTCTAAAAGTTCAGATGACGAGTTTTTAAGCCTCAAAAAGAAGATAAATATTAATGAGCATAAAAGAAGACAGGCAGCTCCTGTTTTAAGGGTAAGTAGAAAAGCGTTCGGTATTGGAAGAAGAATACCAATTGTAAATCATTTTCATGAATAGTACAAAACCAATTAGAAATTTTTGCATTATTGCACATATTGATCACGGTAAGTCTACCTTAGCAGATAGATTGCTTGAGCATACAGGAACCATTTCAAAAAAGAAAATGCAGAATCAAGTTCTTGACAACATGGAGCTTGAAAGAGAAAGAGGAATTACAATTAAAAGTCATTCCATTAGAATTAGCTACAAAGACTTTATATTAAATTTAATTGATACACCTGGTCACGTAGATTTTACATACGAAGTTTCAAGAACTTTATCTGCGAGTGAAGGCGCCTTATTAATTGTTGATGCAGCACAAGGTATTGAAGCTCAGACAGTCACAAATTATTTATTAGCTCTTGAAAATGATCTTGAAATAATTCCTGTGATTAATAAAGTAGATTTACCGAATGCTGATATTGAAAATGTCACAGCGCAAATTATTGAAATGGTAGGATGTAATAAGGAAGATATTTTACTTGCTAGCGCTAAAACAGGCGAAGGGATAGAAGATATTTTGAATGCAATTACTTCAAAAATTCCTCCTCCAGATGAACCAAAAAATGAAGAGTTTAAAGGTTTAATTTTTGATTCAATTTATGATAGATATAGAGGGGTTGTAGCTTATGTGAGGGTTTATGAAGGTTCCTTGAAAAAAGGAAGTAGAATTAAATTTTTTGCGCATGATACTCATTATGATGTTGATGAAGTTGGACATTTTATTATTGATAGAAAAAAATCCGATTCAATCAAAGCAGGAGAAGTAGGCTATATAATCGCAAATGTTAGAGACATTGAACATGTTCTTGCTGGTGATACAGTTACAAATTTTAATAAACCATGTAAAGAAGCTTTACCGGGATTTCAAAAAATAAAACCCATGGTTTTTTCAGGCCTTTTTCCAGCAGATGCGGGTGAGTATGATGATCTTAGGACTGCACTTGAAAAATTGAAACTTAATGACGCATCACTTTCTTTTGAGCCTGAGGTAAGCGATGCACTTGGTTTTGGCTATAGATGTGGCTTTTTAGGGTTATTGCACATGGAAATAATCCAAGAAAGACTTGAAAGAGAGTTTAATTTATCCATTGTCACAACTAGTCCTAATGTTAAATATTTAGCAAATCTAAAAGATGGCACTCAAGAAGAGGTTCAAAGACCTGCATTGTTACCAGAACCAAAATTCTTGGAGAGCTTAATGGAGCCTATAGTGACAGCAGAAATTTTAACTCCTGTAGATTATATTGGTAATGTCATGAAGATTTGTGAAGAAAAAAGAGGAAAATATAAATCTACTCAATATTTATCTAAATCTAAGGTACAGCTCATCTATGATCTCCCTCTTGGAGAAATACTTTTTGATTTTTATGATAGAATTAAATCTGGTTCAAAAGGGTATGCATCATTTGATTATACTTTTAAAGAATATAAAGAGAGCAAGTTAGATAAATTGGACATTTTAATAAATAAAGAGCCAGTTGATGCCTTATCAATGATTTGTTCAAAAAAAGACTCTTACCATAGAGGTCTAGCCTTGTGTCAAAAATTAAAAGAATTAATTCCAAGACATCAAATACAGATTCCTATTCAAGCATCGATAGGTACTAGAGTAATTGCAAGAACAAATATTGCTCCTTTCAGAAAAAATGTTACTGAAAAGCTCTACGGTGGAGATGTAACTAGAAAGAATAAATTGCTTCAAAAGCAGAAAAAGGGTAAGAAAAGAATGCGTACAATTGGCAGAGTTGAAGTTCCGCAAGAAGCCTTATTAGCCGTTCTCAAAATTTGATATGCTTCAAGATTATTTTTCTAAATCAAAATCATTATTTTATAGCCTTCTCATTACATTACCTTTATTTCTGATATATGAAATGGGTATTTTTTTTATGTTTCAAACAGGTATTTCTTTCGCAAAAAATGGAGGCGATGTTTTAATTGAAGAATTTATTAAAATGCTTGGATTAAACGGATACTATGCTGCAAGTTCAATATTTATTGCTGTATTATTTTTTATTTTAATTTCTCAAAGAAAAAATTTCAAAACATTTAACATTAACTATAATTATTTATTTTTTATGACGATAGAATCTTTAGCTTATGCATATGTATTATTATTTTTTTTAAAAAATATTTATCTATTTCAAGGTGAAAATTTTAATTGGTTGAGCAATTTCATTTTATCTATTGGTGCAGGTTTATATGAGGAGTTAATATTCAGATTTCTATTGATATTCATTCTTGCAAAAAGCATATCATTTATTTTAAAAACAAAAGAGTTTTCTTCATTAATACTATCTATTGTAGCTAGTTCAATTCTTTTTTCAACGTTTCACTATATTGGTGAAGAGTCATTTACCCCCATCTCTTTCACATTAAGATTTTTAGCTGGTATTTACTTATCTACAATTTATATTAATCGAGGATTTGGGATAGTTGCATTAACTCATGCATTTTATGATTTATTTGTTATTTTTCGTTTAACTTAGCTTATGAAAAAAACATTTATTTATTTACTATTTTTCAGTCAAGTATTTGGTCAATCTGTTATTGATACATTATCTGTGACTGTCTATCCAGAATTTTCTTATCCTGGCGTTGCAATAGAATATAAATTTGATAAATCAAACAATAACGATTTTACTTTCCCAATTCCTGCAAATATAGATTCTGTTTTATATACAATTTCTACAGATAGTTTAGAATTTGAACAAATAGTTCAGGTTGAAAATAATTTGCTTAAAACTTTAAATAAAAACGGGAATCATACAATTTATTTGTTTTTAGATAAGTTTATAAAAGATCCAGGTCCTAGAAGATTTTCATATAATTTTGAGTCATTACAAGATATTAATACTTTAATATTAGGGGTTCAAATTCCTTTTGGATCCGAAGAGTTCCAAATCTCAGCAGAAAGTTTTGAACTTGAGAAAGTTCGCGATCAAAATGGCTTAACCTTCTTATCAGGGAATAAATAATAATTTTAGTACTGCAAATAATTCTTTGATTAATTTAAAGTATTATAATCCTCATGGAGGAACTTCTATCCAGTATGCTGCTAATATAAGTACACAAGATTCTTCTGTGCAACCTCCACCATCTGCAAGTGACAAGTTTGTCAGATACCCTTTATTGACTTGGGAACCGATGTTAATGTTCTTTTTATTATCTTTATTTATTGTATTTATGTATGAATTTCAAAGGTCAAAAAATGATTAAAAGAAGCTTTATTATATTTTTTACAATCATTTTTGTAATTAGTTGTGAATATAAAAGGGATGCAATCGGCGGAAATGACGACATTGTTGTGCTCGCAGCTAAAGAAGATAGAGAAAAAATTAGAAACCTTTTATCGATTATTTTTAACGAAACTATTTTAACTCCGTCTCCTGAATCTTTTTATAATATTAAGTTTGCAGATCCTGAAAGTTTTTCAGCATTAAAAACGCAAACTAACCTTGTTGTTGCCTCAATCGGCAGCTATGAATTAAACCCAGGTACTAAGCTTGCGAAGGAACTCTTAGGGGAAAATGCTTTCAAAAAAACTCTAACAGAAGTTCCAGTAATACTTTCTAAGGATCAATTCGCAAAAAATCAATTATTTATGATTTTAAGTGGAAGCACTCCAGACCAAATTAAAGATTATTTAGTAGCCAACGATGAATTTATTAGAAATCAATTTGATGAAAACTTTTTCAGTAAACAATCTCAGTATTTTTTAGAAAATGAAAGACAGGAAGAGCTTGAGAAAGATCTTCAACAAAAATACAATTGGAATATGAAAATACCATGGGGATGGGAGTTAATAAAAAATGATAGCGAAGAATCATTTTTTTGGATTGGACATGAATTACCTTTTAGATGGATTGCAGTTCATTGGAGAGACGGTAATTTTTTCAGCGAAGAAGAAGTCTTAGAATATGTAAAAGAATACCCCCAAATGTATTTTGAATCAATTAGATATAATCAAGAATATATTAATATTGAATTTAAAGATTTCAAATCTGAATCATCATACGAAGTCTCTGGTTTATGGGAATCTATTGATGATGCTAAAGGTGGTCCATTTAGAGGATACTTATTCTATGACTATGAAAATGATAGAACATTTTATATAAGTTATCTAGTTTTTAATCCTGGTGGAAAAAAAGCATTTTATATGCGACAACTTGAGATGATTGCTAAAACAATAGATATAAACTAATGAAAAACTTGGTCATTCTTCCAACCTATAATGAATCAAAGAATATTGTTAAAACAATTGATTTGATTTTTGATCAAAATATAGATGTGGATATTTTAGTTATTGATGATAATTCACCTGATAATACAGCAAGTATTGTCGAGGGATTGAAAAATAATAAAATTTTCATTTTAAAAAGAGAATCAAAGAAGGGTTTAGGGTCTGCATATGTAGATGGTTTTAAATGGTCTATAAAAAATAATTACGATAAAATTATTCAAATGGATGCAGATTTATCGCATGACCCTAATGAAATTGTACCAATGTTTAATCTTTTAGACCAATATGATTTAGTAATTGGAAGCAGATACAAAGGTGGATTAAGAGTTATTAATTGGCCTATTCAAAGGCTTTACATTAGTTATTTTGCAAATTTATATGCTAAGATTATTACTGGAGTACCTTTGAAAGATCTTACTGCTGGATTTAAAGCATGGAAGGTTGAAACACTAAAAAAAATTAAATACAATGAATGTTCATCTCAAGGTTATTGCTTTCAAATAGAGACTTCATTTAGAGCTCATCAAAAAGGTTGTAAATTGGTAGAACATCCTATAGTTTTTACAGATAGAACGGTAGGTGAATCTAAAATGAGTAAAGCAGTTATGTTGGAAGCAGTATTAAAGGTTTGGCTATTTGGGTTCTGGAGATTATTTAGGTTAAAAAAATGAAAAAACATTATTTACCATTTGAAAAACCTCTTAAAGATTTAGATTTTGAAATAGAAAAACTAACTATTTCTGAACCAGATTCTGAAAAATTAAATGAATTAATAAAAGAGAGAAAAGAATTAGAAAAAAATATTTTCTCAGAGCTATCTCCTTGGGAAACTGTTCAATTAGCAAGACATCCTAATAGACCATATACGCTTGATTATATCAATGCATGGTGCGATAATTTTACTGAGCTTCATGGTGATAAAGCTTTTGCAGATGATAACGCTGTTATTGCTGGAATTGGAATGATTGAAGATACTAAAGTTGCAATCATTGGACAGCAAAAAGGAAGAAATACTAAAGATAATATTTTTAGAAATTTTGGAATGATGAAGCCTGAAGGGTATAGGAAAGCTTTGAGGGTAATGAAGCTAGCTGAAAAGTTTAAACTACCAATTGTAACCTTAATTGATACTCCTGGAGCAGATCCGGGAATTGGTGCAGAGGAGAGAGGTCAAGGATACGCTATTGCGAACAATCTATTCGAAATGGCATCTATTAAGACTCAAATTCTGTCAGTTGTAATAGGAGAGGGTGCAAGTGGAGGAGCTTTAGGTATTGGCCTATGCGATAAGATGATTATGTTAGAGCATACTTGGTTTTCTGTTATTAGCCCTGAAGGATGCGCATCAATTTTATGGAAAGACTCTACAAAAGCTCCTGAAGCTGCTGAATCTTTAAAGCTAACTCCAAAAGACTTAATGGAGCACAATATATGCAATATGATTGTTTATGAGCCTTCTGGGGGCGCACATAGACATTTTGATTTAACTGCATCAACATTAAAAGAAACAATATTAAATGAGCTTAATGATTTAAAGAAAAGTGTAAATAAAGATTTTCTGGAAAATAGAGTTGCAAGATATGATAAGCTTGGAACTTTTAGAGAAGATTAATAAAAGTCGTATCTATAATCTTCAATATCTGAATTGTCTCTGAGAGCTTGTAACCAATTAGCCCATAATAGATTTTGTCTTTGGATAAGTAAGCTAAATTTAATCGATTCTTTCTTTTCTTCGAAATCATTTGAATTTATTTCATCAATTTCAATTACTTTAACAAATGCCTGACCTCTGATAGTTGGTAATGGACCAAAAGTATCACCAGCTTTAGCATTAGCTAGTGCACCTACTATAAAATTACTTTTTCCAATTGAATCAAAACTACCTATTAGGCTTGCACTAGATTCAGCTACATATTCGAAAGATTCATTTTCTTTTGCATAGCTCAGAAAGATTCATTTCTTGAGCAGAATTATCTTTGAGAGATTGTGCTAAACTTTTGATTTGTTCTTTTTTAAAGTTCGATAAAAATTCATTTTTAAGGTCATCTTTGACATCCTCAAAGCTTAAGGTTGATTCATCTGATATTGAGTCTAGGAAAAAAACACCATAAAAATTATCGTTTTTGATAGCATCTGATGTTGCACCTTCAACATTATTGAAAGCAAAATTAACTGCACTTCTAGCAACACCGAAATCGTCAATAAAAATTGATTCTTTTCTTATTGGGCTTGATTCTTTGACTTCAAGTCCTAATGAATCAGCAAGTGCAAAAAATCCAAATTCAGTCGCTTCTAATGCAAATATGCTTGCAGTATCTTTTAATTTATTTTCAGTTCCTCTACCAGGTGTGATAGTAAGAAGAATATGAGAAGTATTTACTTGTTCAGATTCATCTACAACTCTTTTATCATTAATTTTAATAACATGAAATCCATAGTCAGTGAGTATTGGGCCTACAATATCGCCTTTTTTACCATCAAATGAAGCAATTTCAAATTCAGGAAGCAGTTGACCTTTGCTGTACCATCCAAGACTACCACCTCTTAATTCTTGAGGATTTGCGCTATTGCTTGGATCTTCAGTGTACATATTAGCTAATTGAGCAAAATCTTCTCCGTTGTTTATTCTGTAGATTAAATTCTCTGCTTCAAGCTTAACTCTTAAAGTATCATTTGCATCAGAAATAATAGGCCATTTAACATATTGCATAGAATCTTGTCTCGGGTTGATCATAGTCAGCAATATTTTTATTGTATAAGATCTAGCAGTTCATCATCTAGTTGGTCTATTTTCAATCATTGAATTATAAAAGTCATTATCTATGGCTTTGTCAGTTATATGTAAGACCTCAAGTTTATGATTTACGAATCTTTTTTTATAATCTTTAAGAACTTCATCAGCATGAATTGCAGACGCATTAATAATGTACTGCTGAAGTTTATAGTTAGGTAAATAAACGTTTTGCATAAAATCCTCAATGGGCTTCCAATCTATTTGATCGGGAGTTAGCACAGCATTAAGATATTTTTCCAAATCAAATCTCCCAAAAGATTGAAATGCTTCACTGTTTTGAAGAAAGGGAGGAGGATTATTTTTCATCTGAAAAAGAACTTCTTCTTCTGACACGATAATTTTATTTTTTTCTATTTGTTCTTGAATAATTAAATCTGCAATTAATCTTTCCCAGACTACAGCTCTAATATATTCTCTTTCTTCATCTGAAACAGGTTTTCCAGATTGAGAATCTAATCTATTAATTTCATTGGATACTAATTGGTTAAAGTCTTCAAAAAGAATTGGTTCTCCATTTAAAGAACCAACTTCATTGCCTTGTCTTTGACCAAAAATATCTGTAATACTTGCTCCACCTACAAGTCCACCGATAGCCATACTAGTAACAAAGAGGACCAATATAGTCCACATTACTACTTGCATTCTATTTCTCATGCTGGTTATTATGCCCATAGACAGCGAATTTATAACAGCAACAATGTTTATGCAAACCTATTAAAAAATTTGATATTGGATAGTTTATTCCATAGAAAATAATTATTATTAAGCTATGAGATATAAAATACACATTTTTATTGCTATGTTAATAAGCAGTATTTTTGCACAAAGCGAAATATCGCTTAAGAGTGTTTTAGATGGAACTTTTAGTACAGAATCTATTGGAAGGTATACTTGGAAAAATAGTACCGACTCGTATTACTTTTCAACAAAAAGCGATAGTGGGTTAGATTTTTATAATTACAACCTTGCATCAAATGATACGACAAAAGCATTCAGTATTCCAAAAACGTTAATCGATAATTTTTCATATTCGTTTAGTCCAAATCAAAAAAAATTATTATTAAAGAAAAACTCAGTGAAGCTTTGGAGGCATTCATCATTTGGTACGTATTATATTTATGATATAGAATCTAGCTCTTTAACTTCAGTTACTTCAAATCCAGATAGTTTGAGAAATGTTAAATTCTCTCCAGATTCTGAAAATATAGCTTTTGTTAGAAATGATAATAATTTATACCTCTTCTCTTTGGCAACTAATTTAGAAGAGCAACTTACTTTTGATGGAAGCGATGATATTCTAAATGGACATTTTGGATGGGTCTATGAAGAAGAATTTGGGACCTATGATTCTTATAAATGGAGCCCTAATAGCAAGCATATTGCATTTATTAGAGAAGACCAAACTTATGTTAAAAAATATCCACTAGTTGATTACGAATCTCAGTATCCTGTAGTTAAGTATATTCGCTATCCAAAGACTGGAGAAGATAATCCAGTAGTGTCAATAAGCATTTTAGATTTAGAAAATAAAGAATATAGATCAGTCAATCTTCCGCATACTGCATATTATATTCCTGACATTATTTGGCAAGATAATTCAGAAAATTTGTTTTTTGCGACTCTTAATCGCAAACAAAATGATTGGAATTTGTATAGATATGATTTTGCTATGAATAATGGAGAGTTAATACTGAACGATTCTAACGATTCATGGATTGATAGAGATCCATTTACAGTTCCTCAAGAAATTGGAACATGGACTACAAAAGGCGGCTTTGGTTTTGCGATCTTAGAAAATGGTGAAATTATTTGGTTATCTGAACGAGATGGATTCAATCATATTTATAGGAGCAGACCTGATGGAAGATTTATTAACCAGATTACTAGAGGAGATTGGGAAGTTAGTACAATCAATGCAATAGACTATAATAATGAGATTATCTACTTCACTGCCAAAAAAGAAACTGAAACAGAAAACCATTTATATTCAGTTCGATTTAATGGTTCAAAGTTTAAAAGAATTACAAAAGAGAACGGTTCACATTCTGCAGCTTTCTCTCCAACTTTAAATTATTTTATTAATGGATATTCAAGCTTAACTGTTCCACCAAAAACTTTCTTAAGACAAAGTAATGGAAAAATTGTTAGAGTTTTAAAGGAAACTGATAAATCCAAGTTTGATAAACTTGGTTTAACATATCCTCAATTAATTAATATTTTTTCAGATGATGGAACAAGATTAAATGCCTTAATCACATATCCCCACAATTTTGACCCTATGAAACAATACCCAGTAATTTTATATAATTACGGAGGTCCAGGATCACAATTGGTAATGAATCGATGGGGCGCTGGAAATCATACTCTCCATCAATTTTTTGCTAGTAGAGATTTTATCATTTTTTCATTTGATAATAGAGGCACAGGGGGAAGAGGTAAGGCGTTTAAAGATTTAGCTTATGGAGATTATGGAAAATATTTGGTAAAAGATCATATAGCTGCTGCAAAATATCTTCAGGGATTGACATATGTTGATGCAGAAAATATTGGAATTTGGGGTTGGAGTGGAGGTGGATATTTAACCAATATGTGTATGACCTTAGCAAGCGATTATTACAAAGCGGGTATATCTATAGCTCCTAATGTTGAACCACTACTATACGATACAATTTGGACAGAAAGATATATGGGTCTAATTGAAGATAATCCTGAAGGATATAAGAATGCTTCAGTATTAACACACGTTGACAAGGCAAAAGGTCATTTATTACAAATTCACGGAAATGCAGATGATAATGTTCATCATCAACATTCATTAAAGTTAGCGAAAGCTTACGCAGAACATGGAAAAGAGATGGAAATGTTTATATATCCTAATGCTAATCACGGAATGTATAATAATAACTTTCTAACTCAAGAAAATCCTGCAGATGGCTGGAAAAATAGATACCATTTATATAAAAAGATGACAGATTTTTTCATTGAACATCTTGTACCTGAAACGTTCTAAGCTGCTTCTGATTCAAGAGCAATTTTTTGAAATTGCTGCATAGCAGTTTCATGATTTGAAGTAATATTAATTAGTTTATCAGCCCATGGAAGATCTTCATTTTTAACTAAATTTTGTAGTCTATCAATACTATGAGTAAACATTTTAGGAAGGAAGGTTGGCGTAGGAGTTCCTCCAGTACCTTTTGCTTTTGTTTGATGTTTATAAGGATCTGGTGCTCTTAATATATAGCTTACGACCATTTTGTAATGATCTATTCTGTGTTGAATAATCCATCTAACAGCGCTGGCTAATATTTTTTTATATTTATTGTTTGACTCAATTCTTGAAAAGTAATCAGAATTTTGAAGAATATTTCTTGTTCTAACAATCATACTATGATGTGCTGGTGGTCTATATCCAACTCTGAATGATTTTAAAAGCTTTGTAAGAGAGTCTACATTAGCATCCTTAGGCAAATCACTAGCACCAACATATCCTTTTTCAAGAACGCCTTTAATAATTGAGTTGTCAACATGCTTATCTGCTATGTAAGCATGCGTATGATCACCAACCCCTGTAATCTCATCAGCAATTGGATGGTAGGAGCTATTTGCACCCGTTTGACCGTGCAAATCTGAAATAAATAAACCATTGGCTTTAAATTCTTCACTATATCTATCGCCACATTTTTCAAAAAAGAGACCATTAGTTGAATAGATACTGCCTTGATTTCCAAAAAGCCCTTGAATAAAGATTCTAACTTCTTTGTTGTATAGTAAAGGTTCACTTACTTTCCACATTGCGTTGAATAATTGATTTGACTGCATTGTTGCTAGTTCAATCTTTTCAAGATTCTCTTTGATATCTTCATTTTCCACTGCAAATAATGCATTTTCTATCATCATTTGAGAAGTTCGTTCCATCGCAAGATGGGTCATTCTAAAGCCTTGTTCATTTCCGTCAAAATCATGAAAAGCAACTACAGGTTTTATTGATCTTATATAGTCAATATTTTGATTTATATCGCTGTAGTCATCTAATTCATCTTTTGGTAAAATACCAGACCTTAAAACATAATCAGCAGCATATTCAAACTCCGGTTGTTGCCCAATGATTCTAGATGAAAGTAAGAGTAAGCCAGATAGAGGCCATGGAATGAATGAACACGCTTTTTTGCTTCCATTAAAAATAGGTTCAATTTTTACACCATTAGCGAGCCAAGAAGACCAACATCTCACATTAGCTATAAGCTCAGCTGATTCATGCGTTGGGTCTGTAATGTGATTTTGAACATCTAAAATAAATCTATCCATCAAGGAATCGTCCAATGCTTTGACTTCTTCAAGTAATGAATTTTTACCAATCAACCCTGTCTTACCAAAATTATTTACTGTCATTTCTTCTGCTATATCAGATAGGCAAGTATAGGGAGCTGGAAGTTTCTTTAAAGTCGAATATGGGAGCGTTGAGTTTGGTTTCCAAATGAGTTCAGATGTTTTTTGTATCAAAGAAGCATCAAAGGTTAACCCAAAAAGCTTTTCATCGAAATTGATACCATTGCCTAAATATGGAAATTTATTATCCGTATTAATTAAAATATTAGACTTCATCAATTCCTAATAAGTTATCGATAAAATTAAATACTGATTGGTCATTCCAAAATGCACTTCCGACATCTTTGACAATCAGATCTCCGCTTGAATTAATAATAAAAGTTGTTGGAATTCCAGTAGTGGCAAAAAATTCATCATCCGTAACAACTTTATATATTGGAAGTTTTTGAAGCGATTCATCTTTAGGAATGTATTCTTGAATTGTTTTTAGTTCTTCTCTTGAGAGATATAAGAAAACGATAGCATCATTGCTGCTGTAACGTTCATATAAGTCAGCCATTGAAGGCATTTCAGCTAAGCAAGGATTGCACCAAGTAGCCCAATAATTAATAAAAAGAGTTTTTCCTTTAAAATCTTGGATTGAAAACATTTTGCTATCAAGATCAGTGAATTGCAAAGCATTGGTTTCAAAATCTATAGAAATAATATTCCCATCTTTTAAAGATGGCTCTAATGCCGGTGCTTCCATAATCTCATTCAAATATCTAATAGAAAGGTCTTTGTAGTACCCCTTGTATTTTTTTAAATCATTATTTGTGGTAACATATTTATAACCTAAAAAAGCAAGAGCAATTCCCATTCCTATGATGATAACATATAGTTTTTTTGCGTCCATAGTTCCTGATAATATTATAGTTTTTTTAAATAAACTACTTAAATTGTCTTGTATGGAAAAATTAGGGTATATATTGTTAATTGGATTTTATGTATTGATAATCAACTTTATCATTGCTGATGTTGAAGTTTTTTATCCTGATGGTTTATTGCTTTTATTGGCTTCATCAGGATTGCTTGTACTATTTATCAAGGTGCTCAAAGATCGTTTAAATAATAAAGAAGATTCATACTATTCAAAGGAGATTGATAAGTAATGATTATAACCACTCAAGAAAAAATTGAAAATAAATCAGTGTCAAAAGTTTTAGGAGTTGTAAGCGGTCAATCTATAAGAGCGCGACATTTAGGAAAAGATATTTTGGCTGGACTTAGAAATGTTGTTGGTGGAGAAATAACTGAATATTCAAAGCTAATGGCTGAATCTAGACAGCAAGCAATGGATAGAATGATTTTAAGAGCAGAAGAGATGAATGCGGATGCCATCGTTGGGGTACGTTTTACAACTTCAATGCTTCAAGCAGGAGCTTCTGAAATTTTCATTTATGGAACAGCTGTAAAGCTGTAATGAAATATTTGGTCATTAGCTTATGATTAATCCTCACCAAGTACCCAATAATGTTCAAGGAAATTATGCAGTAATTTTTTCTTATCAATTAAGTGACAACCTTGATGGATATGAAGATATGGATAAAAAAACCATTGATGCGGTTGTGGATGTTCCAGGCTATTTAGGATATGATAAATTTGGCGACGGAAATCAAAATACTTTTATTTCTTATTGGAAAGACTTGAAAAGTATTGATATATGGAGAAAAGATTTTTTACATATTGAAGCAAAAAAACACGGGAAGCAATGGTATAAAAAAATGAGAATTCAAATAGTACAAATTCATGACGATATTAATTATTGGTCATGAACAAAAAGATTTTTCAAATACCAAACTTGCCATTCTATTTTAGAATTATTTATAGTGATGAACAATTATATGAATTGACATTTGCCGATCATAAAAATCAACTACTAGATACCCAATTATCCTTAAAAATCTTAAATAATAGCTCTACAAAACTGGGAAAAGAGGTTCAAAATCAATTAACTGCTTATTTTGACCAGAAGTTAAAAAAATTTGATATACCAACATCTATTAGTGGATCAAGTTTTTCAAAAAAAGTTTTTAGCGAGATGTCTAAAATTCCCTATGGAGAAACAAGAAGTTATAAACAGGTTGCTGTAAAAATAAAAGAGCCTAAATCTGCTCGTGCGGTTGGTAGAGCCAGTGGGTCTAATAAGATTCCTATTATTATTCCATGTCATCGAATTGTAGGAAGCAAAGGGGAGCTTGTGGGGTATAGTGGAGGCGGAGGATTATTATTTAAATCTTATTTACAATTATTGGAGAAGAAATGAAAAAGTTGACGTTGTTATTAATTAGTTCGTTTTTAATTGCACAGGAATCTTTAAATGAAATAATTACTTTTGAAAGTGCAAATCCTTTTTCTTTTGAAGAGATAATCACTGATTTAAATAATCAAGAGAAACAAACTGTTTTTGGCGCTTTAACTTTTCCAGAAAATTTTGATTCAGATATAAAATATCCATTAATTATTGGTGTTGCTGGAAGCTTAAATTGGGGATCTCATCATCTAAAATATTTAGAAATGTATCGTTCATTAGGGTTTGCTACGTTTCAATTACAAAGTTTTGATAGTAGAGAAGTTCAATCTACAGTTGGAAGTCAGGTTGAAGTCACATCAGCTATGATGATTCTTGATAGTTATTTGGCCTTACAAGTGCTGTCAAGTCATCCAAACATAGATGGTCAAAAAGCAGGAATAACTGGTTGGAGTTTAGGCGGAACGGTATCACTTTATTCCGCATGGATGCCACTAATAAATTCAATCAACAATGGGGAATATAGGTTTGCTGCTCATTTACCAATTTATCCAGGATGTTTGGCATATCCTTATCCAGATGAATCTATGATTTTTAGCCAAGCGCCAGTACATATTCTTATTGGTGAATTAGATGACTGGGTACCTGCTTCTGCATGTACAAATCTTCTAGACAAATTGAACGAAAGTGGGTTACCACATAATATTGATATTACCATCTATGAAAATGCGCACCACTCTTTTGATAAAGAAATGGAATTAACCCAAGTAGAAAATGGTTATACGCTAGGAGATTGCTTTTTCCCGATGAACGATGAAGGTGCTTTATTTCTAAGTGAATTTTGGAATATTCCTATCAACACCCCTATAAGGCAAAAACTAGCATTATTAACTTGTGCTGGTAGAGGACCAACAATGGGTGGAAATGATGAAGCTCGCGAGCAATCTTTTAAATTTGCTGCTGAATTTTTTTTAAATCATATTAAAAATTGATATCTTTTTAGCTAATAGAAAAAGCTAAATTTTTTAATGAGAAATTTTTGGCTTCTTTTAAGCGTCATATGTATTTAATTAAAGTAGATTCTCAGGGTAATCAAGAATTTTAAAAACCAATCTTTTCTCTAATTAAGTTCTCTTTTTTTATTATGTTTTGTAATGGGAATTCGCTACAAAATTCTATTTCTAATAATTATTCTATTCATCTTGATAAATTATGCTATCAATGCATTTTTAAACCCAGTTGAAGTCGCCTACGAAGGTATTAATACAGAGCTATCATTGTCAGATGATGTAGAAGTATTATTTGATGATTATGGCGTTCCAAGCGTTTTTGCTGAAAACGATTCTGATATGTTTAAAGTTGCTGGCTATATTGGCGCAAGAGATAGATTGTTCCAAATGTCTTTTATGAAATATGCATATAAAGGGCAACTAAGCTTAGTGGTTAATGACTCCCTATTTGCTGAAGATCGTTTTTTAAGAACCTTAGGGTTTGAAAAAACTGCAAAAAAAACGTTAGATAAAGTTTCTTCAGAAACAATGAAGCATTTGCAAGATACATGTTATGGAATTAATGCTTATGCGCAAAGTTTAAGTCCTGCACAATATCCGTTAGAATTCAAGTTATTGCAGATAAAAGAATTACCTGTCTTTGAACCGTTAGATATTATTGCATTAAGTACAATGATGGCTTGGGAGTTGCAAGGCGGATGGGATTCAGAGCTCTTTTTTGGAGCCATTAATGAACAGCTTGGCCCTGATTATTTAGAGGACATTTTACCTTCATATGATAAAAATTTTGTAACCATCGCTTCCAACGATGTTTTGTTAAAAAGCTATCAGCAGTTTGCAAGCGATACGAAGAATTTAAGAAACCTCTTAAAAATTGACAGAGATGGTTATGGGTCCAATGCATGGGCTGTTTCAGGAGCAAAAACAACTTCTGGAAAACCGCTGTTAGCAAATGATCCTCACTTAGCCTACAATCAACCCCCATGGTGGTATGAAATAAGGCTTAAAAGTGACAACTTTAATTTTGGTGGGTATGGTCTGTATGGATTTCCTTTACCAGTCATTGGACACAATGAGCATATTGGGTGGGGATTCACTAACGTGATGACTGATGATATGGATTTCTACATAGAATCCTTAAACGAAGATCAAACTCAATATTATGTTGATGGTGAATGGAGAGATTTACTAATTGAAGAAGAAGAGATAGTGTTAAAGTCTGGAGAAAGGCGTAAAATTACTATTCGTTCTACACATAGAGGTCCTATTATTAGCAATATTCATCGAGATGCTAAAGCTTTAAATAAAGCAATTTCCTTTCAATGGACAGAGTATGATGCTTTTGACGAAACTACTGCATTGTTTATGCTTGCTCAGGCATCCAATTGGGAAGAATTTTCTGAAGCTTCAAAATTGTTTGGTGCTCCTGGACAAAATTGGACATATGCGGATAAAGAGGGCAATATAGGATGGAGACCTAGTTCAAAGATTCCAATAAGACTTGACGCAGAAAAACTTGTTCCATTTGATGGAAGCACTACAAAACATGATTGGCAAGGCTATATCCCTTTTGATGAAATGCCTTATCTTGTTCAATCCAAAAAAAGGATATATTTCAAACGGAAATAACAAAACTATCGGAGAAGAATATCCATATTATATTTCGCGTTATTGGGCTGACCCAAGTAGAGGAGAACAGATTGATAGAAGATTGAGAGTTAATTCCAAGCTTGATGTTGAAGATATGAAGTCAGTCTTAAATGATATTTCCATCACCATTTGCTCAAGATTATGGCCCTTTATTTTTAAAGAATTATGTGAAAGGTTTTTCAGATAATGGTGATATTATATTTTCCATGCTTAAAGATTGGGATGGCGTTGAATCTATAGATTCAAAAGGAGCTGTTGCTTTTCATGCTGTATATATTCATTTAGTTCAAAATCTATTTCAAGATGAACTCCAAAGTTTTGGAAATGATTCTTTTGATACATTTTATAGCCTTAAATATATCCGTTCATTGGCAATAAGAAGTATTTTTGATGGAGAGGCAACCTTGTGGGTTGATAACGTCCTTACGAGCGATTTAGAGAGTCTTAGTGATATTGTAAACCAATCTTTCGATGATGCATATAGCTTTCTTGATCAAAATTATGGAAATCCAACTACTTTGACATGGGGCGATGTTCATCAAGTAACATACAGTCATCGTCTTGATAAAGATCCTCTTGTTAAAAGATTTATAAATTTTAGCGTAGGACCATATCCGATGGCAGGCTCTGGCATGACTCCAAGAGCTGCAAGTTATTCTGTGAGTAGTCCTTTTGAGGTTAGAGCAGGCTCATCAATGAGAAGAGTGATTGATTTCTCTAATTTTGATAATGGATTTAGTATTCTTCCTACGGGTCAATCAGGCTTATTTAGATCGAAACATTATGATGATCAAACCGATATGTACAACAAAGGTGAATTTAAGCCTTTTAGATTTTCATATGATGCTTTAGACAAAGCAAAATCTTCTAAAATGATTTTCCAATCTAAATAATATTTTCCTTGAATCCGTATATACCGATGATTAAACTAGTCTAATGAGCACATTTTATAACTATTATTTTTATTTTAGAAGCAGGGGGACTGTAGAAGCCTAAAGATAAACTTATATCAAGACTCTACATGAACCCTAGCAAAACCCGCTAGGGTTTTTTTGTTATATGGAGGAAAAAATGAACAAAAAAATATTAGAAAACAGAGATAGAATAGATAAAGCCGATAATCAAATTTTTGATTTATTGCTTGAAAGATTGGATGCGGTAAATACAATTGGATACGTCAAAAAACAAGAAGGATTACCGAGTTTTGGATCAAGAAAGAGAAAATGCGATTTATGCTAAAATTGATGCAAGATTTTCTGACTGTAGAAGCTTCATTTTTAAAGCCTATCTATGAAACTATCATTACCGAATCAAAGAAAGTAGAGGAATTATAATGTCAAAATGGACAAAAAATTCATGGAAGAATTTTACCATAAAACATATCCCTGATTATAATGATACTAAACAGCTTGAGAAAGCGTTGAAAAAATTGGAAGGATTTCCTCCCTTGGTTTTTGCCGGAGAGTGCAGAAATTTAAAAGAAGAATTAGCTAAAGCAAGTAATGGAGATGCGTTTTTAGTGCAGGGAGGTGATTGTGCTGAGAGCTTTAAAGAGTTTAACGCAAATAATATTAGAGATACATTTAGAGTCATTCTACAGATGAGTGCGGTTATTACAGCTAAATTAAAAGTACCTGTAATTAAGCTTGGAAGAATTGCAGGTCAATTTGCAAAGCCTAGATCTTCTGATCGAGAAACAATTGATGGTAAGACTTTAAATAGCTATTACGGAGACTCAATTAATGGAATAGAGTTTTCTGAAGAGAAGCGTGAACCAAATCCTGCTAGACTATTAAGGGCTTATTCTCAGTCGGCCTCAACACTCAATTTATTGCGATCTTTTGCGCAGGGAGGCTTTGCAAATCTGCGTAAAGTTAACTCCTGGAATATGGGATTTGTCAAGGCTAGCGAAGAAGGCAAAGAGATATGAAGAGATTGCTGGTAAAATTAATGAATATCTAGATTTTATGGATGCAGTTGGCGTAAATACTTCTACTGTAATTGATCTAAATACTGTTGACTTTTATACTAGCCATGAAGGGTTGCATTTGCCTTACGAACAAGCCTTAACACGAGTGGATTCACTTTCAAATGAAGTATTTTGTACTTCAGCACATTTTATTTGGATAGGTGATAGAACTCGTTTTATTGATAGTGCACATGTTGAGTACTGTAGTGGAATAAGCAATCCAATTGGTATCAAATGTGGTCCTAGCCTAGATAATGAAGAGTTAATAAAAATAATAGATAAAATTAATCCTACCAATGAACCTGGAAAGATTTCACTTATTTTTAGATATGGTGAAGAAAATATCGATAAATATCTTCCAGGATTAGTTGATACTATTGTCAAAAACAATAAGAATGTTTTATGGATATCGGACCCAATGCATGGAAACACTGTTAAGTCCTCATCGGGCCTAAAAACAAGAGACTTTAGTGCTCTTTTAAACGAAACCAGTAAAGCTGTTAACATTCTGAAAGCAAAAGACCGACATCTTGGAGGGATTCATCTAGAAATGACTGGACAGAATGTAACCGAATGTACCGGAGGTATTTATAAGGTTGGAGATGATGATTTGAATTCTAGATATCATACGCATTGCGATCCAAGATTGAATGCAAATCAAGCTTTAGAGCTTTCATTTAATATTGCTGAGGCATTAAAGAAATAAATGCAATTTAAGGGAACACTGTATTTACCAGGAGATAAATCAATTTCTCATCGTGCAATAATGCTTTCATCTATTGCAAATGGAAAAAGTATAATCAGAAATTTAAATGATGGAGATGATCTACAATCTACAATTAGCGTATTGAAAGCTTGTGGAGCAAAGATTAATAGGATTAATAAAACTATTGAAGTTGAAGGCGTAGATTTAATTAGTCCAAATAAAGAGCTAGACTGTGGTAATTCTGGAACTACTACAAGGCTAGTTTCAGGACTTTTATCCTCACAGGGATTAAATTTTACACTCATAGGCGATGATTCATTATCATCAAGACCAATGAAGCGAATTATTATTCCGCTGCAAAAAATGGGTTGTAATATTTCTTCTAGCAATAATGTATTGCCCTTAATTATAGATGCAAAAAAAGGAACATATCCCATTGACTACAAAGTTCCTGTTGCTAGCGCTCAGGTAAAATCATGTATTTTACTCGCAGCCTTGGGAGCTGATAAGCCGTCGACTATTCAAGAGGATATTTTAACAAGAAATCATACAGAGATTATGTTGAGTACTATGGGTGCATCAGTGAGTGTTCAAGATAAAATTATTACCATCAATCCTCTAAATAGCAAACTAAGTCCTATTGATATAACAATACCTTCTGATCCATCGTCTGCAGCGTTTTTTGCAGCTTTGGCTGTATTGAATGACGATTCAGAATTAACGCTTAATAATGTACTTTTAAATAAAACTAGAATTGGATTTATGGAAGTACTTAAAAAAATGAATTGTCATTTATCTATTGATAATAAGCAGTTGAATAATGGAGAAGAGGTTGGAGATATAACTTTTAGTACTTCCACAATTCATTCAACAGAAATAGAGTCCAAAATAGTCCCTGCAATCATAGATGAAATACCTATTTTAGCTGTTGTAGCTGCATATTCAAATGGTGTTACGATATTTCGAAATGTAGAAGAGTTAAAATACAAAGAATGTGATAGATTGCATGCAATTATACATAATCTAAATGCTTTTGGAATTAATGCTTATGAAAAAGAAGATAGTCTTTTTGTCGAGGGAGGTAAGCCTGATAAGCTGGCTGAAATTGCAACTTTTCACGATCATCGAATAGCTATGGCTTTCACAATTTTAAGTTTAACATCGTTTGGAAAATATCACCTAGATAACAAAGATTGCATCGATATTTCACTGCCAAACTTCTTTAATTTGATAAAAAGGGTAGCTAAATGAAATATGCACTGATAGGTAATCCAGTTTCTAAAAGCATTAGCCCAGAATTACACAAACTTTTGTACAAAGAATTAGATATTAAAGATTGTTTTCTTGAAAAAATTCAACTTACTGAACGTGAGTTAGATAGTTTTTTTGAGGATGTGATTACATCTTATAATGGGTTAAATGTTACTATTCCTTTTAAGAATGAAGTAATAGGCTATTTAGATAAGCTTGATACAGAATCATCAATATTAAAGAATGTGAATTGTATTGCAATAAAAGAGGGTGTTTTAAAAGGTTACAATACAGATAAATATGGTTTTGATATGCTTTGTTCAAGAAACGAGATTGTAGTAAAGAATAAAAAATGCATGGTTTTAGGGGCAGGTTCTTCTGCAAAAACTATTATTAAATCGTTGATCGATTCAGAAGCAAGAGAGATTATCATTAAAAATAAAAGCGAAAAAAATGCACTAGAAGTTATAGAATTTGCCAAAAAATTAGGCTTTGACAACATAGCTTTATTTGGCAAGCAGCAATCAACGTGTGAATTAGTCATTAATACAACTCCTCTTGGAATGTATTCAATGGAAGACAAAGATAATTTTTTTGATATTACTATAAATGAGAATACGGATTTAATTGATCTTGTTTACATATCTAAATCAACACTGTTCTTAAATAGATTTGAAACTAACGGAAAAAAAGTTAATGGTTTAGATATGCTAATATTTCAAGCATTGAAGTCTATTGAAATTTGGAATGAAACTACCTATAATGTGAATTCAAAAATTGATTCCATTATTAAACAATTGGAGAAAATACTATGTTGAAGAAAATATCATATATGACCGCTGGAGAGTCGCATGGAAAAGGGTTGACTGGAATCATCGAAGGAATTCCTGCAGGACTAGAGCTTACAGAGGAGTATATAGCAATAGATTTGCTTAGAAGAATGCAGGGTCATGGTAGAGGAAAAAGAATGAAAATCGAGAAAGATTTCGCTGAAATTTTTTCTGGAGTTCGTCATCAGATTACTTTGGGTTCTCCCATTGCATTAATAATTAAAAATTTAGATTGGGTTAATTGGGAAGATAGAATGGCGGTTGGAAAGCCAAAAAAAGATCATAAAAAAGTTACAATGCCCAGACCTGGTCATGCTGATTTAGCAGGAGTAATGAAATATGATTTTGATGATATTCGAAATGTATTAGAGAGATCATCTGCTAGAGAAACAGCTATGAGAGTTGCAATTGGAGCGATTTGTAGAAAGTTGCTAGAGGATGTAGGAATACAAATTGGAAGTAGAGTATATCAAATTCATGATATTGTTGACACTAAAGCAATAGATAAAGATTTAAATATGTCAAAATTGAACAGTTTAGCGGATAAGTCTTCCGTTAGATGTCTTGATAAAGATGCTGAGAAAAAAATGATTGATGTAATTGATCAAGCAAAAAACAATGGAGATTCGGTGGGTGGGTCTTTTGAAGTTATTGCAACAGGAATGCCATATGGCTTAGGAAGCTACATTAATGCAGATGGAAAATTGCAGGCCAGAATATCTCAAGCAATGATGTCTGTAAATGCTTTCAAAGGTGTAGAGGTTGGAGCAGGATTTGCTTCTTCTGCAGTATTTGGGAGCGAATTACATGATGAAATATTGTATGAGAATAATAAAATCACTAGATCAAGCAATAATGCTGGAGGTATTGAAGGAGGAATGAGTAATGCTCAGCCTATTCATGTAAAAGTGAGTATGAAGCCTATTTCTACGCTTATAAAGCCACTTAGATCAATTGATTTAACAACAATGGAGCCAAAACTTGCTCACAAAGAAAGAACGGATTCATGCGCGGTTCCTGCTGCATCAATTATTGGTGAAAGTATGTTAGCTATTGTTTTGGCAGATGCTTTATTAGAAAAATTTGGTGGCGACAGCATGGAACAATTAAGAAAACATATTGAGAGCAGTGGAAAATATTAATCAACTATGTTTAATTGGTATGATGGGGTCTGGAAAATCTTCCACTGGAAAAATACTTTCAGAAAAGCTTGGATGGGATTTTATTGATATTGATCAAGAAATTATGGACTGTAAAAATTTATCAATCAATGAACTGTTTAGTAAAAGCGAAATACAATTCAGGGAATTTGAATACGATGAAATAAAAAAGCATTCTTCTAGAGATAAGATTGTTATAGCGGTTGGTGGAGGAGCAGTTGCTTTTAAAAGGAGTTATGATCTTATGTCTCAGATGTTATGTATATATCTAAGTACATCTACTCATATATTGGCTGATAGACTTAAGGATGATTCTTCAAGACCTTTACTTGAAGAAAAGAACAAGTACCAAATGCTTGAAAAGATTTTTAATCAACGAAAAGAATTGTATCTTTCCTTGTCGAGACATCAGATTATTACTGACAACAATACTATCGATGATAATTGTAACAAAATAATTGGATTGATTAATGACTAATAGTATTAAAGTAGATTTAGGTTTAGATAGTTATAAAATAAATATGATTGATAGTTTTGCAGGCTCAATATCAAATATTGCCTCAGCAACAGAATCTCAATGCATGCTCATTAGCCAAGAAAATATTTACAAGCTATATAAAAATAAATTCGATCTATTGTCTAGACTACCAAATGTTAGTATTTATCTTATAGATGATGGAGAGCAAACTAAATCATTTGAAACAATTACACAAATTACCAATAAGATGGCTTCAGAGCACTTTGATCGCTCATCAATTGTTTTTGCTGTGGGTGGGGGAGTAGTAGGAGATATTGCAGGTTTTGCTGCGTCAATTTATATGAGAGGAGTTGATTATATCCAATATCCTTCTACGTTACTAGCTATGATAGATTCTTCCATTGGAGGAAAAACTGGTATCAATCTTAGAAGTGGTAAAAATCTGGTTGGAAGAATTTATCAACCAAAAGCAGTTGAAATAGATATAAATTTTCTATCAACGCTTCCAAGTAGACAAATAAATGCCGCTCTAGCAGAAGCAGTAAAATATGGATTTATCTATGATAAGCAATTATTTGAGTTAATTGCTTCGAGCATTGACGATATTTTAAAAAGTAGATCAATAAAAATTTTAGAAAAAATTATAATACAATGTTGTGAAATAAAGAGCGATGTTGTTAGCGAAGATGTAAATGAACATGAATTACGAATGATATTGAATTTTGGACATACGGTTGGGCACGCAATCGAGGGTTATTATGACTATAAAAAACTGTTGCACGGAGAAGCAATTTTTTATGGGATGAAATGTGCTTTATACCTATCAAATAAGTATGGAAATCTTTCAAACGATGAGTACAATGAGTCTTTAGATCTGCTATCAAAATTTGATCTACCCTCCGTTAGAATTAAAGATTATGATAAGTTTATGAACTATATTAAAAGTGATAAGAAAATCAGAGCATCAAATGTAAAGTTTATTTTGTTGGATGAGATTGGAAAATCGCAAATAAATGATAATATATCATTTGAGCAAATTAAAGAGAGTTTAAAAGTATTATGAAAATAATTATTATAAATGGACCCAACCTTAACTTGTTAGGAGAGAGAGAGCCAGAAATTTATGGTTATGATTCTCTTGAGGAAATAAATAATTGGATTAAAAACCACAATAGTTGCCAAAATCTTGACCTTGAATTTTTTCAATCTAATTCAGAAGGAAGTATCATAGATTTTTTGCATCAAAAAAGAAAAGATACTGATTATTGCATTCTGAACGCAGGGGCTTTAACACATTATTCTTATGCCTTAAGAGATGCAATAGCAGCAACACAATTAAAAACCGTTGAAGTGCATTTATCCAATATTAACAAGCGAGAAAATTTTAGAAAGACCTCCGTGATTAAAAATGTTTGTATTGGTCAATTTTATGGCGAGGGAAAACAAAGTTATATTAAAGCAATTGAGTACATACTGGAGAAAAAATGAATAAAATTGGAATTCAAGGAATTGAGGGTAGCTTTAGCGAACAAGCAGCTAAGTCTTATTGTCAAAAATTTGGTATAAATGAATATGAGTTGGCGTACTTGGTGGGCTCAATGAATGTGTTAAATAGCCTAACAGATGGAAGCATTGATACTGGAATCTTTGCAATGGAAAATGCCCAAGGTGGTGTAGTGATTGAAAGCATCGAAGCTTTAGCAAAAAATCAATGCGAAATAATTGATATGTTTTATGTAGAGATTAGTCAGAATTTACTTGCAAAGGATGGAGTTGCTTTAGGAGATATTGAAGAAATTCATTCTCATCAACAGGCCTTAAAGCAGTGTAAAGATTATTTAGCTGAAAAATTTTGGTCAAAAAAACTTGTCGAAGAAGATGATACTGCCAAAGCTGCACAAGATTTGTCAGAAGGAAAATTATCAGAAAATGTAGCAGTAATAGCTAGCAAATTTTCAGCTGAAAAGTATGGTTTAAACATTCTAGAAAAAGACATTCATGATTTAAAAAGAAACTTAACTCTTTTTCTAGCTGTGAAGAAGTTACAATCATGAATAAAGTAAGTATTATTGGGTATGGAAGATTTGGAGCAATGTTACATGCATTGCTTTCTAAAGGGTTTGAAGTAGATGTATATGATAAGAAGCAAATTAATAGCTCTGATGTAAATGAAGTGTCTTTGAAAGATGCTCTTAAAAATGAAACAATTTTTATAGCTGTTCCTATCAGAGATTTTGAATCATTAATTCATGAAATTAAAAATGATATCCAAGGCAACAAAACTGTTATAGATGTATGCTCTGTTAAGGTGTTTCCTAAAAATGTTATGACTCAAAATTTATCTGCTGAGATTGATATTATAGCCACTCATCCACTCTTTGGTCCTGATTCTTTAAAGGATAGCGGTTCTGTAATGACAATGGAATCAGTGAGAGATTCATATGGAAGGTTTGAATTTTGGAAAAATTATTTTGATAGCCAAAATATAACCATTGAAGAGATTTCAGCTGAAGAACATGATATGATGGCAGCAAGATCGCAGGGATTGACTCATTTTGTTGGAAGGGTAATAGATGATTTTGGTACAGATCAAACAAGGATTGATACAGAAGGATATAAGGCATTACATAAATTAGTCAATCAAACTTGCAATGATTCATGGGAGTTATTTGAAGATATTCAAAGCTATAATCCTTACACGCAAAAGATGGTATCAGAATTAAGTGAAAGTTTCAAAAAAATTAACGAAATTTTAAAAAAATAAAGGAAATACAATGGATAAAATATTTAATCAAATCAGTATAAGTTTAATTATTCTAGGAGTTGCATTTTATGCTTTTTCTATGACATTTACTGCTCTAATACCTTCAATTCTCGGCTTATTAATACAGATAGGTCTATTTTTTGGAAGAAAGTTTCCAAATTTGCATAAGCATTTTGCTCATATTAATATTCTAATTTTAATCCTTGGAATTGGAGCCACTTATGGATCAATATTTGATTTATTAGATTATCTTTTAAATGGTACCGAATTAGAAAGACCATTAGCGACTATTGAGCAATTTACAGCTTGCGTATTATGTTTGGTTGGGTTTATCGCTGCAATAAAATCATTTATTGAAGCAAGAAAAAAATAATCTTGGAACATCTTTTCAAGCAGAATTGTATATAAGATATAAAAACAATTTAGGAGTCGTTATGAGAATAGCAATTTTAACTATAATATTTTTAACAAGCATATTTGCACAAGAGCAAATGGATAAAGTTGATCGAGATAAAATGGAAATTCGTAAAGAGCGAATGGAGCAATTAAATAATCAACGTCAATCAACCATGATTGGAGTCCAAACAACTTACTTAAACTTATCAACTGAACAAGCTGAACAATTTTTTCCAATGCAAAATGAATACAAAAATAAGGTTAATGAAGTTCAGAAAAAATATCGTAAAAAAGTTGCAGATTTAAGAATGAAAACTAAAGATGCTGCAAAGTTTGACGTAGATAAAGCAATCAAGCTTCAAAAAGAAATGAAAGATCAGTTAGCAGTGCTTGAAGCTAATTTTTTGAAAAAAACAGTAAACGTACTTTCTAATGAGCAGCGAACAAAATTGGTATTTCAACAAGAAAAATTGAAATCTCAAATGGCAAAACTTCTTGAAGAAAAACCTGAAATGTCAAGAAAGAGAGATTTTGACAGAAGAAAAAAAAGGTAGTAAGTTTTAATTGCAAATAAAGGGGATTTATGAAAAAAATATTATTGATTTTTAGTTTAATTTTTATGGTTAATTCATGTGATGATAATATGTCATATATGGATAAAATGACTGATCTACAGCTTATTGAAGCAATTCAAGCTGATCCTAATAAGTTTGAGATTGACGAGGTAGATATTCCTCAATCATCAAAACTGGTTATTGGGTCAGAATATTTTGATTATATGATGGTCAAAGCTGAAATCTCACCTGACTATGGATACCAATTTTCTTTAGGAGATATGGCGTTAGATGCTGGAGATATGACAGAAATATATTTTTCAAAAGATGGAAGAAAACTTGGTAACAGAGATGGAATGGATGATAGAAAGAGACATGCTAAGAGATGTTTCAAGTATGTATTTCCTCTAACATTCTCTCTAGGCGAAACTTCTTATACAGTAAATGACTATAAAGAATTTCGTTCAACAATGAAGTCTCATTATCAAGAAACAGGTCAAAAAGAAAAACCTGCTTTTGCATATCCAATTCAAATTGAATATCGCGGAGATGATGCTGCAATAGTAACTATTAATTCAGTAGATGAATTAAAAGAGGCGTTTCAAGCATGTAGAGGAGAGCAAAACGATAAGAAATGCTTTACTTTTGCTTTTCCTGTAAGTTTCACAATGCCTGATGGGTCAACATTGACTGCAGACGATGAAGAAGACTTAGAAGCAAAAATGAAAGCTTTCTATGAATCTTACGACGGCAGAAAGAAAAGACCTGAAGTCGTTTTTCCGGTAGATCTTGTTTTTGAAGATGGCTCCTCTGTTACTGTTAATTCTCGCGAAGAAATGAAACAAGCATGGAGAGATAATTGTAAACGAGATGGAGGAAATGATTCCGACGGAGAGAGCGAAGGCGGTACTCGCGGATAATTTTCACTCATTTTAATAAAATATTAAAGGGCTATATTTTTATAGCCCTTTTTTTTAAAATTTAAAGACAATTGCATTTTCAAGTAATTGTATTAAATTGCTAACTTATGAAAATATTTTTAGATACTTCAGACGTAGATGTCATAAAACATCATTTTCAAACCGGTCTTGTTGATGGCGTAACTACTAATCCAACTTTGATGATGCAAGCAGGAAGAAATCCTGTAAAAGTGATATCAGAAATTTCTTCTTTATTTACAGCTAATGCAAGCATTAGTGCTGAGGTAGTAGCTGATACTGCAGAAGAAATGATTTTACAATCTGAACAGTATCATTCTATAAACGAAAATGTTACAATTAAAGTTCCTTGCACCTATGAGGGATTAAAAGCATGTAAAGTATTATCTGATAGAAATATCAAGGTAAACGTGACATTAATATTTTCCTTAAGTCAGTCTATTCTTGCTGCAAAAGCAGGAGCAACTTATATCTCACCATTTGTTGGAAGATGTGAAGACAATAATATTGATGGAATTGATTTAATATCTTCAATACGCAGAGTTTTTTTAAATAATCTTATTTCTACTAATATTTTAGCTGCTTCAATCAGAAATATTGATCGTATACATGATTCATTTAAAGCTGGAGCTGATATTGTTACACTTCCTCCAAAAATTTTTGAAGAAATGTATAAACATAACCTTACTGACCAAGGACTTGCTCAGTTCGATAAGGACTGGAAAGAGTTAAATAAATAATTTGGGGCTGTAGCTCAGTTGGGAGAGCGCGTGGATGGCATTCATGAGGTCGCAGGTTCAATCCCTGTCAGCTCCACAAAAAAAATATCAGTAATCATTCATCTAAGTTTTATAATGCAATCTTCTCAAAATTTGCATAATATCTTCTCATTATTAATTAATTAAGAGGGGTAATCATGAAATTAAATTACGATTCAGTTCCTACTTTTTTACTTTTTGCTGCTGGTTTATTTGTGATGTTTGCATCACCACCAGTTGTTAATTATGATGGGGTAGAATCTGCTGGTAAAAATATGCCATTTAATGGCGAAGAAAATGAGAATTACGGTAAAGCATACGTTCTAGCAAGCGATGATTATATGGATAAAGCATTGGCTCTTACAGATGCTTATTCAAATCTTGATAAAGAGCTTTTTTCTTCTTTAGTTACTGAGGAGATGAAGCCTTTTGCAGACCAAATGGATGATCAAGAATCTTATTCTTGGAAACCGTGGGCTATGGTTCCACTTAGAATGGTGGATGACAATGGTGCATTTGTAGTTTCTTGGTCCTATGATACTTCTGTTCAAAAGAATGGATCTAAATCTGCTACTCACTATATCGACATATTACGATTTAATGATGAAGATGAAGGAAAATTATCCGGAATGTGGAGTACAATGAGACCAGATGTTGAGAATAGTGAATATGGTATTAGAGAGGGTGGTAAGTTTTTAGGATTAAATCCTGAGAATGAATATTCTGGAAGACCATTTGTTTTTTCAAACAGAGGTGAAGTTGAAACCATGGAGAAATTTCTTGAAGCTGCAAATAATTTAGATGTTGAAGGATTTTCAGAATACGTTAAATATCCGTTTTCATATAACGGAATGGATTTAACTAAAGAAGATTTTATTCAAGAGTTTTCAACTAGAGAATCGCAATCCTGGAAACCTTGGGCAATGATTCCAATCAAAATTAAAGATACTGACCCATCATCTGGACTAATTGTTCATTCAAGAGCACAAATTGTTCGTAAAGATGGAAGTGTCACAGATTTTGAAGCTTCAGAGACATACTTTTTTGATCTTGATGGTAAAATTACAGGAGTAAATCAGTTTACTAGAGCAATTCCTGAATCTCAAGAATAAGAATAATATATTTAATCGTTGCTGTGTATTGTATATGCAGCAACGGTATAATTAAGGAAAAAGAATGAAAAAAATCATAGGTATAATATTAATAGTTTTAACAATAGGGGTATTCATAATGAATTATGAAAAAGAAACAGAAGTAGCAGTGATTTCAACTAATTATGGAGATATGGTAGTGGAGTTTTATCCAGATGTAGCACCAATGCATGTTGAAAGTTTTGTAGCCTTAGCAAATGAACAATATTTTGATGGAACGACATTTCATAGAGTAATTCCTGATTTTGTTATTCAGGGTGGAGATCCAAACTCTAAATTAGAAAATAGGTCTTTGCATGGAACAGGAGGAAGAGCAGGAAAGTTTTTTGGCATTGGAGATGAAAATGATTCTTCTACTTGGTTAATTCCTCAGGAGTTTAATAGCATTCCTCATGAAAAGGGAATTTTATCTATGGCTAGAACGAATGATCCTAATAGTGCATCAAGTCAATTTTTTGTATGTCATGGCGATCCAAGTTTTTTAGACAATAACTACACTGTATTTGGAAAGGTTATTCAAGGATTAGAAGTGATTGATTCAATAGTAAATGTTGAAAAAGATATGAACGATAATCCGCTTGAAAAAATTGAAATGACCGTCAAAATGGCTAAAAGAAGCGAAGTTATTAAAGATTAGGTTGTAACTAATTCATTATAGTTATAAATCAAATAAATAAATCTTTATTCGTATCCAACACTTTCAAGGCTTTTTCATAACCAATCTGAATTAGTTCATTAGATCTGTGAAAATCCCAACCCTTAAATTGATCTATTGGAGGTTCAATTAATATATCTGGTTCATTGTTTTTGAAACTAAGGTGAGTAACATTATTTAAAATTATCTTTGCTGATCTATCAACAATATCAACAATATTATACTTGTTGTCTTGTTTTTCTGAAGATTGAAGACCATACAAATTAACTGCAATAGTTATATTTGATCCCATATCAACAATAGATTGCAAAGGAACGGGATCGATAAGTCCACCATCTACACAAAGATTGTCATTTACATAGGTGGGAGAAAGGACTCCTGGAATAGCGATGCTTGCTTTAATTGCATTTATCAAATCTCCACTATTTGATTCGATTTTTTTATTATTTATGATATCAGTCGAAACTGTTGTTAAAGGTAGGTTAAGCTCTTCAAAGGTTCTTATATCGGTAATTTCTTTGAATACTTTAATAACTTCATTTCCATTCATAATAGAAAGTTTTGGAAAAACAGGATCAAGCTTGAATAAAACATCTTTCATAAAACTATTTCTTGAACGAATTTTATCTTCAAATTTTTTAAGATTTCCAGACGCATATAAGGCTCCAATGAATGATCCTATGCTAGTTCCGGATACGTAGCTAATTGGAATATTGAGTTCTTCAATAGCATTTAGAACACCTATGTGCGCATATCCTCGCGCAGCTCCTCCTCCTAAAGCAATCCCTATTTTATAATTTTTTTTCATCTATAAATGTCTTATACTAGTTAAATTTATCAATTCAACAACAAACAAGGAATATTTACTATGTATTTTAGATTAATAATTTTTTACATTTTCATCGTTATGGCATGTTCATCAAATGAAACTCAACCAAGTTCATCGATTCCATTAAGATCTGAAATCGATGCAAAATACAAATGGGACCTTACGGCTGTCTATGCTTCAGATGAATTGTGGGAGCAAGATTTAGAAAAAGTAAAAAAGCTGTACCCGAGCATGGCTAATTATAAAGGGAGATTAATATCAAGTCCTGAAGTATTATTAGAGTCAATTAAACTTGATGAAGAAATCAATCAATATTTAGGTAAACTTTATCACTATGCATCTAATTCCTTGAATGGTGATTTGACAAATGAGAAATATCAAGAAATGGTTCAAAGAGTTAGAAATGTTTGGATTAAATATGGAGGGGTAACAGCTTATTGGACACCTGAGATTCTTGAGTCTGACTATAGCCTTTTAGAGAAATTTATGAATGACAATTCCTCTTTAAAAGAATATGAAAAAGTTTTCAAAGATATTTATATAGCTAAACCACATACTTTATCTGAAAAAGAAGAAAGAATCCTTAGTATGGCAGGTAAGCTTACTGGCGTAACAAATGAGGCATATGACATTATGAGAGCTACTGATTTTAAGTGGGGAACTTTTCAGGATGAAAATGGAATTGACCTTACGATGTCTCCCGGTAGATACGGGAAGTATACTAAGTCTACTGACAGAAGAGTCAGAGAAGATATGTATAAAGCTTTATATGTTCCATTTAAAGGATCGCTTAACACAATGTCAGTTCTTATGAAAGGAAATGTTGAGGGTAATATCTTTTACGCAACTGCAAGAGGATATAACAATTCTTTAGAAGCGAAAATGAAAGGTTCAGGAATTTCAACCGATATCTACAAAAATTTAATTAAAAGCGTCAATAACAACCTTCAGCCACTTCATAGATGGGCAGAAATCAAGGCAAAAAGTTTAGGAGTTGATAAAATTAAGCCCTTTGATACCTATGCTCCCTTGGCTGATTTTACTAGAGAATATTCATACGAAGAAGCTCAACAAATTGTAGTTGAAGCTCTGCAGCCTTTATTGCAAGCCAATGATGGAGAACTGCAAAAATTTACCGAAAAGATGTACAATGAAAACTTAATAGATGTGTTTGAAAATCAAGGAAAAGAGAGCGGAGCTTATATGTCTTCAACTTGGGACTTACCTCCAAGAATTAAGCTAAACTTTGCTGGAACTTTAGATGATGTATTTACCTTAGCGCATGAACTGGGTCATGCTTATCATTCTTATTTAAGTCAAAAGAATCAATCATATCCATATTATGGATACGACACATTCAATGCAGAGGTTGCCTCGGTTACCACTGAATCATTATTAATGGATTATTTGCTTGCAAATGCTGAAAGCGATGAAGAAAAAGCAGTATTGTTGCAAAATTATATCCAGAATATTGGTTCAACGTATTACAGGCAAACTAGATTTGCTGAATTTGAGCTATTGATGCATGAAGCTGCTGAAAATGGACAAATTCTTACTGAAGATTTTCTTACAACTGAATTTGGTGAAATGTATAGTAGGTATTGGGGTTCTAGTATGGAATTGACAGAAGAAGAAGCTTATTCATGGTCACGTATCCCACATTTCTATTATAATTATTATATGTATGCATACGCTACTTCTTTCGCTGCTGGAGAAAAGATATCCGAAAGAGTTCAAAAAGACGGCCAAGAAGGCATTGATGATTTTATTACATTCTTGTCTAGCGGAAGTTCAGATTACCCTGTTGAACTATTAAACTTAGCTGGAGTAGATATGACAACTTCTGAGCCTTTTGAAGCAGTGTCTAGAAAGATGAATTTTTTAATGGATGAACTTGAGAAGATTTTAGATAACTCTTGAGCATAAATAAACAAACTAGAAAGCTACATTATTGGATTTCTCCAATAATTTTCATTCCGGTTGTAATTATTTTTTCAACGGGCGTACTGTTACAGTTTAAGAAACAGTCAAATTGGATTCAGCCTAATGTAGTAATTACGTCTAAAAGTAAGCCTGTTATGCTTAATTCATACCTAGAATCAGCTAAAACAGTTAGCGAGGCTAAAATATACTCTTGGAACGATATTGATAGGATTGATATTCGACCAAATAAAGGGATAGCTAAAATTCGATCAAAGAATAATTGGGAAATTCAATTGGACATTGAATCGGCAGAGATATATTCAGTTAGCTTTAGAAGGTCGGATATAATCGAGTCAGTTCATGACGGTTCTTTTTTTAGCGATTATGTAAAATTTGGACTATTTTTTCCTTCAGGAATTTTATTGATTGTTTTAAGTTTTACAGGAATTTATATGTTTATCGTACCTATATTGAGAAAGAAAAAAAAGGGAAAAAGTTAATGAGAAAGTATTTATTCATTTTACTATTTAGTATTGGGCTAGCTCAAGATAACACTAGCAACAATATTCAAAATATATCTATTGTTTCAACAACAAATGTGTTTTCAGAGTTTTATGACTGTGGTTGTCCGAAAAATCCCCTTGGTGGATTGGCAAGAAAAATGTTTTTTTTAAACAATATGATGCCTGGAAGAGAGTCGATATTGGTTGATGCTGGAAATGCTCTTTTTGATAGCAATCAAATTAATCCTGATAATTTATCGGTGGATAATAAAAAATTTAAGGCAAGAAATTTTGTCAAAACTCTAGAATTTTTAGGGCAAGATGTTGTTAATATTGGCTCTAATGATTTTAAAGGAGGAGCTGATTTTTTAGTTGAAATAACAAAAAGCTCTTCAGTTAATTTTATATCTGCAAATCTATATGATAAGGCTTCTAACCAATTACTCTTTAAGCCATACCATGTTATGGAAAAAGACGGTGCTAAAATTGCTTTTATCGGTCTCAGTCAATCTGCTAGATTTCAATCTATAACTAATAAGAATTTTGTTGAAGAAGGAAATAGATACATAACCAAATTAAAGCCAGACGTCGATCTTATTGTTTTGTTAGTTAATGTTCGAGATGATAATATCCTCGATTTGTCTAGCTCATTTGCAGAAGCAGACTACATTTTTTTGAGCGGTTCAACTAAAAGAACTGAGCCAAGAACGCTTCAAAGTAAAGAAGGAGCTCTTGTTTACGCAGGAGGTATTCAAGGAAAGCATTTAAGTATCCTTGATATAAGAATAAAAGAGTCTGATAATGCCATAAATGATGTTTCTGCGCCGTTTAATCGCTTACAGGAGATAGATTATCGCCTAAATAGATTAAAAGCCAAGGATCCCTCAAAAAAACTTGAAGAAGTATATGCAAATCAACCAAATGTATTAGATTTAATTAAAAAGTATCAAAAAGAAGCTACGGAGCTTGGTATTTCATTGGCAGGATATCAGAATAGAAGTATTTTCTTTAGTGTTCCACTTTCTCCTACTATTCCAGATGATAAAGAGGTAGCTGCTTTTATCGAAAACATTGCTAGAAAAGCCGATTTTCCACTCAAGCACGAACATTAATTTTTTTCCTTTTTTAAAACATAAAATTGTTTTATTATGACATGTTATGCGAGTGTAGCTCAGCTGGTAGAGCACAACCTTGCCAAGGTTGGGGTCGCGCGTTCGAATCGCGTCACTCGCTCAATTTTTAGACCATTTCAAAAAACTGTCAATAATTCTCCTGTGAACATTCATTGAGCTTTCCTTTAATTCTTTCGTTCTGAGGGCATAATACCATGCTAAAATCTTTATATCTATATGCTTTACCATAATTCCAGATCCATATCTTTTAGATATAGTGTTGTTAAATTTGTTTAAATGGTATTGTGTAAGTTTTTTTGAGCTTTCCTGCATTTTTCTATTTTTAGATAATTTATAATTATAAAACGTATCAATAGCGGTTTTCAAATTCATTTCACTTTTTCCAGCTTCTTTTGATTTAAACGTTCTATCTAATTCTTTTTTTTGTTTTTTACAATCGTCCCATGAAAGGGAAGGGCCAAGCTTGCCAATAGTAATATTGAAGTATCTTTTTTTATTTTTTAATGGATCGTATGCATATGTTGAATACATCACATATCCATCTTCTTTGCCATTTCTTTTGCGTTTATAAATACTACTCATAATAGAAAATTTTCCCTAATTTACTTCTAATAATAATGATATATTAATATAACACACAATTAATATACACAGTTTGTTAATAACTTTTTAAGTATAATAATAAATTAATTTAGAGAAATATATGTTTATAACAAAAACTTTTTTTTATGAAAGATAAAATTGAAATAATAAGCAATAATCGTAAGGCTTTTTATAGCTACACTATTATTGATAAATACGAAGCCGGATTGATTTTATTAGGTAGCGAAGTTAAAAGCTTAAGGGAAAAAAAATTAACCCTAAAAGACAGTTTTGTTACAATGAAAAAAGATAGATTTTTCTTAGTCAATGCACATATTAGCCCTTACTCTCATACGGGTATTGGAGGACATGATCCTGTGCGTAGCAGAGAGCTTTTGCTTCATAAAAAAGAAATGATAAAGCTTAAGAATGTTGTTGCTCAGAAAGGACTTACTATTGTACCTTTAAAAGCATATTTTAAGAGGGGAATTGCAAAAATTGAATTTGCAACGGCTAAAGGAAAAAAAATGTATCAGAAAAAAGAAGCTCTGAAAATCAAAGACCTTGATAGAGAAGCTAGTAGAGAAATGAGAAGAAGATAATGGCATTTCTATCTGTTGATGAGCAATTAGAGTTAATTTCTCGAGGAACTGAAGAAGTTATACCTCTGAAAGACCTTAGAAAAAAACTTGATAATTCAATCAAAGACAACAAACCTCTAACTATAAAGCTTGGTTGTGATCCAAGTAGACCGGATTTGCATATTGGACACAGCGTTGTTCTTCAAAAGCTTAGAGATTTCCAAGACTTGGGCCATCAAGCAGTTTTAGTAATCGGTGATTTTACTGCAATGATTGGTGATCCATCTGAGCGAAATAAAACACGTCCGCAGCTAACATTAGAAGAAGCAAAAGCTAATGCTGAATCGTATATTGAACAATCTAAAGTAATACTTGATGTAAATAATCTTAAAGTCATATTTAATAGCACATGGCTTAACAAAATGAACTTTGAAGATGTTATTAATATGAGTAGTAAATATACAGTTGCAAGAATGATTGAAAGAGATGATTTTACCAAAAGATTCGAAGCCGAAATTCCTATTTCTATGCATGAATTTTTATATCCATTGGCTCAGGCAATGGATTCAGTTGAAATCAATGCTGATGTCGAATTGGGTGGCACAGATCAAAAATTTAATCTCCTTGTAGGTAGAGATTTACAAAGGGAATATAATCAAGAACCTCAGTCGATTATCACTCTGCCACTTTTAGAAGGCACAGATGGTATTGAAAAAATGTCAAAATCTTATGACAATTACATAGCCATCGACGATAGTCCTGAAGATATGTACGGAAAAATTATGTCAATTAATGATTCAATGATTCTTAAGTACTATAAATTAGCTGTTTTTGCAGATAGAGATAAAATCGAGTCCGTTAAATTATTATTAGAGGATGAATCAAATAACCCTAGAGATATTAAAAGAAGTCTTGCCAAAGATTTAGTTGAGAGATATTATTCTGAAAAAGAAGCTAAATCAGCTGAAGCTGCATTTGATCAGATTTTTATAAAAAAAGATAACCCTGATAGTATGCCTTCTTATAATCTTTCTTCTGAAGTAAATCTTATTGATATATTATTAAGTGAGAAGCTTATTGCTAGCAAAGGAGAAGGAAAAAGACTGATTGCTCAAAATGCTGTTAAAATTGACGGTACAGTTTGTAATGATATTAACCAGTCCATATCTCCAGCAGGCGTTGATGTTATTATCAAAGTAGGAAAAAGAAGATTTTTAAGAATCGTTTCTTAGATATTAATTTTTTTTGTTACTCAATTTAAATAAATCATATAAATTCAGAGGTTTATAATTTAATGATTTGGAAAATTTATGTCTGACAAAACTGTAAAAATTACTGATGAAAACTTCGATGAGCTGGTTATTAATTCTAAAAAGCTCGTAATTGTTGATTTTTGGGCTGAATGGTGCGGTCCATGTAAAGCTATAGCACCTATTCTAGATAAAATTTGCGATCAATTTGGCGATAAAGTCCTTGTAGGTAAGGTAAACGTCGATGAAGTTAAGCAAACTCCCGTTACATACGGAATTAGAAGTATTCCAACCTTGTTATTTTTTCATAATGGTGAAATTGTAAAACAAGAAGTTGGTTTGCAGTCTGAACAGACATTAATTGATAGTGTTAACCAAATCATTAGTTAACAATATTAATTTAATGACAGATAAAACTATTCATAAAACAATTATCATTGGCTCAGGGCCTGCCGGTCTTACTGCAGCTATTTATGCAGGAAGAGCAAATCTCAAACCTATAGTTTTTGAGGGAAATCAACCTGGCGGTCAGTTAACTATAACTACTGACGTTGAAAACTTTCCAGGTTTTCCTGATGGAGTTATGGGTCCAGAAATGATGGACTTATTTAGAGATCAAGCTAAAAAATTCGGTGCCGAATGTTTTTTTAAGCATGTTACGAAAGTGGATTTTAGTGCCAAGCCTTACAAGGTTTTTGTTGGAGAGGAAGAATATTTATCAGAAACTGTAATCATTTCTACTGGAGCTTCTGCTAGAATGCTAGGATTAAAAGAAGAAGAAGAGTTGATGGGTTACGGTATAAGTACATGTGCAACATGCGATGGTTATTTTTTTAAAGATAAAAATATCGTTGTAGTTGGCGGAGGTGACTCTGCGATGGAAGAAGCATCATTTTTGACAAAATTTGCTAAAAAAGTTACGATTATCCATAGGAGTGATGTTTTTAGGGCATCTAAAATAATGCTCGATAGAGTAAAGAATAATCCTTCAATAGACATCTTGACAAACAAAAGTATTGATTCAGTCAATGGAACACAAAAAGATGGCATATCAAGCATAGTCTTGAATGACTCAGTTTCTGGAGAAAAATCAACATTTGTTTGCGAGGGGGTTTTTTACGGAATTGGACATACTCCAAATACTGCACAATTTAAAAATATAATTGACTTGGATGATAATGGTTACATTTTAACAAAGCCTGATTCATCTTTAACTAATATACCAGGAATTTTTGCTTGTGGAGATGTTCAGGATGATCATTATCGACAAGCTATTACAGCAGCTGGATCCGGTTGTATGGCTGCAATAGACGCTGAAAAGTACTTAGAAGATAATTCAATATAATAGTTTTGCTGTCCTTTTGGAGGAAGCAATGGAACTTAAACAGATTTACGATATAAATAACCTCAAGCTTAGGTTTGATGATAAAAAAGCTTTAGAAATCAAAACTTTAAAGTTTCACAATGGTCTTATTTACGGTATTTGTGGAAACTTTGGATCAGGAAAAACTTCACTTCTTAAAGTTCTTTCAGGTGAAACTAAACAAACCAGCGGCTCTGTATTATACCAAGGAAGTCCTTTTAAGAGAAATATTTTTGGTACAATTAAAGAGCAAAAAGATGTCAATTATCTGGATATTAGTTCAGTCAATACTTCTCGAACAGTTGGTCAACTAATAAAAAGAAATTTTCCATCAAAAACGCAGCAAATTAAATCAAGACATTTTACTGGTTTCCAGATGGAAGCTCTTTGGAAAACCTCAGTAAATTTAATTTCTGAAGGGGAAAAGCACTGGCTGAAAACCGTTATGGGAGTTGAAAAAGACCCTAGAGTTCTATTAATTGATGATTATGGTCTGTATATCGACCCCAGAACAGAAATGGTTCTAAGAAAAAAAATACTTAAGATGAATAATATTTTAGGAACAACGATAATACTTTCATCTCATAGCGATTATTTTTTGAAACAATTCGCAAGTGTAATAATTTATCTAGATAATGGCCATGTTTCAAAAGTTAGAAAAGGGTTTAAAAGAAATTCAGTACGCAAAAATAAATAGATTTTTCCTTATTAGTTTATTTTTTATAAGTATTCTACAAGCTCAGGTAGATCAAAGATTTGATGTATTTGACTGGGAAATTGTTGGAAATAATGGTTCCATTAATTCTATATCTGAGGGTTATCAATATATTTTTTTTGCTACAAACGGTAATGGGATTTTAAGATACAATAAATTTTCAAAAGAATTTGATCAAAGTCTCTATTTGGGTCAAGGTATCAAATCAAGAAAAATTAAACATGTATATTTTGATAAGTTTACTGGTATCTTGTGGTCGGTTGGTAATGAAGGTCTTGAATTTTCTAATTCTAGAGAAGGAAATTGGAATCAAATTAATTACGATAGATTGCCTTTAAAATCTTATAATGAAATTCAAGATCTTGGATCATCATCTAATTATTTATGGATAAGAGGTTCTTCTTCTTATTTAAAGCTTGATCATGTAAGTGGTACATTCCTTGGCCTTTTTTCATATCCTGACGAAGAGGTTTTTTGGGGAGACTTTAATTATAAGAATAATTTATCGGTCAAAAATTTTGCATTTGAAGATTTTTTTGTAGAAAACGGATGGCTTTTAAGCAATCAAGGAGCTGCAGATCAGAATGGTGATTTTTCAAAGTATGTCTCATTTTTGGAAACAGAAAATGGTTTTGGATGGATAGGTTTGTCAAATGGATATATTCTTGCTTTGGATAATTTTAGTAAAACTGTTTATCCAATTAGCAAAGGAACAGAGATTGCTGTTCCATTTACAATGTCTTTCAATGACAAAGTATGGATAGCTGGAATTGGCAATGGTAAGAATAGTGCTATATATTCAACAGATAAAAAATTTGAAGATGAAAGAAATTTTAAAGATTTAAGCTATTCAAATTTTTCTTACAGTGATATTTATTCAAGTAAAGCTTTAGGTGATGAAATATGGTTTGGTTCAGAGGGAAGAGTAATTATTTACAATCAAAGAAAAGATTTCTTTAGGACTCTTGGTTTTGACAAGGGGATACCTATAGAAAGAATTGATTTTATCGAATCTCTTGATGATAAAGTTTATATTGGCTCAAGAAATGATTTAGTTGTGATAGATCTAAATACAAAAAAAATTATCAACTCACATATTTCAAGTCTTATTAAAAAAAATAATCTTTTCATCGATGATTTCAAAATTATTGGAAACAGAGTTTTTTTAATTTCAAATAATAAATTATACCAGTTTGATTCTCAAGAAAAAATAAATATTGAACAAGGTAGCAATCCTTTTCTTAATCAGTATAAACCTTATGCAGTATTTGGAATTGATAATTATAAATATTTTGCTACTGAAAAAGGAATTCTAAACGATAGAGATGAAAAAATAATACCTTCAAGCTTGTATTTTAATTATAGAGTTTCTGATATGGTTATAGCAGATAATTTCTTATATATTGGAACCAATGGTGGCATGGCTGTTTACGATTATCAAACAAATCAATTACATAATTTTTTTGAATTCACTTTTTTAAAAAATATTTTTGATATGGAACAAATAAATGAATTTTTGGTATTACTTACAAGCTCTGGTTTAGTTAAATTAAAGACATCATTATGAAAAGAAATATCCTAATTATTCTACTTACAGCATTTGTCAGCGCTCAAAGCATTAATTCAAATGTAAATTCTTACAAAACAAACGTGGTTATTAGGCCAAGTAATGACAGTCTAGAAATTGTTACTTACGTAGAGATTTACAATAAAAATTTACAGTTTTTAAAAAAGGATATTCTCTTTGAATCTTCTTTTGATTTTAATATTTCGATAATTTCAAAAAATGGAAGCAAGCTTGCTGAAAAATCATTTTCTGATACAATTGCAGTTGAAAATTTTTCTCAAACAGTTTCAATAAGTAATCCAAAATTAATTATTGATAGTTTTGTGATTCCTAATGAAGAGTTTAGTGTAAATTTTTCACTTAAAGACTTAGACACAAAGCTGGTAGGTAAAAAACAAACAAAGATTTCAAAGAAGGATTTACCTTCTGGAAAGTATTCAAAAATTTTTAAACCTATCTTTGTTAAAGACAAGCCAGGTGAATGGAAATTTGATTCAAATAAGTATCCAACCAAGATTAACGAAGTCGTAGCGAAAGAAAATTTTATAGAATTTTACCAGTATGTTTCAATGAATGAAGGTGGGCATTTAGTAGATTTTTCAATTATTTCTGATAAAAAAAATGTGTGGAATAAATCTTTTACTCAAAAAAATAAAGATGATTTTGTTCAAATAGTACGCGTGCCAATCAAAGATATTGATACATCTGATTTGAGATTAAAAATTCAAGTTTCTAAGAATGGAAATATCACATCCAAATCTTTCCCTTTTGAGGTGAAAAATGACTTTATGATGCTTTCTTCCGTGAAGAATGTTTCAATGGCTTTAGAGCAAATGAACTATATTTTAACTACTGAAGAAAGAAAAGAATTAAGAGGGCTAAAAAATTCTCAAAAAGAAAAGTTTTTTAAGAAAGTGTGGGCGAAGAGAGATCCTGATGCAACAACAAAAGAAAACGAACTTATGATTGAATATTATAAAAGAGTAGCTTTTGCAGAACAAAACTTTTCAAGAGGTACCTCTGGAGGATGGAGATCAGATATGGGAATGATATATATACTTTTTGGTAAGCCAGACGATGTATCAAGATCGATGAATTCGCAACAGAGTTATAATTACCAAACCTGGTACTATTATCAAATTAGCGAAGAGTTTTTATTTATAGATGATTATGGGTTTGGTGATTATCGTTTAAGAACTCCATTTTTATATTAAAATATGAAGAAAAAAGAAAAACAAATTTTAGAAATTGTAGATAAATATAAATCTGTTTTTTCAAAGGAAGATTATTCAAAATTAATATCTTTTTTATCAGACAGTACTAATTCGAGCGAATCTTATTGTCTCTTTACGGACGGAGCTTGCGAGTTTGATGATAATTATAAACCAATCAATGCTGGTATTGGCGGTCTAATTAAAAAAAGCGATACTATCCTAGATTCATTTGCTGATAATGTTGGAGTTAAAACAAATAACGAATCTGAATATTTAGCATTAATAAAAGGTGTAAAGCTTTGCCTCGAACATAATATTAGAACTGTATCCATTTATGCTGACAGTGAGCTCATTGTTAAGCAAATTAACGGAGAGTATAAGGTTAAAAATGAAAGAATGGCTATTCTATGCAATGAAACCCATACCCAACTTTCAAAGCTAGATTCTTGGACTCTTACTCATGTCCTACGAGATAAGAATTCTGAAGCGGATGAATTAAGTAAGCAGGGATTATCAAAAGAAAAAACTAATGTTTAATATTAATTATTTCATAAATTACTGGCTATGAGCTTCTTTAATTCAATTAAAAATTCGGTATCTGATAGTTTTAACTGGGTAAGTGGCGATATCGCTATTGACCTTGGAACAGCTAATACTTTGATTTGGCTTTCTGGTAAAGGAATTATTATCAATGAGCCATCAATTATTGCTAGATCAACTAAAACTGGAGCAGTCTTAGCGGTCGGAGATGATGCTAAAGAGATGCTTGGAAAAACCCATGAAGGAATTGAAACTATTCGACCATTAAGAGATGGGGTGATTGCTGATTTCACTGCTGTAGATGAGATGTTGCAAGGTTTTATCAGAAAAGTAAATCTTAATAGGCTAACTAGACCTAGAATGGTTATTTGTGTTCCATCTGGTGTTACTGAGGTAGAAAGAAGAGCTGTTAGAGATTCTGGAGAAAAGCAGGCAGCTAGAGAAGTTTTTCTTGTTGATGAACCTGTTGCTGCTGCAATTGGTATAGGTCTTGATATCAGCAAGCCTGTAGGAAATATTATCGTTGATATTGGCGGAGGAACTACTGAGGTTGCTGTAATTTCATTAAATGGCGTTGTTACAAAAAAAGCGATTAGAGTAGCTGGGGATGAGATGGATGATGCTATTCAACATTGGTTTAGAAATGAACATAAGCTTGAAATTGGAGCTAGAACTGCAGAGCAAATTAAAATATCTGTTGGCTCTGCGATGAGAACAAAATCTAGAAATATTCTAGTAAAAGGAAGAGATCTAGTCTCTGGTATTCCTAAAACTATTGATGTTAGAACAGATGAAATCAGACAAGCTTTGAAAGATCCGGTTAAAAGAATTTTAGATGTTATAAAAGATGCTCTTGAAGCTACTCCTGCAGAGCTTTCCTCAGATATTATTGATAGAGGAATTGTTCTTGCTGGGGGAGGTTCTCAGTTAAGAGGGTTAGATCAAGTTTTAAGAGAAAAAACAGGCGTTCCAGTAAATGTTGCAGATGAGCCTCATTTAGCTATTGTTAAGGGTTGTGGTGCAGTCATTGAAGATCTGGAAAAATATAAGCATGTTCTTCTATAAGAATGTCTAGACTGCAAATCATCTTTAAAGACTATCAAGATAAAATATCCCTAGTTTTATGTATAGTTACTTCTTTTTTTTTAATATTCAATAATGACTCGGATGTTATAAAACAATCAAAAGTTAATTCACTAAATACTTTTTCTTTCTTATATGCTCCATTCAATTGGCTTGATAATCAGTTATTTTTAACTAAGAAGCTTGAAGTTTTATCGTCTGAAAATTTAAAATTAAACCTTGAAAATCAAGTTCTAAAGGTTCATGAAAATGAAAACATTAGATATAGAGAATTTCTGAATTTTAAAAAAAGAGATAATTTTAGCTTTATAGGAGCAGATGTGATATCTAAGGGGGTATCATCTAATATGTCATCTATCATGATAAACAGAGGAATCAAGGATGGTATTCAAATAAATGATCCAGTACTTACTTCGAGGGGTGTTATAGGAAAAATTACCTCTATTTCTACAAATTCAGCTGAGGTTCAATTAATTAGTGATGTTAATTTTAGATTAAGTGTCAAAATTGTACCTGACGATGTCGAAGGAATTTTACGTTGGATTGGAGATAATAACTGTGAAATTGTTGAATTAAAAAAAATTTCTGATATCAAAATTGGGGATGTTGTACTTACCTCAAATCTTAGTATTTATTTTCCTCCAAATTTACCAATTGGAGAAGTAATAGGCATTTATGAAAAATCTGATAGTTCAAATAAAGTAGTTAGAATGAAGTTGTATTCTGATTTATCAACAATAAATCAATTATTTGTTGTCCAGAAGGAATCTAATTTATGAGCTTCTATCTAAAAACCTTTCCTTTAGCAGTCATTCTTCAGCTAATCTTTTCAGAGTTATTGACATTTAATGGCTATCAAGCAAATATTATGCTATTGTATGTTATCTTATCTTCAATGCCGTTGGAAAATAATACTTCACAATCCACCATAAATGGTTTTCTTGTTGGTCTTTTTTCCGATTTTGTTCTTTTTAGTGGAGTGTATCTGGGAGTTTCAAGTTTAGTATTTTCAATATGTGGTTTTTGGGCATCTAAGGTTAGTCATAATTTTGCTTTTAGAAATTTCGATTTATATTGGATTGCCTTTGTGCATTTAGGAATAGCTGTATATTCATTATTTAGATATGATTATTTCTTTTTTAATGATTTTTTATTATTTCTTTCAAATTATTTTTTTGTTACATATTTCACTTGTTTTGTTGGTTTTGTATTGATAAGAATTTTTTCGCTAAAAGAGGTAATTCTTAATGCTTAAAATTGACAATAAAGCTGATATCTTTCATTACAGAACGCTATTAATCATCCTAGTTATTTCAATTTTTAGTCTTTTATCAAGATATTTTTACTTGCAGATCATAGAGCATGAAAGATATTTTTCTAAATCTCAAGTTAATAGTATAAAGGCTCAGGCAACATATGCACCGCGAGGTTTAATTTTAGACAGAAATGGCGAAGTATTGGTTGAAAATTATCCTACCTACATTTTGACTGTAACTCCATATCAGCTTGACAATAAAGAAGAGCAGTTTAACATAATTTCTAATATAATCAATACTCCTCTTGAAAAAATTAATCAGCGTTATGAAAAATTTTATCAAGGAAGATTTCTTCCAACAGTTATTGCTAAAAATTTAACTTTTTCTGAAATATCTCAGATTGAAGAAAGAAGATTAGAACTTTCAGGTTTCCAGTATAAAAGATTTGATGAAAGATTATATAGTGATATTCTCAATGATGCTCATATTCTTGGCTACCTTAGAGAGCTTGACCGAGAATCATTACCAACTTTAGATAAATCTAAATTTTACAGAGCTGGTGAGCTGGTTGGATGGCAAGGTCTTGAAAAGCAATATGAAAATGAGTTAAGATATTCTAAGGGTGTTGAATATATTGAAGTTGATACCTACGGGAGAGAAATAAACAGAGTAAATAATAATAGTATTCCCGCTTTTCCTGGAAATAATTTATTTATTACAATTGATGCAGAGCTTCAAAAATATTCCAAAAGTCTTCTAAAGGACCAAAAAGGGGTAATTTTAGTTTCAAATGTTGACACTGGAGAAATTTTATCTATGGTGAGCAATCCTTCTTATGATCTTGGAATATATAGAGGAGAAACAAGAGATAATGAATGGAAAGAGCTCTTGAGCGATACTAGTAAACCTATTATCAATAGGAGTATTTCAGGGCTATATCCTCCTGGATCATCGTTTAAGCTGATAACTGCATTTAATTTAATAGAAAATGGATTATTAGATCCTGAAGATAGCTTAATGTGTGATGGTTCTTACACACCACCTGGAAGTTCTAATACATTCAATTGTTGGAAAGAAGATGGTCATGGACTAGTTAATTTAAATAAAGCTATTGCTCAATCCTGTAATGTTTATTTTTACGAAACAGTGCAATTGATAAATTTGAAAGATTGGACAGAAACTGCAAAAGTTTTTGGATTTGATAAAGAAACACAAATTGATCTCCCAAATGAATTGGTTGGACAAATTCCAGATAAAGAATTTTTCATAAAAACTTATGGAAGATGGGGCTGGTCAGAGCGCGGTGTATTGTTAAATTTAACTTTAGGACAGGGAGATATTTTGGTTACTCCATTACAGTCTTTAAGATATATTAATCATATTGCTTCAAAAGGAAAAAAGACAGCCAAGTTGAAATTAAATTTAAATAAAGAGATAGATTTTTATGATGAAATTGAATTATCAAATCAAGCTTGGAATAGAATACATAATGGACTATATGATGTTGTTAATTCTGATAACGGTAGTGGATGGAGAGCTCGACAAAATTCTGATATAAAATTATTTGGAAAAACTAGCACAGCAGAAAATCCTCATGGAGATCCTCATGCTTGGTTTAATGGATTTTTTGAATTAAATAATCAAAAGTTTTCTATTGTAGTTCTAGTTGAAAATGGTGGAGGAGGAGGAGCGGTAGCCTCTCCTATTGCAGGAAAAATTGTATCATTTATTTCAAAAGATTCAACTGAGATAGTAAATAATGCTGTTCAATAGTTATATAAATGGTTCAAATGAATATCTAGGTAGATTATATTTAATAGTCTCATCTTTAATAGGTTTTGGCCTTGTTGCCCTTTATAGCATATCAAATGACCCGACATCTTTAAACAGCTCATTTTTTAGACAGGTAATCTTCATTGTTTTTTCTTTTTTTGTATTTTTAATCATACAAAAAGTGAATGTAAAATCAATTCATGATAATTCTACTTTGATTTATTTAGCATCATTTTTTTTATGTTTTATACCATTTTTTCTTCCTCCGGTTGAAAATACTTTTAGATGGATTGATTTAGGTTTTTTCTATGTTCAGCCTGGAGAGTATTTAAAATGTGCTACAATTATTTTAATAGCTAAATATTTGTCAAATCATCAGCTTGAAGTAAAAGAAAACTATATTGTTATTGTGCCTATAGCAATCGCATTCTTATCTGCTATACTAGTACTGAATCAGCCCGATTTAGGAACTGCTGTAATAATTTTTGCTCCAGTGTTGCCTATGTTGCTTTGGGCAGGAGTAAATTCATTTACAATTTTTCTTTTGATAGCACCATTGATAACAATAATTGCAGCGTCAAATTATATTGTATTTAATGTTTGGGCAGTTTTTATGTTTTTTATTTTCTTAATGTTTCAAGGGAGTTTTTTAAATCGAATTTTATTATACTTCGCAAATATTTTTACCGGTCTTTTATTTCCTTTTTTTTGGAATGATTTTTTGAATGGTTATCAGCGACAAAGATTTCTTGACTTTTTAAATCCAGATTTAGACCCGATGGGATCTTCGTATCATATTATTCAAAGCATAACTGCTATTGGTTCTGGTGGATTATTTGGCAAGGGGTGGGGTCAGGGCTCCCAAACTCAATTAAAATTTCTTCCGGTCCAAGAATCTGATTTTATTTTGTCAGTTATAGCAGAAGAATTTGGGTTTATTGGCATAGTAATTATAATGTTTTTATTTTTTATGTTGATAAAAACTTTACTTGATTTGGCTTTTAAGGCTAATGATTATTTTTCAAGCTTAGTTATAATAGGCTTAACATCTATTTTGTTTTCTCATATTTTTGTTAATTCAGCAATGACTATTGGATTGATGCCAGTAAAAGGTCTGCCTACACCTTTTGTTTCTGCGGGCGGCTCGTTTATGCTCTTATGCTTTATTATTATATCTTTGGTATCAAATATGTCTAAAAATTAATTAATATTCCCAGTTGTGATTTTGAATGTGTTTAGTTAACTTTTGTTGCTCAATATCATGGTAAAAAAACTCTTTTATATTAATAGCGAAATGGAGCCATTTGCATCGGTTTCAAATCAAGGCAACCTCTCAGTTGATATTCCCTTAGGTTTACAGGAAAAAGGAAATGATGTTCGTTGCTTGATGCCTAAATATGGCTTTATAAGTGAAAGAAAATATATCTTAAGAGAGGTTATTCGACTTAAAGAAATTCTTTTTGATTATGAAGATAGTAGTTACGAATGTTCTGCAAAAAGTGCTTTCTTGCCAAAGTCGCGTCTTCAAGTTTATTTTTTAGAAAGCGAAGATCAGTTCGGTGATTTAAATAATTTGCTTTTCAAAGCTAAAAATGGAAGATTTTTACCTGATAATGATGTTAGGTTTGCTTTTTACTCATTAGCAACTATCAAAATACTTCCAAATTTGTTTTGGTTTCCTAATGTGATTATTTGTAATGGTTGGACATCAGCTTTAGTGCCTTTTTTACTTAAAAAATTAGCAAAATCAGACAAAGATTTATCTAAAATTAAGACTATATATTTAGCAAATTCATTAAATGAAGATGTAATTTTTGACGTGAAAAATCTTCCTTTTAATTCAGAAACTTTAACTGAACTTAAAGCGTTAAATTTAAATCAAATAGGATGTGCAAATGCAGATGCAACTATTGTTATAGATGATGAAGAAAAAGTTTCAGCAAAGATAATGAAAACTAAAATTTTTAAAGATTCTAAAAAGTGCTCATCCGTTGATTTGAGTAAGTCTGAAGGCGATTCTTCAGACCTGTTGAATGAAATAGAAAAAGTCGTAAAAAACCTATAAGGCAAATGAATAATTCTATCTTTAAATTTAAAATTGTTATAGCATCCTTGTTGATATTTTTAGCCTCCTGTAGTGAAGAAACCATCTTATATAATGAAATTGAAAATAAAGAGGGGACCATAAAAACTGCAACCTTACCTGAAACAAATAATAAAATCTTTCAAGCTTTCCCTGATTTTAGTTCAAATACAAAATTATTTTTTGGGAATGAGAAAGAATCAGAGAACTTATTTTCATTAGTACAAATGACCTTATTCTCTGGAAATATTCCTCCAACTAGTTTGATTGATCTTCTAGCTGATTCAATTCAAGTCGATAGTGCAATGGTATTTTTTGAAACAGCTGATTCTTTAATCTCAGCCTCAAACCTTTCTCTATATTCTGTTCTCGGTGATCAAGATAGTGTTTTTTCTGATTCTACCAATTTTTATACATTGGAAAATTTCTTAGATTTTGAAAATAATTCTGCTTTATTAGGGGAAATTCCGCTTGCATCAATCGCACCTGATAGTTCTGGATACGATACTTTAAGTTTTATTTTTAAAGATGAAAGCTTGAATGGTTTAAAGCAGTACTTTTTAGATTCAGATACATATCCAGCTAGAACATTCATGCTTAAAGTTGATAGCCCATTAGATGAACTTTTTACCATTGAAAGCAATGAAGCTTCAAATAGAGGTCCAAAAATGAGAGTTTGGTACAAATCTTTTGTTGATGAAGAGACTACAGTAGATACTTTTATTACTTTCTTTGCTCAAAAAGATATTAGCGTTTTTAGACCGCCAAGTATTGAAAATGATGATGTAAACTTTATTACTCTAAATTCAGGTTCTGCACTTAGATCGATTATAGAATTTGATTTAGGTCTTATTGATTCATTATCTAGAAACGAGCTCTTTAAAAATTCTAATCTTGTTTTAAGCGTAGAAAGTTCAAATCTAACAACAGATGACGAGTTTTATGTTATTGTCAGCGCTCTTCAAGATTCAGTTATTAATTGGAATTTTACATCACCTTTTGTTGATTTAAATCCAAATGAATCAATTTCAGATACAACGTATTTGTCTGATCCTAATTTTATTATTTCAAGAAAAATTGAAGAAAATGAAGTAAAAATTCCAATCCAAGCTTTCTTACAGGGTTATAAAAATGGCCTCTTTCAATTTGATGAATTGATGTTGTATAGCGCACCTGTTAATAGTCCTTTTGATAAAGTGAAGTTTAATTTAAATGCAATAGAGGTTTTATATGTGGAGCCGTAATATATTTTTAGCTTTATTTTTCATTTCTACGGCATTTTCTCAGAACTCTATGAGTGGATATGGTTACGGTTCTTCCGTAGAAAATACTGATGCTTCCTCATCTGGAGTATCTAATAAATTATTACCATCATTTAAATCAAATATTTCATTATCAAACCCTTCAACTTGGCATAATTTACTTTTTACTTACTTAACTACCTCCGTTGATGTTCAAAGTGTTGCTCTTCAGTCACAGTCCAGTACTAATTTTTCACTTTCTTCTATGAAGCTGGTGATTCCTTGGAAACAAAAAATGTCTTTTGGAGTCGCATTTGAACCTTATCTTTTTAGAGAATTAACTGTTTCTGATACTACAATGACCGCGTTTAACTTCAATGATGATGAGTTGCTTTACACCAGAATGAATAGTTCTTCTGGAGGACCATCGCTAGGACAATTATCTTTTGGATATAAGCTGAATGAATTTGATAGCATAGGTAGCAATCTAAATATAATTTTTGGCTCTTCTAGGTCTACTAGAACCTTAACAATCGATGAAGAAAATCACTTACTCCAATCTAGAGATTATTTCTCTGGAGCTATGATGGATTTATTTTACTCTACCAAAAGATTAAAGATAAAAGAAAAGCCAATTTTCCTATCTTTTGCTTTACAGCTTCCTTTAAGAGGAGTGGATATTGAAAATGACTCTTATCAGGCTTTTTTAGATTTAAATGATAATAATTATCATGATACAAATGATTTTCCAGATGTTGGTCAAGCTTTATTGCCATTAACGCAAAAGTTTGATGATGAGCTAAAAGCCAGCTCCTTCCTATTAGGGGCAGACTATGAATTTTCTCCTAGAAAGCATATTCAAATTGAGATCCTAAACTGGAAAGATAGTGGCAATCATAATCTAAATAGTTCACTTTTTAATGGATATGTTGACAGCAAGAATAAGTTTAGCGTCGCATACATGAAATTTGCTCAACCCTTTACAAGGGATCGTTATAATTTTAAAGGTTCAATCTTTGTACAAAACTATGGTGTAAAAAATCTTGAAAATATTAGTGAAGTAGGTTTAGGTTTAGGAGTAGGTTTTAATTTTGGAATCACAGGGAATCAAATAGACTTTGGATATAAATTTTCAAAAAGAAACGGCTTGCATCTTGTAGGTGATGAATCGTTTCATGTATTTAATATTGGGGTCAGCATTGGAGATCTATGGTTTGTAAAAAGAAGAGAAATATAATTGACAGGAACTAAAATGAAAAATTTATTATATACAATAGCTCTTTTAATAATATTTGTATCAAGCCTTGATGCACAATGTAAAAGAGGAGAACAATTAAGAATTACTAATGACGTTGAGATTAAGGTAGTGGATTGCCGAGAAGCTACTCGCTTAATCTACAATGAAGGATGGTATCCTTATTCAGTTGAATACGAACAAGATGATAGATGTCCACAGCTTTCTAGTAGCTCCGCTGAATACTATAGAAGTAGTAATTGGGAGCTTAGTGCTCAGTCGTATGCAGAATTAATGGAACTTAGATGCGATCAGTGGAATCCTGATTGGGTTAATGCGGATGATGTTTATCTCTACTGGTCAATAGCTTTACAGAATCTTGGTAAGTTTGAAGAATCTGAATCAGTTTTAATCAAAGGTCTTGAGGAGCTTCCAGATAACGAATCTCTGATTACAAGGCTTGCCTATGCTTATAAAAAACAAGATAAGATTGATGAAATGATTATCGAGTATGAGCGATTAATGGATGCTGGATCTAGAGATACCGATTCATTAAAAGATTTGGCTAAAGCATATGCTCAACAAGGAAGAGTTGATGAGCAGATATCTGTTCTTAAGAAAATTTTAAAAATAAATCCAAGTGATTCTACTATACAATCTGAGTTAGCTAGAGCATATGAAGATTCGGGAGAAGATCCGCTGGAAATTTTTAAAGCAAGATTTGAAGAAAATCCAGAAAATGCCTCATATGCGGTTGAATATGCTGATAAATTAATGTCGAATGGTGATACTGATGATGCAATTGATGTCTTGGAAAATACGCTCAGTTACAACAGAGATAACAGTATAATTTATATGACTCTCGCAAAAGCTTATAATGAAAATTCTGATTTTGATGATGCTGTTGATATTCTTGAAGACTTATTTGAGTTAGATAGAAATAATTTTAGAGTTGCAATGCAGATTTCAGTTAACAGCATAGAAATGGATAATTTTGAAGATGCATTTGAGTGGGCTAAAAAATCTATGAAAATTTCCAAAAATAATGCTGAATCATTAGCTCATATGGGGAATCTTTATTACAAAGCTATGCAATCTTGCAGGGAAGATGCTTTTTCTCGATCTGATAAGATTGTTGCATCTTTAGCTTATGAATATTTTGTTAAAGCTGAGAAAAAAGGTAATTCAAAATATTACAAACAAAAAAGCTGGCTAGAAGAAAATGAAGTTCTATTTGCCTACGCTGACTGGTTTATGACCGATAAAGATGTTCAAGCAACCGGAAAAGTATCTCCAGTAGGAAGATGCTATGATTGGGTTTCTGAATCCTTAGCTAAACAATCTGATTGGTAGTCAGTGTCAGTCTTAAAAAAACAAGACAAAGAAATTTTTGACATCATCGAATCTGAGTTTAATCGTCAAAATGATTATCTAGAGCTAATCGCATCAGAAAATTTTACAAGCAAAGCAGTCCTTGAAACTGCTGGATCTGTTTTAACCAATAAATATGCTGAAGGTTATCCTGGAAAAAGATATTACGGGGGATGTATTCACGTTGATGAAGCAGAAAATTTGGCGATAGAAAGAGCTAAGAAGTTATTTAAGGCAAAATATGCCAATGTACAACCACATTCTGGTTCATCAGCTAATATGGGTGTATATATGGCTTATTTAGAGCCTGGAGATTGTATCATGGGCCTTGATTTAAGTCATGGAGGTCATCTAACGCACGGTTCTAAGGTAAGCTTTTCTGGGCAGATTTATACTGCTATTACTTTTGAAGTAAAGAAAGATTCTGGTTTAGTCGATTTTGATGACTTGCTTCAAAAAGCAAAAGAGTTTAAACCTAAAATTATTATATGTGGCGCTAGTGCTTACCCAAGAACAGTTGAATTCGAAAAGTTTAGAGAGGTTGCTGATAAAGTTGGAGCAGTGTTACATGGAGATATTTGTCATAATTCGGGTATAATTGCTGCAGAGATGCATCCTTCGCCATTTCCATATTGTCACGTCGTGTCAACCAGTACGCATAAATCACTTAGAGGTCCTAGAGGTGGAATGATTCTCCTTGGAGAAGATTATGAAAATACCTTAGGCAAAGTTGCCCCTAAATCTGGTAGAGTAAAAATGATGTCAGAATTAATTGATAGCGCAGTAATGCCTGGAATTCAAGGCGGTCCATTAATGCATATCATTGCAGCTAAAGCTGTAGCGTTTAAAGAAGCCCTAGAGCCTTCATTTAAATCTTATATAAAAAATGTTTTGGATAATGCGCAATGCTTTGCGGATGAATTCAAAAATAAAGGTTATAATTTGGTTTCAGATGGAACCGATACTCATCTAGTATTGATTGATCTTCAAAATAAAAATATTTCAGGAAAAGCTGCTGAAATTGCTCTCGATGAAGCGGGAATAACTGTTAATAAAAATATGGTTCCTTTTGATCCAAAAAGTCCTTTTATCACCAGTGGTATTCGTATTGGTTCTCCAGCTATGACCACAAGAGGTATGGGAGTAGATGAAGTAAAGGTTGTTGTAGATTTAATCGATCAGGTTATTATGAATCATGATAATAAAGATAAAATTAACACTGTTCGTTCTTCCGTAAATGAGCTATGCTCAATTTTCCCAATCTATGAGAAAGATAGTTAAATTTTTATCTAAAAGTTTCTTTGTACTAGTTTCTATTTTAGTTCTTAACAATTGTGCAGTCAACAGCACTATGATGACTGGTTCACAAATTGCAGAAATAGCAATGCCACTTTCTTTTGAATCTCAAAAAAGAAAAATTCAAAAATATCCGAATAATCAACTTTTTTATCTTAATGCATCAAAAAGTAGAATAACATATGCATATGGAATTTTAATGGAAAAAGCTGATAGATTGATGTATACTGATTATTACAAATCTCGTGAGTATTATGCTAAATCATTAGATCTTTTTGTTGTATCTAGAAATTATCTTCTTCAAGCTCTTGAACTAAAGCACGAAAATTTTTCTAAAGCTATGAGAGATAGAAGTCAAATTGTTTTTGAAAAAAATGATATTGATTATCTTTATTGGTTGAGTGGATCAATGGCAGGTTCAATTCAGGCTAGCCAAGCGGATCCACAATATCTTGCTGATTTATCATCAATTAGGTGGCTGATTGAAAGTGCTATTAAAGTAGATCCTGATTGGGAGGGAGGTGCTCTAAGTGCTGCTATGATGAGTGTTTATTTAAATGATTTAAGCGGAGATAAAAATTCAGAAAAAAATGCATTAACTTATTTCCAACTAGCTGAAAAACAATCAAATGGTCAAAATGCTTCAATCTATGTTACATTAGCAGAGAGCTATGCAGTATCAAAGCAGGACAAAAAAATGTATATAGAACTCCTTGATAAAGCATTGCAAATTGATATTAATAAAGATAAAAGCTTAAAGCAGTCAAATAAATTATCACAATCTAGAGCAAAATGGTTAAAATCAAGAGTAGATGATTTATTTTATATGTAAGTTATTTTAATGCATTACTTCAAAAAAACTTTAATCTTTCTGCTTTTAGTAAGCACAATTTTTTCAAGACCAATAATTATTAAGTTAGCTACCGTTGCACCGGAGGGTACAGAATACTATAATTTGCTTTTTGAGATGGGTCAAAGATGGCAACAAGAAACTAATGGCCAGATTCAATTGAGAATTTATCCAAACGGAGTAGTTGGGGGAGAACGTGATACTATAAGAAAAATGCGAGTAGGTCAAATTCAAGCTTCAGCAATGTCATCAATTGGATTAGCTGAATTGACTGATCAAATTCAAGCGTTTACTTTACCGATGGGTTTTAAAAATTATGACGAAATTGATCGCGTTAAAAATGTAATGTTTGGAGATATTTCTGAAGGATTATCTCAAAGTGGTTTCAAACTCCTTTTTCTTGTTGATATTGGATGGGTTTACTGGTTTTCAACGGAAGAAATTTCTGTTCCTCAAGATTTGATGGATGCTAAAATTTATACCACTGGCGGAGATTATGTTACTGTTGAACTTTTTAAAAAGTTTGGTTTCAATGCCATTCCTGTATCTGAAACAGATATATTAACATCATTGCAAACCGGAATGATAAATAGTATGCAAACAGTTCCTATTCTGTCATTGAGCTCTGGATGGTCAGCTTTAATGCCAAATATGCTAGACTTGAAATGGGGTGCTTTTGTGGGCGCTGTTATTGTCGATGAAAGAGTTTGGAAAAAAATTAAACCTGAACATCAAAAAATTATGATGGACATTGCACAAGATATTGGAAAAAAGTATCAAAAAAGTGGAAGAGAAATGGAAAAGAAAGCTATTGATGTTATGCAGCAGTATGGTATGAAAATTAAAAAGCCATCTGACGAAGAAATTGCCATTTGGAATGATTTTAAAGATGAGATTACTCCTGATGTTATAGATACTTATCTAACTAACGAGATTTACGAAAAAGTTACCTCCGCTATCAATGAATGATTTCATAAATAAGGCAATTGATAGGCTTTGTTTATTTTTATTTTTAATTCTTATATCTTTTCCAATTTTTCAAATTCTCAGTAGGTATATAGATTTCTTCTCTATTCCTGCCTCGCAACAAATTGTTCAACATATGACGCTTTGGATAGGTTTTGTAGGCGCAATAATTGCTGCAAGATCAAATAAACTTCTTTCGGTTGTAAGAGAGCCAGTTTTTAGATCTTCAGATTCAAATTCATTACCTCATTTCTTAGTACATGCTTTTTCCGTTGCAATTGTTTTTATTTTATCAATTTCTTATCTCAAAATGATTCAGATTGGTATTCAATATCCAGAATATATTGCACCATACATTCCTACTTGGTTTGCACAGTCTATCATACCAATAGGGTTGATATTGATTTGGTATCAAATGATTATTACTAGCAGTTCAGATTTAAGGTATAGACTTTTGTTGGTGGTTATCTCTATCGTTCCTGCTATAACTCTTTATTATTGGCAATTTCCTTTAGCAAATTCATTTCTATTATGGACTAAAGTTATTTCAGCTTTAGTTTTAGTTGCATTCGGACTACCAATTTTTATTTTGTTAGCTTCACTGTCTGTATTTTTCTTTTTATCTGAACCTACTGATTGGGCAACAAATTTTGATTTAATCTCTACTATCAGCGATAGCGCATATCGAATTGTTGTTTCTCCAACATTAGCTGCAATTCCAATTTTTACTTTGGCGGGCTATATTCTTGCTGAAAGTAATATATCTAAAAGATTAATCAATTTTTTTAAAGCCAGCGTGGGTTGGATTCCTGGTTCTACTGTTTTGATTGTAGTATTATTATGTGCTTTTTTTACTGCATTAACAGGAGGGTCGGGAGTAACCATATTAGCTTTAGGTGCAATTTTATATCCTATCTTAATTCATGACGGGTATTCTGAGAAATTTTCTTTGGGTATTATAACCACAGCAGGTTCATTAGGGTTGTTATTTCCTCCAAGCTTGCCAGCTATCATCTATTCTGTGACTGCTGGAATTAATCCTTTAGAACTTTTTAGACAAGCGCTTATACCAGCTATTTTTTTAATGAGTATTATGTTTTTTTATGGGCTTTACAAAAAGCCTAAAACTGATATCAAGCAAAAATTTATTTTAAAAGATGCAATATTGACTGGCAAGATTGCTAAATGGGAAATAGCAGTTCCTCTCTTAATCATTTTGAGTCTTTTTACAGGTTTTGCAACATTAGTCGAAAGTGCAGCTCTGCTGGTTTTATATGTTTTAATGGTTGAAGTAGTCATCTTTAAAGATATTAGCTTTAATGATATTCCTAAAATTATTATTAATTGTTCAACCTTAGTAGGAGGAGTATTAATTATTCTTGGTTTTGCCATGGGGTTCACAGGATATCTTGTAGACGCTCAAATACCCTTGAAAATTTTAAATTTCGTTCAAAGTACAATAACTTCAAAAATTATATTTTTACTAGCATTGAATTTATTATTGTTAATCGTTGGTTGCTTAATGGATGTTTTTTCAGCAATAATTGTAGTAGTACCATTGATAGCTCCCTTGGCTATATATTTTGGTATAGACCCATTTCATCTTGCAATAATCTTTATTGCTAATTTAGAGTTGGGATATATTACTCCTCCAGTAGGGATGAATTTATATTTATCATCTTATAGATTTGATAAAGATATGCCAACGATTTATAATGCTACTTTACCTTTCTTTTTCATAAGGCTAATTGGTGTGTTATTTATCACATATATTCCTTTGTTCTTTTACTGATTTATAACTATCTTTATTGTATTATGAGAACAAAACACACTATTTTATCACTACTTTTATTGTCACAATTATCTTTTGCACAAGGTCAAGCTGGATCATTATTTCTAACAATTAATCCTGGCGCAAGATCAAACGCTATGGGCGAAGCCCAAATTGGTGTTGCAAATGATGTTTACGCTACTTACTACAATCCTGCTGGATTAACAAATTTATCAACTAAAGAATTTTCTTTTATGCATACTAGTTATCTTCCAAATCTTGTTGATGATATGTCTTATGATTTTTTAACTTTTGCAATGCCTTTTAGAGAAGGAGAGTCTATTGGTGGACATTTTACATATCTAAATTTAGGTGACCAAGTAAGTACTGATGCTAATGGTAATGAATTAGGTTCATTTTCAAGTTATATGTATGCATTAAACGTATCATATGCTAAGCAAATTGATGACAGTTCTTCATGGGGAATTAATGGTAAATATTTTTACCAAGAGTTGGCTGTAATTAATAGTTTAGATGCTTCTACTGGAAGTTTTGCAGTTGATTTAGGCTACTTCAAACATAATGCTATGGACAATCCTAACTTAAAACTGGGCGCTGTTCTTACAAATGTTGGACCAGGTGTGAGCTTTGGCGATGGAGATGAAGACCCCTTACCAACTAGATTAGGCTTAGGCTTATCATTATTAACTTTAGAAGGTCAAGCTACAGTAGCATTCGACTTTAATTATGAGCTAAATGATCAGACGGTAGTAACAAATTTAGGTGCTGAATTTTACTTAGTGGAAGACTTTGCTTTGAGAGCTGGATTTTTAAGTGACCCATCTGGCGATTTAAATTATACAACTTTAGGTTTAGGTGCTGATCTTGGTGCAATAGGTTTTGATGTAAGTTATGTAATTGGCGGTGAACTTGATCCTCATTCAAACATGGTCAGGTTTTCTTTAAGTGGATCTTTCTAAAAACAATTTACAGTATAAAGTTGTTCCTAATATGAAGTCATTTCTACTATTAATACTATCTTTTTTTGTCATTAGTTGTGGAATAAATAATCCATTCGATGACAACATTCCTTACAAGACCCGATTTGATGATGGTCTAGCTTTTTTTGAGGAAGATAAATATGTTAAAGCGTCTCAACAGTTTAATATTATAGTTGAAAGAGCTTCTCATACTGACCTTGGCGATGATGCACTTTTTTTTCTAGCTGAATCATACTTCTTAAACGAAGATTATGATTTGGCCTTAATTGAGTTTGAAAAGCTAGTATCGAGAATGGGTTTTAGTCCATACATAGAAAAATCTAGATGGCGTATATGCGAAACGTTAATGTTGCTTTCTCCTAACTTCTATCATGATCAAGATTCCAGTAGAAAAGCGATATCGCAAATTCAAGAATTTCTGGATGATTTTCCTAATTCTGAATACTCTAAAGATGCCGATAATTTGATCAAGGAGTTAAGATCTAGGTTAGCTGAAAAAAATATGGAAACTGGAAAGCTTTATGTCAAGCTCAAAGCTTATGATTCTGCTATCGTTTCTTATAAGATTGTCATCAATGATTTTTATGATACTAAATTTTTTGAAGAAGCTAATATTGAAGTAATAAGATGTTTATCTCTTTTAAACAAAAAAGATGAAGCAGAACAATTCTTAATAGATCTCGAAAAGAATGAAAAGTCAGTTGTAACCGATTCATTCAAAAAGAAGGCATTAGGCGTTATTAAAAATAACTCTTAGCTATACAAGGGAGACTTTAATGAAAACATGTATTTTTGGCGGCACTTTTGACCCTCCTCACATTGGTCATCTCTTAATTGCACAAACTATCATTGAATCTGAAAACTTTGAAAGACTAATCTTCTTACCAGCATATCTATCTCCAGTAAAACAAGGAAGAAAAATCTCTGCTCCAGAAAAAAGACTTAAAATGCTAAATATGGCTCTTTTGAATAATGATAATTTTGAAATATCAGATTTTGAAATAAAAAAAGAAGATATTAGTTATACAATTGATTCAATTAGATATTTCAGTGAAGAATTAAGTATAGATAAAAAAGACCTTTATTTTTTGATGGGAAGCGACACTCTGATGGACTTCCATAACTGGAAAAAGCCTAAAGAAATTTTAGACTTATGCAATATTGTAGTTGCAACTAGACCAGGATTTACACCAAGCAATATTCCTCAATGGGTTTTAGATCGAGTTCATTTTGCAAATATCCCTCAATTTGAAATTTCTTCAACAAACATTAGAGCTAGATGGAGAGATGGTAAGACTATTAGATATATGGTAACAAAAGAAGTTTGGGACTATATCAACAAAGATGGTTTGTACTAATGTTAAGTAGTTTATTCTTCTTAACAATAGGCTCACTTGGTCTTTATTTTGGCTCCGAATGGTTGGTAGATGGAGCAAAGGATTTAGCAAAAAAATTCAATGTTTCTGATTTAGTTATTGGATTGACTATTGTATCAATTGGTACTTCATTTCCTGAGCTTGTTGTTGGTTTAATTAGCGCATTTCAAGGTTATACAGATTTTGTTGTTGGAAATGTTTTAGGGTCAAATATAGCAAATATTGGACTTGCTATAGGCCTTCCTGCATTTTTTTATAAAATTGACTTCAATTTAAAGGGAGCAATAGCCCCTTTTGTATATAATTTATTAGCATGTCTTATGTTGTACATTTTTTTACAAGATAATTTAATTTCTTTTGTTGAGGCTCAGGCTTTGCTCCTAGTATTCTTTGTCTATATAATAGCTAGTTTTTTGAGGCCAAATTTTACATCATGTGATGGAGAGCTTGAAAATGAAAAAGAGCCATGCTTGAAAAAATCAGTTGGAAGGATAATTGCCGGATCTGTTATTTTATATTTCGGATCAAAGTTGTTTGTTGATAATGGAGCAATTCCTCTTGTAGAAATCTTTGGTTTTTCTGAAAAAGCTATTGGAATGACAGTAGTTGCTATTGGTACATCTTTACCAGAACTTTTTGTAACACTGATGGCTTTATCCAAGAAAGAAGTGGGAATTTCTTTAGGAAACATTATTGGCTCTAATATTTTTAATATTTTCTTTGTTCTAGCAACAATAGCCCTTATTACTCCTATTGAAGCTTCAAACGTGATCTTTGAATTGTTGCTTGGAGTTGGTTTTTTATTATCATTAATGTTGTTCATTTATCTCTATAATGGTTTAAACAAGATTACAGCTGCTATTTTGTTTATTGGGTATTTAACTTTCCTTTATTTACAGTTTTATGGTTGAATTCAAGAATACTTCATTTAACTATTCCAAACAGTCGGGTGTTTATGATATTAACCTAAGTATTAATGAAAATGAATTCTGCTTTTTAGTTGGACCAACAGGTTCAGGAAAAACTAGTCTTTTAAAGTTGATGTATTTTGATATTATTCCTTCAAAAGGAGAAGTGAACATTCTTGGATTTAATTCAAAAAAAACAAAGCTAAGAAATGTGCACAAACTTAGAAAAAAAATTGGAGTAATTTTTCAAGACTATAAACTTCTTCAACAAAGAACTGTCTATGAAAATATTGCTCTGCCATTGCACATAAATGGTTTAGGAAGAACGAAAATTAAAGAAAATGTAAGTGAAGCGCTTGAGCTAACAGACCTTACTGATTTTCAAAGCAAATATCCTCATCAATTATCTGGAGGTGAACAGCAAAGAGTTTGCATTGCAAGAGCTATTGTAAAAAATCCAGAAATAATATTAGCTGATGAACCAACTGGCAATCTTGACCCTACAGCAGCCCATAAGATTTTAAAAATTCTTGAACAAATTAATAAGGAGGGAACTTCAGTAATTATGGCAACACATAATTATAAATTGATTGCTGAAAAAGAGTATAGAATAATTGAGCTAAAGAATGGGAGGTTGATAAGCGGATGATTGATCAGTTTGCATTTTTAATCTCAGAGGGTTTTAAAAATTTTTTTAGAAATAAATTAGCTAGCTTTCTCTGTATTATAACAATTTTTATCAACTTTTCAATATTGGGATCTCTCTTTGTAGTTGGTTTTAATACCAATTCTTTAATTGATTTTTTTAGGTCTAAATACACTTTTGAAATTTTTCTAGAAAATGAGACCCAACCGAGCACATATGAAGCATTTGTTGAACAATTAAATACTGATAAAATTATATCTAATGTCAAGTTGATTGACAAAGAAGAGTCAGCCAAGATATTTGAAAAAGAGTTTGGCGAAGATGTTGTAGAAATGCTTGGATATAATCCATTGCCCATTTCAATCAAGGTTTTTTTAAGTGAAAAAGATTTTGAGTTTGAAAAAGTAAATTCTCTAATTAGCACTATTGAGAATATGGATTTTGTGGATGAGATAGAGTATAGAGGAAAATATATTGATCAGATGGAAGATAGAATCAATCTTGCTATTTTTATATTCCTTGTTTTTGTGGTTGCTATTATTTTTCTATCCATTCAAATTATTTCAAATACAGTTAAACTCTCAATGTCCAATAGGAAAGATTTTATTAATATATTGAAGTATAATGGCGCCTCTCGCTTTTTTATAAAAACGCCTTTTTATATAGAGAGTATTTTACAATCTATTTTCGGAGGACTCTTAGCCTTTATTTTTGTTAAATATTGTTTTGTAGGGTTTAATTCTTATTTTGGTTTGAACGTAAAGTTAGATGAATTTTTATGGATTTGGATTATTGGATTTTCAATATTTATTGGCATATATTCTGCAAATCAATCAATGAAAAGAAATTTGAATGAATAAAAAAAGTAAAAACGGGGTAGAAGCTCCTAAAAAAACTTCAGCTAATAAGAAGCTTACCAAAAAAGATTTGGAGCTTGCTTTAGCCAGTTTTGAAGACAAACAGCTACGTTTAAAAGCTGAATTCGATAATTTTCGAAAAAGAAAAGAAGCTGAAGTTTCTTCTTTGCTTAGATATGAAGGTAAAAATTTTATTTTAGATTTTTTATCTGTTCTAGATAATATATCCAGGGGAATTGAATCTTATAAAGATGAGGAGTCTAAAAAAGCTTTAAGTATGGTAAGAAATGATTTTCTCAAAAAATTAGAATCAAAGCAGGTAATACCTTTTGGTAAAATCGGAGATTCTTTTGACCCAGAATTGCATGAAGCTTTAACAACATCCAATGATCCAAAAGTCGATGATGATACAATTGTTGAAGTCTACGAATCTGGTTACAAATATAAAGATTTGATTATCAGGCATGCGAAAGTTGTGGTCAACAAACATGGCTGATTTTTATGATATACTAGGTGTCTCTAAATCTGCTAGTGCCAATGAAATTAAAAGAGCATACCGTAAAATAGCTATGAAATTTCATCCTGATAGAAATCCGGATAATAAAGAAGCTGAAAAGAAATTTAAAGAAGCAGCTGAAGCCTATTCTGTCTTGAGCGATGATAGTAAAAAAAGACAATATGATCAATTTGGACACTCAGCATACAATAATATGGGCGGACAATCTGGCTTTAATTCAATGAATATGGATGATATATTTAATCAGTTTGGCGACATTTTTGGAGGAAATAATCCTTTTGAATCTTTTTTTGGAGGAGGAAGGAGAGCTTCAGCTAGACCTAGAGCAGGAGCAGACTTAAAAGTTAAAATAAAGGTTTCCTATAAAGAGATAGTCAATGGCGGTGAAAAGAAAATTAAAATTAAAAAAATGAAACCCGCTGAAGGATTAACGCTTACAACATGTTCAATGTGCGGTGGTTCTGGGCAGGTTACTAAGGTAACTAATTCATTTCTTGGGCAAATGAGATCTTCTTCTGTATGCCCACAATGTAGTGGGTATGGAAAGCAGCCTACTAATATTCCTTCCGGCGCTAATAGAGATGGTATGGTTTCAGTTGAAGAAACTTTAAAAATCAAAATTCCGTCAGGAGTTGAAGATGGTAATTACATGACTTTGGATGGACAGGGCAGTGAAGATTTAAATGGAAGAGCTGGAGATTTATATGTGTTTTTTGAAGAAGAGATTCACGAATATTTTTCTAGATACGGAAATGATGTATTATTGCAACTCGTACTAGGTTATTCTCAAGCTGTTTTCGGAGATAAAATTGATATTCCTACTATTGACGGTACTGCTAAGCTTAAAATTCCTTCTGGTATACAGCCTGGTCAAATTTTGAGAGTAAAAGGTAAGGGTTTTCCTATGATGGGAAGCACTCGAAGAGGTGATCAGTTGGTGAAGATTCAAGTGGACGTTCCTTCAAAGATGGATAAAGACGAAAAAAAGTCAACAGAAGAGCTATTAAAAATTCAAAAAAATAAGGAAATTAAATTTCAAAAATTTGAGGATTAATATATTGCTATAATGATGAATTATTGTAAATTCGGTGGAGCCAAAAATGAATAAAGCAAAACAAAAATTTTTTAACGACTATCTTGAAGTAATTACCTTCTTTATTTTCATTCTTACCCTTTTAGTTATTTTTATTCCTAGCTTTATTTGGGAAGAAGAAGATATGTATAAAAATGAAAGTCGTTATCGTATGCAAACTGTTTATAATGTTGAAAATTTTCATAATATTTTAACTGGTAGTTACGAGGCTGATGGAAAGAAAGCAGTAACATTAGTTAACGCTGTTAGAGATTCTGTTATGGCAGACTCAACATTTCTTGGAGAGCAAACTGTAAAATTGAATGGCGAAGAGTTTTTAGTGGATGTTCCTAAAGGGTTTGATGTTGAATATGACACTACTTTTGGTTTAAGAAGAGTTTCTAAAGAAACCATAGTAGATACAACAGTTACAATTTTAATGATGTCTGAAGAAACTGGAATGGAAGATACAGTGTATGTTCAAAAGAGAAACCTTTTTGAGGTGAAACAAGACCCACTTTTTATAGGTGTTGTTGCTGAAAATACATTCGAAAGAGTTGAAACGGTTTCTTATTTCGATAGAAGTTTTAGAAAAGAGACTGCTCCTTACAACTTTGCTTTTCTTCCAGATGATACACAGTTTTATTGTCCATTAACTGGCGATCCATATATTATTGAAATCAATGATGAAGGAAATTCCGTTAGAGTTTCAAGCCCAATACGTTCTTATCGCGATAATAGATATGGCTTTTTTGCACTAAAAACAAGAAGTCATGGATATATAATTGATGGTACTAGAAGCTGGGATAATTAGTTGATTGCTTTACTTTTTAATAGATAATACTTCACTATCTGTTTATAATCATACAAATAACAAGCAGAGCCTTGCTTTAGCTGATAAAGTAAAATTTCATATACCATTATTAAAAATTCTTAATAATTCAAAAAAACTTAATTCAGTTATTGCAAGATCTTTAGATGAAATTAGCGAAAAAGTATCTTTAACCAATAACAGAGCCTCTATTATTATTGATGATATGCTTTTAAGTCATTCTGTTATAATTAAATCAAAAAAATATAAAACTATTGATGAACAGCTTAAAAAAGAGTCTAATCTAAAATGGGGGAATGTTGCTGCAAACCTATATTTTGTATCTGAAGAAAAAAAATCTCCTAAAAATGTATACCATTCTGTTGCTCTTCATCATTTTTTAAGAGAAAAAATTAAGTTAAACTTTAATAATTTTGGAATGAATATTAACTATTTAGTTCCTCTATCTTCGATTTTAACCTCAGGATTAAAGTCATCTCAGTTTGCAGTGATTAAGAATGGAAAAAAATTCACATTTTTTGGTAATACTAGAAAAGGATTTATGTTTTTTAAAGCCAACTTTTCTGGACCAAGAAAAAGCTTTGAAAAGATTATAGGCTTATTAGACTTGCCAAAAATACAGCTTAAAGACTTAGATAAGAGCAGTTTAAAATTCATATTCTTTAATAGATTAAAAATAGTCGAATATTTAGCTAATTTTGTATTAAGCGATGTCCCATTATTAAATTTTGCAGAAACTAATAGAGCTCAGATCGTAGGTGGAAAAAATAATTCAATTTTAAAAACATTTAGACCGCCAAATAATAGTTTTGATTATACAAATCTTATTAAAAATATTTCTTCAGGCATAATATCATTATTATTTCTTACCCTTATAATTTCTTTTTTTTATGATTATGAATTTTTAGATATGGATGAAGAGGTTAGTGTTAGACTTGATAAAGAAAATCTAGAGCCCTTGTCTACAAGAGATCTTGCTTTAAATTCTTCATTAGAAATTATAAAAAAAATAGAGATTGTGATGAATAGCACAGATAAGGTAGACAGTTTTATCATCTCCGAAAATATTTTTAATATTAATGATCAGAAAGTTGAATTCAATAACAGTTCATTTAAAAGAATTCAAAGCAATGCAAGCGGAAGTTATAATGAGTTACTAGTTAAATTTTTCGAGATAGAAAACAATTTAAAGTTTAAAGTTTTTGATTCTATGTTTGATAACCAAAATGCCAAAAATCTTGTGCTTAAATTCGATAAGAATGATAATATTCTTGAAATTATAAGTGAAATTAAAAGCTTTAATAATATGATTGTTAAAAAAGCAAGCTTCAGCAAAGAGAAGGAAAGTTTGCATTTGTATATAACTATTATTGAGTCATGAAGATTAATTCCGGAATCTTTAAGAATATTTCGCTAGATATTCAAAAAAATTCCAATTTTAGGCCAACCACTGCTATTTGTAGAAAAAGTATTTTTGATACAATAGGCTTAATTGAAGGAAAGTCATTTTTAGATCTTTTTTCAGGGTCAGGAATAATTGGTTTTGAAGCTGCAAGCAAAGGAGCTAAAAATGTTTCTTTTGTAGAAATGAATAGAAAATACCTTAATCAGATTATTGATAATTCTAAAAAAATTGACTATAAAAATTTTACCTTTCTAAGAAGAGATGTTCAACGTTTTATCAAAAAATGTGATAGCTTTGATATCATTTTTGCAGACCCTCCTTATAACATATATGATGTTAATCTCTTTGTAGAAAATGCACTTACAAAAGTAAATAAAGGTGGATTTCTTGTGGTTGAATGCTCTGCAAAGGAATCGCTTGAAGGATACGATAAAATTGCTAAATTCGGGGAGACAAATTTAGTGTATTGGAAAGTATGAAAAGAATAATATATCCAGGAACTTTTGACCCTATTCACTACGGTCACATCGATATAGCCAAGCGCGCATCAAAGTTATTTGATGAGGTATATATTTGCGTTTCTGACAATCAGCGTAAAAATCCTCTTTTTACACACAAAGAAAGAGTAGAGATGATTCAAGAATGCACCAGCGATCTTGATAACGTTTCAGCTTATTCAAACCCAAATAATTTAGTAGTTAATTTTGCAGACAATAAAGATGCAATTGCTATAATTCGAGGATTAAGACATGTTAGTGATTTTGAGCTAGAGTTTCAGATGGCAAATGTTAATCATGGAATCAACCCTGAAATCTCAACCATTTTAATGGTTTCAAATGAAAGATTTCTGCACTTAAATTCCAGCATTATTAGAGAATTGGCCGAATACAAAACAGACTTATCTAAATTTGTTCCAAAAAGCGTTGAAGATAGATTAATAGAAAAATTTAAGGGAAAATAATGCCAGAAAAAATTCAAATTAAAAACGATAAACTTATAGTGCCAGACAACCCAATAATTCCTTTTATTGAGGGAGATGGAATCGGTCCAGATATTTGGGCAGCATCTCAGCGTGTAATTGATGCAGCAGTTAAGCATGCATATCAAGGTTCTAAAAAAATTGAATGGCTTGAAGTTCTTTGTGGAGAAAAATCATTTAAAGATAGTGGTGAATGGCTTCCTGAAGCAACGCTAGAAACCTTAAGATCTCATTTAGTCGGTATTAAAGGTCCATTAACAACACCTATTGGAGGTGGAATTAGGTCTTTAAATGTTGCTCTTAGAAAAGAATTAGATTTATATGCATGCGTTAGACCAGTTAGATGGTATAATGGAACACCGGCAGCAATCCTTGATCCAAACAGAGTAGATTTTGTTTTATTTAGAGAAAACACGGAAGATGTTTATGCTGGGATTGAATTTGAAAATGGTAGCGATGAATCCAAAAAAATTATTGAATTGATGGAGGAATTTGGACAAGCAAAGAAAATTAGATTTCCAGAATCTAGCTCATTTGGTTTAAAACCTATTTCAAAAGAAGGTTCCATTAGATTATTTGATGCTGCTTTAAACTATGCCTTAGAAAACAATAGACAATCTGTCACTATTGTTCATAAAGGTAATATTATGAAGTTTACGGAAGGGTATTTTAAAAAATGGACATATGCTCATGCGGAAGAACATTATTCTGATAGAGTATTTACCTGGGCGCAATATGATAGAATTCAAGAAGAAAAAGGCACTGAAGCAGCCAATTCAGCTCAAGATAAAGCCGTAAAAGAAGGTAAGATCATTATTAAAGATGTTATTGCAGATGCGTTTTTGCAGCAAATTCTTCTAAGGCCCGATGAATACGATGTTATCGCTACAATGAATCTCAATGGAGATTATATATCAGATTCTGCAGCTGCTGCAGTTGGTGGAATTGGAATTGCTCCTGGAGCAAATATAAATTATATCTCTGGTCATGCTATTTTTGAAGCTACTCATGGCACAGCCCCTAAATATGCGGGTCAAGATAAGGTAAATCCATCATCTGTAATTTTATCAGCAGTCATGATGTTGAATTATATGGGATGGAAAGAAGCAGCTGATTTAATTGAATCTGGACTTGAAAAAGCTATTTTCAATAAAAAAGTTACATACGATTTCCATCGATTGATGGATAATGCAACCTTGCTTAAATGTTCAGAATTTGGCGATGAAATTATTAGTAAATTTTAATTCTTTATTATGTTTATCGATTATGCAAAAATTGAATTGCAAGCTGGCAACGGCGGTAATGGCGCTGTAGCTTTTCATAGAGAAAAGTATATCGATAAAGGCGGACCTAGCGGAGGAGACGGTGGTCGAGGAGGCGATATCGTGTTTCAAACAAATCCAAACCTCCATACATTGCAAGACATTCGTTATAAAAGAATGTATAAAGCGAAAAATGGACAGTCTGGCGGATCTAACAAGCGTACAGGTAAATCAGGAGAAGATTTAATTATTCAAGTGCCTTGCGGTACAATAATCAAGAGCATTGAATCAAAATCAATTATAAAAGACTTGGTTAAAGAAAATGAGTCTCATATTATTTGTCAAGGTGGAATTGGAGGAAAAGGCAATTTTCATTTTAAGTCTTCCACTCAACAAACTCCACGTTTTGCTCAAGAAGGCGTAAAAGGACAAAAGCTTTCAATCGAATTAGAACTTAAAGTGTTAGCAGATGTAGGATTGGTAGGCTTACCTAATGCTGGAAAATCTACTTTATTGTCTGTTATGACTACTGCTAAACCTAAGATTGCTGATTATCCATTTACTACCTTACAACCTCACTTAGGTATTGTAAAATATGGCGAATATAAATCGTTTGTTATGGCGGATATTCCTGGGTTAATTGAAGGAGCAAGTAAAGGTAAGGGCTTAGGTCATCAATTCTTAAAACACATTGAACGTAATAAAATATTACTTTTTTTGATTGATGTAGAAGAAAAAAATCCCAACGATGTCTACAATCAACTATTAGATGAACTTGTTAATTTTAATAAAGATTTGCTTGATAAAGATAGAATTGTTGTTAGAACCAAAATTGATACGATTTCAGAGGATGTAGATGAACGATGGAGTTCTTTTTCTGAAGAATTTATTGATATATCATCGGTATCAAATATTGGATTGAATACTTTAAAAGATAAGCTTGTATCTTTTCTATCGGCTTAATAGTATTCCTAATGTAAATTTGATAGCTTGGAGAGGTGGCTGAGTGGCTGAAAGCGGCACCCTGCTAAGGTGTTATACTCGTAAGGGTATCGAGGGTTCGAATCCCTCTCTCTCCGCATTTTCTAAGAAATAGTTATGATAATATCATTTATAAAAAAAACTTTATATGTCATTTTTACAATCCCACTGCTTATTGTTATTTTAATAATTGGTTTGCCATTTAGAATGTTTAATAGAATTCCTCCAATTACAAGATCAGTTATTCATAATCCTTATAGTATTTTTGTAGGGTTGCTTGAATTTATGGAATCAAAAATTGACCTTATTTTTAATATAATGGCAGCAATATTTGTTTTAATATCACTATTTATTCTTATCACTTCACTATTCATTTCAGCTTAGGACGGTCATCTATGGCGCTTAAATATTCTAACATGCTTCCTCTTGGCACAAAAATGCCTGATTTTGAGCTTAAAAATGTGTTAGATGATAAAGTATATACCTCTTCAGCTTTAATGAACGCTAATCCATCGTTAATTATGGTTATATGCAATCATTGTCCGTATGTAGTTCAATATCATAGTGAGATTAAAAGACTTGAGAGCGATTTTGCTAATGACATTGATTTTGTAGCTATTAGTTCAAATGATATAATTTCTTACCCTGAAGATGGACCCATAGAAATGAAAAAATTATTTTATGACCTTAAATTATCTTTTCCTTACTTGCTGGACGAAACCCAAGAGATTGCTAAAAAATTAAAGGCAGAATGTACTCCTGAATTTTATCTCTATGATCGCGATAATTTGTTAGTATATAGAGGAAGAATGGATGATTCTTCTCCAGGTAATGATATCAATCCATCTGCTAAATATCTAAGAAAAGCTATGACAAGCCTATTAAATGGAGAGAGTATATCAGCAGATCAGCAACCATCTATGGGTTGCAGCATTAAATGGAAGTAGTTATTTCTTAAACCAATCTATTATTCCTCTAATTATATCTCTTATTATTATGAAAATAATAGACAATATAAAAAAAGCCATTATTGCAATTAAAACTATCTCTATAAACTGAGTCATTTATTATTAGGTGTTGGTTTAAATTGAATAAGCTGTTCTGCAGCATAAGCAAGTTCAATTAATTTTTTATCATCCCATTTGGAACCTATAAATGACATGCCAATAGGTAACCCATCTACATAATCAAACGGAATTGTTACATGGGGATATCCAGCCATAGCAGCAAAACTTCCATTGACCCAAAATTTGTACTCAGCAATAGCCTCATCATCACCGCCATCGTGATTGATTGCCCACGCTGGGCTCCAAGAAAGACCTACTAAAGCTTCAATATTGTAGTCTTTAATAAAATCATCAATTTCCGTTCTTGTTTGCAAAACTCTCTCTAGTGCAAGCAAATATTCTTCTTTTTGCGATGACGTAGCATTGCTATCATAAAAATGACTTTGATCAAAATGTTTTAAGATTTCTTCTTTATTTTCTTCGTTATAAACAATTAATTCATCTAGTGTTTTTAATTCAGAATTTGAGTTAGCTAAATATTGTTCAAGTCCAACTTTGAATTCATATAATAAAACAAGTAATTCTTCTGAGCCAGGATATTCTCTATTATCATCAATATCAACAACTATTGCTCCAGCTTGTTCAAGCATAATTTTCATTTTTTTCAACATAAGTTTTCCGTCTGTATTTTGACTGCCAGTAGGTAATAATCCAAATCGTTTACCTTTTAAATCAGATATATCCAAATTTGAAGTAAAGTTAAAATCAAAATCTTCAGGAATTGCAAGCGTGGCAGAATCATTTTCATCTTTGCCTGCAATAATTTCTAAAATAGAAGCAGCATTCGAAACTGAATTAGCCATTGGTCCAGCAGTATCTTGCGTATGGGATATTGGAATAATTCCAGATCGACTAACAAGACCAACGGTAGGTTTAATACCTACAATGCCATTAACAGAAGAAGGACAACTCACAGATCCATTTGTTTCTGTTCCAATTGCAACATTCACTAATCCTGTGGCAACTACTACTCCAGACCCTGAGCTAGAGCCACACGGAGTACGCATTTCACCGTAAGGATTGATGGTTTGTCCACCCATACTGGACCACCCACTAGTTGAAGAAGAGGAGCGGAAATTTGCCCATTCAGAAAGATTGGTTTTTCCAATAACGAAATAACCATTATCTACTAATTTTTGAATTAAAAAAGCATTGTTGTCTGGATAATTATTTTTCAGTGCAATTGAGCCAGCAGTATTAGCAAATCCTTTTACATCAATATTGTCTTTAATGGCAATAGGTTTAAGTCCTTTATTTAAATTTTCTTCAATCTGTTCATTTGAAAGCTTACTAATATAGATATTATATTTTTCTTCTAAATTAATTGATGAGCTTTCTAGGGATTGATTGCATCCATTAAAAATTAATAGAATTAAAATAACAAAAGTTTTTTTCATTTTTTCCTCTTTGTTGAAGCTAGCTTGACATTATCATATGTAAAGCTTACTTTACATTAATTTATTAAGTTGATAATAATTTAAGGAGTAAAAATGGTTAAAGTAACACATAAAGGATTGTGGATAGATTTCTCATCTATTAAAAAAGAACATAAAAAAATTATGAACAAATCACTTTTTTTTGCACTAATTACAGGCTTCTCAATTGGGTTTATAATGAGCGATATACCATTTTTTTTAATGATATGTGATAATTATCCATTTTTATTGTATTTTGCTCCTATTGTAACAATTTTAACAGGAGTCTTGACTATTTTCTATTCTTTTAAGTTTTATGATAAACAAGATGAATTATATCAAAAATATCATGATTTTACATTGATGGCAGGATGTGTAGGTTTTTTCTTCTTTGGAATGATACTTCAATTTGTTAGTCTTTTTTCAACATATTCTCCATCTTTTATGGATTACTTTTTTTGCGTTCTACTTGGTGGAGTTATTGGTCAGCTATATTTTTATAAAAAATACTATTAGAAATGAAAAATAATATAAAAGAATTAAGATCTGCTAAAAAGATTAGCCAACAGCAACTGGCCGATGCTTTGCTAGTAAGTAGGCAAACTGTAAATGCGATTGAAACAGGAAAGTTTGATCCATCATTAACATTAACAATCAAAATTACACGTTTTTTCAAGAAAAATTTAGAAGATATATTTAAGATGGAGGACAAATGAATATAAAAGCAATAATATTGTTTCTCAGCTTAGCGACGATAGGTTTTGGACAAACAGTGAACAAATGGCGGTATGGAAACAAATGTTTTTAACAGGAATACTGGTGAAAGAATTTATACAGAATATTACGATGACGAACAAATAAAAATTAAAATGATTAGGCATGTGAAAGGTAGAATGAACCATGGTCCATATAAAGATTTTTATGAGAGTGGAGCTAAAAGAACTGATGCTACCTACAAGAATGGAAAATTCCATGGACCATATACTTTTTATCATGAGAATGGACAAATTTATGTACAAGTTGAATATAAGCGAGGGAATATAAATGGAGTTGTATCATTTTTTGATGATCAAGGCCAATTAATTGAGAAAGTAAAATACAAAAATGGTAAACCAATTAAGGAAGGAAAATAAAATGGAACCAAGAATACAAAATGGATTTTTAAGAGCAATTATTTTTATGCCAATATGGTTTGTAACACTTGCTTTATTTATGACTCTAACATCAGTCTTATTGATGTTTGCGTCAGGAGTAGATATGGCTGACGAAAATGCAGTTCAAGCACTATTTGATATGAGTTTTGACTCACCTATCATGTTTTCCTAACTGCTTCGCAGGTAGCAGGAAGCTTTTTAGCTTTATGGCTCGCAACAAAGTTTATTGATAGAAAACCTTTAATGTCTATCGGATTATCAATAAAAGATAAAGCTAACGAAATGCTAATTGGACTTGCTTTTGCTTTAGCTTTTATTGGCGGACTTTTTGCGATTTTGTGGTTGCTGGGCGCAATATCTGTTACAGGATTTGTTGGATTTAAACCTGGCGTGTTTATTGTCAGTATGATGTTGTTTTTAGCAGCATTTGATGAAGAGCTTATTTTTAGAGGATATATTTTAAATAATATGATGGATTCATCAAAAAATAGATGGATTGCTCTTGCTGGTTCTTCAGCATTATTTGCTCTTATGCATGCTGGAAATCCAAGTGTTTGGAGTAATTGGGTTCCAATGACTGAATTATTTGCTGCTGGATTCATTTTAGGTATTAGCTATACTTTTACCAAAAACTTATGGTTTCCAACATTTTTTCACTTTGGATGGAACTTTTTTCAAGGATTGTTAGGATTTGAAATCAGCGGAATCAATGTTGATTCATGGAAAATGATTAGCCATGAAAATACAGGCAACGTACCTGATGTTATATCTGGAGGATCTTTTGGAATTGAAGGTTCTGTAATTACTTTGTCTTGTACTATCATTTGTACTTATTTAATATATAAGTACTACAATGATCAACAATAACAAAATTATTTCATTATGCTTAGCAATTGCTTGCTTTGCATTATCTTACAGCTTTCTTACATCTTCAAACATCCCAGAAGGGATGTTTGAAGATCCTAATACTGGAAAGGCAATGCTCTTAGGTGAGATTGCAATCAATGAATTAAAACAAGAACCATTTAAAAGCTGGTATTTTGAAGAGTTTAATAGCTACAAAGTAGATCAGGAATTAATTGCAGCAATATCTAATCCAAGTCAGTATAGCTATGAACTATTTTTAGGAACTTGGTGCGCAGACAGCAGAAGGGAGGTTCCTAGGATTGAAAAAATATTTACTGAACTTGACATCAACCTTGATAAAGTAAAAATTATTACAGTTGACAGGAATAAAGTTAGTCCTGAAAATGAGCAGGAAGGAAAAGATATTCGCTATGTTCCAACCTTAATTGTTAGAAAAGAAGGTATTGAGGTTGGCAGAATTGTTGAATCTCCTTCATCTGAATCGGCTTCATTAGAAAGTGATTTGTTTGAAATCTCGTTAGGGATACCACCCGCACCAAATTATAGTGAAAATTAATCATGCTGCATTTTATAAAATTTCTTCTGTTTTCATTGGTTACTTTTGGTATATATCCATTATATTTTTATGTTACTAGACAAGAAGAAACAAACGAATTATTAAAAGAGATTATCGAAGAATTAAAGAGAAGGAAAATTCAATGAAAAAAATAAATATGCTAATATTGCTCGCAATTTTTACAATTGGATGTAGCCAGCAAGAACCTGTGAATTTTGATTTTTAATATTGAAGTTGTTGGTTGGATAGGCTCCACGCTCGTTATTATTTCTTTCTTTTTTGACGGTCCTAAAATGAGAGTGATTAACGGATTGGGATGTCTAGCATGGATGTTTTATGCAATCGTACAAGGGAGTATGAGTTTATTGTTTGTAAATGCAGCGATTGTTTTTGTCCACATCTATAAGACTTTTTCAAAATAAATCTTCTAAAAACTAACTAGTTTTTTCTTCAATAAATTTATTTGCAGCGCTAAAAATAAGTTCAGTTCTTTCAGGTTTTAGTCTTTCAAGCGCTCTGGGCATAACTGCTAAACGAGGATTAGTTTTAAAGTAGTCTAAATTATTTTTGATAAACGACCAATAAAGCCCATCTACAATATCACACCATGGTCCTTTTTTAAAATTACTCATTTTCATGATATAGCTAGAACCGCAAATGTATGGTTTTGTTGAAATAACTCCACCATCTGCATACGTTCCCATTCCATAGACATTCGGTACCATCACCCACTCTGAAGAATCCACAAACATTTCCATAAACCATCTGTAGATCTCGTCTGGATGAATTCCTGAAAGGTTCATAATATTAGAAATAACCATCAATCTATTTATATGATGAGTGTATCCATGTTCTAATGTAAGCTTGATGGCATTATCAAGCGGATCGATACCAGTAGTTCCATCATACCAATCTTTAGTTAGTTTTGCGTTCATTTTTAAAGAAATTTTGACCTATCTGTTTATGACCTCTTGTATGGTAAACCCCTCTTATAAATTCTCGCCAACCCATTATTTGTCTAACAAATCCTTCAACTGAGTTAAGGGAGGTATTGTTTTTGATTCTAAAGTTAATAGCTTTTTCAATTACCTCTCCTGGCGTTAAAAGACCAATATTTAATAGTGGGCTAATCGCTGAATGAAACAGAAAGTTATGATTTTCATAAATTGCATCCTCGTAAGGTCCAAATAATTCAAATTTTACTTTAAAAAAATCATCAAGATATTTTAAGGCATCTTTTCTTTATAAAAGGTATCCAGAAGTCCTTTGAGGTAGTACCAGGACTATCAGCAAATTCATTATCAATAAGCTCATTTACTTGCTTTAGGTGTTCGCTTGACGTAGATTTTAGATTCAGGAATTTCAAGTCCTTTTGGAATTTTTTTTCTATTTAATTCATCATAATTCCATTGTCCACCAATAGGTTTGCCATCATCCATTAAAATGTTTAACTCTTTTCGTGTTTTTCTGTAAAAATTTTCAAGCAATAAATTTTTTCTACCTACTTGATATTCATCAAAATAACTTCTAGAGAACATAAACATAGGAGATGGAAGGATTTCAAATTCAGTAGTTTGCTTATCGATAGAGGATAAGAGCATAGATTCAACATCTTTGTCTTCTACTTCGTAAACAAAAATCTTATTTGGCTTAAGATCTGAAATTGTTTGCTTAAGTTTTGATATAAAAGATTTTTCATACCCTCCATCAAAATCATTGTAATGCACATTGTATTTTGAAGACATTTCATCTTTATATTCTCTCATTGAGGTTAAAAAAAATGACACCTTTTTTTTATGATGTGTTTTATAACTACAGAGGTCAAAATTTTCACACATAAAAATATCTGTTACTTCATCAGGATGATATTTTTTATCAAATAATTGATTTCCTAAAACAATCAGCAATGAATTCATTTACTTTTGACTGTTTTTGTACTCTTTTGGAGAGAGGGTCTTCATTGTGAGTGCATGAATTTCTCCATGCATATATTCATCGAGAGCTTTGTACACTAATTGATGTCTTTCAATTAAGCTCATTTCTTCGAAATCAGGACTTACCAATGTCATACTTAGGTGATAATTTCCCTCAAAGGTAGCATGATTTTCATGTTGAGCAGTGTAATCGTACACGTTTATAAAATCTACTGAAATAACGTCAGATATTTTTTTAGAAATTATGTTCTGTAATTCTTCAAGCTTCATTGTAAATTAGTAATGTGATGTCTGAATTTAATTCAAAATTCATAAAATACTTATGCCTTTTACTTTTTTTAAAAGGTTGTGCTTATTTTAATACATTTTATAACGCTGAAGAGCATTTTGAAACAGCTGAACGTATTAGAATAGAAAACCTTGGAAATCAAATTCCTTCTAGAGCAATTCAGGAATATGCTAAAGCAATAGAAAAATCTGATAAAGTACTCTTGGAGTTTTCAGATAGTCGTTATGTTACAGAAGCAAAGCTCTTAAAAGGAAAAGCGCACTTTTTTAGAAGAGAATACGATAGTGCAGTTACAATTTTTAATCAATTAAAAGAAGAAGATGATATATTTTATCAGCAACAATCAAAGTATTGGTTGGCTTTGTGTAAGTGGAAGGATCTAAGACCTCAGCCTGCCATAAATGATTTAAATGAACTTATCCAAGAAATTGATGATAAAAATTTCTTATCAATTATTTATTTATCGCTTGGTGAAATTTATTTAGGTATTGACGATTCATTGAATGCATATGAAAATTTTAATAATGGAGCGAAGATTAGCAGTAATCGCAATCTTAGAGAGCAGGTTTATTATCAGATAGCTGAGATTTCTTTTAAACAGAATGATTATAGCAAGGCTTTAGAAAGCTACAATAAAGTGCTTTCTAATACTATTTCAATTGCAAGAATTCAAGATTCTAACCTTAAAATTGTACAAATTTATAGACTAACAGGTGATTTAGAGCGTTCGGCAGCAAAAATTCAAGAATTAATAATTAATGAAGATTTTAATTCCATAAAATCTGATTTGGATTTGGAATTGACAAAAATTGAACTATCTCGAGGAAAAATTAATTTTGCTATCGAGAATTTAGATAGAATAGGTCAAGACTATCCAAACACAAAGACTGCTATTGAGGCATATTATCTTCTTTCAGACATTTACTTAACTTCACCAAACATTGATTATGAAAAAACGAAGTTTTTTATGAATGAAGCAATGAAGCAGAATTCTAACTCTTCATTCAAATCATTGATTATTAAAAAAAGAGATGATGTTGAAATGTTAATTAAGCTTGATTCTTCCTTAGGGGAGATTGATCAATCTAAAAAAGCAGAGAATTTATTCATAACCGGTCAAATACTAGCTTTTAATTTGGCTAGTTATAAAGAATCAAAAGAATATTTTGAAAATATTATAAATAACCATAGTAAGAGCAACTATTTCCAACAGTCAGTTTTTGCCTTATACGTGATTAATAAGAAAATTATGAATGATGATTCTAAGTTGTACAAGAATAAAATTCTTGAAGAATTTCCTAATTCAGATTTTGCAAAATATATCATTAATAATGATAATTTAGATATCAATCATTCTCCTTCAGAATTGCTTAGAAAAGCAGAAGATTTGAGACAAAAAGATGTGATTGGTTCAATTGCGTTATATAAGAAAGTTTTAAGTGAGGATAAATTAACTCAGTCATCAAAAATAGCAGCCTATTATTTAGGAATGTACTATGATTATGAGATTCCGAAATTGATAGCGCAAAGTACTATTATCAATTCGTTGCGAGACAACATCCCAATAGTGAACAAGCTAAAAAAGCTTTAAAAAGATTGGAAGCGATTAATGTTCAGTAGCTTTAGAGCTAAATTACTTTCTTTAAAATTTAGAGCTATAAGACGATTTGTAATTATAATTTTAGCAAAAATACCTAAAGATTTGGAGAGAGCTATAATTTTTGGGGATACGTTAAATCACTTTCTAATGATTACTCCATTGAAATATTTTTTTAAATTCAATATTCCTTCAAACATAAAAACCAATCTTTATGATTTGACTTTTGCATCCCCTTTAATTTCAGCATCATTCAAGGATGACGTTAGTTCGTTGCTCCAGTGGCAATTATTAGGTATAGGCGGTATAACTTACAAAACAGTACTAAAAAGCCCCTCAGAGGGCAATTTGAGGCCTAGAATACAAGAAATAAATTATGAAGGAGAATATGGAATACTAAATTCTTTAGGTCTTCCAAATAAAGGAGTAGAAAAATTTAAGTTATCTATTCCAAACAAAAAGTTAATGCATTTCAATCGTCCAATAGGAATTAGTATTGGAGGGAATTCAGATAAAGAATATTTTGAAGTCTTTAGCACAATTGAGAGTTATTTAGATACTATTGATTTTAATCAATTCTTTTACGAGATAAATATTAGTTGTCCAAATACTGAAGATGGAAAATGCTTAAGTGACGATTTAGACAGTTTAAAAACATTGCTAAAAAGATTTAGAGACCTTTCTTCAAGGGTAATTTTTGTTAAAGTTTCTCCTGATAGTACTGAGGAAAATATTTGTACGATATGTGATATCTTGTCTGACATTGAAAAGACTGCTATAAACATTGGAAATTCAAAGTATATAACAGCAAAAAATGCTGGGTTGTCCAAAAAAGCTTTTACAAAAGAAGGTGGAGGTTTAAGCGGAAAATATCTCTATAAAAATACATTGCAAATGGTTCGATTAATTTCTTCAAAATATTCTATTCCAATTATTGCTACTGGCGGAGTTTGTTCTTATAGGCAAGTAAAAGAGCTTTTAGAAAATGGTGCTACATTAACAGGAATGGCAACATTACTTGTAACAGATCCACTGTTAGTTCCTCAAATAAATCAAAGGCTCTCAAATGAATAAAAAAATTCTCTTAATAATCACTTTTCTTTTTATATCCTGCGGTTCAAGTATAGCATATGGAGATTATGTGAATACAGCAGGTATGTCTAGAAAGCAAATTGAATCAATAAAGAATCATCCTAAAACCCAAATAGGTATTGCTTCCTATTATGGTAAGAAGTTTCACAAAAAAAGAACAGCTAATGGTGAAATTTTTAATATGTATAAAGTAAGTGCAGCGCATAAGTCGTATCCTCTTGGTACAAAAGTAAGAGTCACAAATCTTGAAAATGGCAAATCACTCAAGTTGATTATTAATGACAGAGGACCATTTGTTAGTGGAAGAATAATTGATTTATCATATAAAGCTGCAAGAAAATTAGACTTTGTAAATCAGGGTACAGTCAAGGTTAGGATTGACGTCTTAAGGCTTGGCGATAACAAGTATTATAAATGAAAAAAGTTTGCTGTATAGTAAATCCTGTAAGCGGTTTAAAGAAATCACTTAAAGTATTTTATGAAGCTAAAAAAACTCTTGAGAATTCTCATTTTGAAGTCACATTATTTGTTTCAAAATATCCAAATCACATTAAAGAATTCGCCTCAGAAATAGAAATAAATTCTTTTGATAGGATTATTATTTTTGGCGGTGACGGTACTATTAATGAAGTAGTTAACGGGCTATACTATGCTAATAAATTACATTTTTTTGATATCGGAATTATACCTACTGGATCTGGAAATTCAGTTGCTCATGATATAAATGCTTTGGACATAGATGATGCAATTAGAAAATGCATTGGAAATAATATTGCAAAAATGGATGTTAATGAGGTTGAATTTGATAATTTTTCTCAATTAAGCATTAGTGTTTTAGGGTGGGGAATGTTTTCATTTGGAAATATAAGAGCTGAAAAATTAAGATTTTTAGGGCCAATAAGATATGATGTTGCCTCAATAGTTACTCTTATAGAGAAAAAAATGCATACTGCTGACATTACAATTGACGGGGTAAGAAATTCTTTAACATGTGCTTTTATAGTTGGATGTAATAGTATTTATACTGGGAAAGGTATGATGGTTGCTCCTAAAGGAGGATTTTTTGACAAAAAAATTGAACTGGTAACTGTAAAAAATAACGTCACTAGATTACAAATTGCTGATGTTTTTAAAAGAGTTTATGATGGGACACATATTGAATTACCATTTGTGGAAACCATTCAAGTTGAAAATTTTTCTATAAACCCTTCAAATGTTAGTGTTTACAATATTGATGGAGATATTGTTAAGAGTAAAAATGCTTTTGTTAGAGTTGTTCCTGAAGCAATTAATCTTTTGATATAAATAAATAATTCCTATTTTGATAAATGACATCACTTCAATCAAGAATTTTAATAGGTTTAATTGGTTTTCCCTCCGTTATTTATATCATTTTTAATCATATTATTATATTTAATCTTTTAGTTGCTGTTTGTTTTATTTTAGCCTTCAACGAATACCTTAAAGTTGTGAAAGGGTATAGCCAAAGCTTTTTTTGGAAAATTTTTGGAGTAATATACATATTTGGAAGTCTTGCTTCTCTTATATATTTAAGAAATATTGACTCAATTATAGGGTCTCCATTCACATTTCTTTTGTTTGCAGGAGTGATGATAAATGATTCCATGGCTTTTATTGTAGGTAAATTAGTTGGAGGGCCAAAAATTTTACCAAAAATATCTCCAAAAAAAACATATTCAGGTTTATTTGGAGGCTTAATTGGTTCTATTGTTTTTATATACTTAGCAGATAATTATTTTTTAAATAGTTTTGATAATTTTTCTTTGAATTTTAGAGATAAAATTTTTCTGGTTTTTGTTTTTAATGTCGTTGGATTTATTGGTGATGGCTTTGAATCTTTTCTCAAAAGAAAAGCCAATATTAAAGATTCATCAAGTCTTCTTTTGGGACATGGAGGAATGCTTGACAGGTTAGACTCTTTAATATTGACAACACCGGTAACAATGTTTTATGTTATTGCGTATTATTTATGAGCAAGAAAATCAAATCAATTTTAGCTACTGATTGCGGTAGTACTACCACAAAAGCTATTCTTATAGAATGGAAAGAAGACAGATATAAATTAACATTTAGAGGTGAGGCTCCAACTACAGTAGAAGCACCCTTTGAAGATGTTACTAAAGGCGTTTTGAATGCTGTTATGGAAGTAGAAGAACTTTCTGGAAGAACTATTCTTGATGGAGATAAAATTATTACTCCCGATAATGGATCTTCAGGTGTAGACATTTATGTATCAACCAGTTCAGCTGGCGGAGGCCTACAAATGATGGTTGCTGGTGTTGTGAAGTCCATGTCTGGAGAAAGCGCAGAAAGAGCAGCGTTGGGAGCAGGATCTATTGTTATGGATGTGTTAGCTTCAAATGATGGAAGACTTCCTCACGAAAAGATAACCAGAATTAGACAATTACGTCCTGATATGATTTTATTATCTGGAGGTACAGATGGAGGAACTACTACTCATGTTATGGAGTTAGCTGAAATTTTAGCTGCAGCAAATCCTCGACCAAGATTAGGACAAAATTATAAGCTGCCTGTTATATACGCTGGAAATAATAAGGCACAAGAATCCATTAGAAAAACACTTGGCGAAATTTCAGATTTAGATATTGTTGACAATATTCGTCCAGTATTAGAACAAGAAAATCTTGAGCCATCTAGAGATAAGATTCATGATTTATTTATGGAACACGTCATGGCGCAAGCTCCAGGATATAAAAAATTAATGTCTTGGACTGACGCTCCAATTATGCCTACGCCAGGAGCTGTAGGGTCATTAATTGAAATGATTGCTAAAAAAGAAAATATTTCTGTGGTTGGAGTTGATATTGGAGGTGCTACTACAGATATTTTTTCAGTTTTTGAAGGAAAATTTAACAGAACAGTTAGCGCTAATTTAGGAATGAGTTATTCAATTTGTAATGTGCTTGCTGAATCAGGTTTAGATAATGTTTTAAGATGGGTCCCTTTTGATATTGATAGAAGCGAACTAACCAATAGAATTGGTAATAAAATGATACGACCAACCACAGTACCTCAATCGCTGGAAGAGCTTGTTATTGAGCAAGCAATTGCTAGAGAAGCCTTGAGGTTGTCTTTCATTCAACATAAAGAGTTTGCAACAAGCTTAAAGGGTGTTCAGTCTGAAAGAACAATTTCAGATGCATTTGAACAATCTTCTAGCGGCCAATCTCTAGTTAATATGATGGAATTAGATCTTCTTGTTGGTTCTGGAGGAGTTCTTTCTCATGCGCCTAGAAGACAGCAATCTGCAAGGATGTTGATTGATTCTTTTATGCCAGAAGGTATTACGCAACTAGCTGTTGATTCTATTTTTATGATGCCACAACTAGGAGTGTTGGCTAATATTGATAAGGATGAATTGAAAGATGATGCTAGTCAAGCAGCACTTGAGGTGTTTGATAACGATTGTTTGATTCGATTAGGAACTTGTATCACTCCAGTTGGAAGCGCTAAGCCAAATTCTAAAATGGCTGATGTAACTTTAACCTTCAATGATGGAACTGTTAAGGATATTGAGATCAATGAAGGAACATTAGAAATGATGGAATATCCTTATGAAGAAGTCAAAGTATCAATCAAACCAGCTAGAGGAATAGATGTAGGGGCAGGTAAAGGCGAAGCATTAGAGTCGGTAATTTATGGAGGAGTAGTAGGGTTAATTTTTGACGGAAGAAATCGTCCAATCACACTATCAAAAGAATCAAGCCAAAGAATTGACAGTTTACTAAGCTGGTCAAAAGCTGTAGATGAATATCCAAAAGGAGAAATGTTTTAATGGCTCATTCATATACGCCAGGTCTTAAAGTTTTAAAGAAAACAATTTTTAAAAAAGAAAGAATTCTTCCTTTAAAGGGAGACGTTTTAGTTAAAAAGGGTGATATTTTAAATCCTGAAACTATTGTTGCCTCAACAAATTTACCTGGTAATGTTCAAATGTTAAAAGTAAGTAACATTCTAAATATTGATCCAAAAGATGTCATTGAGGCATTAAAAGTTGAAGAAGGGCAAGCAATTAAAAAAGGTGACATTATTGCTGAAACAGCTGGCGTATTTGGAATGTTTAAGTCGTCTGTGGAAAGTCCTGTAGATGGAACTATTGAATCTGTGTCTCAAAGCACTGGAAGGGTTGTTCTTCGTGAAGCTCCTATACCAGTAGAAGTTGACGCATATGTTAGCGGTATTGTTGATGAGGTAGTAGAAAATGAAGGTATCATTCTTTCATCGAATGCTGCATTTATTCAGGGTATTTTTGGTATAGCTGGTGAAAAAAGAGGAGATTTAGTTTTAGTTTCCTCAAGTCCTTTTGAAGAATTAACTGCAGAGCAAATCACTGCAGATATGAAAGGTAAAATTTTAATTGGTGGATCTTTTTTAAGTCTTGAAGCTTATAAAAAAGCGCTAAGTGTTAATGTAGCGGGTATTGTTGTCGGAGGTTTCAATTATTTCGACCTAAAAGCAGTTTTAGGATATGATCTTGGAGTCGCTATTACAGGAACAGAAAAACTTAACACGGCATTAATTGTTACAGAGGGTTATGGATCAATTCCAATGAGTGAAGCTACATATTCATTATTGAAAGAGAATGTGGGTAAGGCAGCTTCAATAAATGGAGCTACGCAGATCAGAGCTGGAGTTATTCGACCAGAAATAGTAATTCCAATTGATAGTGCTAATACTGATAGTGATAGTGAATCTAAAATGCCACAAGGAATTCAAGAAGGAAGTACAGTCAGGGTAATTCGTTCACCAAATTTTGGTAAAATTGGTACCGTAATTTCTTTGCCATCTGAACTTAATAAAATGGAATCTGAAACAATGGTTAGAGTTGCTGAAATTAAAATCGATGAACAAAATTACTTAATTCCAAGAGCGAACTTGGAAATGGTAGAAACTGATGAATAAATCACTAAATATTGACGACAAAGTGTTTCTAACCAGAATGGCTGAAGAAGTTATTGCAAGAAGATTGACCACACCGTCAATCTTTTTTTTAGAAATGATGAAACCTTTAAATTTTGTTGGTAGTCAGGCAATGATTTTTTTTGGACCAATAATTAGTGCATTTGTCAAAACAGATGGTTATTATAAGGCTGCTGAGATTTTTGAGAATCATCACAGCGTAGAATTTTTAATTCAAGAGATAGAAAGATTAGATAGAAATGAATAATAAATATCAAGTTTATGCAATGGGAATAGTGGGTATTTTACTATTTACTTTAGCATTATCTTCTCTACCTGATTCTCTTAATTTTTTTAGAGAAGAAAAATCTGCAATGTTTGCTTTTACCTTAACTGTTATTATGATAATGTTATATGAGGTTAAGCTTGCAAAAAATTCTTCTGAAAATACTTTTTTAAGAACCATTCCTGGTCTTAAGGCAGTTGAAGAAGCTGTTGGAAGATCTACGGAAATGGGAAGACCTATTTTATATGTTCCTGGCATTATGGATATGAATGAAGTTGAAACTGTTGCAGGTGTTGTTGTGCTTGGACATGTTGCTAATATGACTGCGCAATATGAGACTGAGCTTGATGTTCCTGTTGCTAGAGCTATTGTAATGCAATCTGCTAGACAGGTCACAAAAGAAGCTTATATGACTCAAGGTAGACCTGAGATGTATAATGAAGATATGGTTCACTATATTACTGATGATCAATTTGCATATGCTGCATCTGTCAATGGTATCATGCAAAGAGATGAACCGGCTGCTTGCCTATATATGGGTAAGTTTTATGCAGAATCTTTATTATTTGCCGAAACTGGTAACAGTATTGGTGCTATTCAAATTGCTGGGACTGGTTCACAAACTCAAATTCCATTTTTTGTTACAGCATGTGACTATACATTAATGGGAGAAGAATTCTTTGCAGCTAGCGCATATTTGTCAGAGGAACCAGAATTAATAGCTGGAATTACAGCTCAAGATATAATCAAAGTGTTGCTAATTGGATTTATTTTGCTGTCAATTGTTTCCAGAGCATTTTTTGATTTAGGTTTAACTAATTTTAATCTTATAACCTGGTTGAATTTATAGCATGTTATTAAAGAGATATATCCCTATTGGTATTGTAGCATTCTTTGGAGCGCTAACATTAAGTGCATGGTTTATCGATAATGAAACTATTGAAACCTTTGCTAATGACGATGCAACTCAGTTTTTTGATATTATAGCTGCCTTTGCTGTGTTTTTAGGAGCTTTAAACTTATTAAAACTTCAATTTATTAAAGTGTTAAAACAGCAATCTGGTTGGCAATATAGCGCTATTGCAATTGCTTCATTCTTTTTTGCTTTCATCATTGGGTTTTTTATTAGGGGTGCATATTTTGTTGGAGAAGAGGTTTACTTCAGTCAAGGCGCTGCAGAAGAGGCGGTACTAGCTTTAGGTTCTACTGAACAGGTAGTTCCTGTAGATTGGGGAGCGCATGTTCAAACTGACGGAAGTTTATTTCAATGGATGTTTAAATATATTTTCTCACCACTTTCTGCAACTATGTTTGCTTTGTTAGCATTTTTTGTTGCATCAGCTTCTTTTAGAGCATTTAGAGCAAGAAATCTTGAAGCGTCTTTATTATTAGTTGCTGGGATTATTATTATGCTTGGAAGAGTTCCTGTTGGAAGCTTAATCTCTTCATGGGTAGTAATGTATATTATTGCCTTTTCAGTTGGTTTTGGTGTAAATGCGTACACTAGAAATCGTAATATGGCCCTTGGATGGGTTTTAGGAAGTTTTGGTTTAATAACTGGATTAGGATTTACTATGGGCTGGCCAATTGATCAACCAGCTATTTTTTACTTACCTGCTCTTCAAGAATGGATTTATTTAGTCCCTAACTTGGCTGGATCTAGAGCAATTTTAATTGGTATTGGGCTTGGAATTGTCGCAACAAGTCTTAGATATATCTTTGGATTAGAAAAATCTTATTTAGGAGAATAATGAAGTTTTTAGAAGATATCATTTTAAAGCTAGGAGCTGTTGATAGAAGATTTATCTTCTTATTGATTGGCTTAGCTGTGCTTATACCATTATTGACACCTATAACTTTGCCAGTTAGAGAAACACCTACAACTGTTAAGTTCTATGAAGGAATAGATAATATTCCAAAAAATTCTAAAGTTTTAGTTTCTTTTGATTATGGGCCAAGCACTCGTCCAGAAATTCATCCAATGAATGTTGGAGTTATGAGACATATGCTTCGAAATGGACATAAAATTTATATTTCATGTTTATGGCCAGATGGTATTTATATGGCTTTAGATGCGTTGGAAGAAATTACCGATTCAGTAAATCCTGATAATCAATCAACTTTCGATATAAAAGAATATGAAGATTATATTTTGCTTGGTTATAGACCAGGCGCTGAAGCTGTTATTAAAGGTCTTGCAAGTGATTTACGAAAAGTCTATACAGTTGATGCCAAGGGTAGATTTATTGATGACATTGAAATGATGGACGAAATCCAAAACTTAAATGATTTCGCCTATATTTACAGTGGTTCAGCAGGTTATCCAGGAACATTTGAATGGGTAAAATATGGCGGCGATCCGACAGGAGTTCCTATGTCATCAGGAACAACTTCAGTTCAAGTAAATGAAGTAATTCCTTATGTACAGACTGGACAGTTGATTGGGTTACTAGCAGGTATGCCTGGAGCAGCAGAGTATGAAAAATTAATTGCTTCTCCTGGAATTGCTATACAAGGAATGGCTGCACAATCGTTTGCGCATATTGTTATTGTCATATTCATTGTTTTTGGAAATTTAGCATTTTTTATTAAGCAACGAAGAGATAGGAAGTATTAATGACTTTTTCTGCAATTTTTGGAGCATGGATAGCGGCGTTTTTAACGTTGGGTATTTTTTCTTATTTATATAAGGACAACCCGTTCTATAAGATTGCTGAACATGTTTTTGTAGGGATTTCCGCAGCTTATGTGGCTGCGATAAGTTTTTGGACTCAAATTTATCCAAACCTCTTTGGAAGGCTTTTCCCTAAAGATGGTCCTTTCTCATTTACCGGTTTAGAATTTGACTTTAATCATGAATTTAATATCCTGTATTTATTTCCTCTTATTTTAGGCTTAATGATGCTTTTAAGTGTGTTTCAGCAATTTAATTGGATGGCTAGATGGGGAATTGCTTACACAGTTGCTATAGCTGCTGGATTGAAGGCTTTTGGATATTTAAACTCGAATGTTTTAAATCAGGTGAAGGCAAGCTCAGTAGATCTTTTTAGTGGTTCATTACCATTTTTTAGTCTTGGAGGAGATAGTGTTTTCAACAATATTGTCCTCTTGATCGGTACCATAAGTTCTTTGATGTATTTTTATTTTTCAAAAGAGCAAACTGGTAATTTTGGTAGATTTACTCGTCTAGGTATTTACTTTTTAATGGTAAGTTTTGGAGCTTCATTTGGGTTTGCAGTTATGGGAAGAATCTCTCTATTAATCGGAAGATTCAATGACTTGATTGAGTATTCATCTGTTGACTACAACTATGGAACTTTTTATGTATTATTATTTATTATTATTGTTTTAGGTTTTTGGTCCTTCAAAAACCGTGAAAAATAGGAGTATCTTAAATGAAAAAATCTGAAATAAGAAGCGTCATCGGCGAGAGCATTTTAGCTGATGGAATGTCTCCAATAATTGATCTTGAAAAATCGCATGGCTCATGGTTAGTAGATAAGGTAAACGGCAAAGAATATTTAGATTTATTTTCAATGTTTGCTTCTTTATCAGTTGGATACAATCATCCATATGTTATTGAGCAATCAGAAAGATTAAGAATTGCTGCAATTAATAAGCCAACAAATTCAGATGTTTACTCACAAGAAATGGCTGAATTTGTTCAAACTTTTAAAAGAGTTGCTCAACCAGATTATCTTCCTTTGTCATTTTTTATTGAAGGAGGCGGATTAGCTGTAGAGAATGCACTTAAAGCCGCTTTTGATTGGAAAAGAAGAAAGAATATGGCAAAAGGAAGCTCTGCTAAAGGAGAAAAAGTAATTCACTTTAAGCAATGTTTTCATGGTAGAACAGGCTATACTATGTCTTTAACAGATTCTCCGGATAAAAGGAAAACAATGTATTTCCCAAAATTTGATTGGCCTAGAGTATCAAATCCTAAAATTACATTTCCTATAGAAGATAATATGGAACATATCGTGGACTTAGAAAATCAAGCTATCAATGAAATAAAGAGTGCAATAAATGATAATCCTGACAACATCTCATCCATAATTATTGAACCGATTCAAGGAGAAGGTGGCGATAATCATTTTAGATGTGAATTTATGCAGTCATTAAGAAATATAGCTGATGAAAATGATATTATTTTAATTTATGATGAAGTTCAAACTGGTATAGGTGTTACTGGTAAAATGTGGGCCCATCAACACTTTTCAACTGGTACTTGTACGGACAACTGTTCATGCGGTCCTGGTCTTTCAGCAAAGCCTGATATCATTTCTTTTGGAAAGAAAACACAGGTATGTGGAATTGCTGCAAGCACAAGATTTGACGAAGTTGACGGGAATGTATTTAGAGAATCTAGCAGAATTAACTCAACTTGGGGCGGTAGCTTAGTTGACATGGTTAGACTGACGATTTACCTTGAGTTAATAGAAAAAGAAAATTTAGTTCATAAAGCTGCAGAGTCTGGAAAATTTTTACTTAACAGTTTACATGATTTGCAGAATGAATTCCCTTCATTGGTATCAAATTCAAGAGGAAAGGGTTTATACTGCGCTTTTGATTTACCTTCAAGCGAAGATAGAGATAAGCTAGCTGGACTATTGTTAGATGAAGGTTCTATCTTATTAGGATCTGGAAATTATTCTATTAGATTTAGGCCGCATTTAAACGTTACTGAAGATGATATAAATTTCGGTATGGATTGTTTTAGAAGAGCGCTCAACAAACTATCATAATGTCCGATAAAGGTAATTTATTTGTCGTTGGAACTCCAATTGGCAATCTTGAAGATATTACTTTACGCGCAGTTTCAACGCTCAAAAATGTAAATATTATACTCGCTGAAGATACCAGAAATTCAAAAAAATTATTATCTGCACATGGTATTGAAACAAGAATGATAAGCTATCATGAACATAGCAGTGAAAAAGAATCTCAAAAGATAGTTAATTTGTTAATAGAAGGTAATGATTTAGCATTAATTTCAGATGCAGGTACTCCAACTATAAGTGACCCTGGATATAGTCTTATTAGAGAATGTATCAAGCATGAAATAAAAATTATTCCTATACCAGGAGTTTCAGCAATCACTGCTGCAATGAGTGTATCTGGATTACCTTCTGATTCATTTACTTTTCATGGTTTTTTACCTCAGAAAAAAGGAAGGTTGAAAAAAATTCAAAATTTAGTTCATGCAAACAATACAATTATCTTATTTGAAAGTCCTTTTAGGCTAGAAAAAACATTAACACAATTACTTGAACATCTTGGTGATCGTTCAGTTGTTGTTGGAAGAGAATTAACTAAGTTGTATGAAGAAATTATTAGAGGTAATTTATCTGATGTACTTGAGTATTTTTCTAAATCAAAAGTAAAAGGTGAAATTGTAATAATGATAGGCAAAAATGATGACAGAATCCATTTCTAGCGGAAAGTTTATAACAGTTGAAGGGGTAGATGGTTGCGGTAAAACAACCCAAGCAGAATTCATTATCGATGGACTAATTGAAGCAGGCTTATCTGCAAAACTTGTAAGAGAGCCAGGAGGAGATCCTATTTCTGAATCCATAAGGAAGCTGCTGTTACATGCAGAAGAATCCATGTCTGATAGAGCAGAAGCCTTGCTTATGATTGCAAGTAGAGCTCAATTGACAGATAAAGTTATTCTTCCTCAAATTATTGATGGTAAATGGGTTGTGGCAGATAGGTATGCAGATTCTACATTGGCATATCAAGGCGGAGGAAGAGGTCTTAGCGTGAAATCTTTGGATACAATCAATGAGTTTGGTACCTACACGTTGAAACCGGACCTTACTTTTTTTATTGATATTTCAATAGATGTTGCAAATTCTAGAATGCGAGTTGAAAGAGACAGAATTGAGAAAGAAGGTAATGATTTTCAGCAAAGAGTTCGAGACCAATATTTAAAGCTTAGCGAAAGCGAATCAGATAGAGTTATCGTTATAAATGGAGATAGATCTATTGATGAAGTTAAGGCTGATATTTGGACTCATGTGAAAGAAAAATTTAATATATGAAGTCAATAAAAAACTATCTATACGCTTTCTTTTTATTTGCAGTGATTTCATTTGGCTTTGTAAGAAGTCAACAGATGGATATCTATAGAGAAATTGCTCGTTCACAACAACAGATAATGACAGTGTATAAGTATCTGCTTACCGAATATATTCATGAGCTTGATGTGCAACAGCTTACTACTAGAATAATTGATTCAATGCTTTCCAACTTTGACCCTTATACAGAGTATTATGAGCAAAAAGATTTAGAAGATCTTTCTGTTAAAACAGAAGGAGAATTTAGTGGAGTAGGATTAGAGATTTATATGTACGAAGATCAATTAACTGTTGTTAGCCCAATTGAAGGTTCGCCTGCTTCTAGATCGGGTATTTATACTGGGGATGCTATTATGAACATTGACGGTGAAGCAACTGCAGGACTAGAATTAAAAGATGCCACAAGTAAGATAAGAGGTAAAGCAGGTACAGAAGTAATTTTAACAATTAAAAAACCTATTTCAGGTGAAATACAAGATTATTCTATTGTAAGAGATGTGATTACTATCAAAGACATCCCATTTTATGGTATGTTAAATGACAATGTTGGTTATTTAAGAATAACTAATTTTTCTATAAATACAGCTACAGAAACTAAAGATGCAATAATTAGCTTATTACAAGCAGGTGCAGGCAATGTTGTTATTGACTTAAGAGATAATCCAGGAGGCTTGTTATCTTCTTCATTAGATTTATTGGATTTGATTCTTCCGAAAAATTTAGATCTTGTTTCTACGAAAGGTAGAGAAGGTAAGAGTATTAAAAATTACCAAACATTGAACAATGCTTTAATTCCAGAAAGTATAAATTTAGCAGTACTTATAAACGGCGGAAGCGCTTCAGCGAGTGAAATTGTTGCTGGCGTATTGCAAGATCATGATAGAGCTGTCATATTAGGTAGTCAATCATTTGGTAAAGGCTTAGTTCAAACTGTAATTGGTATTAACCAAGAAACTGCTTTAAAAATTACAAATTCAAAGTATTACATTCCAAGTGGTAGGTCTTTGCAAAAAAGAGAATTTATTGACGAAGAGTTGATTGCTAATTCGTCAGCCGTATCCGATAGTCTTTTTCAAACAATGGCAGGAAGAACTGTTAAGGGCGGTGGAGGAATTTCACCAGATGTAACGGTTAAAGATGAAGGATCTTATCCTTTAGCTGCTGCAATATTAAGAAATGGCGCATACTTTAAATTTGTTCAACAAAACAGCGATAAATATTCATCAATTAACGATGTTTTGGAAGATCAAGATTTGATGACAAAATTTGAATCATTCATTAACGAAAATAGTATTAGTGGCTATGTTGATGGTCAAGAAGACTTGAAGCTTGCTAAAGATAAACTTACTGACGAAGATGAAAAAAATCTATTTATGAATAATGCATTTAGCGTTATTGAGAAACAAATTCAGAAAACGCAGTCAATTATGTTTGAAAATGAAATAGATCTTATTCAACGTGTTCTTCATGGTGAGTTTGCATTTTACTATAATGGTTACGAAGGCCGTTATAATCTTTATTTAAAAGACGATAAGGTCGTCTTAAAGGCATTAGAGTTATTTGCTGACGAGTCCCAATATTTATCTATTCTATCTAATTCTTCCGCAGCAGAAGTTGCATTAAACTAATTATGGACTCAGAAATGAGACATATTGGACTAGAAGTAGGTAAATTTTTTAAAGAAAAAAATATATCCAAGGTTTTTACGTTATGCGGTGGACACATTTCTCCTATTTTAGTCGGATGCGAAAAAGAAAATATTGATATAATTCAAGTTAGAGATGAAGTATCTAGCGTATTTGCAGCAGACGCAGTATCAAGATTAACCGATTCAATTGGTGTTGCAATAGTTACTGCTGGACCAGGAGTAACAAATACAGTTACCGCTATTAAAAATGCTCAAATGGCCCAATCTCCATTGCTATTAATTGGTGGAGCAGCAGCTACACTTTTAAAAGGTAAAGGATCGCTACAAGATATTGATCAAATTTCATTGCTTAAAACTTATGTAAAATCAGCCGTTAGCGTTTCCAAAGCAAGAAATGTGATACCTACACTAGCTAATGCCATTAATATTGCTAATTCAGGCGTTCCTGGACCTGTATTTGTAGAACTACCTATAGATCTATTGTACCCTGAAGAAGATATTAGAAAAGAACATATTAATCAGCTTCCAAAAGAAGGTCTGGTTGCAAAGTTTATGCATTGGTATGTCAATAGACATTTAAATGATTTATTCTCAACAAAAAAATCATCAATCAAAATACATCCAGTTAAGGATTTTAAATTAAATCAAAAGCAAATTGACAAAGCAGCATTAAGCATTGTTCGAGCTAAAAAACCTGTTTTTATTCTTGGAAATCAAGTCACACAAAACAAAGAATTTTTATCCATGTTTTTAAAAAGTATTACAAAGTTGAATGTTCCAACATATACATCAGGGATGGCAAGAGGATGTTTCGGAAAAGAAGATTCATTCTTTTTTAAGCATAATCGTAAACATGCACTTAAAAATGCTGATGTGGTTGTTACTTTAGGTGTTCCATTAGATTTTAGATTGAGTTATGGGTTTTCCATAAATAAAAATGCCAATTTGATTGCGGTTAATAAATCAAAAGAAGATTTAAAAAGAAATAGAAAGCCCGATATTGGAATTAATGGTGATCCTTCCAGAATTATGCATGAGATTGGTAAAATAATTAATGCGCCTTCATGTCAAGAGTGGATAGATGAATTAACATCTCTTGAGCATGAAAGAGAAGATGAGATTAATATTTTAGCAGAAGAAAAATTTGACAATGTTAACCCAATATATTTATGCAAAGCAATTGACCAGCTCATTGATAACGAAAGCATTCTTGTTGCAGATGGAGGAGACTTTGTTGGTACTGCTTCTTATGCTATAAAACCAAGACAGGCTTTAGGGTGGCTTGATCCTGGTCCGTTTGGTACTTTGGGTGTTGGTGGAGGTTTTGCTATAGGAGCAAAATGTTCGTTACCAAGCAAAGAGGTATGGATTTTATATGGTGATGGAGCAAGCGCTTATAGTTTAGCTGAGTTTGATACGCTTTGTAGACATAAACTTCCTGTTATTGCTATTATAGGAAACGATGCATCTTGGCAACAAATTGCCAGAGAACAAAAACAAATGTTGGGAAGTAATATTGGAACAGAATTAGCATTTAATGCATATGAGAAAGTCGTTGAAGGGTACGGAGGTAAAGGGTATTACGTTGACAATCAGGATACTTTAATTGACACGCTTAAGCAAGCTAAAGCAGATGCTAAACTTGGATATCCAGTATTGGTTAATGTAAAGCTTTCAAAGTCTGATTTTAGAAAAGGATCAATCTCAGTATGACTTCAAAATTAAAATTTATTACAATTCTTATCATGTCTTGTTTTTATATGAATGTTGGAGTAAAGCATTTTATTGAACCTGAATGGTTTTTGCAAATTATGCCGCCACAGTATCCAAGTCATTATGCTGCAGTATACATAAGTGGATTTTTTGAATTATTATTTGGATTTATGTTAATTAATCCAAAAACACGTTTTATAGCCGGTTGGGGAATTATTTTTCTAATGATTACTGTTTTTCCAGCTAATTTGTATCTTGCTGTTTCCAACGGTGAAGTGATGGGTATTAGTAAAGAGTTGGCATGGGCTAGATTACCTTTCCAATATCTTTTTATAGGATTAGCTTATTGGCATGCAAAAGATATTTGAAAAAATATTCAATAAAATTATGCAATTTTTTGCTTGGTTTATTATTAATTCAAAAGATGATTGAAGGAGAGTATTAATGTTTAAAAAAATATTTATTGTATTATCGTTTGTTGGTTTTTTAATGGCTAATTCCCCAAAAGTAATTTTAATTACTGGAACAGCTCTTGGTATTGGAAAGTCTACAGCAGAATATTTAATTGATAAAGGTCATATTGTTTATGGTGGAGATATTTTGGTTGAAGAGAACCTATATCTAAATGATATCGGAGGGGTAGCATTAGAAATGGATGTTACCAATCAAGAGCATGTAGATGAAGCTATTAAGAAAATCATAAGCGATCATGGAAGAATTGACGTACTTGTAAATAATGCCGGTTTGGGCGTATATGGAGCTATTGAAGAAGTTTCTATGGAAGATGCTTTTTACCAGTATGACGTCAATTTATTTGGTGTTGCTAGAGTTACAAAATCAGTGCTCCCTTATATGAGAAATCAAAAAAATGGAACGATAATTAACATCAGTTCAGTTTTAGGCGAAACTTATGGTCCGTTAGCTGGCTGGTATTTATCAACAAAACATGCTTTAGAGGGATGGTCAGACGCATTAAGAGTTGAATTGAAAGAATTTGATATTGACGTAGTGATTGTTCAGCCTGGAGCTATAAATACTAATTTTTTTAATGTTTCAAGAAGCTATCTTGATAAATATAAACAAGACTCTAGTTATGGACACTTGTATGGAGAACCAGTTGCAGATTCGGAAAGCTCTGTTCTTTCAAATCAATCTGAACCAATTGTGATTGCAAAAGTCATTAATAAAGCAATTAATGCTCGTAATCCTAAAACAAGGTATGCTGCTGGAGCTTATAGTAAAATGGGTATATTTTTAAGAAGAATTATGACAGACAAAATGTTTGATAGATTTATTCTTTTTATTAATTAAGAAAGTTGTTTAAGGTTTATAATTATGTTAAAAGTGAATAGGAGATAAAAATGCTTAAAAAATTTATTATATCAATATTATTAGTTGGTACTGTATTTGCAACTGACAAGCAAAAAGTTGTATTAATCACTGGTACTGCTCATGGTATCGGAAAATCTACCGCGCAATACTTAATAGAAAAAGGGCACATTGTTTATGGCGGAGATATCTTAATTGAAGAGAATCTATATCTCAACGATATTGGTGGAGTAGCATTAGTGATGGATGTAACAAAACAAGACCATGTTGATAATGCTATTAATCAAGTTATTGCAGAACAAGGAAGAATAGATGTTTTGGTAAATAATGCTGGAATTGCTGTTGGAAGTGCCATCGAGGATGTTTCTATGGAAGATGCACTGTATCAATTTGAAGTAAATTTATTTGGTATTGGAAGAACGGTCAAAGCAACTTTACCACATATGCGAGCACAGGGAAGTGGAACTATTATCAATATTTCCTCCGTACTTGGTAAGGCATATAATCCGCTTTACGGATGGTATGTTTCATCTAAGCATGCACTTGAAGGATGGTCTGATGTCCTTAGATTGGAAGTTGAACAATTTGGAATAGATGTGGTAATTATTGAGCCAGGTCTAATTAAAACAAATATCGGTAATTATTCTGCAAGATATTTTGAAAAATATAGTAAAAATTCAGTTTATGCAGACTTCTATAATTCTGACGATTCAGAAGATAGTAGTTTTGATGATTATTCAGACCCAATTGTTATTGCAAAAGTGATCAATAAAGCCATTGATGCAAAAAATCCTAAAACAAGGTATTCTGCAGGAGCTTATAGCTGGATACTTTTGACAATGAGAAGTATATTACCCGATAGATGGTTTGATAAATTAATTTCAAACGTTACAGGTTAATTTAATTTTTGAAAATTGGGGCGATTAGCTCAGTTGGTTAGAGTATCTGCTCGACACGCAGAGGGTCACTGGTTCGAATCCAGTATCGCCCACTTACACATAAAGTCAATATAGACGACAAAAGAGAGGCTACTTCGGTAGCCTCTTCTTTATTCAAAGATGACTACAAAAACGTACATTAGACGACAATTAATTGGGTATACAATTGGTATACAATTTCTCAACCAAATTTCTCAACCTAAATCAAAAACAAGGCGGGGTAGGGTAATAGTATATTTCATACATACATTCTAAAATAATTTTTTGTATATTTTAATATGAAACGTTTTTTAATACTATTAAGTATTGTATGGTTAGCAACATGTGGTGGTGGTGGCGGCTCTCCCACAGAACCTAAATTACAACTTCCTTCAGTTCAAAACATAGCTTTTACTGTTGAAGAAGATTCTTCGGCAACATTTTCTTTTTTAGGAACTGATCCATTATCTCAAACATTGACTTATTCTTTATCTTCTCAACCACAAAATGGACAAATCCAAATTAATGGTAGTTCAGCTGTTTATACGCCAAATCATAATTTTAATGGAGTTGATACCTTCGCATATTTTGCTACCAATGCTGATGGTAATAGTAATATCGGATCAATTGTTGCAACTATTTCGCAAGTAGATGATGAACCATCAAACTTCTGATATTACTGCAACAACAAATGAGGATGAGTCAATAGACATTACTATGAATTTAATTGAGGTAAGATGGAGATAATATTCTATTTACCATCATTGACAACCCCTTCAAATGGAACAGTATCTTTTGCTGGAGCTATTGCAACTTATACTCCAAATCAAAATTGGTATGGTACAGATACTTTTACTTTTCAAGTTGAAGATTCTAATGCAAGAAAAATTTTAAATTCTGCTACTGCAACTATTATAGTGAATTCAGTCAATGACGCTCCAGAGGTAGCTAATGTTAGTGCGTCAGTAAATAGTCGACAAAGCTTTAACAGTGAATCAGTAGATATTAATCTAGAAGGAACAGATGTAGAAGGAGATGAATTAACATTTAGTATTGTTAATGATGTTTCGAATGGTTCAACTTCGCTATCAGGGTCGATAGTTACCTATACCCCAAATGCGAATTATGATGGAACTGATACATTTACCTACAAGGCTAATGATGGTCAATTAGATAGCAATACTGCATCTGGTACAATCACTGTCACTGATATTAATCCAGCTATATCTTTTTCAGCGACACCTACCACAGGTACAAAAGATTTAAGGGTTGTATTTACAAATAATTCAACGAATTATTCATCCGTATTATGGGACTTTGGCGATGGTGCTACAAGTACAGATGATAGTCCAGTTCACATTTATAGCAATAATGGGATATATGATGTCACTGTAACATTAGACAGTGATTTAGGATCTACATCTCAAATATTTGAAGATTATATTGTTGTAGATAACATTTCTTTACCAGCTCTAATTGTAGATCCGAAGTATAATTATACGTCAGTAGGAAAAAATGTAACCGTACAGCTTAACGTTTTAGGAGTTACAGATCTTACTTCTGCACAGATGATTCTAAATTATTCAACAAGCGATTTGACTTTAAATAGTGTTGTAGCTGGAGATTTTTTAAAGGGCAATACTGCTCCAATGTTTATATCAGAAGAGACAGATGACAGCGCAAATAATTCAACTAGCTTAAAAATATTTACTTCAACGCTTTCAGCTGATAAACCTAGTGTTTCAGGAGATGGAATTTTGGCAACTTTAAACTTTACCATTGAATCATCCGCTCAAGATGATATTATTTCTATTTTATCTTTTGATGAGATTGCTTCCCAAATTTTGCTTGATATTAATGGAGATCAAATAACAACAGAACAAACAGTAGATGGATACTTTATCAATGAATAAAAAAATAATTGTAATATTAACCCTGGTCTTGAATTTAGTTTTTGCTCAAACAGATACAGATAGTGATGGATTTGCTGATGATGTTGATAATTCTCCTTTGCATTGGAACCCTTTTCAGGAAGATGTGGATGGGGGATGGAATTGGAGACTGGTCTGACCCATCAACTATCAGGGTGTCATTATCAGAGTCTTACGCATCACATGTTGTATCATTAACTGATAAAATCAATGCTGCTTTTAAAAGAGATTTACAGCGAAGATAGAACAATAGTTTCTCTTGAGTTTAGAACAAGTGGACGATCCTAATGGTCATATATCTACTAATGCATCCTCTTATGAAATTTCGGCAAGCGATGTCTCTTTGCTTAATTTTGACACAAAATATTTATATGATTATGAATTGTCTGTCACTAATAAATCTTCTTCTTCAGCGGAAGCCGTTGATACGCTTCAACTTAGAATATATTTAGAAGGACAATCGCGAGCAATCACCGACCAATCGAACAACAACAATTGTAAGAACAGGTTTAACAGAAAAATTTGTATATGGATCCTTTTGCTGATCCTAATGCTGAACCACAATTTGGAGACTTGAATGTAATGTGGAGAGCTCCTGGATTTGGGGAAAATCAAGCATTTTATGGAGATATAAATGGCGATGGGTTAACAGACATGATTTTTGGTGACTATAGGGTAAATTATTTTGGAAGAAACTTTAACATTCACCAGCTTGCGAATCCAGTGTATATGATTAATAATGGCAATCTTAACTTTGATGGACGTTACAATAATTTTGAAAATAAAACAATTTTTCACTCACCCAATATGGCTGTCGAAGCGGATTTGAATGGCGATGGTATTGATGAGATATTAAATTTTGGAGAGCATTATCATACAAATTGGCCACCTCATCATCCACATTGGAATTACATTAAGAAGTGGATGGACTCAAGAGGTTTAGTATTTAATCAAGACTATAATGATGATAGTCAAAAAAAGCTCAGATATTTTTCATACGATAATACTGGTCTTGTAGATCAATACAGTAAAATTACACATGGAGCAACACCAAATTCTTCTGATGGTTCATTTTTCCTTTCAATGTATGCGAGTGGTGTTGGTGATATCGATGGAGATGGAGATAATGACATTATAAGTACTGGCTATTCATCTGTTTCATCAACAGGTAGGTGGTTTATGATACTTGAAAATGATGGTAATGGAAATTTTGATTCAACTTATAGAGAAACCCAATTTGATTCTGCTCAAGGACATCTTGTAGTGCACGATGTTACTGGAGATGGGTTAAGCGATGTCGTACTTGGATTAAGACGTTACCATCTACAGGAAGCTACGATTACAATTTGGCTTTAATTAAAGGCAATTCTTCAGGAGATTTCGATACAGATATTAGCGATATAGTTGTGCTAGATAAGGTTCATCCTAAATTAATGGTGAGAAATGTTTATGTTGAGGATATAAATGAAGATGGTTCAGAAGAAATTATAGCTTATTATACTGGTGGTTATGGAGGAAAACAACCAAGGAGTAGCTGATAATGAAATTCCAAATCAAGTAAAAATTTATGAAATAGTAGATGAATCTCAGGGTTATGTGAATGATATAACCTCCTCATTTTTTATCAATAATGAAGATGAAATGAATTTCTATGCTCAATCCGCATTTTTGCGTTTACAGGATATTGATTTAGATGGTCATTTAGACTTAGTTCCTTCATTTAGGCTAGAACCCTATGAAGATTATCCTCAAAATGCTTATAGAGGAGATTGGAATGATTCAAGAGGATTTCAATTTTTCAAATTTTATCCACATCTTGGAAAATTTAAAGTAGTTGATCTAGGGCGTTTTTAAGTCTTTTACAAATAACTTCCCACATTATAATGCCTACGATATGGAAGATTTAAATGGAGATGGCTCTTTAGAATTTATTCATGTTACTGATGGACAAGGGGTGTTTGTCTATGAATATGATTTTGGCAATTATTGTGGAGATTCTGGAAACGGACAAGCTTCCTTTAGAATAAATAATTTAGAAAATGATAATTATTCAAAAAGTTTGACAGAAATATCATTAACCCCATATTTTGATTGTGCTAGTTTTACTCCTGTAAAATATTTTATGGCTGTTGGAGATTCTCAAACCAATACTACAAATATCTTAGATTGGACCGAAGTTAATCTGAATGATATAAATCTGAATTTAAATATCTCTTTAAATGACCATACCGAATACTTCGTTAGTTTAAAAGCAGAAAATTCTGGCGCAGATAACAATGACATCATTACACAGTCGTTTACTACCTATAAAAAATTATTAGGAGATTCAGATAATGATTGGGATCTAGATATTAATGATTTAAACGCTTTTGTCAATGCTTGGCCAGGGATTGATATAGGGCCAGCTTCAGGAGCTGCTCCTTACATGATGCCTAGTCTTGATAATAAAAGTGACGTATTTGATATGAATGTATTTACACGAAATTGGTTGTGGAGCTCATCAAGCAGGGAATTTGAGCGTATAAATACCAATACTACTTCAACGAATGAACATAATATCGAGTTTTTAAAAGATTGAAAATAAGATTTCTATTATCATTCCAAATGATATTACTAGTGGACGAATTCAAATTGATAAGTCAGATGTGAATACTAAATACAAAATTGAAAATAATATTGGAAATATGTTATTATTACAAGATGATCATGAATTTTATCAAATCTCTTTTGGAAATCTTTCTAAAGCTGATGGTTTAGTAGTTATTGAGGTTGTTAACGGAACAATTCCTGACGAATTATCTATTCAATCTTTTAAAATTGATGGATCTACTGCAAGCAATAAAATAATATTATCTAAATCGGAAAATAATTTCCTTTACCAGAACTATCCAAACCCATTTAGCAAAGAAACATCTATTAAATTTAACTTAACAGAAGAGAGTGATATTGAAATTTTAATATATGATGTAAGAGGAAGAGTAGTAAAAACTTTTGATGAAGGTATAAAAGTTCCAGGTCCACATGAACTGATTTGGGATGGTACAAATGAAGAGGGTGATAAAGTTTCTAGTGGGATTTATTTTTATCAATTAAGATCAAAAAATTATACCAAAGCCAGAAAAATGACTTTAATTAAAAACTGAGGGCAATTATGAAAAAACTCTTAATCATATTCATCCACTTGCAACATTGATCTGGACCTGCTCTTCACCAACCAAGAGTGAACCAGCTCCACAACCACCAACCGTAAACAACTTAAGTATTACAACGAACGAGGATACTCCAACAACCTTTACCATGACTGGGTCGGATCCAGAAGGCGCAGCCTTAACCTTTAGTGTCTCAACTCAACCGCAGAATGGAACGGTCACTGCAAGTGGTGCAGCTGGAACCTATACTCCCAATGAAAACTTTAATGGAACTGATACCTTTGCCTATATTGCAAGTGATGGTGCTCTTAGCAGTACGCTGGTCTTGTATCAGTAACTGTCACCGCAGTAGATGATGATCCTAATACCATGAACGTTAGTGCACATCACGGATGAGGATAACGCAGTAGAAATCACCTTAGAAGCAGAAGAGTATGATGGAGATACCATTAGCTTTAACATCAAAGATAATCCAACCAGTGGAACCGTACTCTATAACAGGAGATAAAGCTACTTATACGCCCAACGAAACTACTACGGAAGTGATAGCTTTACCTTTGAAGCAGTGGACTACTACAGCAAAGAAAATTTTAAACACTGCCACAGCATGCATCACCATCAACCCAATTAATGATGCACCAGTAGTAGAAGATATCACAGTAGAAGAGTGGAACAATAAAGATATACCATTACCTTAACTGGAACCGATGTAGAAGGAGACAATCTCACCTTCCACATCGTTGATAATCCCGTCAATGTCAATGCTGCTATCGATGGTACCACGTTAACCATTAACAAGTCCAGCTCCTTCTGGGGAGCAGATAGCTTAACCTATTACGCTTATGATGGTACCAGCTAATGGTGAAACGGCCACAGTAGATATTACCTTTAAAGCGTTATATCAACTACAACAGGTCCTCTTATGAGTTAAAACACAATGATTTATTGGATTGATGACCAGTGGTATTTTTGGAATAGTTTTGGAATGATGAGTCTCTAAGGCTCAAGAGGTTGGTGCTTCAGTGAAGCAGATTTGAATGGCGATGGGATATTCTAGACGTATTGGCTGCTCAGACACTTGGGAAGACCAATGCTAGAAGAGCACCACTGGCCATGTTTTATCAGGAACTGGCGACAATCAAACATTTACACGTCTTGATGAAGTCTTTAATTCAAAATAATACTAGGTACTATTTTTTTGCGTGAAGAGCTTAATAGGTGATTTTAATGGTGATAATATTCCCTGATGTATCTTCTTTATTGGATGCATGGACCACACGCTGTTGGAGAATGCAGCATGTAGTCTATCTCTGACTGAGTAATGGAGATGAGTACTTTCAGCCTTTAGTGTTTTATGACAGTTTTCCGGCTGGTGGTGGTTCTCATGGCGGTGCATCTGGCTGATGTTGACTAATGGATGGTGATTTAGATATTGTTGTTGCTTTGTCTGGAGACATACCCTACAGGTCAGCGGACCATCAATCATATATTTTTGGAATACAATGGTGGAAATGCAATTTTTAACATACGATACCTCTTTAATCGTTGTTGACCCACATGATTCATCGAGTTATTGGATTTGCTTATTGGGATTAGCTGATTTTTATGATATTAAATGGTGACAATCTATCCTGAACTCATCGTTGATGGATTTCATGCTAGAACCACCTCCTTTCAACGATTCTTCTAAACCTAATGTGAATAGACTATATCTTCTGGAATAATGGAGGAGGATTTTATGACAGCTGATATCAGACTTATATTTACCTTCACCTGATTTGCCAAGCGATGTTGGTAATTATTCTGAAACGCCTTTTCCAAATGAAAGTCCCCAGGTATTAGATTATTGTTTTGGCGATTTGGATGGCGATGGAAATGTTGAAATTATCGGTTCTGTAACTTGGGGTCGTCCTCATGGATATCGATAGTGGGCAGGTATTGTCATTTGCTCTCACTTCTGGAGACTATAACTTATCTTGACGCTACTCAGACAATTTTATCGAAGGATATGCATTCTCATGGACCAGGTGACGATCCAATGCTATATACAGAATCAGACTTCAAGATATTGATAACAACGGCAAGATGGATTTATTCAGATGATTTCATAAGAATCTGCAGGATTTCACATGGTTATGATGCTCTGCGATGGGAGTGGAACGGTTCTAAGTTCATTCCACAGTTTTAATTTCTCAACCAAATTTCT